>JBGURX010000012.1:0-69677 GCA_045132235.1 Bacteroidales bacterium
ACTGAAGCCGGATTGGAAAAGAATTTCGAGTTCAATGTGGAGTTGCGGTATGATGATGATATCCAATATGCTACGGAAACCTTTGAACGGCTTTGGGAAGAATCAGTGGAGATAGATTTGACTCATGTTGAGAAGGTAAGGCAGGAATCTTATCTGAATCCTGATTTTACGCCTTACCAGATTTATTTGAAGTTTTTGCTGGAATACTTCGGCAAAAGCATTGATTTTGATCCCAATTCGGTTTCAGATTTGCCTAAAGGTTACAAGAAATTGTCCTATCAAGTGGATGCCGTCAACGATGGCTATGCCAAAATGATGAAACATAATGGCTTTTTCTTATCCGATGTGGTTGGTTTGGGGAAAACGGTAGTGGCGGCATTAATTGCGAAAAAATTCTTCTTTTCCAACGGTTTCCCAACCTATCGTTCACATACATTGGTGATTGTGCCACCGGCCTTGGAAGAAAATTGGGAAGGAACCTTGACCACTTTCAAACTGGATAATTTTAAGATTGTTACCAACGGAAGTCTGCACAAAATCAAGGATGCAAGCCTTTATGATCTGGTTATTGTGGATGAAGCCCATAAGTTCAGATCGGATACGGCAAACATGTACAATGAACTTCAGAAAATTTGTAAGACGAAGACGAGGCGGCAGTATCCCAATGGGAAATATTACGACAAGAAAGTGATGCTCGTATCGGCAACTCCGCTGAACAACCGTCCAGAAGACATAGCCAATTTGGTCTATCTGTTCCAAGATTCAAAGGACAGTACCCTGGAAGAAAGCAACTTGCAGCGATTCTTCCGTGAGCAGATTGAGAAATACAATAAACTCAAGAAAGAAAAGAATATAGAACTGATTTCAAATGAGATCAAGGCCATATACGAAAAAATCCGTGTGAAAGTGGTTGAGCCGTTGACCGTGCGTCGTACACGTACTGACTTGATGGAAAACGAGGCATACAGGAAGGATTTGCTTGAACAAGGCGTTGTTTTTCCAGATGTTCAGTCACCAGAGAAGATTTATTATCAACTTGATGCCACGTTAGAGAAGCTCTACGACAAAACGCTCGCTTATCTGAAAGGAAAGGAAACGGGATTGAACTATTTCCGATACCAAGCCATCAAGTATTTGAATCCTGACAAAAAGAAAAAATACAAGAACGCAGATAGGATTTCAGACGAGTTGGCTGGGATTATGAAAACCTTGTTAGTCAAGCGCATTGACAGCAGTTTTTTCGCTTTCAAGCAGTCGCTCAACAGGTATTATCAGGCCAATAAGGTGATGTTGGACATGTTTGAGAAAGGAACAATTTATATTGCTCCGAATTTGAAAGTCAACGAATTGCTCAGTAACGGTAAGGAAGAGGAGTTGATAAAACTAATCAACGAATCCATCTATGCCGACCCTACTATCGAGATATGCACTCCAACTGACTTTTTGCCTAGGTTCAAGGATGGATTGGAACAAGACGATGCGATGTTGAAAGAACTTGTTACGGCTTGGGACAAAATTGATTATGACCCGAAATTGGACATTTTCTTGAATTATTTGAAAAACAAATTGTTCGATAAGGCCATAAACAACGAGGGCAAACTTCTGGTATTTTCAGAAAGCAAGGAAACGTCCAAATATCTTTCTGATGCTTTGAAAAAAGAAGGATATAACCGGTTGCTGACTGTTCAAAGTTCTAATCGTAACGAACTCATGCCCGTGTTGCGTGAGAATTTTGACGCCAATTACGAAGGTGAGAAGAAAAACGATTACGACATCATCATTTCTACAGAAGTGCTTGCGGAAGGTGTTAATCTTCACAGGTCAAACATTATTGTCAACTACGATACGCCTTGGAACTCGACCAGACTGATGCAGCGCATTGGGCGTGTCAACCGTATTGGCAGCACGGCCAATAAGATTTACATTTTCAATTTCTTTCCCACTGCTAAAGTCAACAACGACATCGAACTGGAGAAAAAGGCGAAAATGAAACTCTTTGCATTCCATGCAGCATTGGGAGAAGACAGTCAGATTTACTCTACCGACGAAACTCCAGAAACATTCGGTCTTTTCGACAAGGATGTTGACGAAGAACGTGATGAAAAACTCCGTTATCTGATGTGGCTGCGCAAACTCAAGGAAGATGATCCGGACCTAATCAGAGCTATTGCCAGGTTGCCGTTGCGTGCGCGTACCGGTCGGAAAGACAAGGTCAAACGGCATAGCACGCTGACGTTTATCCGCAACAATCGACGCGATGCTTTCACTTTCGTTCGTGATGATAACACTTACGAGGATCTGACTTTTCTGGAGGCCGTGAAATTGTTTGAAGCAAATATCAATGAAAAGTCAATTCCACTTCATGACTTGCACCACCCACAAGTGGCAAAAGCGATAGAGGTCTTCGCAGCGCAAGAAGAGGACGCAAAAGCCACTACAAGCAAAGTGAATGTGGCACAGGGCCCTAATGAAAAAAAGGCCATTGCATACTTAGACGGTTTTCTGAGTATTCCCAATATTACTGACGAGGAAAGAGAACTGATTAAAAAAGCCAAGCGAGCCATCACGACAGGAAAATTCCAACAGTTGCAAAGAGATGTCAACAAGTTGAAATCATCAACCAAAAAAACTCCTGTCAAACCCACTGTGCTTTTGGAAAAATTAGTGACAATTATTACAGCATATCCTTTAGACATGGTAGATTTGAATGACACGAAAGTGTCTACTAATAAAATTCTTACAAATAAGGAAGTCAATCCAGAGATCATCATCTCGGAAAGTTTTAATTCGTAAATTTGCAGATTATGAGAACGGCACGAGAATTATTCAAGGACTTGAATGCTGGCGATGAAGGTGTCAGAATTGAGGCAAAAAGAGCTTCGGAAGCAGGAAAGAGCATCATGGAAACCATCTGCGCTTTTGCCAATGAACCCGATTTGGACGGTGGCTATCTTCTTTTGGGTGCCGTGAGGAGAGGTTTCGATGAAAACGGATTTCCAACATATGAGCCAGAAAACATTGCAAATCCTGATAAACTCCAAACTGATATAGCCAACCAATGCGCCTCGGTTTTTAACATACGCATTCGTCCACAGATTGAAACGGAAGTGGTTGACGGCAAAACCGTTGTGGTTGTAAGAGTAAATGAGGCACCCGCTTCGCAAAAACCTGTTTATTTTGAAAAAAGAGGTCTGCCGCAGGGGGCTTACCGTAGAATTGGCCCGTCGGATCAAAAATGCACCGAGGATGATATGCCTGTTTTCTATTCCTCGGCAGAGAGTTTCGATTGCTCTATAGTCAAAGGTTCAAGTCTGGACGACATTGATGAAAATGCATTGTCGTATTATAGGAGATTGAGAGAAAAAGTTAATCCGAATGCCGAAGAATTAACCTACGACGACACCAACCTGTTGTTGGCCTTGAGAGCTTGTGAGAAAGACAAATCAGGAGAATATGTCCTTACCTATACAGGATTAATTGTTTTCGGAAAAACAATGGCCTTGAGGCGATTGATGCCAGCGTTAAGAGTTGATTATATTCGAGTCCCCGGTAACAGATGGGTGGATAATCCTGACAGGCGTTTTGAATCTACGATTGACATGCGTGGTGCTTTTATCCTTTTGGTAAACCGTGCATTAAATGCTATTATCGATGATTTACCTAGAGGTTTTGAACTTAAAGACGGCAACATGCAGGCTTCTACACCTATCAACATCCCAAACGACACCTTACGTGAAGCTATAGTCAATGCCTTCATACATCGCTCTTTCCGAGTAAACCAACCGATACAAATCATTAGGTATTCCAACCGTTTGGAAATAACAAATCCGGGGTATTCTTTGAAATCACCGGAACATCTTGGTGAACCAGGTTCAGAATTGAGGAATCAGTATATAAGTTCGATTTTCCATGAAACCAATTTGGCTGAGACAAAAGGATCTGGAATCAATACAATGCGCGAGCAGATGAAAAAAGCGAAGCTGATGCCTCCAACTTTTGAATCGAATAGAGAAACCAACATGTTTACAACCCGCTTGCTATTTCATCATTTATTAGGGAAAGACGATATCGAATGGTTATCGTTGTATTCCAAATATGAGTTGAATAACGAACAAAAGTTGTCGTTGATTTTTGTGCGTGAATTAGGTGCTATCGACAATATCACTTATCGTCAGTTAAACAGTGATATCACAACAAGAAAAGCCACTTTCGACTTGCACCGCATGTGTAAAGAGGGTTTGTTTGAATTGAAAGGACAGAAAAGAAACGCCTATTATGTCGCCGGACAGGAATTCATACAGCTCAATGGTAAACCTGATGGAGTAACTGGTAAACCTGATGGAGTAACTGGTAAACTTGGTGGAGTAACTGGTAAACCTGACAGAGAAATAAGTAAACCTGATGGCGAAATGTATAGAGCTAACGGCGAAATGTATAGAGCTAATGGCGAAATGTATAGAGCTAACGGCGAAATGTATAGAGCTGAACAGATACCTGAAGAATTGCTTGAAAGAATCAATAAAATAGGGAAAAAGCTTGCATCAAATGAAATGGAAAGCCTGATTTTGGATTTATGTAGTTTTCAAGCTTTTAGTTTAATGGAACTCTCTACAATTTTGCAAAGAAACATAATGTTTTTGAGAAATCACTATCTTAAACCACTTATCAAGCAAGGCAAGCTTTCCTACACCATCCCCGAAATGCTAAACCATCCCAACCAAAAATACACTACAAAGAAAAAACAATAAATTGCAATATGAACCAGTCAGAATTAAAGCAGATACTGTTGTTGAAATTCGATTTTGAGAAGTGGAGAGACCTTCTTGGAATGATGTTTTCCAAGATTGACTATTTGTTGAAACCCATTCAGATTGAAGACAAGGCAGTTAAAAGTGGAGGGCAAATTGGAGCAATTCGTCTTGATGATGGATGCTCATTAGGTTTGCTTGTGTTTGAAGTGGCCGACAATGTCAACATAGCCAGAAACAGAAAAGGTTTACGAGATATTCCTATCAATATTATTGATCAAGATGCGTTTCATGGTGCATTGGCATTTTATTATTCGCAGAAACATGCAGATTATCGTTTGACATTTGTTTCCAAGCAGACCTCCATCAATGCCGAAGGTGCATTGGAGACCAAGGCCACCGCCCCAAAACGCTACACCTTCCTGTTAGGTGCAAACGAACCGTGCACTACTGCCGCCAACCGCCTGCTGGAACTGATTAACAAGAAGAAAAATGGCTCGGTGTATCTGGCGGATGTCACGGAGGCATTCTCTGTGGAGCGTTTGAACAAGGATTTCTTCAGGGGATACAAGGAGCAATATTTCAAGTTCCTCGATTTGATTGGGAAAGAGTCGAAAGACAACCGCGATTATGTGAAAAAGCTGTTGGGCCGATTGGTCTTTCTCCAATTCCTGCAAAAGAAAGGTTGGATGGGTGTGCCTGCCAACCATACGAATTGGGAAGGCGGCGACAAGAGTTATTTATATAAACTCATAACAAAGTACAAAGGTAATGATCGTTTGTTAAGCGATGTTTTGGAGGTTCTTTTCTTCGACACTCTCAATAATGGGAAGCGTGTAAACAACATTGCTGATTCACGATTAGGCGACAACATTAAGATTCCATACCTTAATGGTGGACTCTTTGACAAGGATGATTTAGATGAGAAAGACATCGATTTCCCGTATACATATTTTTTGGAGCTGATGGAGTTCTTTGGCATGTATAATTTCACCATCGACGAGAACGACCCCGATGATGCCGAAGTGGGTGTTGACCCCGAAATGCTTGGACATATCTTTGAGAACCTTTTGGAAGACAACAAGGACAAAGGTGCGTTTTATACGCCGAAAGAGATTGTGCAGTACATGAGCCAAGAAAGCATTGCCCAATACCTGAAAACCCATACCGAAGAGGCCTTGCATTCCGCTATTGACGAACTGATTAAGGAAAGGAAAGTGAATGACGTACTTCAGAACAAGGCTTCAGCCTCCAAAGTCTATGACCTGTTGCGCAACGTGAAGGTGTGCGACCCCGCCATCGGTTCGGGTGCATTTCCGATGGGAGTTTTATATGTCTTGTTCCATGCAATGCATCATTTACACGCACATGCCAATCCACGTGGAAGTTTTGATTCAACGCAAGTTAAACGCGATGTCATTCAGAATAATATTTTTGGTGTTGATATTGAGCAAGGCGCCGTTGACATTGCACGGTTGCGTTTTTGGTTAGCGTTAGTCGTGGATGCCGAAGAACCGCAACCATTGCCCAACTTGGATTATAAAATTACTTGTGGTAATTCACAAATATGCCGATATTCTATAGATGTCCCTATTAAAGATGTCTTTGAAGAATACAATAGACTAGAAAAAGAGAAGGCTCACAAGGCTAATAAAGAATGGACCGAATTTTCATTAGATAGTTACAGAAAACTGGTTATGGATTATACCGAGGAGCATTTGGATAAAGATGGTCTAAGGAATCGAATAAATGAGATTAAGAATTGTTTCAAAACCACATTGGCTAAAGGAGATATAAAGAAACGCCAACAAGCAGAAGGTAAGGTTATTGAATATGAAACTGTAACGCTATTCGGTAAACGCAAAGCGGATGAAGACCCAGTCGGGTACGCTAACGCCAAGAAGACACTACGCAAACTGAAAGAGAAAGAATCAGAGATTTTGAACAATAAAAAGTATGAGAATTCTTTTGAATGGCGTTTCGAGTATCCTCAATTACTTGATAGTGAAGGTAACTTTATTGGTTTTGACATAGTGATAGCCAATCCACCATATATAAAGGAAGGTCGCATGTCTAAAGATTTCTTTGAACCGTATAAAGATTCTCCTTATTACAAGGGTAAAATGGATATATGGTATCTTTTTGCTTGCAATGGTTTGGACTTATTAAATGATCAAGGGGTGTTGTGCTTTATTGCAACAAATAATTGGGTGACAAGTTTTGGCGCAAGTAAATTGCGAAACAAAGTTATAAAAGAAACTCGTATTTGTAATATCGTCGATTTTGGAGCCGTGATGATGTTTGAAAGCGCAAGTATTCAAACTATGATAATGTTGTTCCAAAAAGACCGTATTACTGACGATTATTCTTTTGATTACCGAAGATTGACAGCATATAAGGCAACAGAAAAAGATGCTGCCGCAATTCTCTCAAAAACAGCCAAAGAAGCTGAATACTTTTCTCCTACTATTCGACGCGCTAATTTTATTGATAAGAACATAACTTTCAGTAAAAGTGCTGATGTTCTTGAACAGATAGAACGCACAAAAGGTGCTATTTGGTTATATGACAAAGAGATAGCGCAAGGAATAGTTTTTCCTCAAGATAGATTGAATAATAAGAATCAACAAAAGTTAGGTGCTAACTATTATGTCGGACAAGGTGTTTTCGTATTAACTGACGAGGAAAAAGATTCTTTGATGTTAGACACAAAAGAACTATCATTGGTAAAGCCTTATTACACTACTGAAAATGTTGAGAGATATTTCGTTTATCCGTCGAATTATTATTGGGCAATATATACGGATTCAAAGTTTAAACGCAGTGACAGCTTAAATGACTATCCGAAAATAAAAGCCCATTTGGATAGGTTCTTATCAATAATGACATCGGATAATAAACCATATGGGTTACATAGAGCAAGAGAAGAACGATTCTTCACAAAAGAAAAAATTGTTGTTTTGAGAAAATGTGTCGGGCGCCCCGTGTTTTCATATTGTGATTTTGATTGTTATTTATCTCAATCTTTCAATATGATTCAAACTGACAGGGTTAACATGAAATATCTAACAGGCCTTCTAAACTCCAGATTAATTGAGTTTTGGTTGAAAAACAAAGGTAAAATGCAGGGAGCAAACTATCAGTTGGACAAAGAGCCTTTGATGCAGATACCTATCGCGGTTGCAGATAGAGAAACGCAAGATTTGGTGGCAAGATTGGTTGTTTATATTGTTTATTTAAACAGCAGCAATAATCCAGACATATTATCACACACATCAAACAAAAGAATAAGTTCCCATGTTGAAGAAATTCTTGATATGGTCATTTATGAACTGTATTTTGAACAACACATGAAGGACAACCAAATAGATGTTGTGTCATTCTTAAATACATATAAATGGGATAATGGGGAAAAAAATATTCAAAAAGAAATAGAATCATTCTATCTCTGGTACCAACAATCCGAAAATCCAATACGGCAACGTGTTATGTTATTAGAAACTAGGAGTAAAGATTTACTATACCCAATCCATACAAGTTATACATTATGAGTAGAATCAACAACATTACCATATCTAACTTCAAGTTCTTTGGGGAAGCAGAAACCTTGCATCTTGGTGGGAAACATCTGTTGCTTTATGGTGAAAATGGAAGTGGAAAAAGCTCCATATTCTGGGGATTATATACATTATTAGAAGCATCATTAAAAGATCCTTCTGAAACTGTGAAATACTTCCTCCCTATAGATAAAAGCGATGAGTCGTTGGTAAATATATATGCGCCTCTGATGACGGAAATCAGTTCTAAAAAAGAACACTCGAATTCATACATTAAAATCCAAGATGATAACGCCAAGACTTATGAATTATCATTATTAGATAATCGTATCTGCGGAGATTCAGATGCTCAAGAGTCACGAAAGGCTTCAGATTTTATAAACTATCAGTCGATTTTTAAATTTCAAGAATTTAGAAATAGCGAAAAACCGGATTTATATGATGTGTTTGTGTATTCGATATTACCATATGTGAATTTTTCCAGCTTTAAAATAAAAGGGAAGACTCTATCAAATGCAAGTTCAATGTGGTTAGAGTATCAAGATGGTCCAGGATACACAACTAATTATAAAGGAGATAGAATACTTGTATATAAAAACAGTCCGCAATATGGAGAATTCTGTAATTTCGAGGCTCATTTTAATGCAGAGTTCATAAAACTGATAGACTTTATAAATGTGAACGCAAAAGGTAGGTTAAAACAGCTTGGATACGACTTTGACTTTCAATTAATTTATAGTAAGCCCACTCATGTAAAAAAAGACAAGAACTATGAATGGACCCCATTTAAAATAGAATTAAAAGTAACTAAGTATAATGGCGTAAGTATTGGGATAAAAAAGCCACATGTATTACTAAATGAAGCAAAACTATCTGCTTTAGCAACAGCAATAAGATTAACAATATTAGATTATCGAGTAGACAAAATTGCAGTCCCTAACGCATTAAAGGTTCTTGTCCTCGATGACCTGATGATTAGTTTAGATATGTGTAATCGGGAGCCTTTGTTAGATCTGCTCTTAAAGGATTATTCAAGCAAATATCAACTACTTTTTCTTACCCATGACAAAAGTTTATATGATTTCGTTGATTATAAAATAAAACAACACAAACAAGATGGTTTGTGGATAAGAAAAGAATTATATGTTGGTGAGTCTGAAGATTTAAAACATGAATATCCCGTAATCATAAATGGAGAATGTGACTCTTTTATAAAAGCGAAAAAGTATTATGAAGCGAGAGATTATATCGTGTCGGCATTATATGTCAGAAAAGCATTGGAGGAATTTGTTACGGAACATCTTCCTGTTGAGTGTTGCAAAAATGCGGATGGGAAATTTGTCGAACTAAATACTCTATGGAAAAAGTTGATAAGATATACTAATTCAATACCTTCAGACCTTAGAACGAAGTTCGAACAATCAAAACTGTTAGTTCTGAATCCTGCAGTTCATTATCAAAAACTTTCTATTCCAATTTATAAACAAGAATTGATAAAAGCCTTTGAATTAATAGAAGATCTTAAAAAACTAACTATTGAAGTGAAATTTTTGCTAATAGGGAAGGGGGATGTTTTAATCTTTAAGCATCCAACGATGGACTATACATTTATGTTTACGATGGAACAAGATATGGTTAGAGGAAAAAGTGAAGATCCTTTATGCATTATAAATTCTTGGCAGTTTAATGGGACTGAATTTTATGATTTTGTTAATGGAATTCATGGCACACCACCTACTGTAAAGAGAACCCAATTGAGTAAAATAATTGCAAATCTTACCAAAATAAATGTGTTAGGCATTACCGAAGATATGTTTAAAGAAAACACTAAGATTCAGAAAGGTACTCTAAAAGAAGCACTATTGTAAGACCAAAATGAATACATGCATTTTCTGTCATAAAGACTCCTCAAACTCAAAAAGTGTAGAGCACATTATTCCCGAATCGCTCGGGAATAAACATCACTTTTTGCCCAAAGGATATGTATGTGACGAATGCAATCATTATTTTGCAATAAAAATCGAAAATGAATTGCTATCGCAACCCTATTTTGTTTCGATGCGTTTCCGAAATGAAATTCTAACAAAGAAAGGAAGACATGTTAAGGAGAAAATGATGTTTCCTGGTGCATTGAATAGTGTAGAGGCTATATTGCAAACAACGGATGACGGAAGGGTAATTTCGTTTTATGACGAAGACTTGTTCGATCGTGTGGAAAAAGGAGAAGTAACACAAATTATAACTCTTTATATTCCCGAACCAGAATATCCCAATAAAACGATGTCTCGTTTCCTTGCAAAATGTGCATACGAGTATTTCTTGTACACTATGGATAAGGAAAAATATGATTTGTGTGTTCAAGAACTATTGTGTAAAGAATCTGATATTTTGAAAGCTTTGCGTGAATATGCTCGATATGGCAAAGGTGAGTATTGGCAATATAACCAGCGCAGGATATATTCTGAAGGTGATGTTGTGTTTAATCAAAATGAGGATTTAGACTATGAGATTCTTCATGAAATGAAGTTCTTTGTAAGAGAACACAAGCGTTTCCCTAATGGATATGTCGAAGCCGAGATATACTTTGTGATGGCTATAGCAGGAATAGAGTATGCCATATGCATATCAGATCCCAATATTTTGGAATATCAAAAATGGTTAGAAGAGCATAATGGTCTTTCTCCGTTAAATGATGATTCAGAGACTTTGTCATTTAGTTTGTCCGATATAAATCCAATGTTAATAAAGAAAGATGACGATAGAATTCATAGATAATACGAACAAGTTTCTTGATGATGTTAAAGCATTGGGAAGGAAAAATTCTGCCACGTTGGGTTTTATGCCCGAAGGTGGATTCGAGGACCATGCTCGAAACAAGTGTATTATTATTGCGCACCAAGAGAATGAACTTGCCGGTTATCTGATGTATCGTGTTGTTTCTCGCTATTCTCGTATAAGCATTGTGCATTTATGTATTGCAGATGCATATAGAGGGAAAGGTGTCTCGACATCTCTGTTGAATGCTTTAAAATGCAAATACGAAAAGTTGTTCAGAGGCATTTCTTTAAGTTGCAGAAAGGATTTCACCCATGCAACAGCCATGTGGGAGAAATATGGTTTCAACCCAATCAAGGAGGTTAGAAGTCGTAGTTTTGACGAAAACTATCTGAATACATGGTGGTACGATTTTCACCAGCCAGATTTGTTTTCTAATTATGAATCTTCCAAAGTAAAGGCATTGCTTGATACAAACATTATAATAAAGCTTAGAGATGCGAAAAATAATCCACCTCAAAATTCAACAGAGGATCCTCGTGGTCTGTTGGCAGACTGGCTTGTTGATGAGGCGGAATTATGTTATTCATCAGAAGTGTACAATGAAGTAAATCGTGATGCAGATTCTAGAAGAGCGAAGCAAACCAGAGATTTTTTACCTAATTTCACACAGGTTCAATTTGATTCTGATGAACAAAGCAAAATTGCTTTAGAATTGGAAACAATCGTACACGGTAATTCGGCAAATGATGTTTCTGATAGGAAACAACTTGCATCTTGCATAGCCTCACATACGCCCTATTTTATCACTTATGATGAAGGAATACTAAACAAAAAAGATGATATTGAATCAAGTTATTCAATTCAAATATATAATCCTCAAGAATTTATAATTCAAATTGACCAGCTGTTACATGCAGATGAGTATTTGCCCAATCATATAAAGGGGGTCGTTTTTCATTCGGTATCCAAGCTTAATCCTAAAGATATGCAGATGTGTATTGACAAGTTTTGGAGACAACATGATGGAGAGGCAAAACACACATTTTCAAATCTGGTGTATCAAATAATAAATAGTGCTAATGGAAGGTTATTTACAGTGCGGAAGCAAGATGATATTATCGCATTTTATGGCATTTCAAAAGAACAGAATCAAGAGATAGTTGAGTTTATTCGAATAATTGATAATTCATCTTGTAATTCATTGTTTTGTCAGATTGTATATGATATTTTAACCAATGGTCTTAAAGAGGATAAGGAAAAAGTTATCATACGGGAAATCTATTTAAAGACTGAATGGGAAAACACTCTTATCAGATTTGGTTTTATTTCATCACAAGATGGTTATATTAAGTTTGCTTTAAAACAACAGATTGATAAGAGAGACTTGAAGTCAATTATTCAAGAATCTAATATTCCACTTGAGATTGATGATAATGATGATGCCAGTCTAATAAAAGTTGAAAAACTTTTGTTTCCTATAAAAATAACAAGACTTAATATCCCAACATATATTATACCTATAAAGCCTTATTGGGCGGGGCAATTGTTTGATTATGGCATTGCTGGTGAAGATATGTTTGGAGCAGATCCAAACAAGTTGTGGAGTTTTGAAAATGTGTATTATAGGCATGTTAAACCTTTGAATGAAAATGCACCTGCACGAATTCTATGGTATGTCAGCGGTGGTGACAGCGGCGTTTCTAGATCGAAGTCAGTCGTTGCCTCTTCCTATCTTACCGAAGTCAAGAAAGGAAAGCCAAAAGAATTATTCAGATTGTTTAAGCATTATGGGATTTATGAATGGGAACATATCTATGAATTGTGTAACATGGATGTTAATCAAGATATTAAAGCGCTGAAATTTAGCCATACGGAAGTTTTTGACAATCCTGTTAGCTACGAAAAGGTGATGGGGGTTTTTAAAAGCAATGGAAAACCTGCAAATACTTTTGCATCACCGGTGGTTGTATCAGAATCAATCTATTTTGAGATTTATAATTTAGGAAAACGGAGGATATCGGAATGAAGAAAAAGTATCTGTTTATTGCTGTAAAGCCAGAATATGCTAACAAGTTGATTTCTGGAGAAAAGGATATTGAGCTTAGAAAAACAAAACCTCACGTCCAAGCGGGTGACTATGCTATTATATATGCATCTGTTCCTATAAAAGCCGTTTTAGGATATGGGAAAATTAAGAGAATAATATTCTGCTCCCCACAGGAGATGTGGACCAATTACTCTGCACGGTTAGGAATAAAAGAACAAGATTTTTTGATGTATTATGATAATTCAAACAAATCTGTAGGAATAGAATTCGAGATGATAAAACCAATTACTCCCATTAGGTTAAGTGAATTAAGACGCGTTGATCCAAATTTTCATCCTCCACAGATCTATCGGTATATTACAAATGAAGAGATACGCAAAGCTTTGATAATAAATGATTAGTCATAATTTTCCATATTCGTTACCTTTTTATAAATACTCAAAAAAACTAATGCATCCACTCTATAATGTTGACAATCAAGTTTCCATCTAAAAAACTTATACGTTCAATATTATAATACACTCCATTATAATACACTCCTTCACAACATCAAATCCCTTCCTTCAAAATAATGAAATCCCCCCACCCCACCGCCCCCGACATCATCGCCTACATGGAATCCCTGCGCAATGAGAAGCAGCGGGGCGTGCTGATGCGGTTTTTCAAGACGGGACCGGGTCAGTACGGCGAGGGCGACGAGTTTCTCGGGCTCAAGGTGCCGCAGACCCGCGAAATAGTGAAGGCCGCCGCCAAGGACTTCCCGCTTGAGGAGGTGCCGGAGCTGCTGCTCTCGAAATGGCACGAAGTGCGCCTCTGCGGACTGCTGATCCTCGTGGCAAAGTTCGAGAAACTGTGCACCAAACGTCTGGCAAACAATGCGGAAGCCGCCCGCCAACGGGACGAAATCCTCACCCTTTACCTGCAATACGCCGAGCAGGCCAACAACTGGGACTTGGTGGACCTTTCCACCCATAAGATTCTGGGCAACTGGCTGTTGCTTCCTACCTTCCTCGGCGGCGGCGAACTGGGCATGCACGAGGAGTACAAGGTGCAAGTGATGGACGAGCTGGCCGCCAGTACCTGCCTCTGGAAGCAGCGCATGAGCATGGTCTGCACGTGGAAAACCCTGCAGCAGGGCGACTCCTGGTGGTGCCTGCGCTACGCGGAAAAGCACCTGCACCACCCTCACGACCTGATGCAGAAGGCCGTCGGCTGGATGCTGCGCGAGATGGGCAAGCGCGTGAGTGTGGACCTCCTGCGCGAATTCCTCCGCCTGCACGCCCACGAGATGCCCCGCACCGCCCTCCGCTACGCCATCGAACAACTGGACGACGAGGAACGCCGGCACTGGATGACACAGGTTTAAGAATCCCTATGCAATATTTGGACTCTTTTTGCGTCTTACCCCAGTGTCAACCGCATCAAAAATGAATAAAAACATTTCACTTACGCTTTGCACCCTGTTCTTCCTCTCGATATGGGAACCCGTTTTCGGTCTTGATATTCAACCAGTTTACGCAAAGTGCAACCAATATACCCTTTCCTGTCGTATCGACGGGGATTCTTTGCTCATCACCGGTAATTGCACTTTCATTTACGACAATAATTTTCAGGAAAATAATTATTTATTGCTGTCGGAAGCCATTCATATCCAATCCCTTAATATTAGCGACTACCAGCGAATCGGCGACACACTCACCTTCTCCCATCATCCGTCGCAAATCACCTTTTGCTACTCAATTTCACTGGCCGACTACCGCACCGCCGATGGTGCCATCGTGCTGAGGCGTGAGGGCAACTGGTACCCGCACCGCAACGGCGAACTGCTGACCGCAGAGGTTCACCTAAACGCTGACGGCTACTATATGATTGGCGGCAGCGAGTCCCAGCCCTCATTCGAACTACATATCCTCCTGTTACCCAAGGAGAAATACGAGCGCCGCGCAGAGATGAATGCGGTGCGACCGTTCTTTTTCTACCATCTCATACAAGATACCACAGCCCATCCCGAAGCATTCTACCGCGAGTTTATGGAGTCGTACAGCTTTTATAGCACTTTCTTCGGCGACACGCTTTCGCATCTGCCTATGGAAATTGTTGAGATTGGCGACCCTCAGTTCGTCATGTGCCAATCGCTGCGCAATAGTATCATCTTCGGTCCGTGGTTTTGGCAGGTTTACAATATGATGCCCGATTTTTCATGGGTACCGCATGAGGTCGCGCACCAATGGTGGGGAAACAGCCTCTTCTTTGAGCATCGCGATTATGCGCTGAGCGAGAGCCTTACAGAATACATCAAATTGCAATTCCTCAAAAGCCGCCATCGCGGGTACGACGAGCAGATGGAGTATTACCAGACCGTGAGCGACAATGCCACGGAACACTTGCCCATCGCCGACATCCGCAACGTGGAAGGGCAGGATGCGTCCATCGCCATCTACCATACTGCACCCCTGCGATTGGAGAAAACACAAGGAGTTGATGCGCCCTCCTTATTGAAAAAACTATATCAAAACAGAAAAGGAACGTTGGTCAGCCGGGAACTCTTCCTCCAAGAATGTGGCAACCTGCGGGAATGGTTGTACGGAGAATAACAGCTGCCACTTTTTTTGTGATTTCGCACCCGCTCGTGCCGAAGGACATCGTGGTCCGCGGCTTCATCATCGACTCCGAAACGGGGGCGCTGGAGGAAGTGGAGTAATGCCATCATGAGACATGCCGAAGGCATGTGACGCGCTGCAAGGCGCAGTTAGTCGCATCTCTCCGAGATGCCCGCCGTCACGCACGCCCTTCACCACACGGTGACTGGCGGCTTGCCGTTTCACCACACTGCGCTTCGCTTGTATGGTGATATTTGCACTGCGTGCGTGGCGCCTCTGCGAGGCTGGATACCTTGTACCCACCAATACGATATCCCAGACAATCCCTATTCTTGGAAATGCCATAAATGTCTATGTTCAATCCTCAATTGGACTCAATGGAAATAATCAATTCTTTGAGGTAGCTGCGTAAGACAACAACACATCAATCAACCTTTCATATTCAGGAGAAAATTGATAATCAATCTCATGGCAGATTCTATTGCTATAAACCACTTTCCCTTTGGCATAACAAGTAATCCCCACTACTGGATGACCTGACTCTATTGCATCACTCTTCTTTCCTCGTGTTGGACTACCATCAAAAAAAGCGGCTTTTACTAATTGCAATAACTCCACACTGGACGAATCCGGCAGAATGATACTTGTCAAGCCTCCTTGCTGCATGTCCTCTACTGTTATTTTTGTCTTTTCTGCCTGATATTTCAGGTCAATACAGTAAAAATCGTCCAAATAGTACATTTCAATCCGTTCAACAGTATTGAAACTGACATTCTTCTGTGCTAAAAGGATGAAAGACATACTGCAACACAAGAAAATACAGATTGCTTTTTTCATGACCCTATATTCATTGATGAAATCGTCATGCAAAAATACAATTCTTTTTTCATTCGTCAAATCTTGAGGAAGAAAAAAAACGCCCACTCTTACATCAAACTCCCTATAAGCCCGACAAACTTCTCAATACCCCCTTCCACGCTGGCCGGTGCCTGTCCGGAGAAACAGTCGGCCACGCCCTGCTTTAACAGCTCGTACGCCTGATAATAGCCACGGGCGGCTAACGCATTCCTGCGTTCTTTGTCTGCCTCGTCTTTTTCAGGATCCGTTTACAACTTCTTGCCTCTATTAGTTTTTGATGCTTTACTAATGTTAGTTTTTATTGTCTTGCTTTTATTAGTTTTTGACGCTGCAAAGACACAAAAACATTTATAAATCCAATCAATCGTGTATCAGGAATTTTAGTTTTTTTTATTTTTGCAGTCTTATTTGAACATACTATGATCGACCAAATCATCGCTTTCAACAAGACATTTGTAGAACAGAAAAGCTACGAGAAATACCTCACCGACAAGTACCCCGACAAGAAGCTGGCGGTGCTGTCGTGCATGGACACGCGCCTGACGGAGCTGCTGCCCGCCGCGCTCGGACTGAAAAACGGCGACGCGAAAATCATCAAGAACGCCGGCGGCCTCGTGATTTCGGCCTTCGACTCGGCGATGCGCAGCCTCATTGTCGCCATCTACGAGCTGGGGGTGAAGGAGATCATGGTGGTGGCGCACAGTCATTGCGGGGCGTGCCACATGAGCTACGACCACTTCCACCACGAGATGATTGCCCGCGGGGTGACGGACGAAACCCTGACCACTATCCGCCAGTGCGGCATCGACCTGCACCACTGGTTAGAGGGCTTCAAGGACACGCCGACCTCCGTGCGCAAGACCGTCGAGACCATCCAGACGCACCCGCTCGTGCCGAAGGACATCGTGGTGCGCGGCTTCATCATCGACTCCGAGACGGGGGCGCTGGAGGAGATAAGGTAGATTTCCCCCCGCACCATCCCATCACGCTAATTTCAACCTTTAGCCCTATGCCCACCCACGAAACCACCACCGCACTCTTCAACCAGATTGCACCGAAATACGACCTGATGAACCACTTGATGTCGTTTGAGCTGGACCGCCTGTGGCGGCGGCGGGCGGTGCGCTGCATCGCAGGCAAACGGCAGTCCCTCAAGGTGCTCGACCTCGCCACCGGCACTAGCGACCTCGCCATCGCTATCGCCCGCCGCATGGGCGCTGATGGCACCGTCACCGGCGTGGACCTGTCGGAAGAGATGCTGATACAAGGCCGCTTCAAGGTGGCCGACGAAGGACTGCAGAAAAATATAGAGCTGATAAAGGGCAACGCCGAATCGCTGCCCTTCGACGACGACAGCTTCGACCGTGTGAGCGTCGCCTTCGGGGTGCGCAACTACGAAAACCTTGCAGACGGTCTGCGCGAGGCCTGCCGCGTGCTGCGACCCGGCGGACGGATGGTCATCCTCGAACTCTCCTATCCCGACAACGCCCTGCTGCTGAAAGGCTACAAACTTTATGCGCTGAAATTCCTGCCGTGGCTGGGAGAAAAGATCTCCGGCCACCGCGAAGCCTACACCTACCTGCCCGAATCCATCCTGCGGTTCCCCAAGCCTGCACAGTTCATCCCGATGCTGGAAGAGGCAGGCTTCCAAAACTGCCAGTGCCAGTCGCTGTCGTTCGGCATCTGCCGGCTCTATACGGCCGAAAAGCCAGCCCGCTAACTACTCGCCCATATCCTCCGGATAATCGTTGTTATCCAGAATCTTCTCCATGCGCTTCTTGTAATTGTTGATTTTGTAGCTCACCGACAACGAGATGTTGAAACGGCCCCGCTCGCGCACGCTATAGGCATAATATCCGTAATTATCTCTATAAGAATAAGTTTCAACCTTATTCTTATAAGAACTCACCAGATTGCGCACGTTGAGACTCACCACCAACGCCTTGTTGAGGAACGACTTCTTCACGCCCAAATCCAAAGAGTAGTTGCCCGACTGCTTGCCCTGACCCACGCCGCCGGAACCCCAGCCCATGCTGCCCGTGGTAATACTGGGCGCACGATAGCGGAAGTTCAGCTGTATCTGCCAGTCTTTCGGCAAGTTGAAGGTCTGGTTGAGACGCATGCGCCACGTCCAGTCGCGGGCCAGATAGTCGTCGATCTGCTCGTCGCTGTTGACGATGAGCCGGTAGAAGCTGCCGCTGAGCGAGATGCGCCAGAACTTCCACAGCTGCTGCCCATACACCAGCTCGATGCCGAAGTTCTGACTGCTCTTCAGGTTGCGGTAGGTGGTGAGGGTGTAGGTATGCTCCTCGCCATCGAGCGTGTCCTGCATAATCTCCGTATAGCGGCTGATGATGTTGTTACGCTGACGGTAATATACTGTGGCACTGAGCGATGACTTCTTGATGGTCATCAGGTAGCCCAGCTCCACCGAGTTGACGAACTCGGGCTGCAGGTCGGGATTGCCGCAGCGGTAGTTCTGCTTGTCGGAGACATTGAGGAAGGGATTGAGCTGCCAGATGTTGGGACGGCTCACACGGCGCGAGTAGCTGAGCTGCAGCGAGTGCTCCTTGGTGATGTCGTAGCGGATGTGCACGGTCGGGAAAAGGTTGTAGTAGTTGCGTTTGTGCACCTCGCCCGCCGATTTCAAGTCGGAGGTGGTGTTGGCAATCTCGCCGCGCAGACCGGCCTGCAGTTTCAGCTTGTCCCAGAAGGAGGTGGAGTAGATGAAATACGCCGCGTTGATCCACTCGGTGAAAACAAAATTGTTGCTGCGCGACGGGTCGAGGGCCACCTCTGTGGAATCATCCCCTTGATAAAATTTATAATCCTCACCCACAGAACGATACGAAAGCTTGTAGCCCGTTTCAATACGTCCCTTCTTCCCTATCGGTGTCACGAAATCGACTTGGGCAGAGGCGTTGGTGTTGCGGTCCACAGTGACAGAACGCTGGAAAATGTCCAAATGTTCAGCGGGGTAGTCGTAATACTGGAAGGTGGAGTCGGTGCCGATGCGGTCGTTGTGGGTATAATAGATGTCGGCGGTCAGCTCCCGTCCCTTCGTCTCGAAGGTCTTCTTGTAGCTGATGGTGCCGCTATAGTTGTTGCGTTTGCCGAGGTCGCCGGATTTTTGCAAATATTTCTCATAAACCAGCAGCTCGTCCATCCGCACGCTGTCGTCCTCCACATTCAGGTCACTGAAGCCGGAGTTTTTATTATTGTTATATGAAAAGGTGAAGCTAAGGGTATTTTTGTGGTTGATGGACCAGTCGATGCCGGCGCGCAGGTTGTGGTTGTAGCCGCCGAACTTGCCGTAGTTCTCCTGAAAGAGGCGGGTGGTGTCGGTGCCGAACCACGAGCGGCGGTCGGTGGTACCGCCGTTGTAATGGTTGTGCCCGCGGATGTCGTAGCTGAGAAACAGGTTGATTTTGTCGTAGCTGTAGTTGAAGTTGAGGTTGCCGCTATAGCTGCCAAGCTTGGGTTTGTTACGGAAAAACTCCATGCTGCCGCGCAGGCTCACCATGCCGTTGAAGCCGCTCTCCTTGCGCTTCTTGAGCACCACGTTGAGGATGCCTGACTCGCCATCGGGGTCGAGGCGTGCGGAGGGGTTGGTAATCACCTCGATGCTCTGGATGAGGTTGGCCGGAATCTGGTCGAGGGAAAGGTGGGTGGGCTTGCCGTCCACGAGGATGGTGACATTCTCGCTGCCACGCAGGGTGACATTGCCGTCCATGTCCACATCCACCGACGGGATTTCCTCCAGCACCTCCACGGCGGTCGCGCCCTCGGTGGTGATGCTCGACTCCACATTGAACACCTTCTTGTCGAGGTTGCTCTCCAGCATCTCCACCTGCGCCTTAATCTCCACCCCTTCAAGGGTGGTGGCCTCCTGATCCATCTTGATACGCTGGATCTTGAAGACCGGATTCTGCTGGCTGAGGGTGAACGGCTGGGTATAAACGGTGCCATAGCCGAAATATTCAATGCGGAGAAAAGCCTTCCCGTAGGGGATGCCTTCAATCACAAAACGCCCCATCTCATCGGTGATGGCATAGGTGATCATGGCAGAGTCGGGCACATTGAGCACATACACACCGGCGTAGGACAGCGGCTTGGCGTTCTTGTCGCACACACCGCCCACGAGCACACCGGTGGTGGGAGTCACCAATTTATTGTAATCCGTATTTTGAGAAAAAAGTAAATTATTGAATATCAATAAAATAAAAGAGAGGATAAAGAAATATTTAAGGCGCATTCAGAATATATTTTCGTTAATAACTTTTTGCTGACCATTTTTTTTTACAAAAGTTTAATAAAGAAGACAAATTTTAAAAAAATTAAACGTACCTTTGCACACTTTTTATTCACCATCTAAAACATCAAAACTATGGAAAAAGAAAACGTCAATGCTGAGAAACTCAAAGTGCTCAATTCCACATTGGAAAAACTTGAAAAATCGTTCGGCAAGGGTGCCATCATGCGCCTCGGCGACTCCGCCATCGAGAACGTGGAGGTCATCTCCACGGGTTCCATTGCGCTGGATGCCGCGTTAGGTGTCGGCGGCTACCCGAAGGGAAGAATCATCGAAATCTTCGGTCCCGAATCGTCCGGTAAGACCACCTTGGCCATCCATGCCATCGCAGAGGCCCAGAAGATGGGAGGCATCGCCGCCTTCATCGACGCGGAGCACGCCTTCGACCGCTTCTATGCAGAAAAACTGGGTGTGGACACCGCCAACCTGCTCATCGCACAGCCCGACAACGGCGAACAGGCCCTTGAGATTGCCGACAACCTCATCCGTTCCGGCGCCATCGACATCCTCGTAGTCGATTCCGTGGCCGCCCTCACCCCGAAAAGCGAGATTGAAGGCGACATGGGCGACTCGAAGATGGGTCTCCAGGCCCGCCTGATGTCGCAGGCCATGCGCAAACTCACTGCCACCATCAGCAAGACCAAGTGCTGCTGCATCTTCATCAACCAGCTGCGCGAGAAAATCGGTGTCATGTTCGGCAACCCCGAGACGACCACCGGCGGCAACGCACTTAAGTTCTATGCCTCCGTGCGCCTCGACATCCGCCGCCAGTCGCAGATCAAAGACGGCGACGTGGCCTCCGGTAACCATGTGAAGGTGAAAGTGGTGAAGAACAAAGTGGCCCCGCCGTTCCGCACCGCCGAGTTCGACATCATGTTCGGCGAAGGCATCTCCCGCATCGGCGAGCTCATCGACATCGCCGTCGAAAAGAACATCATCAAGAAATCGGGATCGTGGTTCTCGTACAACGACTCCAAGATCGGCCAGGGCCGCGACACTGTGAAACAAGTATTAGCCGACAATCCGGAGCTGGCCGACGAAATCGAGGCACAGGTCCGCGAAAGCCTCCAAGCATGAAGAAACTGATCATCCTCATGGCAGCAGTCGCCATCGGCTGCTGCCTTTTTTCCTGTAAAAAAAATAAAGGCGGCGACGGTCAGGACAACACACCCGTTGATTCGCTTGCCTATTTCACCGACCAGATCAAGGCGCACCCCAACGATGCCCAATGGTACTACAAGCGTGCCAAGTTCCAGTATGAGCACGGCTTCACTCAGGAGGCCTACGGCGACATTCTGAAGACCGTGAAACTCGACGGCTCGAAGGCCACCTACTACGTGCTGTTCGCCGACATCGACTATGCGCGCCAGGACTTCGACGGCTCAGAGGAGCACTTGCAGAAGGCCCTGCAGCTCGAACCCGACAACAACGAAGTGCGCCTCAAGTTGGCGGAGCTGTTCTACTATCGAGCCAAGTCCACTCCGGCCTTGTACGATGAAGCGCTGCAGCTGCTGGAAGAGGCTCGCAACAAGCAGCCGCACAATCCCAAAGCCTACCTCATCGAAGCCATGTGCTACAAGGAGAAAGGCGACACCGCCCAGTACCTGCACCGCCTGCAGATGACCATCGACCAGGATCCTAACGAGATAAAAGCGCACCTCGAGCTGGGCTATTTCTACCAGAAGCACCTCGACCCGATCGGCATCGATCATTACCAGAACGCCCTGCGCGTGGATCCCGCCAATGCCGAAATCAACTACAACCTCGGACTTTTCTTCCGCGACCTCGGCCGCACGGATGAGTCCAAGGAGCAGTTCCAACATCTGGTGTCCATCCTCCATTCCGGTGAATATGTCGCCAACGCCTACTACCAGATGGGCTACTTCGCCCTGCAGGAAGAAAGCTACAAGGAGGCTGTCAGCATGTTCACCAAGGCCATCGAGACCGACTCGCAGTTTGTGGATGCCTACGCCGCCCGCGGTGAGGCCCACGAAAACCTCGGGCAGTTTGACGACGCCCGCGCCGACTACAACCGTGCCCTCCAGCTGGTAGATAATTTCGAGCCGGCCATCCAAGGACTGAATTCCATCGACAAAAAGCTGAAAACCAAGAAATAAGCCTTATCTGTTAAAGCGGTTTTTACATACAATACCTCACCTCTTTCATACCGCAGCACCACTTCTCCCCTGCCCTGCCTTCGAGCAGCAGGCGGCCATATTCGTCCACCCCGACGATGCGCGCTTCCACCTCGCAGCCGCCGATCTCGTAGCGGTGCCATTCGTTCATTCGCCAGAGTGAGCCGAGGTAGTCGGCTTCGAGGCCAGACCAGCCGTCGGGGGCGAGCCTGTTGTAGCTGGTGCGCAGTTGTGTGCGCAATTCCTCCGCCATCTCTTCCACACTGTACTCCCGTTCTGTTAGCAACGACAGCGACGTGGGGTTGGGCAGCCAGTCGGGGAAAACTCTTTCATTAATATTCAAACCAATGCCCGCAATGGTATAGCCCAGCGCATCCCCGCACACCGAATGTTCTATCAGTATGCCGGCTATCTTCTTGTTATCCACATAGATATCGTTGGGCCATTTGATCATCACCCCCTCCACATAGCGCGACAAAAAATCCTTCACTGCAAGGGAAAAATACTCGTTGAAGACGAACTGGCAGGCGGCGGGCAGCGGCGGACGGAAATAGATGGATGCCAGCAGGTTGAGTCCCGACGTGCTGTGCCAGCGGTTGGTGCCTTGTCCGCGACCTGCAGACTGATAGTCGGCCATCACCATGAAGAACTCTGGCAATTCATTATTATCCAAAACATTACCCTGAATCCACCGCTCCAAATCGTGGTTGGTGGAACCCGTTGATGGCACCCGTTGTACGTTGTTTTGAATCACACGGCAAAATTATAAAAAATGCGCCAATCTTTTATAATAAATTTGTATCTTTGCAGCCAAATTTTGTAAAATGAAAAAAATAATCTTCACCCTCTTCGTCCTGCTCGCCGCACTGACATGGTCGTGCAAGGACACTTCCGGAGACTACATTGAACAGATGTACACCGACGCCATGCTCAGCAAAGGCGCAACCGCCTGTATGACAGTGGCCAAGGACACTGCCATTGCGCACGTTTGCATTCCCGACGGCATGACGCCCTATGCCATCAGCTTCCCGAACAGCGGACAGTACCGCGCCGTTCGCGACACGCTTGCCGAACTGGGGCGCAGCGATTTGCTCGATACGCTCTACAGCCGCATCAACCGCTCCTGCGAGCTGATGGGCGACAATGCCACCACCACCTTCAACACCGCCATCAATGCCCTCGTGTTCGAAAACCCGTCAGACCTTGTATATGGTCCGAACGACACGCTGACGCAGTACTTGCGTTTATATAAGGGAAGTGAGATACAGAGCGGATTGGCCAGCGCGCTGTCCACGCATTTCAACACCACTGGCACCACCGCCACGTGGAACGAGATCATCGCGTTGTACAACGCCAACAGCACCTCCACACTGGTCATCGACCTCAACAGCTTCGTGGCAGGCCGCTTCATGGACGCTCTCTTCACCGAGATGGCTGCCGAGGAGCTGCTCATCCGCACCGACGCATCGCACCGTGTGACCGAGAATTTGAAGAAAGTGTTCGGAGAGCTGGGTGAGGGCGACAAAAAATAACATTTACACAAAATATTGAAAATCAAATAATAACATCATCATAATCCCATGATTCAAGACAAACTTTTCGCCGGCAAGACGCTGGCCATCCTTTCGGGCGGCGGTGACACCCCTGCCATCAACTCCAGTATCGAATGCGTGCGCAACCGTGCCTCCATGCTCGGTTTCAAGGTCTATGGCATCCTGCGCGGCTGGAAGGGCCTGCTCGGCGACGGCGACTTGGTGGACCTCACCAACATCCCGTACGACGGCATCTACGGCGGCACCGGACTGCTGTCGAGCCGTACGAACCCCTTCCCCAGCAAGAAAAACCCCGAAGACCGTTCACAGCAAATTCTCAGAAACATAGAGCGTTACAAGATTGACGTGCTGGTGACCATCGGCGGCGACGACACCAACGGCGCGGCGAAAAAGATGTACGAGACCTACGGCATTCCGGTCATCGGATTCCCGAAGACCATCGACAACGACCTGCGCACCCGCACCATACACCACTACAACGGTGAGGACCACGAGACCGTGCTTTGTCCGGGCTTTGCCTCGGCAGCCATGGCCATCAAGAAACTCACCAGCAAGTTGCACACCACCAACGAGTCGCACCAGCGCATCATGGTGCTGGAGGTGATGGGCCGCGATGCCGGTTGGCTTACGGGAACCGCCACCTTCGGCGGCGCCCAGATCGCGCTGATCCCCGAGGTGCCCATGACTGCCGAGCGCAAGGATTTCTTCTTTGAATTTGTGAAAGAGCAGTACCTCCGCTCTCCGAAACGCGAGCTCATCATTGCCGTGTCGGAAGGTGTGCGCTGGTGGAACGATGAAACCCAGCAACTGGAGATGGTGTATGCCAGCTCCGACCTCGACGAGTACGGACATCCCCGCTTCGGCGGCGTGAGCGGTGTGATTGCTTCCGAAATCAACCGCCGCATCGGCATCGAGGCGCGCGGCCAGATCTCCGGCTATATCCCCCGCTCGGGCAAATGCTACGAGTACGACCGCCGTCTCACCTCCACCCTCGCCGACAAGGTGACCGACTTGCTGCTGCGCCAGGACTACGGCAAGATGCCCGTGATGAAGGACATCGTGACCTACGACGAGCTTGAAGAGTATCACACCTCCGCCATCGACATGGGCAACATCGGCAACTTCCCGCTTCCCGACGACTACTACGACATCAACCAGTTCAACTTCACCGACAAATACACCGACTTCCTCACCCACATCATCGGCAAGCCCTACCGTATGGAATTCAACCACATCTTCCCCACCGTCATCCCTGAAGACCTTTAACATCCTCTCCATTTTCACCGAAAAACAACAGAACCCAACATCCATCCCATGCAAAAAATCTGCTTCCACTTTCAAATCAGCCAGCCTTTCCGTCTGCGCACCTACCGTTTTTTCGACATCAACCAGCACCACGACTATTTCGACGAGTTCCAGAACAGCTACTTGGTCAACCGTCTGGCGGAGCGTTGCTACCTGCCCGCCAACCGTCTGATGCTGGACCTGATACAACGCTATCCCGGCCGCATTGCGGTGAGTTACAGCATTGCGGGCAGCTCCATCAAGCTGTTTCAGGAGTACTGTCCGGAGGTCATTGAGAGCTTCAAGGCCCTGATAGCGACGGGCAGTGTGGAGATCACGGGCAGCACCTTCACGCACAGCATCGCGTCGCTGCACAGCAAGAGCACCTTCACCGAGCAGGTGCGGCTGCAGGAAAAACTTTTACAGGAGGTTTTCGGGGTGAAACCCACCACCTTCTGCAACACCGAGATGATCTATTCGGACGAGATTGGCGAATGGCTGTGGGAGATGGGGTACCAGACCGTGCTGACGGAGGGTGCGAAGCACATTTTGGCATGGCGTTCGCCCGGCTACCTGTACTGCAATCCCTTCCAGACCGACTTGAAGCTGATGCTCCGCAGCTACGCGCTGTGCGACGACATCACCTTGAGGTTCAACGACAAAAGCTGGGACCAGTACCCGCTGACGGCCGACAAGTACCTGTCGTTCCTGAAGGCGGTGCCCGCCGACGTGCCGCACATCAACTTCGCCTTCGACTACGAAACCATCGGCGAGTACTACACCAAGGAGACCGGCATCTTCGACTTCTTCCAGACGCTGTTCAGCCGTTTTGCGACGAGCGACGAATATCGGATGATTATGCCGAAATCCATCGAAAAAACTGACGAAAAATACACCACCGTGAACATCCCGTGGCCCATTTCGGGCATGGGAGAGGAGAAAGATACGGAAGAATGGATCGGCAACGAGCTGCAGCAGGAGGCCTTCGAGCAGCTGTTCAAGTTGGAGCCGTTGTACTTGGAATCGCGCAACGAGACGGCCAAGCTCAACTGGCTGCGACTGCAGGCAGCCGACCACTTCAACTTCATGAGCACCAAGTGGTTGAGTAAAAATTCGGTGAAGAGAAATTTCGATGTTTATCCCTCTCCCTATCAGGCATTCATCAACTATATGAACGTGCTGAACGACGTAAAAATCCAGCTCTCGAAATAGTCGGGAAAAGCTCGAAAAAGGCGTTGAAAGATTTTTTTGAAAAAGTTTCAAAAAAGTGTTGATGGGAAAGGAAAAAGTTGTATTTTTGCAGCCTCAAACGAGAACGATGGGGCGTTAGCTCAGTTGGCTAGAGCGTTTGACTGGCAGTCAAGAGGTCGTGAGTTCGATTCTCATACGCTCCACTCTCAAAATCAAGCACTTGCAAGAAAACTTGTGAGTGCTTTTTCTTTATTGTGCAATTATAGATTCCACAAAATAAATCTGCATTTCCTTCGTTAACACTCTGTCATCAAACATCCAACATGAAACACCTCCAGATACTGCTGACAACCGCCTTCCTGCTGTGCGCCACCGCCCTACTGCTCTCCTCCTGCCATAAAATCCATCCCGAAGAGAACTCCAAAGTGAACTTCTCCACCGATCTCGTGAAATTCGACACGGTGTTCACCACAGTGGGATCCGCCACGCAGAACTTCCGCGTATATAATCCTTACAACTACGACATCAAGATGGATGTGTACCTCGCCGGCGGCGACCACTCGCCTTTCAGCATCAACGTGGACGGCGTATCGGGCACTACCTTCCATAATGTGGAAATCCCCGCCAAAGACAGCATCTTCGTGCATGTGAAGGTCAACGTGAACCCCAACGACCAAACATTGCCGTTTCTTGTGACCGACTCTGTGGTATTTCTGCACGGCAACACGATGCAGGATGTGGATTTGATGGCCTACGGCCAGAACGCCCACTTCATCGTGGCCGACCAAGGCACCAGCCTGCGCTACAAAATCATCGCCCACGAGCACGAAACCGTGCACTGGACCAACGACCTGCCCTATGTCATCTATGGCGGCTACGCGGCAGTGGACTCGCTCGGCACCCTCATCATCGATCCCGGCACCACCGTATATTTCCATAATGGTGCCGGTCTGTGGATCTACCGCTACGGCAACATCCAGGCGGTGGGCACCCAAGAGCAGCCTATCACCTTCCGCGGCGACAAGCTGAGCAGCTGGTTCGACACCGACTACGCCCAGTGGGACCGCATCTGGATTAACGAAGGGACCATCGACAACCACTTTGAAAATGTGGAGATTACCAACGCCTTCATCGGACTACAGGTGGAGGCACTGAGTGAATACCTGAACGGCAGAACCATTCTGAAAAACTGTGTGGTACACAACACCTACAACAGCGGTCTGCTGGCCCGTGCCACCAACATCCGGGCTGAAAACTGCCAGTTCAGCAACAACGGCTCCTGCAGTGCCGAACTGCACATCGGCAGCTACGACTTCCGTCATGTCACCATCGCCAACTACTTTCACCAGTCGGGACGCAAGAATCCGGCGCTTTATGCTGCCACCAACTACAGCGACGGCGTGTACCAGTATGTGGGACCGCTTGCCGCCTCGTTCACCAATTGCATCGTGTACGGCTCCATGTCGAACGAAATCGGCCTCTCGCTCAACGACGACCAAGAACACAGCCTTCTGTTTGAGAACTGTCTGGTACGATGCGAGGAGAATCTGGACTGTTTCACCAACTGCATCCGCAACCAGTCGCCAAAATTCATCGCCAACAGCGATCAAGACTACGGGTTGCAGGAAGGTTCTCCCGCCATTGACGCGGGCAAGACAGGCCTCGGCATCACCACCGACATCACCGGAGCGCCCCGCGACGACCGTCCCGACATCGGCGCCTTTGAGTACGGCAGCAGCCTTCGGAGAAGACTTTCCTTACGTTAACAGACACTGCACCGCATACGCCGTATCCTCATACACAGGCGTAAGCGACAAGTAACCCGACACAATCTTTTGCTGCTCCACCCGTAGCGGATAGCGGGTACGGAGAGTTGCCTCCTCCTCCAGCAGCGCATTCGGAGCCGGCAGATAGCGCAACCGCCAGCGGCCCACGCTCCCCTCCTCAACATGCCGCCGGTAAAACAGCGACGCCGCCAAGCCCATCGTCATCCTCAAGTTCAACTCCACCACAGGATTGAGACAATATTTCCCATCTTTTTGATATACAAACATATCCACACCCACAACACCTTGATAACAGGGCGCTACATGGAGGGCAAGGAACTCCTCCAACGCCTCTCTAACCGCATGAAGAAGAGAAGGCTTCACATACGCCGAAAGCCGGTGCTCAATCATCGCATCCGAAAGCAACAGATTCTCCTGATACACGCCATGTCGGGTAGTAAACAGAGAATAGCCGCAGAAGGCAGGCTTTTCACCAACTTCAAACTCCATCGCAAAATCCTGAACCACATCATAATGCAATTCACCCATCACACAGCCGTACTTGCGGATGGACTGTGCCGCCCATCCTCGCTGGTGGGTGGTCATCGTGCCCTTCACGAGGCGGAGTCCGCGGCCGCTGCCCGACCACGGCATCTTCAGCACCACCTCGCCATAAAGTTCCACAAAGCGTTCCACCTCCTCAATGGTGGTCAGTTCGGTGGCGGGCAGCGGCCGCTCGGCGGTGTCGGAGATTCGCTCCTGCAGGAACAGCATCGCCTGACGGGAGAGGCGGCGGTGCGAAAGCGCGCGGATTAGCGACAGCTGCGTATCATCGGGCAGCAGTACGGCGGGAACGCCGTTTTTCCGGAGGCTTCGGGCCAGATTGTGGTTCCAGCCCCACGGCAGCACGCCATCGCACCGGACGGCCTCTGGCCACGAGGCGGCCACCTGCAACAAAACACCGCAGCGGTCGGCAATGTCACGGAATGTAGCAGGCAACGGCTCGCCGCCAGCAAGCACCATCGCATCATCGAACAGCCACAACGGCAGGCAGGCTGCGTCGGCGGCGAACTTCACAGCGGAAGTGGGCGAAACATAATGGTTCGCGCCGTGCGCCAAGGCAAGGTCGTGGTCGGGATTGAAGATGCAGAGCTGCGACATGGCTACTTTTTGGTGATTTTGCCGTCATCGGCAATTTGCAAAGGGGTATCAGGGAAATCCTCCTCCGTAAGCTCTTTGATTTCACGGATGGCACGGCGTTGTGGATCGATGCGCGGTCCCCTGCCCCACGACTGCACCACAGGGTGGATCTGGGCGGAGACGAAGTCGCCGGAACGGTTCACACACACCTCCAGCATGGGAGCCACACCACAAGAACTGCTGAGACTCATGCCATACGGAGTGCAGAAATTGCCCAGACTGTAAGCGATCAGACGGTCTTTGTACAGCTCGACAGCCCGCGACACGTGCGGCCCGTGGCCGAACACCACATCGGCACCGGCATCCACACAGAGGTGGGCGAAATGGTGCACATCGCCAAGCGGCTCGGGCAGTCCGTACTCACCCTCGAAGGGCACATGGCGGTAGTCCACCCCTTCGTTGCCCGCATGCACCGACACAATCACCACATCGCACTGCGGTTTGAGTTCGGTGATGATTTTTTTCACTCCCTTCAGGTCGGTCATGCTCACACATCCCAAGTTGGTGGAGAACGCGCAGAACCCATAGCGCACGCCGTTGCGTTCCACAATGGCGGTGCGGTGTGTCGGTGCGCCGGCACAGGCCAGTCCTACCGAGTCGAGCACCTGCAAAGTGCGTTCACGCCCCTCCCAGCCAAAGTCCATCTGGTGGTTGTTGGCCACGCTCACCAAGTCGTAACCGGCATCAATCAAGTGATTTACATAGTGTTCCGGGGTACGGAACCAATAGCAGGGCCAGCCTGATTCGGGGGCTTTCTTGGGCGTGCCTCCAGTGTCGAGCAAAACAGTTTCGAGGTTGCAGAAGGCGATGTCGGCGCGCTGCAGGATGTCGCGCACGCTGTCGAAGATATGCGCGCCATCGTTATATGGCAGCCGCGGGGCATGCTCGGGGTAGTTGAGGCCGGGCAGCACATCGCCGGTGCCCACGATGCGGCACAGGGTGTCGGCAACAGCGGCAGGTGCCGGCGCTGGAGCCGCTGACGGTTTTACGTCATCGCCGGCGGGTTGTAGCGTGCCGGAAGGCCCGGAGCAACCCCAGCAGAGCAGTGCGCCCCCTATAAGCAGCCCTATCTTCTTCGACATTTTCCCAATCATTAATGATTATCCATCAATTTCTCACACATCTTACTGCGTAAGCCCATTCCGACATGTCGTAAGAGACCACCGGATAGGGATGGTTCACCAGCAGATTCCAGCTGTAGGCAGTGCTGCTGTCGCCGCTTGCGCCCCAGAAGGAGGCGTACTGACTGATGCCCGACGGGTCCTGCGCCCACTGTCCAGCCGGCATCGCACTGAAGCCGGTGGCGTTGTTGGCAGCCAAGTTGTTGCCCGGTGCACAGCCGATTCCCGACGACATCCACCCTTCGTTGCTGGCGAAGGCAGCTGCCACGTAGTTGGTGTAGCTCGGATTGCAGACATACTCGCTCTGTGCCTGCACATATTCGGTCATCTGCGTGTATTCAGCCTCACTGGGCAGATGCCAGCCGTTGGGGCACACGCCCTGTACACCGCTCGGATTGGCAGTGGAAGCGTTGGAAATGGTGCGGATGGCCGCTTTCCAGTTATACAAAAGTCCGTATGTGCTTGCATTGGCTGAATTTCCATCAGGATAGAAATAGTAGCTGATGCTGGTGGTAAGGGCGAACATCGAGTTGGAGCCCTGCGAAATGTTCGTGCCGTCGGCATAATGCTTGGTGCGAAGGTTGTCCTTCATCCAGCACTTGTTGCCAATCTTCACCACGCGGTAGCTGTTGTTGTCGTAGTCCTTCAGCGCAGTGATTCTTCCACCGTTAGCAATTTCGTTGGCATTGGGAGAAGAGACGGGACAAGAGTAAAGGTCGCTGGCATCGGAGCCGCCGCCACCGCCGTTACCCTCGTCGCGCACACAGCGCACGCCCATGCCGTAGGTGGTTTCATAGCCATCAGTGGGATGCCCCACCGTGGCAGTGCTGTAGGCCAGATAGTATGACTCCGCCTTGCTGCCCACAGCCGTGCAGGTCCAGAACATGGCGAACTTGCCGAAGTTGGCGATACCCGAGCTCACGAAGCCGCCCGTAGGCATCCCGCTGAAATGGGAGGCATCGTTGCTGGACTGATTGAGCCCCACCGCGCAATCCATCACTGCATTGGTGTTCCAGCCGATGTTGCATGCCAACGCCTTGGCAATATTCTCGCTTTCGCCATCACACAGGTATTGACTTCTTCCTGACACATAACCTGTTAAGGTTGCCCACTCGGCGCTGCTGGGCACATGCCAGCCGTCAGGACACACACCCTGCACGTTGCTGGGAGAGGCATTGGAAGAGGAGGCACCGTCCATCACTGCCGCCCAGTTGTACAACAAACCATAGGGGTCGGCATTGGCGGCATTGCCGTCGGGATAATAGTAGAGGGGATCTGTGGTGGAATGCTCGCTGCCCTGTGCCAGCGGGGTGCCGTCGGCGAAACGGGTGGTGCGCAGGTTCTCCTTCATCCAGCACTGATTCCCCATCTGCCAAGTGTTGTAGATGTTGCCGTCGATGTCGGTGAGCGTGGGCGTGCTGGGACATGGCTGTCCGTCCACCGGTGCCGGCAGAGTGGCATCAAAATGCAGCTGAAAACATTCAGATCCATGCTGTGCCTGACTGATGGGCTGGCTTTCGCAAACATTGCCACCAATGTTGGCAGTACCCACATATTCCATCTGGTCGCCCAATTGAAAGGGTTGGTTGCTGGCGTGTTTGGGGTAAAGTTGGTCTTGTAGTTGTTGATGCGGAGACAACGCATGCGTTGTCTTTACCAATCCACCTACATAATCAATCCTATCGCTATTTCCACTACCCTTGTTCACCATTTTGATGGATGATACTTTGCCGTTTTGACGGGCAGTCATCACATACGTGCCGGCATTGGCGAGGGTGACACGAAATTGGTGGGTGCCCTGTTGCGGACGCACGCAGTGCGTCCCTACAACATGTCCGTTCATGTCGGCAATTTCCAATGTCACCATTCCTGCATCCGCCACCGTCAGCATCACATGGGTGGTACCGACAAACGGGTTGGGATTGTTTTGCGACAATTGCAGAGACGGGACGCGCCCCGTCTCTACATCATGAACGCCTGTTCCGTTCTGCAGTGTCAAGATGGTGTCGGGCCATACCAGCGTTTCCTGCCAGCCGCGGGTGACGTTGGTGACGGTCACCTGATTGAGCTGCACATAATGGTTCTGTGCGTCACGTCCCGAAAAGGTGAGGGTGACGGTTTGCGCAGAAGCGGACAGTCCGAAAAAGACAGCCGCACAAAAAATCAATAGGTTATTTTTCATTGTATAAGTTTTGCGACACTGATAACAATTTTACCATCCACATCCCAAATCATTGCTTCTCTGTCTTGATATTTCAATGACTTCGCCATATCTTTTCATAATTTCTCTGTGTTCAGCCTCTGAAAAAACAGTCGTGGTATATTTCTCACCCAATTTCTCACCCAATTTCTCAAAATCATCATCGAATCTAGTATCACAATCTTCCAATTGCTTACAAGTATTACATTTAGCAACCTTTGCAGCATACTTGTCTAACAATGTCATCACCTCTATATATGCAGGGCTTCCCGTATATTTGTTCTTAGCATCATCCTTTGCGGGCTGACCACTGTCTGTGGGATTACTTTCTGTAGCCGATGAATTGTTTTTTTCCATGGTGATGGGCTTCGCATTACCTTGATCTTCAAAATCATCACCATCTTCCGTTGCGACTTCTGTGGTATCCATACCCAGAATGTCATCGCCGGAATTCCCCTTATTTCCGCCATCACCCAACAATACAACCAACAACACCACCAACCCTGTCAGCAACAGCGCTCCCGCTCCAACAGCAATGCCAATGATAAGACCGATTTTTTTCTTGGGAGTGGGCGAAACCGCCTTTTCCGGGGTTTCCTTTTGTTGGACAGGTTCTTGTGGAGTCTCCACCACAGTGCCTTCATCGGGCATACTTGTGTTTGCACTGCCCACAAAGGTTTCCTCTGCATCAGCAGTGTTATGAACTGGCATTGTGGGCTGTACTGCAGCGCCCTTGGTGCTGGCTGAGAAGCCCGTCAGTGCAGGACGCTCTTTGGGATCCTTGGACAGATAGGGTTGCAGAAGTTTCTGCCAATCGGCTGGAATACTCTTCAAATCCAGCTCATGGCGCACGATGTTCTCCCGGATTTCAAAATCGTTGGTGGTCGTCGTATCATAGGGAGCTTTCCCCGTAAGCAGGTGCACAAACGTCACTGCCAGCGAGTAGCGGTCGGTGGCGGCATCGATGTGCTTGGTGTCCATCACCTGCTCGGGACTCATGTACATCAGGGTTCCCATCATGGAGCCCGTCTGGGTCATGGAAATGCTCTCCTTGATCTTGGCGATGCCAAAATCCAGCAGCTTCACATTACCTTTCTTGTCCACGAAAATGTTAGACGGCTTAAGGTCACGGTGCACAACGCCTTCCGCATGCGTGTAGTTGAGTGCGTCTGTAATCTGGTTCCACCACTTTTTGAGTTGCTCACCGGTGAACCGCTCACCATGTTTCATGCGGGAGCTGAGGTCATCGCCCTCCAAATATTCCATTACCATGCAGGGACGGCCGTCAACGGTGGTGTAGTCGTACGCCTGCCGGATGTTCGGATGGTCGAGTTTCACCATCACCTTGGCCTCGTTCTGGAAGCGGGCCACGATGGCTTCGTCGGCACAAAACCTTGGAAGCAGAATCTTTACTGCCGCTTTCTTGCCAATCTCATTTTCGGCATACCACACTTCCGCCATACCTCCCACACCCAGCTGGTGCAGAAGCGTGTAGCCATATACTTTCATATTTTGCATAACCATTGAATTGGAATTGCAAAAATACGATTTTAATTTGAAAATCATTCACCCGTGCAGGATTTCCATGTCTTGTAGCCGCCTGCGAGGTTATACACCTTCTGGAAGCCCATCTGCATGAGGATGCGGCAGGCGATGTATCCGCGCAGACCGATGGCGCAGAAAATCACCACTTTCTGATCCGGGTCCATATCTTCGGCGTATTCGCGCAGCTCGTCGAGCGGATAGTTCTCCGCCCCTTCGATGGTACCGGCACGGTTCTCGAGCAGACTGCGTACATCCACCAGCAGGAAGTCGTCGTTCTGGCGGTTGGCCAGCATCTCCTTCAGCTCGTGCCACTGCAGCATCTGCACCTTGTCGGTCAGGATGTTCTCGGCCACGAGGCCCGCCACGGTCACCGGGTCCTTCGGCGCGGAGAAGGGCGGCGCGTAGGCGTGGTCGAAGTCGGTAAGGTCGTAGGCGGTGCCGCCATGCGCGATGGTGGCGGCCAGCACATCAAGGCGCTTGTCCACGCCCGACGCGCCGCACACCGCCGCCCCCAGCAGCTGGCCGGTATAGGGAGCGAACATCAGCTTGATGCTCACGGGACGGCTGCCCGGATAGTAGCCGGCATGGTCGCCGGTGTGCGTCACGGAGACACGGTACGGGATGTCCAATTCCCGCAGCTGTTTCTCCGACAGACCGGTGCGGCCCACCGACAGGTCGAAGACCTTGGCGATGGCTGTGCCGACAGCCCCACAGTAGGACTGCGTGTTGCCCGTCACGATATTGTTGGCACAGGTGCGTGCCTGCTTGTTGGCCGGACCCGCCAAGAAGCAGAGCTGCCGCCGGCCGGTCAAAGGACTGACGGTTTCCACTGCGTCACCCACCGCATAAATATTGGGGTCGTTGGTCTGCATGTGCTCGTTCACGGTGATGCCACCCAATGCACCGATTTCCAGTCCCGCCTCCTTGGCAAGATTCACATTGGGCCGCACGCCCACACTCACCAGCACCATGTCGGCCTCCAGCTCACCGCCGCTGCGCAGCTGCACGTGGGTGCAACCACCCTCGTGGCGGAAAGCGGTGACGCTGTCATTCAGCATCAGCTGCACGCCGTTGCGCTTGACCTCGGCCTGCACTTCGGCAGCAATCTCCCAATCCACAGGCGGCAGAATCTGTGAGGCCATCTCCACAATGGTCACCTCGCAGCCGGCATGGCGGAAGTTCTCGGCCATCTCCAAGCCGATGAAACCTGCGCCCACCACTACCACGCGCGCCGGTTTCGGCAAAGCGTCGAGACAGGTGCGGATGGCATCAGTGTCGGGCACATCACGCAAAGTAAAGATGTTGGGACCGTCGATGCCGGGGATGGGCGGACGCACCGCCGTGGTGCCCGGTGCCAGCACGAGCTTATCGTAACTCTCCTCGTATGTTTTGCCCGTAGATATATTCATGCAAGTCACTTTCTTTGCCTCTCGGTCGATGGAAGTAACTTCGGTATTTACGCGCACGTCGGCATCAAACCGGTTGCCAAAACTGGTGGGCGTTTGCAAGAAAAGCGAATTTCTCTCGGGAATCACTCCGCCGATATAATAAGGCAATCCGCAATTCGCATATGAAATATAGGAGCCTTTTTCAAAGATAATAATCTGGGCGTCCTCGTCCAAACGACGCAAACGGGCAGCTGTAGTGGCACCTCCCGCTACACCGCCAACAATCAAATACTTCATGATTTACAATTATTTATGATTGATATAAAATTATTCTTCCTTTTCGCTCAACTCTAACCAGCGCATCGACTTCTCATCCAACAATACTTCTACCTGCTGGTAACGGTTGCCCCATTCCACCAATTCCTCACTGCTTCCTTCCCCCGAATTCATCTTGTCCAACAACTCTTTCTTCTCTTTCTCCAAATCACCAATTTCCAATTCAAGTAATTCAAATTCCTTCTTTTCCTTAAATGTAAGTTTGTTGGAATTGACTTTTTTCTCCACTTTGTCTTCTTTGACCTCCGACTGCTTTTGTAATTTCTCCACCCGTTTCTCGATGCGGAGCTCCTTGTCGCGGGCTAATTTGTAGTCGGTATAATTCCCATAAAAGTCCTTCACCTTGCCATCCCCATTGAACACAAAGATGTGATCCACCAGTTTGTTCATGAACCATCGGTCGTGCGAAACGATGAGCACACAGCCTTTGTAATGGTACAGCAAGTCTTCCAAGCGGTTGAGCGTGTCGATGTCGAAATCGTTGGTCGGCTCGTCCAAGATGAGGAAATTAGGATTCCGCATCAGGGTAATCAGCAGGTAGAGTTTTCGTTTTTCTCCGCCGCTAAGATCCTCAAAATAAGTGTATTGCTGTTCGTACTTGAAGCCAAAGTGATTGAGGAACTGCGATGCGCCAATGTAGTTGCCCGTCTCGGTCCGGATCACCTCGGCGTACTCTTTTACAATATCTATAATACGGCGGTTGCCAGCAATCTGCATGCCCTCCTGCGAGTAGTAGCCGAACTGGATGGTCTGTCCCGCCACGATTTTTCCCGCATTGGGCTTCAGCTGTCCCACGATGAGCTTCAGGAAAGTGGATTTCCCCGTGCCATTCTTCCCCACAATGCCGCACTTCTCCCCTCTTTTAAATACGTATGAAAAGTCGTCCAGCAGCACCTTGTCGCCGAAAGAGAAATCCAAATTATTGATTTCCAATATTTTGTTTCCCAACCGTTCGGGCTCTACATGAAAACTCTCGGCAGGTTTCTCCACCTTGCGGCTCACCGCCTCTTTCAGCTGCTCAAAGCCCTGTATGCGTGCCCGCGACTTGGAGGTACGTGCCTGCGGGGAGGTGTGCACCCACTCCAACTCCTTCAGATAGAGCTGTTTGATCTTGTCATACTCCGCATTTTCTATGGTGATGCGCTCCGCTTTTTTCTCTAAATAATAGTCGTATTTTCCCCGATAATGATAGAGATTGCCATTTTCGATTTCAAAAATGTCGTTGCACACTTTATCCAAGAAATGACGGTCGTGGGTCACCATCAGCAGGGTGACATTGGCATGGGAAAGGTAGTTTTCCATCCATTCAATCATCTCAATATCAAGATGATTGGTGGGCTCATCCAAAATCAGCAGGTCGGTGTCGGCGATGAGAGTTTTCGCCAATGCCGTTTTCTTGCGCTGTCCGCCCGACAGTTCGCCCACCGACTTGAAGACATCCTCGATGCCGAAGCGCGACAAAATCTCCTTCACCTTGCTTTCGAAATCCCACGCGTGCAGGCGGTCCATGCTCTCGATGGCATGGTGCATCCGCTGTTCCAACTCGGCACCGACCTCGCCCGCCGCATGCGCCGCATCCATCAGTGCCATGCAGGTTTCATACTCCTTAACCGCTTGTATTTCCGGCGTTTGAGAATCAAAGATGGCATCCAACACGGGCACATTGTCGTTGAAATCGTCAATCTGCGGCAGGTACGAAACCGTGATGTCCTTGCGCACCACCACCTGCCCTTCGTCGGGCTGTTCCAGTCCGGCGATGATGTTGAGCAGCGTCGATTTCCCCGTGCCGTTCTTGGCAATCAGCGCACTCTTCTGCCCCTTCTCCAACCCGAAAGTGATGTCGTGGAAGAGCAGTTTCTCGCCGTAGGTTTTCGATAGATTCTCAACAGTTAGGTAGTTCATAGTAAGGTGAAAGTTTAGAGTTTAGAGTTTAAGGCTTAGAAGTAATTTTCAGTTTTCAATTCTCAATTTTCAGTTTTTAGTACCCTAATATTTTCAGCATTGACTTGTAGCTCTGCTCTTTAGCGAACAGCTTGGTGCAGATTTCACCCTCTTCGTCGCGGTAGATGATGATGTGTTTGGGTGCGGGGGTGAGGCAGTGCTGGATGCCGCCGTAGCCGCCCACCGACTCCTGATAGGCACCCGTGTTGAACAGTCCGATGTACTGCGGATCCTCGTCGAAATAGTCGTTGCTCTCCTGCGTAGGCACACTGGCACGGATCTTGGGGAGGAACACGGCGTTGAGCGACGCCTCCGAGTTGTAGAAGTCCTGACTGTCGCAGGTGAGGCCGCCAAGGAACACGCGCTCGTACTCCTTGTCCCAGTTGTTGACCGCCAAGATGATGAACTGCTGGTCGATGGCCCACGTATCGGGCAAAGTAGTCATGAAAGAGCTGTCAATCATATCCCATAACTCCCTGTCGTTCTGGCGTTTCTGCTGAAGTACAGAAAAGAGCACCGCGCTGGCTTCGCCTACGGTGTAGGAACCGAACTCCGTGAAAATATCGGGTTCCGGCACACCCTCGCGGGTACAAATGTTTTTAATTTGTGCCACAATCTCCTCGGCCATGTATTCATAATCGTACTCAAACGAGAGGGATGTCTTGATCGGGAAGCCGCCACCGATGTCGAGCGAATCCAATTCAGGACAGATTTTCTTCAAGTCGCAGTACAAACTGATGCACTTCGACAGCTCATTCCAGTAGTACGCAGTATCTTGAATGCCCGTATTGATGAAGAAATGCAACATCTTCAACTCGAACTTCGGATTGTTTTTGATTTTATGCAGATACAGCGGAATGATATCGTTGTAGCGGATGCCCAAACGTGAAGTATAGAACTCAAACCGGGGTTCTTCCTCCGCAGCAATACGGATGCCAATCTTGCATTTGGTGTTCACCGCCGCATCCAACATGTCCAGCTCGTGAATATTGTCCAGAATGGGAATCGTATTGGTATATCCCTTATCCAACATCATGGCAATATTGTCGATATATTGCTGTTTTTTGAAACCATTGCAAAGGATAAAATTCTCTTTATCAAACAGTTTCTGTTCCTCCAAAACCTCAATCAAATTCAAGTCGAAGGCGGAAGAGGTCTCGATATGTACATCGTTCTTCAGCACTTCCGACAGAACAAACTCGAAATGAGAGCTTTTGGTACAGTAGCAATAGTGGTAATCGCCCTGATAATCGGCTTTGGCGATGGCCACATTGAACCAACGGCGTGCTTTCTGGATGTTCTGCGAAATCTTGGGCAGATAGGTGATTTTCAACGGTGTACCATACTGTTTGATAATGTCCATCAACGGCACTCCATTGAATATCAATTCATTGTCTTCCACCTCAAACTGGTCTTGAGGGAATTCGAAAGTCTGCGTAATTAAATCAATGTACTTGGTTCTCATCTTGAATGGGTTATGAAAGTTTTCATCGGCAAAAATACATGAATTTTAGTATTGTTATTCAACTTTTAAAGAAAAATTTTTTAATCCAACTTCACTACATTGATAAAAAATTTCCCATCCAACTTAATCGGATTGAAGTGATTTTTGCTAAATTTAATAATAATAAAAGAATAAAGGGATTATTCATCCTTCCATTCAAAGCTCTCTTCCAGCTCCCAATAGCCTCTGATAGAGAGAGAACGGGGAAAGAAGGAGACCTTTTCAGGCAAGAGCTTCTGTCGATAATCCCCCGTATCCCAAATGCCGTTTCCGTTGGCATCTTCGAGTAATCTGACTTTGTACTTTCCAGCGGGAAGGCGGTCGTACACCACCGTCATGTTGGACGTGACTTTGTCGCTCCTAAGTTCCACGCCTTTTTCGGTAAGCAGCGTGGCCACATAGCTCATGCCGTTGGCGGGCACCTTGTACAACATTTTCAATGTGCCGTAATCCTTCTCCGTTTTCGTGGTGAATGTGGCGACTATTGTATCGTTGCTGCATCCATTGTAAGCCTTGAAAACCGAGTCGCGGATCATCAGCTCGTAGGGTACTTTCTCCTCGTAGGTGGCAGGAATGCGCAACGACATGGCAAAGGTGTCGGGGATGGAGAGCCATAGGTAGGTGGTGTCGTTGCCCAGATATTTCCTCTTGGCCACCAAGCGCGCCCTTACCGAGTCGCACGGCTGTACAGGATAGGAGAAATTCAGTGTGAGTGGCTGATACAGTTCTCCTTTATTGGAAACCGTAACACCCAATCCAGCAGACTTTTCATCGCGGTTGCGGCGCAGTCCGCGCGTCTCCTTCTCTTTGAACGGCAGCAACTCGAGGGTATCTACCAGCGTGTCGCCCATCGCACAGACCAGTTGCAGCGTGTCGGTGAGTTCCTGTTTCATGTACAGCACCAGTGTGTCGTGACCGAAATAGGTGAAGAAGTCAGCGGCGGTGTCAATGGCCTGTAATTCAACATCGCCAATCTGTTCACTAAAGACGAACTCATATTTCCCTTTCTCCTTGTTCTGCGACTTCACCATTTTCTGCGGCACTTTGGCGGTAAAGAGGCGCAGCAGCGGTTGCGGTTTTGCCGTGTCGGCGGGCGTCACCTGCACAGAATCCATAGGCAGCGTGTCGGCAGCAGCGGCCGTGTCCTTTTGTATCGGCACCGCCTCGAAAAGCACGGGCGAGAAGGCGACAGCTTCGGTGGGCTGGCTGTACATCAAATTGTTATCCTCGTCATCCAGCACGAAAACCTTATAGCTTCCCGCCTTCAGGTTCTTGATCTGGAACGTGCCGTTGGCCAATGTCTTGGTGATGAACTGCGGGCGTGTGGTCATCGGCAGCGAGTCCACATCGTCAGTGTAGGCGAACACGAAACAGTTTTTGGCCGGCTGCATGGTTTTGGCATCCACCACCTTCCCTTCCACCATCATCGAATCGACAGCGGCGCCGGTGGAGAAGGCGTAACTGTACAGTGGCAGCGGGTTGCCCTCGGTAAAGTCCTGAATGCAGTTGGCGAAACTGATATTGTAGGTCTGGTCGGGAAGAAGCGTGTCTTGAAACTTGACAATCAGTGTTTTGCCCGATAAGGTATAGGTAGGCTGTGTGGCGGGCGGCGGCGAGATGAGCACATTTTCCAGCGTGTTGTTCAACGTGACGTATTCGTTGAAAGAAACTTTGAAGGAATTGCCCTTGAAGTGTGTGGAGCCGTTGGCGGGGTGCTCTTTGGTGACCGACGGAGGGGTGATGTCCTTCGGGCCGCCGACAGGGGTGACGATTTTGGCGCAGCCGGCAACAAGCAGGATGAATGCGAGCAGTATGGAAAAGAGGGTGCGATTCACGGGCGGCTACTTTTTAGGGATCTTCAGCTTCTGACCGACATGAAGGGTGTTGACATTCGTCAGGTGATTGTATTCTGCAATCTGCTTGACAGTCACGCCATACTTGGTGGCAATTTTGTACAGGGTGTCGCCCGACTTGACGGTGTAGATGATGGGAGATGAGGAAGATGATGAGCTGGCGGAGTTAGAGGAGGTGCTGGCGGAACTGCCCGATGAGCTGCTGCCGCCGGAGGGTTTCACTGCCGTGCTGTCGGAGGCCTGCGTGTTGTCGGTCTTGGGCGGAGCCACATAGGTGTAGCCCACCACTAATTTCTGTCCGACCTTCACGTAATTGCTTTTCAGTTTGTTCATATTCTTGAGCTCCGTGACCGACAGTCCGTATTTGTTGGCGATTTTGGAAAGGCTCTCGCCGCTTCTCACCGTGTGGTATTTTTTCTTGGTGGTTGCGCTGCCGTCGCTCTTGCCCGTGTAGGTGTTGACATACACCTGCAGCGGGGCGAAATAGGTGTCGTACTCATATTTGTAGATGGAGTCCTGCATCTGCTCGAACCGGTCGAGGTCGCGGCGGCGGAGGCGCAGCGGGAAGGGTTCGGTGAAGGCGGGGATGACGTTGCGCTTGTACTGCGGGTTGAGGGTCTTGATTTCCTCCACGTCGATGTTGAGCACATGGGCAATCTGTTCAAAATGCACCTCTTTTTTAATCATGATGGTGTCCACATCAAGAGGAATGCGGATGTCGGCGGGGGTGATGCCGTGCATCTTATAGTATTTCATCATGTAGAAGGCACCGATGTAGGCGGGGAAATAGTTCTGGGTTTCACGCGGCAGATACGCACGCACCTCCCAGAAGTTGGTCTTGCCGCCAGAACGGGCGATGGCCTTGCGCACATTGTTGGCGCCGCAGTTGTAAGCCGAGATGGCCAATCCCCAGTCGTTGAAGATGTTGTACAGGTCACGGAGGTGACGGGCGGCCGCGTCGGTGGCTTTCATCGGGTCGCGGCGGTCGTCCACGAAAGTGTTGACCTCCAGCCCGTACATCTTGCCGGTCTGGTACATAAACTGCCAGATGCCGGTGGCCCCGGCCGGCGACACCGCCGTGGGGTTGAGACTCGACTCGATGATGGTGAGGTACATCAGCTCCTCGGGAACATCGTACTTGTCGAAGATGGCCGCCATGCGGGGGTAGTAGTACTGCGCCAGTCCGAGAATGACCGATGACGAGCGCTTGCGGGTGTTGGCGTACAGGTTGATGTAGCTGCGCACCGTCGAGTTGTAGCCGAGCTGCACCACCGAATGGAGCCGGTTGAGACGCAGGTGGTAGATGGAGTCGCAGTTCGCATCCGACACGGTGTTGGTGTCGCTGTAGGAGTTGATGGCGCTGCGTGCGTTGGCACTGGCATGGGTGACATACCACGTGTCGAGCATCTTGTCCATCTTGGCGTTCAGCTGACTTTGCGAACGCTGTATTTCGGTTTCCTCCGCCTTCTGTGCGGCAATTCTCGCACTGTCGGACTGGGCGAATCCCATCGAGGCCGACAGCACCATCATTATCAGGATATATATCGCTTTTCTCATCATCAGTATTCAATTTTATAATTATTCCACCTCAACTCCTTCCCGTCCTTGTACTGAGTGGTCAAAATGAGAGCACCCGTATCATCGTATTCGTACCAAATACCGTCACGCTCGCCGTTTACACAGCGACCGGTACGTTTTATAACGTGGTTTTCATAGTAAATAGTATATTTCCCACTCATCAAATCCTGATCATATTCAATTTCTGAATTGATGACACCCTCCTCGTACCAGCTTTTCCACAATCCGGTACGCATTCCATCAAAATAATCGCCCTCCTCAATGGCCTTGTTGCGCCGGTAGAACCAATGGCCTTCCTCAGTACCCTCCACGAAATTTCCTTTCGTCACCTCGACACCCTCTTCATCGTATTCCACAAACTCCCCGTCGAGCACGCCGCCGTCGTACTGCGCCTCCCGCATCAGCTGGCCGTTGGCATAATACCAATGCCATTCGCCATCCTGCTGTCCCTTGCTGTTATACGCTCCCTCCACCTCCACGGTCTTGTCGGGCAGATAGAACTTCCACTTGCCGGTACGGTTGGAGTTCTTGTAATTACCTTCCGCTTTCAACTCGCCAGTCGGATAGAACTCCTTCCACTTGCCCTGCCTGCGTCCATCCATGTCGGTGACACCTTCCGCCAGCATCAGGCCGTTGGAGAAAACATAGCCTTTGATGACGTTGCCGTCGGTGTCGAATTCGCGGCGGATGCCCTCCGCCTTGCCATTGTAGTAGGTGGCCATGATGGCGGGCTGTCCGTTGGGGTGGTACGACACCTTCATATCCAACCGCTTGGTCTCCTGCGCGTCAGCCACGAGGTAGTCGTTCTCATATTTCTGCACAGAGAGGAAGTTGCCCTCCTCGTCGTACTCCTTGAAGTAGCCGTGCCGCTTGTCGTTCACGTACTCGCCTTCCAGCTGCAGGTTGCCGTTGGGCCAGAAGTATTTCCACTTGCCCTGCTTGTAGCCGAATTTGTCAGTGCGGTTCACGCTTTCGCGTTTGGTGAGGATGCCGCGGTAGTAATACATCAGCTTGACGATGTTGCCGGCGGTGTCGTATTCCACCGACATGCCATGGGGCTTGCCTGCTTCGTAAGGCGTTACACGCTTGAGGTGATGGTCGGCGGTGTAGGTGCGCACCGGACTCAGCAGTGTGTCGGCATCCCAGTCCTCCACCACATACTCATCGGTGGAATATTGGGTGCGGGGGCCCTGTTTCACGCCGTCGCGGTAGGTAATTTGCAACGTGGGGCTGCCTTTTTCGTTGTAAAAAGTCCACACGCTGTCGAGCTGCCCGTTGCGGCGGTTGCCCTCCGACACCAACAATCCTTTCTCGTTGTAGGATTTCCACCAGCCGTCGGGCTGGCCGTTGACCATTGCGCCCTCGCTGGACTTCACCCCGTTAGGGTAGTAGAAGACATTGTAACCGTTCGGATTCACCGTGGGCTGGGCGCAGAGCGCCACCGACAGCAACATCAGCAAACCGAATCCGATACAAGACTTCATACCTATATTATTACAAAGTTGCAAAGATACGAAAATATCTTGGAAAAGAGGTTGACGAACTTGATTTTTACTAACATCATAATTTTCATAATGGATTGGATGATTTGGCAACATTTTTTGTACTTTTGCACCTTCAAAAACAACCTGACGATGATCACATTTTTCATTGCTTTAGCGTTACTGATTGTAGGATATTTCATTTACGGGAAGTTGGTGGAACGGCTGTTCGGCATCGACAAAAACCGAGCCACGCCGGCCACCACCATGGCCGACGGCGTGGACTACGTGCCGATGAAGCCGTGGCGCATCTTCCTCATCCAGTTTTTGAACATTGCCGGTGTGGGACCCATCATCGGGGCCATCATGGGGGCGCAGTTCGGCACGGCCTCGTTCCTGTGGATTGTGCTCGGCAGCATCTTTGCCGGTGCGGTGCACGACTACCTTGCGGGCATGATTTCGCTGCGCAACAAGGGATGCAGCCTGCCCGAAATCCACGGCACCTACCTCGGCAACGGCGCCAAGCAGGTGATGCGCGCCTTCACCATCATCCTGATGATTCTCGTCGGCGTGGTGTTCGTCAGCACCCCTTCCACACTGATCGACAAAAACTTTTCCCCTACTCTGTACGGACAGTTGATGAAAAAGAATGTCGTCATCAACGACAAAGGTCAAGCCACCATTAATGGGAAAGAGGCCACCATTGCCATCAATAACCAACCTGTTGATGCCAGTCAGTTAACCAGCACTCTCAAAATCACCAGCAAAAGAGATGTTGACAATATTAAAATCACCACCGACGGAGAAAAATCCCACATCTCCATCACGACATCACCCAAGACGAACTGGACTTTATACATTTGTATCATTTGCATTATACTTTACTATCTGATTGCCACGCTTTTACCCATAGACAAGCTGATTGGGAAAATTTACCCGATTTTCGGCATCCTGTTGCTCGGCATGGCGGTGGCCATCTTGGTGGCCTTCTTCATTTACAAGCCTGAAATTCCGGAAATCTGGAGCGGCATGCAGAACCTCCACCCTGATGCGGCCAACAACCCCATCTTCCCGATGATGTTCATCAGCATCGCGTGTGGCGCCATTTCGGGCTTCCACGCCACACAGTCGCCGTTGATGGCACGCTGCATGGTGAACGAGAAGCAGGGCCGTCCGATTTTCTACGGTGCCATGATTACGGAAGGCGTGGTCGCTCTCATCTGGGCAGCGGCGGCGGCCTACTTCTTCGGTCCCGACAGCGTGGTGAATGTCAGTGGACAGAGCGGTGCCGCCATGGTGGGCATCATTGCCAACACGTGGTTCACACCCGTCATCGCCATCATCTGCATTTTAGGTGTCATCAGCGCGGCAGTCACCTCGGGCGACACGGCACTGCGCTCCGCCCGCCTCATCATCGCCGACTTTCTGCACTTCGACCAGAAGCCCATCAAAAACCGCTTGATAGTGGCCATCCCGATGTTCGCCGTCACGGCGGGCATCTTGGTGTACAGCATTTCCGATGCGCAGGGTTTCCAGCTCATCTGGCGCTATTTCGCTTGGGCCAACCAAGTGCTGGCCACCGTCACCCTGTGGGCGATCACCGTGTATTTGGAGCGAAACAAAGGCAAGCTCTGGTACCTCATCACCCTCATTCCCGCGCTGTTCATGACCATGGTGACCGGCTGTTTCCTCTTTGTGGCGCAGGCTAAAGACGGCGGCTTCGGGTCGGTGATTCCGCGCCCGGCGGGCTACACCATCGGGGCGGCCATCACGGTGGCGGCGCTGGTCGTCTTCATCCTGACTTCCTACAGAAAAAAGAAATAGATATGAAAAAGCTGTTGCTGTCGATAGTCCTCCTGTGCACCCTTCTTCCAGCCTTTTCACAAGACTACGAAGAGGAGGAGCTCAACTACCCGGGCCCCGGTGCCGACTTCATCATCGCGGGCGGCATCTACTTCGGCGGGAAAGGCCCTGCCGGCTACTACAGCGGCATCCCCACCAACGAAAACAACCTCAACTACATCTTCAACAACCAGTCGTGGCGGCATGAGATTGCAAGGCTCATCGCCGACAATAACCCCAACACATCGCCCAACGACAGCATCTGGATTCGCGAATATCCAGCTGACATGCACTACAAGCCGGCCATGTCGGTCACGCTCGGCATCTCGTACCGTTTCAACAAGCACTGGCGAATGACGCTCTACTACAGTTTCGCGCGCCTCGTGGCGAAAGATGTCTTCACCGTGGGTTTCCCCAACTATGTGCCGGGCAACGAAAGCAACGACTACCTGATGTATGTCATCATGGGCAAGGAGAACCGCTCCTTCTTCGACCTTACCGGCTCCTACACCTTCCATGTCAACAAGGTGGTGAAGCCCTTTATTGAGCTGGGGGCACAGTTTAACTTCGTAAGAGTAAAAAGTTTTGATGCCATTATTGAAAATAAGACCTACAATCTGCTGAATGTGTACGGGGGCAGCACATACATAGCGGGGGCGGGCATGCAGGAGTTGGACACCAAGTACGGCGGACCGGGATTCGGTTTCATGGGAGCTGCCGGCATCAAGTTCGCCTTCAACAAGTGGATATCTGTGGACCCCTGCTTTTACGTCTCTTTTGGCAAAGTGGGACTGAATGGCTACAAAGACTTCCATTTCAACTACGGCGCATACGTCCGTTTGGTGATGAGCGATGCCGTTTTCGAGCGGTAATTCAACATTTTAAGGAAAATTTTCGCATTCCTTGATAATTAAGAAAAAAGTAGTATTTTTGCCGCGAATTTCTGAAGGCATAGAAATTCTTTTTCAACGACTTTCATTACGTTAAGAAAAACTCAAATCACCATCACTATTTTTTTTATGATTAACTCAGAAGAGAAAAAGCCTAAAAGAAGGCGTATTGTTGCTGACAAGACTCCTGTTGCGACATCCAATGCAAAAAAAGTCAACACTTTAGTATCTGTAGCGGAAGAAGTTTCCAAGATGGACAAAACCACTGAAGAAGCTCCGATGCCCACCATGAGCGTTGCTCCGAGTCCAGAGGCAGACCTGCTGCCCGCAGCAGTTGGCGACACCTTCCAGTTCACGATGACCGCTGCCCCTGCTGCGCCCGAAGAGGCTGCCCCCGCTCCGAAAAGAAGGGGCCGTGCTCCCAAAAAGGCCGCCGAGCAAGCAGAAAAAACCACGGACATCCAGCTGGATGAGGCTCAGATAAAAGCCGAAGAGATTGACCGGATGCAGCTGGCGGAGATGACGCCGGCAGAAGCGGCCGAGCTGGAACCCGTGCAGAAGCCCCGCAGAGGCCGCAAGCCCAAGAGCGAGGCGGCACCGACCGAGGAAGTCAAGGCTGAGCCCGCAGCAGAGGCCAGCAACGAAACGGCAGCTGAAAAAGCCGCTCCCGCAGAACCCGCGCAGGAAGCGAAGCACGAGGCCGCTGCCAAGAACCAGCATGATGCCAACCATACGGAAAAATTCCAGCAGAAAGACCGCAACAAGAAGGGAAAGAACGGCAACAAGCCCTACCAGAACGAAGACCCCGCGCTGAAGGCCGCCCACGCCCAGTGGGATCTGGTGGCCAACTCACAGTACAACGGCCTCGTCGCTGCCGAGGGCGTGCTGGAAGTGACCGGCGACACCTGCGGCTTCCTGCGCTCCTCCGACTACAACTACCTGAACTCGCCCGACGACATCTTCGTGTCGGCAGCGCAGATCAAGCAGTATGGCCTCAAGAACGGCGACACCGTGCAGGGACAGATCCGTCCGCCGAGAGAGGGCGAGAAATATTTCCCGTTGGTGAAGGTGGAGAAAATCAACGGCATGCCGCCGGAGTCCATCCGCGACCGCATCCCCTTCGACTACCTCACCCCGATGTTCCCGAATGAGAAGATCAAGCTGACAGGGCATCCCGGCGACAACATCTCCACCCGCGTCATCGACCTCTTCGCCCCCATCGGCAAGGGTCAACGCGGACTGATTGTGGCACAGCCGAAAACCGGTAAGACCGTGCTGCTGAAGGAGGTGGCCAATGCCATCGCCTACAACCACCCTGAAATCTACCTCATCATCCTGCTCATCGACGAGCGTCCCGAGGAGGTCACCGACATGCAGCGCAGCGTGAATGCGGAGGTCATCTCCTCCACCTTCGACGAACCTGCCGAGCGCCATGTGAAGATTGCCAACATCGTGCTGGAGAAGGCCAAACGAATGGTGGAATGCAACCGCGACGTCTGCATCCTGCTCGACTCCATCACGCGACTGGCGCGCGCGTACAACACCGTGTCGCCCGCATCCGGCAAAGTGCTGTCGGGCGGTGTGGAAGCCAACGCCCTGCAGAAGCCCAAACGCTTCTTCGGCGCCGCCCGTAACATCGAAAACGGCGGCTCGCTCACCATCATCGCCACCGCCCTCATCGACACCGGATCCCGCATGGACGAGGTGATCTTCGAGGAGTTCAAGGGCACCGGCAACATGGAGCTGCAGCTCGACCGCCGTCTCTCCAACAAGCGCATCTATCCGGCCGTGGACATCGTTTCGTCCAGCACACGCCGCGACGACCTGCTGCAGGAACCCGGCGCATTGCAGCGCGTGTGGGTGCTGCGCAGCCATCTCGCCGACATGACCCCGCTGGAGGCCATGGAGTTTGTGAAGGACAAGATGCAGTACACCAAAACCAACCAGGAGTTCCTCGCCAATATGAACGAATAATTTTTGAAGAGCATGAAATCTTACGAAAAACAAGAAGTTTTCAAAGCAGAAGAAATCGACGAGCTGTCAGGCCTTTACAAGTCGATGCTCAACAATCTGCACGAGAATCCGTACCGCGAGGGACTGGTGAAGACTCCGGAACGTGCCGCCAAGGCCATGAAGTTCCTCACCCACGGCTACGAGATGGACCCGAAAGCCATTCTGGAGAGCGCACTCTTCAAAGAGGATTACAGCCAGATTGTGGTGGTGAAGGACATTGAGATCTATTCGCTGTGCGAGCACCACCTGCTGCCGTTTTTCGGCAAAGCGCATGTGGGCTATATCCCCAACGGCACCATTGTGGGGCTCAGCAAGATACCCCGCGTGGTGGAGGCCTTTGCGCGCAGACTACAGCTGCAGGAGCGCCTTACCTCGCAGATTAAAAGCTGCCTTGAGGAGGTTTTGCACCCGAAGGGAGTGGCCGTTGTGATTGAGGCACAGCACCTTTGCATGTCGATGCGCGGCATCCAGAAACAGAATTCTGTGACCACTACTTCCGAGTTCACAGGCGCGTTTCTGACCCAGTGGAACACCCGTCAGGAGTTCATGCACCTGATCGGCGCCGACTTACACTAATACATTTATTATATAATACGACAGATGGCCAGCGAGAACTTCATCGACTTAGTCAACATATTCTGCCGCTCCGGCAATGGCGGGGCGGGCTCGGCGCACCTCGCCCGCACGGCACAGGACCCCAAGGCGGGTCCCGACGGCGGCGACGGCGGTAAGGGCGGCGACATCATCATGCGCGGCAACCGCAACCTGTGGACGCTGCTCCACCTCCGCTATACCAAGCACATCTTCGCGGAAGACGGTGGCAACGGCGCCGCCAACCTCTGCTTCGGCAAGAACGGAAAGAACGCCGTTATCGAAGTGCCCCTCGGCACCATCGCCCGCAGTCAGGAGACGGGCGAGCAGCTCGGCGAGGTGATGGAGGACGGACAGGAAATCATCATCATGAAGGGCGGCCGCGGCGGTCAGGGCAACGTGCATTTCAAGAGCGCCACACGGCAGACTCCGCGTTTTGCACAGCCCGGCGAAGAGGGTTACGAGCAGTGGATAACGCTCGAACTCAAGGTATTGGCCGATGTCGGACTCGTGGGATTTCCCAATGCCGGCAAGTCCACCCTGATCTCCATGCTCTCCAACGCCAAGCCTAAAATCGCCGACTATCCCTTTACCACTCTCAAGCCCAACCTCGGCATGGTGGCCTACCGCGACTACCAGTCGTTCGTCATCGCCGACATCCCCGGCATCATCGAGGGAGCCTCCGAAGGCAAGGGCATCGGACTGCGTTTCCTGCGCCATATCGAGCGCAACTCCATCCTGCTTTTCCTCATCCCCATCATCACAGAGGACATCAAAAAAGAGTACAATATATTATTTAATGAACTCCGTGCCTACAATCCGGAGCTGGTGGACAAAAAGCGCATCATCGCCATCACCAAGTGCGACCTTGTTGACGATGACGAGCTGAAGCGCATTCAGAAGAAAGTCAAACTCCCCGACCCCACCATTTTCATCTCCTCCATCTCCAAGAAAAACCTCACACAGCTGAAAGACATGCTGTGGGACAATCTGCAGGAAGAGGAGAACAAATAGACTATAAACCCTCATCACATAACCCTACAAAACCATGATCATTAGCGAAGAAATCAAGGATTTGTCAAAGAGACTCAGTGAGTTAAGGAGGTGTCTTTGACGTTGAAGGCAAGAAGAATTTTGTAAAGGAAAAAGAGGAAGTGACGCACCAGCAGGAGTTTTGGGATGACCCCAAGGCGGCCGAGAAATTGTTCAAGGAGATCAGTCTGGTGAAGTCATGGATTACCGATTTTGAGAAGGCGGAAGAGAAATACGAAGAGTGCGCGATGACCTTCGACTTTTTCAACGAGGGCGATGCCACCGAAGCGGAGGTGGAGGAGAGCCTGAAGGCCGCCACGCAGGCCATCGAGAAGTTGGAGTTCCGCAACATGATGCGCAACGAGGAGGACGTGTTGAATGTCATTCTGACCATCAACTCCGGAGCCGGCGGCACCGAGAGTTGCGACTGGGCGGAGATGCTGCTGCGCATGTACATCCGCTGGGCAGAACGCAACAAATATAGTGTCAAGCAGTTGGATAGACAGGAGGGAGATGTGGCCGGCATCAAGTCGGCGACCATTGAGATTGACGGTCCTTATGGGTACGGCTATCTGAAGAGTGAGAGCGGCGTGCACCGGCTGGTGCGCATCTCGCCGTTCGACTCGGCGGCCAGAAGGCACACTTCATTCGCCTCTGTTTTTGCATATCCCATTGTTAATGAAGATATTAATATAGAAATCAATCCTGCCGATTTGACATGGGACACCTACCGCAGCAGCGGTCCGGGCGGGCAGAATGTGAACAAAGTGGAGACAGCCGTTCGTTTGCACCATGCGCCGTCGGGCATCATTGTGGAGTGTCAGGAGACGCGCTTTCAGGCGCAGAACCGCGAGAAGGCCTTGCAGATGTTGAAATCCCAACTGTATCAGATTGAGTTGGAGAAAAAACGAGCGAAACTCAACGAGATAGAGAGCAGCAAGAAGCGCATCGAGTGGGGTTCGCAGATAAGAAGTTACGTGATGCAGCCTTATAAAATGGTGAAAGACCTCCGCACGCAGTACGAAACTTCGAACGTGAATGCGGTGTTGGACGGTGACCTCGACGGCTTCATCAAAGCCTTTTTGATGATGTCGGGAGAGTAAAATCAGCAACTTTTTGATTTTCTGTTAGATGTTGATTTTAAGGGATTTTTAAGAATTATTTTTAATAGAAAAATCCCTCGAAACGCCCATTCTTCTATATACAGAAAAAAATAAAAAACAAGAGAAAAAGAGGTTTTTTATTCACTTTTTTTTGTTCACTTTTGCATCATTAAAAATGGCGCGTGGATTTTTCACCAACGCCTTAATAGATAAGATTTTATTATTTTAGATATTTGTAATCATCACCCATGACCAACCAACCGACACCTGACCATCAGATCGTATGGCAAAACTGCCTCAACTTCATCAAAGACTGTGTATCCGACAACACCTTCAAGATGTGGTTCGCCCCCATCAAATCGGTGTCGTTACAGGGCAACTGCCTCACCGTGGCGTTGCCGAGTCAGGCCTGTTTCGAGTGGTTGGAAAAGAGTGCCCAGAAAATCATCCGCACGGCCATCCGCAAGGAGCTGGGAGAGAAGGCCCGCCTGAAATACCAGATCCCCATGGCGAAGCCCGTCAACGAGAAGCCCATCACGGTGACCGTTCCCTCCAGTCCAGTGCTCAACGTGCAGAACCCGCCGAGGATGCCCCGCAACCCGTACGAAAACACCAGCGACGGCAATCCCAACCCCGACCTGCTGCCCGGCATCAAGGCGCTCAGCATCCCGAGCAACCTTGTGGACTCGCTGAACTTCGACAACTTCGTGGAGGGCAAGTGCAACCAGTTCGCCTATCTGGCCGGACAGGCCATCGCCAGCGCAGCCCCCGGTTCCACTCCTTACAACCCCTTCTTCATCTACTCCGACACCGGTCTCGGCAAAACCCACCTCGTGCACGCCATCGGTCTGGAAATCAAAGCCAACTTCCCCGACAAGGTGGTGCTGTACGTCAGCTCCGACCTCTTCATGCAGCAATTTCTGGAGGCGTGCCGCAGCAACAACCGCAACGACTTCATCTACTTCTACCAGAATGTGGATGTGCTCATCATCGACGACATCCAGTTCTTGGCCGACAAAGACAAAACACAGGAGGCCTTCTTCCATATTTTCAATTATTTGCAGCAAAGAAAGAAGCAGATCATCATCACTGCCGACAAGTCGCCGGCCGACATCACCGGCTTTGAAACCCGCGTGCTGTACCGTCTGAAATGGAGCCTTGTGGCCGAGCTCACCCCGCCGGACTTCGAGACCCGCATCGCCATCCTCAACAAAAAACTGGAGAACCAGGGCATCGAGTTCCCGCCCGATGTCACCGAATACCTCGCCCTGCGCGTCACAGCCAACGTGCGCGAGCTGGAGGGTGCCATGATCACCATTCTGGCGCAGGCCTCCATCAACCACCGCGAAATCACCATCGACCTTGCCAAGGAGATGATCGACAAGTACGTGCGCAGCACCGCGCGGGAGATCTCCATCGAATTCATCCAGCGCACCGTCGCCGACTACTTCAACATCGCGGTGGACACCATCAACACCTCCACCCGCCGTCGCGAAGTGGCACAGCCCCGCCAGATCTGCATGTATTTCGCCAAGAAATACACCAAGCTGCCGCTCAGCACCATCGGCAAGAACTGCGGCAACAAGGACCATGCCACCGTGCTGCACGCCTGCCGCGTCATCGCCGACCTGTACGAGACCGACAAGAAGATGCGCGCCGACATCGATGAGATCGACAAGAAGATGAAACTGTAGCGTACAAATCTCAGGTTTCTGATGGTTCGTATTTGATTATTTCGTACTTTTGCGGCTGCAAATCTAATTCTCACGAATATGAAACCGCTGGTCCGCATGCCGCTATTCTTTTTAGGAATCTTGCTGCTGGCATTGTTCATGGAGGCCTGTGCGCCCAGAATACAAGGGGCACGGCCCCACCGCCGCGACCGCCACTGCGGGTGCGAGAACACCAACACCGCACCGGCCGACACCGTATGTTATCTCACCCAAAAATAATCCCGACATGAAACCCGCCACCAAAAGATTGCTCTCAGAGGCTGAAAAATACCTCTTCATCTGCATCGGTCTCGCCGTCTTTGCCTTCGGCTGGACCTTCTTCCTTATTCCCCACCAGATCACCGGCGGCGGCATCAGCGGTATCTCCGCCATCATCTACTTCGCCTGCGACAAAATCCCCGTCTCCGTTTCAGCCTTGGTGCTCAACCTCATCCTGATCGGCATCGCGTGGAAAATCCTTGGACGGCGATTCTGCATCGACACGCTCATCTGCTCGGTGCTCCTGTCGCTGCTGCTGCAAGTCGGGCAGTCGCTGTACACCTTCCTCCTGAACTCTTACGGACACCCCATCATCCCCGACGACCCCTTCATGTGCGCCATGATCGGGGCGGCGCTGTCGGGACTCGGCATCGGCATCGCCCTCACCAACGGCGGCAATACCGGCGGCACCGACATCATCGTGCTCATGATCGCCAAATACCGGCGCGTCTCTTACGGCCGCACCAGCCTCTACCTCAACATTTTCATCGTCCTCTCATCCATCCTCACCACCCACAATCCCGTACTGCTGGTCTATAGCGCTGTGGTGCTGTTCGTCTATATCATCGTCTCCGACCTCGTCATCGACGGCTACCGGCAGACCTTCCAGTTCATGGTGTTTTCAAAAAAGAACCACGAGATTGCCGAACGTATCAACAACGAGTTGCACCGTGGCGCCACCTTTTTGAAGGGAACGGGCAGCTACAACCATCAGGACACGGAAGTGCTGCTCATCGTCTCGCACCGCACCGACCGTGCCAACATCATCCGCATCATCAAGGAGGTGGACAACACCGCTTTCATCTCCATCTCGAAGGTGCAGAGTGTGTTTGGGAAGAATTTTGAAGAAATAAAACTGTGAGGGATGCGAGGATACGAGGATGCGAGGATACGAGAATGCGAGATGTGAGGATGGTAGTTTAGAAATGTAGAATTTTAGAATAAAAAAAATAGCAAATATGGATACCAATATTCTTGAAAGAGCGAAGGTCTGGTTGTCGGACCAATATGATGAGGCCACCCGTGCCGAGGTGCGCCGCCTGATGGAAAACGACCCTACAGAGCTGACGGAGAGTTTCTACCGCACGCTGGAGTTCGGCACCGGCGGGCTGCGCGGCATCATGGGGGTGGGTTCCAACCGCATGAACCGCTATACGGTGGGCGCGGCCACACAGGGTCTCGCCAACTACCTGAAGAAAAACCTTCCCGGCACTGCGCTGAAGGTGGTGGTGGCGCACGACTCGCGCAACAACAGCCGCCTCTTCGCCGAGGTGACCGCACAGGTGATGGCGGCCAACGGCATCGTATGCTATCTTTTCGATGATTTGCGTCCCACACCGGAGCTTTCGTTCGCGGTGCGGCACCTCGGCTGCCACGCCGGCGTGATGGTCACCGCCTCGCACAACCCCAAGGAGTACAACGGCTACAAGGTGTATTGGGGCGACGGCGGGCAGATTGTGCCGCCGCACGACAAGGGTATTATCAATGAGGTGAATGCCGTGACCTCCGTGGAGCAGATCCGCTGGACCGGCGGTGAAGAGCTCATCAAGTCCATCAGTCACGAGGTGGACGATGAGTATTTGGCGCGCATCAAGGCGTTGACGCTGAATCCAGAGGCCATCGCGCACCAGCACGACCTGCGCATCGTTTACACCCCGTTGCACGGCACGGGCATCACCATGGTGCCGCAGGCGCTGGAGATGTACGGCTTCACCAACGTCACCGTGCTGGAGTCGCAGCGCAAGCCCGACGGCGACTTTCCGACCGTGGCCTCCCCCAATCCGGAGGAGCGCGTGGCCATGGAGCTCGCCATCCGCAAGGCCGACGAAATCAACGCCGACCTCGTGCTGGCCACCGACCCCGATGCCGACCGTGTGGGCATTGCCGTGCGCGACGACCACGGCCGCATGGTGCTGCTCAACGGCAACATGACCGGCTCGCTGCTGGTGTATTACATCCTTTCGCAGTGGCACAAGTCCGGACGGCTCACCGGCAAGGAGTTCACGGTGAAGACCATCGTGACCACCGAGCTCATCCGCGACATTTCCGCCTCCTTCGGTGTGGAGTGCCCCGACGTGCTCACCGGCTTCAAGTACATCGCCGAACAGATTGCGAACACGCCTGACAAGCAGTTCATCGTGGGCGGCGAGGAGAGCTACGGCTATCTGGTGAGCGACTTCGTGCGTGACAAGGACGCGGTGTCGGCCTGCTGCATGATTGCCGAGATGGCCGCCGTGCTGGCCGACAGCGGCAAGAGCATGTACCAGCAGCTGCAGGAACTCTACCTCCAGTACGGCTATTACAAAGAGTCGCTGCTCTCCATCACCCGCAAGGGACAGGCGGGCGCGGCCGAGATACAGCAGATGATGGAAAACTTCCGCAGCAACCCGCCGCGTGAAATCAACGGTTCACCGGTGGTGAAGATGATGGACTACAAGAACCGTGTGGCCACCGACCTCGGCAATGGCACCACCACGCCCATCACACTGCCCAAGTCCGACGTGCTGCAGTTCTTCACCGCCGACGGCACCAAGGTCACGGTGCGGCCTTCCGGCACGGAGCCAAAAATCAAATTTTATTTTGGAGTAAAAGAAAAACTTTCTGATTTACAGTCTTTTGAGAAAGTTTCAAAACTCTTGGATGACAAAATCAGTCGTGTCAGGGAGTCATTGAAATTATAATAAATCTTAAAAAACGAAACATTGACCCGCTTCTAACGAAAAACATAGTAACTTTGCAATCGTAAGTCTGAATCAACAAAACCTCAACACTATGAAAACAATAAAACTCGCGATGCTGGTGGCTTTGGTGGTGATTTTCGCCGGATGCCAGCAAAAAATGAAAAAGGAAGATGTGGAAAAAGGCGTCAACGAAATGTTCGCCAGCTTCCAGAAAAACGGCATTGAAAAGACGCTCTCCGTATTTGCTGACGGCTACGACCAGATGTCGGACAACCAGAAGCAGGCTTTCGAGGATGCTTTTGCTGGAAAGGAGTTCAGAATTGCGAAAATAGAGGGCGACAGAGTCACTGCCGAGGTGTTCGTGTCCCCGTCGGAAGGCGGCCAGCTGATTGTGAAGACCGTGATTTTCAAAGTAATCCAGATAGATGGCAAAATCCGTGTCAAAGACATCATCAATGTGATTGACAACGGCGGCAAGGCCACTTCCGCTGGCCCCGATGAAGAGGTGATGTCCGACGATGAGGACGACTTGGACAGTCCGCTGTCGGAAGAGCACGACTAACCGGTTTTACCATAAAAAAAATGGGGTTCCCGTCGGGAACCCCATTTTTTTTCGCAAAACAAGCGACTACTCATCCAGTGCGATAGCACCAGTCGGGCATGCGCCAGCGCAAGCGCCACACTCGATGCATTCATCGGGATTGATTTTGTAGATGTCGCCTTCGGAGATGGCTCCGACAGGGCATTCGCCAGCACATGTACCACATGCTACGCAGGAATCAGAAATTTTGTAAGCCATAATTTGATAATTTGATTGTTTTACGGCTGCAAAAATACTACATTTTTTAGAATTGGCGAGGGGTGCGGTTATTTTTTTCACGATTAAAGAGTCAACATGCAACAGTTACGAAAAAAATCCGTACTTTTGCGTCTTCAAACCCTAAGTTCAACCATTGAAACAGATGAAGATAATAAGCAACGACAGAAGGAATTTCTACAGTTGGGGAGTCTTGTTGCTGGTAGCCATTGCATACTTGATCACTGTTTTTACACCGAACAAGTTCTCTTCGCCGCACCGGGTGTTCCATTGGGATGTAAAAAATTATTATTCCTACCTTCCCGCCTACTTCATCGAACATGACATCGGCATGACAAAATGGGAAAACCAGTACCCGAATTTCAACAAATACTGGCCCACCTATGTGCGCGATGACAAATTTGTCATCAAAACCACCATGGGGGTTTCTTTCTTCTATGCCCCGTTTTTTGCAGTGGCACATTTTATTGCCGAGCCATTGGGATATCCCGCAGATGGTTTTTCAAAGCCATACGCACTGGCCATATTGCTGAGCGGAGCAGTCTTTGCATGGCTGGGACTGCTGGTTTTGCAGCGCTTTTTGTTGCGCTATTATCACGACAAAGTGGTGGCGGCGACTTTGGCCATCATCGGTCTTACGACAACGCTGTACTGGTACGCCACCTACGAAGCGCCCATGTCGCACAGCTACAGTTTCTTCCTTTTTGCAGTATTCCTCTACCTGACAGACAAATGGTATGAAAAAGCATCATGGTGGAAGGCCTTGTTGCTGGGACTCGTATTCGGCATGATTGCCTTGGTCAGACCTTCCAACGCATTGGTAGTCATTGTTTTCTTTTTATACGGAATAAAAAAATGGAAGGACATTCCCTCCCGAATCAAGCTGTTTGGGAAGTACTGGTACCATTTTTTCATAGTTTTGGCCATGATCGGGCTGGTGATGCTGCCTCAGCTGCTGTATTGGAAAGAAATCACGGGACAATGGATTTACTATTCCTACGGCGACGAGCGGTTCTTTTGGAATGATCCCAAAATCATAGAAGTATTGTTCGGATATAGAAAAGGGCTATTCATTTATACTCCGGTTCTGCTGGTCTCTTTGGTGGGGATGTTTTTTTTATGGAAGAGGGAAAGAGGGATGTTCTGGCCGCTGGCTGTCTTTTTCGTCCTCAACGTATATGTCATTTCTTCCTGGTGGTGCTGGTGGTATGGCGGCAGCTTCGGACTCCGTGCCTTTGTGGAAAGCTACGCATTACTGGCCGTGCCGATGGCTTGCCTCTTTTCATGGGCAGCCGAAAAGCGCAAGTCCATCCGTTTTCCCATATACACGATTGTATTATTGCTGGCGCTGCGTTCTGCCTTCCATACCATCCAATATTACAAAGAAGTCATACACTATGACGGCATGACAAAAAAAGCATTTTACCATAACTTTTGGAGAACAAAACAACCAAAAGATCATTGGGATTATATAGAACTCCCTGATTGCGAAGGAGCAATGAAAGGAGAACGATGAACAAGTTTAATACGGTAATATTCTAATACTAAACGAATCACATTATGAAAAAAATCCTCATCACCGGCGGTGCCGGCTTCATCGGCTCACATGTCGTGAGACTTTTTGTCAACCAGTATCCCGATGTGGAAATCTATAACTTGGACAAGCTCACCTATGCAGGCAACCTCGAAAACCTGTCGGACATCGACAAGCGGCCGAACTACCACTTTGTGAAGGGCGACATCGTGGACGCGCAGTTTGTGACCGCCCTCTTCGAGAAAGAGCGTTTCGACGGTGTGGTGCACCTCGCCGCCGAGTCGCATGTGGACCGCTCTATCGCCAACCCCATGGAGTTCATCTTCACCAACGTGGTGGGCACCGTCAACCTGCTGAACGCCGCCCGCAACATCTGGAAGGATGACTACACGGGCAAGCGCTTCTACCACATCTCCACCGACGAGGTGTACGGCGCCCTCGGCGACACCGGCTCCTTCAAGGAGACCACTCCCTACTCGCCGCACAGTCCCTACTCCGCCTCCAAGGCCAGCTCCGACCATTTCGTGCGCGCCTACCACGACACCTACGGCCTGCCGGTGGTCATCTCCAACTGCTCCAACAACTACGGCCCCAACCAATTCCCGGAAAAGCTTATCCCGTTGTTTATCAACAACATCAAGCATAACAAATCGCTGCCTGTGTATGGCAAGGGCATCAACGTGCGCGACTGGCTTTACGTGGAGGACCACGCCCGCGCCATCGACCTCATTTTCCACAAAGGTAAAGATGGCGAGACCTACAATATCGGCGGCAACAACGAGTGGCGCAACATCGACCTCATCAAGAAGTTGATAGAGATTTTGGACCGCAAGCTGGGCCGTCCGGAAGGCACTTCGCTGGCGCTCATCACCTACGTCACCGACCGTGCCGGCCACGACCTGCGCTATGCCATCGACGCCACCAAGCTCCGCACCGAGCTGGGCTGGGAGCCCACCATCAAGTTTGCGGAGGGCTTCGAGAAGACCGTTGACTGGTACTTGGAGAACGAGGCATGGTTAGACAACGTCACCTCGGGCAGCTACCAGGATTACTACCGCAAGATGTATGGAGAGTAGCGGAGAGCAGATTTTCCGGTATCTCGTGGCCGGTCCCTGTGCGGCGGAGAGCGAGCGGCAGCTGTTGGAGACCGCCGAGCGCCTGCACCGCGTGGCTGAGCGTTTCCCCTGTCCGGTCACCTTTTTCCGTGCCGGGGTGTGGAAGCCGCGCAGCAGTGGCGCCGATTTCAGCGGTGCAGGCGCGGAAGCACTGCCCTGGCTGCAGGAGGTGAACCGCCGTTACGGTTTTGCAGCCTGTGTGGAAGTGGCGCGCCCGCAGCATATCGAGAGCTGCCTGCAGCACGGCATCACCGCCTTCTGGGTGGGCGCCCGCACCGCGGTCAACCCCTTCGCCGTACAAGAGCTTGCCGACAGTTTGAAAGGCACCGGCTGCTCCCTTCTCGTCAAAAACCCCGCCACCCCCGACCTCAAGCTGTGGCTCGGCAACATCGAGCGGTTCGAGAAAGCCGGCGTGCAGCAGATTTTCGCCGTGCACCGTGGTTTTGCCGTGGAACACGAGAACGTGCTGCGCAACGCGCCGCTGTGGGAAATTCCCATCGCCTTCAAGGTGGCGCGCCCCGACATCCCATTGTTGTGCGACCCGTCGCATATCGCCGGACAGTCGGCCTACCTCCGCCAGATGTCTCAAATCGCCCTTGACTACGGCTTCAACGGACTGATGGTGGAAACCCACTGCCAGCCTGCGCAGGCGCTGAGCGATGCCGCCCAGCAGATCACGCCCGAGGAGCTGGCCGACATGCTGTGCGGCCTCGTGCTCAAAACCTCCGCCCACGACCCCGACCAGCTGCTGCGGCAGCAGCGCACCCTCATCCACAATATCGACATCCAGATGAGCCAACTGCTGGCCAAGCGCATGTCGTTGGTGGAGGAAATCGCCCAGATCAAAAGGGAAAACGGCATTCCGCTCGTGCAACCCAACCAGTGGAACAACGTGGTGGGCACCTACCGGCAGTCGGCGCTGCCCGACGAGGAGTACCAGGCTTTCCTGCAGCAATTCCTCGAACTTCTTCACCAATATTCTCTCAAAAGACAAAGCCGTTAATTATATATAAGATTGAATACTAATAATTTATAAAAATGCCCAACACCCCACAACCTGAACATCGCGCCGGATTTGTCAACCTGATTGGCAACCCCAACGTCGGCAAAAGCACCCTGATGAACCAGCTGGTCGGCGAGCGGCTTTCCATCATCACCGCGAAAGCGCAGACCACCCGCCACCGCATCAAGGGCATCGTCGATGGCGACAACTTCCAGATCATCTACTCCGACCTGCCCGGCATCCTCACCCCAGCCTACAAGATGCAGGAGATGATGCGCAAATTCGTGACCCAGTCGCTGCAGGATGCGGATGTAATCCTCTACCTCGTGGAGTGTGGCGAGACCCGCTACGATGCTGAAATCATGGAGCATCTTCAGAAAATTGATATTCCCATCATTTTAGTAATCAATAAAATAGATAAATGCACTGCTGAGCAGGTGACTGAAGCGGAGGCATATTGGAAAAACCTTTTCCCCAAAGCGGAATGCGTGCTCATCTCGGCACTGCAGTCGAAAAACATCGACCAGCTGATTGCCAAAATCACAGAGAAGCTGCCGGTTCATGAGCCCTATTTCCCCAAAGACCAGCTCACCGACCGTCCCATGCGCTTCTTCGTTTCGGAGATTATCCGCGAGAAAATTCTGCTCAACTACACCAAGGAAATTCCTTACAGTGTGGAAGTTGTGGTGGATGAATACAAAGAAACGGAAGGCTTGGTGCGCATCATGGCGACGTTGTATGTGGAGCGCGACACGCAGAAGTCCATCATCATCGGCAAGGGCGGACAGGCCATCAAGAAGCTCGGCACCGAGTCGCGGCTGGCCATCGAGGAGTTCATCGGCGAGCATGTCTTTTTGGATTTGTCGGTGAAAGTGCTGAAAGACTGGCGCAACAACGAAAATATCATCAACCGGTTCGGGTATGGGAACACGGAGAGGTGAAAATGGAAAATGGGAAACTGAGAATTGAGAATTGAAAATTAATAAATAATAGATTATGAAAATCATTGATGGTAAGAAGATTGCCAATGAAGTGAAGAATGAGATTGCGAAGAAGGTGCAGGAGCGGATGGCTGACGGCAGGCCGGTGCCGCACCTTGCGGCTGTGATTGTGGGCGACGACGGTGCTTCAAAGACCTATATCGGAAGCATCGAGCGGTCGTGCCGCGAGGTGGGTTTCACCTCCTCCATCTACCAATATTCGGCCAATATTACGGAGCAGGAGCTGCTGGATGCCATCGACTTCCTCAACCGCGACGATGAGGTGGACGGCTACATCATCCAGCTGCCGCTGCCCAAGCATATCAGCACCGAAAAGGTGATTGCCCATGTGGACCCCAACAAGGATGTGGACTGTTTCCATCCTATGAACAACGGCAAGCTGTTCTTGGGTGAGGCTTGTTTCCTGCCGGCCACGCCCTACGGCACCATTGAGTTGATGCGGCGCGCGGGCATCAGTGCGGCCGGGAAGCACTGCGTGGTGCTGGGACGCAGCAACATCGTGGGCAAGCCGCTGGCGATGCTGCTGGCCGAAAAGAGCGACACCGGCAACGCCACGGTGACCATCTGCCACAGCCGCACCCCTAACCTGAAGGAGGTGTGCGCCACCGCCGACATCCTGCTGGTGGCCATCGGGCAGCCGGAGATGATCACGGCGGAGTATGTGAAGAAGGGCGCGACGGTCATCGACATCGGTATCCACAGGATTCCTGACAGCAGCGAGAAGGGCTACCGCATCTGCGGCGATGTGAAATACGACGAGGTGGCGCCCAAGTGCGCAGCCATCACCCCCGTGCCGGGCGGCGTGGGACCGATGACCATGACCTGTCTGATGCTGAACACCCTGCACGCCCGCGAAAACAAGGAATAGCATGGAAAGCGTACGTATCGACAAATGGCTCTGGACGGTGCGTCTGTTCAAGACGCGCTCCATGGCCACCGACGCCTGCAACGCCGGCAAGGTGAAGATGAACGGCACAAATGTGAAGCCCTCCAAGAACATCAAGCCTGACGAGGTGTTCGAGGTACACATCGGACAACTGGTGAAGACCGTGAAGGTGCTGGACGCCCCGAAGAGCCGGGTGGGAGCGCCGCTGGTGCCGCAGTACTACGAAGACCTCACCCCACAGGAGGAGTACGACCGTGTGAAGATGCTGAACATGCGCTTCGAGCGGCGCGACCGCGGAGAGGGCCGTCCTACCAAACGCGACCGCCGACAGATTGACTTCATCAAGAACCTGTACGGGGAAGAATAAAAAGTGGGGATTAGGCAAACGTGCACAGCTTGATTGCTCCATCCACCCACTGCAGGTAGGTGAAGTGCGTGAGCCAGTCACCAGTATTGTAATAGGTAATATTTTCTGATACAGACACTTCCATTGGAAGATGGCGATGTCCGTACACTACGATCTCGATGGGGTGGGTAGCAGCGCAGTGGCGGATGTGCTCCAAGGTGGCCTGCTCCTGCTTTCGGGCGCGCTCCTCATGTTTGGCCGATGAGCCGCTGTTCTGCGCCCGGCTGCCACGCGAGCAGGCCCGCGCGATGGCGAAGGCCCAGCGAGGCGGCAATGCTCCGTACAGCGCGATGTTGGGACGGAAAGCAAACACTTTCTTGATGAACAGATAGCCCTTGTCCTTCGGATCCAACCCGTCGCCATGCCCGACCAGACAAAGCTTTCCGTTGATCTCAAAAAGCTGTTCTTTTCTGAAAATCTTCATCCCCAACTCCTTCTCAAAATAATCCTTCACCCACATGTCGTGATTGCCCGTAAAGAAATAAATCTCTATTCCTTTCTTTCTCATTTCTAATAATTTAGAAAAGAAGAGATAATAACCTTTCGGCACTACATCTTTATATTCAAACCAAAAATCAAAAATATCGCCCAACAGGAAAAGATGGTCAGCTACCGGCATGATGTCGTTCAGCCAGCGCACGACACGCTCCTCGCGCTCGCGGCTTGATGCAGCATCAGGCGCGCCGAAATGAAAATCGGAAGCGAAAAAAACATTTCCCGTCAGTGAAATGGGAGTATTGGGTGTGATCACAAATCTAGATTTTGCTTTTTTAACGAATGAATGAAAAGTTTATTGTAAAACGCCCCCATCTCCCGACAAATTTGTAACTTTGCACCCTGTAAAAATCGCCCCATGAATGCTGTTGAAGAAGAAATCAAAAGACTGACGGCGGAGCTCAACCGTCACAACTACAACTACTACATGCTCGATGCGCCCGTCATCAGCGACTACGAGTTTGACCAGCTGCTGCGCCATCTGCAGGAGTTGGAGAAGGCGCATCCCGAGTTCATGCAGCCCGACAGTCCCACGCAGCGGGTCGGCGGCACCGTGACAAAACGCTTCGAGACCGTGAAGCACGTCTATCCGATGCTGTCGCTCGGCAACACCTACTCGGAAGCGGAGCTGCTGGAGTTCGACAGCCGCACGCAGGCTGCACTCAACACCGGTGTGGAGTACGTTTGCGAGCTGAAATACGACGGCTTGGCCATCAGTCTGCAGTACGAACACGGCATCCTGAAGCGGGCCGTGACGCGCGGCGACGGCGCACAGGGCGACGATGTTACCGCCAACGTGCGCACCATCACCACCGTGCCGCTGCGGCTGCAGGGCGACGACTACCCTGACTTCTTCGAGGTGCGCGGCGAGATCATCATGACCTTCGCCCGCTTCGAAACGCTGAACCGTGAGCGCGAGGAGATTGGGGAACCGCCGTTCGCCAACCCGCGCAACGCCGCCTCGGGCACGCTGAAACTGCAAGAGAGCGCCGAGGTGGCCCGCCGCGGCCTCGACTTCCGTCCCTACTACCTGATGGGCGAAAACCTCCCCTACCCCACCCACCACGACAGTCTGCTGCACCTCAAACAGTGGGGCTTCCGCAGCGGCGACGTGCTGCAAAAAGCTGCTAACATCCACGAAGTCATCGACTTCATGCATCTGTGGGACCAGAAACGGCAAGAACTCAACTTCCCCATCGACGGCATCGTCATCAAGGTCAACAGCTACGCGCTCCAGCAACAGCTGGGCATGACCGCCAAGAATCCGCGCTGGGCCATCGCCTATAAGTTCAAGGCTGAAAAGCAGTCCACCAAACTGTTAAGCATTGATTATCAAGTGGGTCGCACCGGCATCGTGACTCCCGTGGCCAACCTGTCGCCCGTGCCGCTCGCCGGCACGATCGTGAAACGGGCCACCCTGCACAACGCCGACGTGATGGCCGCACTCGACATCCGCGAGGGCGATCACCTGTTTGTAGAAAAGGGCGGCGAGATCATCCCCAAGATTGTCGGTGTGGACCTCTCCCAACGGCTGCCCGCCGGCACCCGGCCCGTGCAGTTTGTGACGCACTGTCCCGAATGCGGCGCCGAGCTGGTGCGCAACGAAGACGAGGCCGGCACCTTCTGTCCCAACGAGCTGCACTGCCCGCCCCAGATCAAGGGCCGGCTGGAGCACTTCATCGGGCGGAAGGCCATGAACCTCGACTCGCTCGGCGAAGGGAAGATAGAGATGTTGTACGAGAATGGTTTGGTGAAGAATATCGCTGATTTCTACTCTCTTACCTTCGACCAACTGTTGGGTTTGGAGAAGAAATTCCCTGCCGAAGAGGGCAAGGCAGAGCGGGTGGTGAGTTTCCGTGAAAAGACCGTGCAAAACATCCTGTCGGGCATCCACGACTCGCTGCAGGTGCCGTTCGAGCGCGTGCTGTTCGCCATCGGCATTCGCTATGTAGGCGAGACTACGGCTAAAAAATTAGCCCGACATTTCCAGAACATCGACCGGCTGTCGTCGGCGGCCAAAGAAGAGTTGTTAGAGGTGAACGATGTGGGCGACCGCGTGGCCGACAGCATCATCGACTATTTCAACAATCCTGAAAATCTGGAGATTATCATCCGGCTGCGCAACGCCGGGGTGCAGTTCGAGCTGTCGGCAGAAGCCACCACGCCCGTGTCGAACGTGCTGGAGGGCAAGAGCATCGTGGTGAGCGGCGTATTCACCATACCGCGCGATGCCATCAAACAGATGGTGGAGCAGTACGGCGGCAAAAACGTGTCGTCGATTTCGAAAAACACCAGCTATGTGCTGGCGGGCGAGAAAATGGGACCTGAAAAGAAGAAAAAAGCGGAGTCGCTGGGCATTCCCATCATCTCGGAGACTGAGTTTTATCAAATGATTGGGAAAGAATGAAAGAGATTGCCATCATCGGGGCCGGTGCGGCGGGGTTGTTGGCTGCCGTGAAACTGTCGGGGCGCGACGACCTGCAGGTGACCGTGTACGAGAAGAGTCCGAAAGCGGCCGCCAAGCTGCGGGCATCGGGCGGCGGACGCGCCAACATTCTTAACACCAATATTTTACCCAACCATTACAACCATGAGGCTTTCATGGAGAAGATGCTCCAAAAGGCCGATTATGCTGCGCTCCGCGACGAGTTCCATGCCATGGGCATGAGCACCTGCGCCGATGAAGAGGGGCGCGTATATCCCGCCACGCTGTTCGCGCCCACCGTGGTGAACGTGCTGTTCAACCGGCTGGGCTCCAACGTGCAGATCCGCTACGAGTGTCCCGTGCTGACGCTCACCGCCGTGAAGGGGAAATGGCGCATCAACGATGAAAAGTGCCTGTACGACACAGTCATCATGGCATCGGGTTCGCCGGCCGGCATGAATGTGCAGAAACAGAAAGACTACAACCGCTATCTTTCTACCATTCCCATCAAAACAAAAAAACTCATCCCCTCCCTCACCGGATTCATCATCAAAAACTATCCCAAATCACTGTTCGGCTGCAGAACCCGTGCGGAGGTTTCTCTCTTTTCCCATCATCGCCTTATTTTTAAAGAAAAAGGAGAAATCACTTTCAAAGAAGAGGGATTGTCGGGCATTGTTATCCTCAACTGCTCAGCACATTACAATCGTTTACCCTCTCACGAAGATTGCAAGTTGTCGCTCAACCTGCTCCCCGACGATACCACGACCGATGTAAAACAGCATCTGCAACAATTCGGCACTTTAGCGGGCATTCTTCATCCTAAATTATGCCAACTTTACGAGCGCCATCCTTTCGATTTAAGAGATTTTAAGATGGAGATTGAAGGAACGTACGGCATGGAATCGGCACAGGTGTGCAGCGGCGGCATCAGCGTGGAGGAGCTGGGACCTGATTTTCAGCTGAAACGGCATCCCGGCCTCTATGCCATCGGCGAGATGGTGGACATTGACGGTGTGTGCGGCGGCTACAACCTCTTCTTCGCCTTCGCCAGCGCCAAAATCGCAACCGAATCATTATGACCGAGATACAGATATCCAACATCAGAATCCCCGTCACCACTCCACCAGAGCGGCTGCGTGAAACTGTGCTCCACAAGTTTCGCTTGGACGAGGATAATGTTTTGGATTTCAAAATATTGAGAGCTTCAGTAGATGCCCGGAAAAAGAGTGACATTGTCTATGACTATCGGGTTCGTTTATCATTAAAAAATGTTAATGAGTCGTTGCTGAGTCACCCTGATGTGGCACTTTACGAACGGCCGGCGCCCATGCAATACCCGCAGTGGCCCCACCCGATGCGGCCCGTCATCGTGGGGTTCGGTCCGGCGGGACTCTTCGCTGCCCTCTACTTGGCCCGTTGCGGCGCACGTCCCATCGTGCTGGAGCGAGGCAGCTGTATCGAAGCGCGCAAACAGGAGGTGCAGAAGTTCCTGAAAGAGCGTGTGCTCAACCCCGACTCGAACGTGCAGTTCGGCGAGGGCGGCGCGGGCACCTTCTCCGACGGCAAGCTCACCACCAACCTGCACAACGAGCACATCGGCTTCGTGCTGGAGGAGTTCTACCGCCACGGCGCCACCGAGGATGTTACCTATGCCGCGCAGCCCCATGTGGGCACCGACTACTTGGAGAAGGTGGTGCGCAACATCCGCGAAGAGATCATCGGGCTGGGCGGAGAGGTGCATTTCAACACCTGTTTCACCGACTTCATCCCCCACCCCGACCATCATCATACCATATTGTGTTCCAACGGATTACAATTTGAAACCCAGCATCTTTTGCTCTGTCTGGGACATTCCGCGCGCGACACCATCCGCCACCTGTACGAAAAAGGGTTGGCGATGGAGGCCAAAAGCTTCTCCATCGGCGTGCGGGTGGAGCACCTGCAGCGCAAGGTCAACGCCATGCAGTACGGCCGTTTCGCTTCCTGTCTGCCGCCGGCCTCCTACAAGGGGGCGGTGCACCTGAAGGAGCGGGGCGTATATACCTTCTGCATGTGTCCCGGCGGCACCGTGATGGCCTCGGCCAGCGAGCCGAACACCATCGTCACCAACGGCATGAGCGAGAAGAGCCGCGACAAAGCCAACGCCAACAGTGCCCTGCTGGTCAGTGTGGAGCCGGCCGACTTCTACCGCGAGTCGCCGCTTGATGGCTTGACCTATCAGGAGGTTTTCGAGCGGAAGGCTTACGAGGTAGCCCGCGACTACCGGGCTCCTGCCAACCTGATGCGCGAGTTTTTGCAGGGAAAGGTGGCCGAGAAGGCGCGGAGTGTAAAGCCGTCGTACCCACACGGGGTGGTGTTTTGCGACCTGAAGCGTTGTCTGCCCGACTACGTGGTGTCGGCCTTGCGGGAGGCGATTCCGCAGTTCGACCGACGTCTGCGCGGTTTCAACGATCCGGATGCGGTGCTGACAGGAGTGGAGACCCGCTCCTCCTCGCCGGTGCGGATCTTACGCAACGAGCTGCGACAAAGCAATATAGAAGGAATATATCCTGTAGGTGAAGGGGCGGGCTACGCGGGGGGCATCACCTCCGCCGCCATCGACGGACTGCGCACGGCCATCGCGATTGCGACAAAATGAAAACTGAGAATTGAAAATTGAAAGGTGGAGAATGTACAATGAACAATTAACAATGTACAATTGACAATGCAAGATGGAGGAGGTTCCGCCGACCTTGACGGCTGGCGGAATGGTGGGGCAGCAATAATCAACCGCATGGGGAATCGGAGGAGGTTCCGCCAGCCTTGACGGCTGGCGGAATGGTGGGGCGGCAAGAGGTGGAGAATTAGGGGTTGGGGGGGGGGGGGGGGGGGCG
>JBGURX010000013.1:0-11447 GCA_045132235.1 Bacteroidales bacterium
GAGCTGATGGCCAACTGCGACGGCAGCCTTTCCGACTTCAGCAACATGAAGCTGAACGTCTTCCTCAAAAATTTCAAACTCACCTACGCATCCCCCTATAGCGTAGAGTATTTTGCCTATCCTATCACTGACGGTGTGCTCTCGTTCGCCAGCACCAACACGCTGGTCAACAACAACATTTCCAGCCAGAACAAGGTGGATATCTATAACTGTCAGGTGGATAAGAAGTTGAAGGATTTTAAGGCAGAGTATAATATCCCGATGCGGGCGGCTGTTTACATCCTCACCGACCGCAAGGGCAACATCCAACTCGACCTGCCGGTGTCGGGCAACATCAATGACCCGACCTTCTCCTATCGCAAAATCATCTTTAAAACTTTGTGCAACCTGATTGTCAAGGTGGCGGCGGCCCCTGTGGACTTCTTGGTGAAGGCCATCAACGGCGAGCCCGACCTGTTTGACGATATGGTTTACGACATCCGTCCGCAAGGCTTGGGCAGCGAGTCGTCAGACCGCCTCAACAAGATTGCCGATGCCATGAAGGAGAAACCGGAATTGCATCTTACGATTCAACAATCTGTTGATATAGAGGAAAATATCAATGAATATGCGCTCTTCAACGCGCAGAAAGAGTTCTACATGCAGAAACATTCCGGCCAGCTGACGATGGAGGATTTCAACAACATCCGCGCCATCAAGCCGACCAACAAGGAGTTTGTGGATTATGTAAACAAGCGTTTGGAAGGAAATACATCAATGCCTGTTGACATTTATGCCAAGTGTGTGGCCTTGTACGACAAAAATGTGCTACAGCAGCAGATTGATGTCAATATAGAAAAACGGAATCAGCAGATTGTCAATCATTTGGCTACACAGGGTATCAGCCGTGACCGCGTGGATGTGCTGCCGTTGGGCGACAAGAAGACTCCGAAGGGAAAGACATTGGTGTCGTTCAGCGTAAGGTTGCCCGAAGAATAGCAGAGGCAACGCATGCGTAATACGGACGGCAGGAGAGCGTAGCAGAGGCAACGCATGTATAATACGGACGGCAAGAGAGTGTAGCAGAGACAACGCATGCGTTGTCTGTACGTTGTCAGTGCTATTTCACTCTCGTACAGCGGGTGTCGAGCTGGTTTTCCTGAATGATTTTATTCAGCTCTTTGGCTGCGTCATTGTAAGTGTGGCGTGGTCCGCAGTCCCACATTTCCAATATGGGGTCTTTATCCAATATTCTCTGATACAGGTCGTCAGGTACGTGTTGCATGTTGGCGTACTCCTCGTAAGTGTAGGAGAGGAAAGCGATGTTGGGGGAGATGCCGCGGTTGTCGAGCCAGTATCCGTTGCGCAGGGGCGTGGGTGTGGCGAGTTTGCCGTTGGTGTAGAGATCGCTGGGGGCGGGGAAGAAGGTGATGCGGTTGTTGGCATACCCCACAAACACATTTTGCGAGTAGTCGTTGCGGGTTTTATAGATATAGGTAGGCGGTGAGGGAACGGCCGCGGCGGCGACGGTATTGTTCTGTTGCGGCTGCGGACTGGTGGCAGGCGCTTCGTTTTTAGCCGTTTTCTTTGCAGTGTGACAGCCCGTCAGGGCGATGGCGAGTATGCTCAGAAAGAGGATTTTTTTCATGATTTCATTTTTTTTGAATAACGGTGCAAAAATACAATTTATTTTTCCAAAAAAAGTGTGTAAATTTGCACCCGATTTTTTAACACACCAAAAATTTATACTATGGGTCGAGCATTTGAATACAGAAAAGCAAGAAAACTGAAAAGATGGGGGAACATGGCACGCGTGTTCACCCGACTGGGTAAGGAAATCACGATGGCTGCCAAGGCTGGCGGTCCCGATCCCGACACCAACTCGAAGCTGCGTCTGTTGATCCAGAACGCACGTTCCGAAAATATGCCGAAAGACAATATCGAAAGAGCTATCAAGCGCGCTTTCGAGAAGGACACCTCCGACTACAAGGAGCTGGTATATGCCGGCACCGCCCCCCACGGCATCGCTGTGGTGATTGAGGCTGCCACCGACAACAACCAGCGCACCGTCGCCAACCTGCGCAGCTACTTCAACAAACTCGGCGGCTCGTTCGGAAGCCCCAACATGCATGACTTCCTCTTCGACCGGAAGTGCAACTTCGTAGTCGTCAACAAGCCCGGTACCGACATCGAAGAGCTGGAGCTCGAACTGATTGACTGCGGCTGCGACGAAATCTTCCTCGACGGTGACGAAATCGTGGCTTACGCCGACTTCCAGAGCTTCGGTCCGATGCAGAAATATTTCGAGGACAACGGCTTTGAAATCAAGAGCTTCAAGTTTGAAAGAATTCCCCACGACCTCAAGAAGCTCACCGACGAGCAGCGCGAGGAGGTGGAAAAACTGCTGGAGAAGATCGAAGATGACGAGGATGTCACCAACGTCTTCACCAATATGGAGTAATTCCTTCCGACATCATATTGCATTAACCTTTTAACCTTTGTCATCATGTATTACTACAAATTCAGGGTCTATTACGACGAAGTGGAAGATTTTGTAAGGGATATTGAAATCCTTTCCAACGACAATTTCGAGAGCTTCCACAAAATCCTGCTCTCCTCCATCGGTCTCGACGGGCAAGAACTCGCCTCATTCTACATCTGCGACTCCAAATGGAACAAGCAGAAGGAGATTTCTTTGATGGATATGGGAGACGATAGTGAGAAGGAAGAGCCTGAATATGAGGAAGGTGACGAATTTTCACTCCGCTCGAAGCTGCCCATCTCGGTAATGAAGGACTCGCTGCTGAAGGAGTTCATCACCGATCCGCACCAGCACATCATGTACGAGTACGACTTCTTGAATCCCAAGGTGTTCTACATCGAGCTGCTGAAGGTGCTGCAGACGGAGGATGGCAAGGACTTTCCGCGCTGTACCCACAAGGAGAAAGAGCTTCCCAAGCAGGTGAAGCAGAATCCGTTGCCGAATCCGGACGATGGTTTTGACGAACTGCTGGAGGAAGAGGATGACTTGGGTGGAGGTTTCGAGGAAGGTTATGATGATCTTGACTTGAACGGTTTAAGTGAATTTACAGACCTTTAATCGTCCCACGCTGCTCGTGATTGCGGGACCGACTGCGGTCGGGAAGACGCAATTTGCGATACAGACGGCCATAGACTGCGAATCTGTCGTGCTTTCGGCAGATTCGCGGCAGTTTTACCGTGAGATGAAAATCGGGACGGCAGCCCCCACCGAGGAGGAGCTGGCGCAGGTGAAACACTACTTTGTGGGGCATCTCTCCATACAGGATTATTACAGCGTGTCGCGCTTCGAGCAGGATGTCATGGCGCTGCTGCCGGAGCTGTTCGCCCGCCACCGGGTGGTGGTGATGGCCGGCGGCTCGGGGATGTACATCGACGCGGTGTGCCACGGCATCGACGACCTGCCCGACCCCGACGAGCAGACCCGCAGCTACGTGCAGGAACTTTTCAGGCAGGAAGGCTTGGAAGGACTCCGCGCCCAGCTGCGCCACCTCGATCCGGCTTACTACGACCGCTGCAACCTCGCCGACCACAAGCGCATGATGCGCGCTGTGGAGGTGTCGCTGCAAACCGGCCGCCCCTACTCCGAACATCTCACCAACCGTCGCAAGACCAGAGACTTCGATGTGGTGAAGCTCTGCCTCTCGCGCCCCCGCGAGGAGCTCTTCGACCGCATCAACCGCCGCGTGCCCCTCATGATGGAGCAGGGACTTCTGGAAGAGGCCCGCGCCCTCTATCCTTACCGCCATCTCAACGCACTCAACACCGTCGGCTACAAGGAACTTTTCGACTATTTTGAAGGGAAACTCACATTGGAACAGGCCGTCACCGACATCCAGACCCATACCCGTCGCTATGCCAAACGGCAGATGACATGGTTCAAGCGAGACGGCAGTTATCAGTGGATTTCTGTTTAATTTACAATTGACAATTAACGATTTACAATTAAGTATAAAAGTCTTTTGGCTATTATCCATATCATTAAAAATGTTATTAGAAGAAATCAAAAAATATAAAATCTATCTGGCTTCGCAGTCGCCGCGCCGCCGGGAGTTGTTGGCCGGCATGGGCTTCGACTTTGAGGTGATGCCCACCCACGTGAAGGAGGTGCATCCGGAAGGTTGTACGCCCGCGCAGGTGGTTGAATACCTTTCAGAGCTTAAGATACAGTCTATCAACATGGAACAATTTCCAGAGAATGCCCTTTTCATCGCCAGCGACACCATTGTGGTGGCCGACGACGACATCTTGGAAAAGCCGGCCAATGATGAGGAGGCATTCCGCATGCTGAAGCAGTTGTCGGGCAGGGAACACACCGTGATGAGCGGCGTATCAGTGCGCACACGTCGTTATTGCACCACCCGCCATAGTGAGACGCAGGTGCGTTTCCGCACTTTCACCGATGAGGAATTGTGGCATTACATTCACCATTTCCATCCGAACGACAAGGCCGGTGCGTACGGGATACAGGAGTGGATTGGCTATGTGGGTGTGGAATCCGTCAACGGCTCGTTCTACAATGTGATGGGGCTTCCTACCTGTATGTTGTGGATGATGCTGCAAGATGCTGTGTGTCAATAAGAAACATTTATTTTATATATTATTGTATCAGGCAACATTTTTTTTGTATTTTTGTAGATTAATAAAATAGGATAAAAATACACAAAAATACAAGGATTATGTCAAGTCGTATTGTTCGTATTTTCACGGCGTTTGTGGCTACAATGCTGACGGTGATGATGACGAATTTATCTGTGGCACAGAACGCTTCCACGCAGGGCACTGATTTTTGGTTTGCTTTCATCAACAACAATAACACGGATCCCACGCAGACCTGCTTGATTTTGTCGGCGGAGCGGGCGTGTAGCGTCATTGTGCAAAATCCTAATACGGGGTGGCAGACCAGTGCGTCAATACCGGCTGGTGGCCGTGTGGACGTGACCATTCCGTTGGCACAGGGCTATTACTCCTCTTCTACGGATGGAGTAGCTTACAATCTGGGCTGTCATTTGGTGGCTTCCGACACCATTTCGGCCTATTCGATGAATTACCGAAACGCCTCTTTTGATGGCGGGCACCTGTTGCCGACCAGCACGTTGGGGGATGAGTACATGGTTGAGACCATTCCTCCGGGGCTGAACGGCAGTACGGTGATGTTGTTGGCCACAGAAAACAATACCGTTATTGAGGTGACACCCTCGTCGGCCACTACCAACGGATGGAGTGCAGGCAGCACGCAGTTGGTAACGCTGAATGCCGGTCAGGTGTACCAGTTCACCACATCGGCTGTCAATGGCAGTTTTTCGGGCACCCGCATCCGCACACAGGACTGTAAGAAGATTGCGGTGTTTGCGGGTGGCAAGTGTGCACAGGCTCCGGCTGGCTGCACCTACTGCGACCATATCTACGAACCGATGATTCCCATCATTTACTGGGGAAATCACTTTGCTATTACCACCTCCCAGACGCGTACTAAGGATGTGGTGAGAGTTACTGCACTGAATGCCGGCACAGCTGTTACCAAGAACGGCACCGTGGTGGCCAACCTCAATGCCGGTGGAACATACAATTTTGAGATTACCTCCAGCGAGGGTTCCTGCTACATCGAGACTTCTGGTCCGGCAGTTTGTTATCTGTATGTCACTGGACAGAGCTGCGGTGGCGGTTCGGGCGACCCTTCCATGGTATATATCGCTCCTATCGAGCAGAATATTAAGAAAATAACATTCGGAACGTACGAGTATTCGGGCTATAGTACCAACCACTATGTGAATGTGGTCACCCGTACCGACAATGTCGCCTCTGTACGTTTGGATGGAAACAATGTGAGCGGACAGTTTACCACGCTGACGGGCAATCCGCAGTATTCGTTCGCCCGTATCTCCATCTCCCATGCCACGCATACCCTGCAATGCGACAGCGGTCTGGTGGCGCATGTGTATGGATTATACGATGTGACTTCATACGCCTATTCAGTGGGATCCAGTGCGGTCAACCTCAGCTCCAGCATGTATGTCAACCATGTCAATACGGCCGATCTTCCTGAAAACTGCACCTATTGTGCCAACCGCAATATTGAGTTCGAGGTTCAGTTGAACTACCCCTACAACAGCATTACATGGTATTTCGGGGATGGCGCCACCAGCAACACCAATCCGACCATGCACTCGTATGAAAGCGATGGCACCTTTTCCGTGATGGCTATTGTAGAGCGTGTGGGACAGGATAACTGCTTCGGCGACATTTATGACACATTGCGCACGATAGTGGTCATCCCGCCGCCGGATCCGATACCGGTGTATGAGGCGTTGTGCGCTGGCGGTACGTACGATTTCTTCGGACGTATTTTGAGCGAGCCGGGAGTGTACCTTGACACTATTGAGAGCGGCGGTGAGTGTGACTCCATCATCGAGTTGCACCTCTCCATCGTACCCACCGACCCGATACCGATTTATGCAAGTATTTGTCCGGGTGAAACATATTGGTTCAATGGGCACAGCTACAATCAGGTGGGAACCTACCGTGATACGGTGGCCACTGCTGCCGGCTGCGACAGCATCGTGGAATTGCATCTGAACTTTGCCACGGTTCCGAATGTGAACTTGGGCAGCGACAAGGTGCTTTGCAGTGCCGACGAATTTCCAGTCCGGTTAGGTCCATCCGTGACCAACGGGGCGAATGCCACCTATTTGTGGAGTACCGGCGAGACCACTCACTCTATAGACGCACAGCAGGCAGGCACCTATTCGGTGACGGTGACCAACGAAGCCGGCTGCTACGGATCCGATGATGTTAATATCCGTGTACAGGCTGCATTGACCCTTGACATTGAGCAGACCGAGGATTTCTGCGACAAGGGAGTCACCACGCTGATTGCCCACACCAACGCCCCGCACCTGCAGTGGAGCACGGGCGAGAGCGCATCGGAGATTCTGATTCACGGCTATGGCCGCTACTACGTGCGTGCCTACGACGGTCCCTGCGAAGTGTCGGCCAACATCGACATTCCGCGCTGCCCGTTCAACCTTTACTTCCCCAACTGTATCACCGCGACCTTCGACGACGGCGTGAACGACTTCTTCTTCATGTCGGATCCGAGTCTGGTAAGCGAGTTCGAAATCTGGATTTACGACCGCTGGGGTATGTTGGTTTACCACTCCACCGATCCTCACTTCCAGTGGGATGGAACGGTGAATGGGAAAATTGCGACCAACAACGAGTTCTCATGGCGAGCTTTCGCCAAGCCCAAGACCGAGGATAAAAAGTACGAATTTCATGGAAGTCTTCTGGTTTTGTAAAAGATAAAGACGCTGAAAAGCGTCTTTTTTAATATTTGTTGATATATATATATTGTTAGTTGCATTAATTGATTTATTCATTGAAATTCATTATTAATCATTAAAATATTGTATTATGAAAAAGAAAGTTTTATTAGCAGTTTTCAGTGTGCTGTTCTGCGTGTCTGCCGCTTTTGCACAGGCTCCCTACAAACACAGTATCGGTGTCACTGTTGGCTCTATGCAGGCCTTCTCCTACAAGACCTTCGTGACCGACCATTTCGCCATCCAGGTGGATTTGGGCACCAAAATCACCCATACCGATGGTGAAAACGCCAGAGGCATCAGTATTTGGGATCTGGAATTGAATCCGAATTTTATGTATGAAGGGAATTTTGTCTCCGGTCTGTATGGCTTTGCCGGTGGCGGTGTGAGTCTGGGCTATTCATGGACGGCTTGGGCTTGGGATCCACGTGTCAGTCATGCTCATTATACTTATTGGTATTATAATGAACATTATTGGGATGTGGGTAAATTCGGCATCAATGCCATTTTGGGATTGGAGTATAAGCTGAACATCCCACTTACACTTCAGCTGGATTTCCGTCCCGGTTATGGTATGCTTTTTGGTGAAAAGTTTTGGGGAGATAATGTGTGGAACTACTTCGATTGGAGCCTGAATGCAGGTATCCGCTATGCTTTCTAAGCGGTTCCCTCTTTTCAGTTTTAACGTGAAGTGTGTCATGCGCTTCACGTTTTTTTTGTTTTAAGATGATGGATAATTCCGTTTTTTAATAGTATCTTTGCACTCTGATTTTCAAAAATGGAAGCGATGGAAGATATTATTCGATTGTTGCCGGAAGCGGTGGCCAACCAGATTGCTGCCGGTGAGGTGGTGCAGCGCCCCGGTTCGGCGGTGAAGGAGCTGTTGGAGAATGCCGTGGATGCGGGTGGCAAAAACATCCAGCTGTTTGTGAAGGATGCCGGCCGCACGCTGATACAGGTGATTGACGACGGCAAAGGGATGAGTTTCAACGATGCACGACTCTGTTTCGAGCGGCATGCCACCTCCAAAATTCGCAGTGCCGACGATTTGTTTTCCATTCATACTAAAGGATTTAGAGGTGAGGCTTTGGCTTCCATCGCGGCCATCGCCCATGTGGAATTGAAGACCAAACGAGCCGACGACGAGACCGGCACCCTCGTGCTGATTGAGGGCGGCGAGGTGAAGGAGCAGAGTCCGACCACTACGGCCAACGGCACCAGCATTTCGGTGCGCAACCTCTTCTTCAACGTGCCTGCCCGCCGCAATTTCCTCAAATCCGACAATGCGGAATTTGGCTGCATCGAGGAGGAGTTCATCCGCGTGGCTCTCATCCATCCCGATATCGCCTTTACCCTTTACCATAACGGAAAACTGACCTACCAGCTCAAAGAGGGGAACTTCAAACAGCGTATCAGCGGTATCTTTGGCAGCCATTTCAACGACCGCATTTTCCCCATCGAACAGGAGACCAATTACATCAAGATTACAGGTTTCTTGGGCAAGCCGGAGTGTGCCAAGAAGAAACGGGCGGAACAGTATATGTTTATCAATCATAGATTTATAAAAAACAGCTCGTTGCATTTCGCGGTGGAGTCGGCCTACGAGCAGGTGCTGCCCGACGGCACGCATCCGCTCTACTTCCTCTCCATCGAGTTGGATCCGTCCACGGTGGATATTAACGTAAGCCCCACCAAGGTCGATATCAAGCTGCAGGACGACCGCGTGGTGTATGGATTCTTGTTTGCGGCGGTAAAAAAAGCGATTGGCGAGTTCTCGCTGATTCCGCAGTTGGATTTCGACTACAATACCGAACTGGATCTGAACAACGTGCCGCAGAGCGGACCGATTCGTGTGCCAGTGATTTCGCACAATCCGGACTACAATCCCTTCAACAGCTTCTCCAACTCTCGTCCATCGCATTCACAATCTGGCAAATCCTATAACACTACTGCCAATCCCGACTGGGACAGTTTCCTTCAGGGTATCAAAGACACTGAGGTAGTGGCCGCACCGGCGGAGGAGCAGCAGGAGATTTCTTTCGACGCCGGCGGGCAGGATGCACCTGTGGAGGCGACCTCTTTTATTATTGTACAAAAACGCTATTTATTTGTGAGTCTGCAAGATAAAATGTATGTCATTGATATCACGCGGGCCAATGAGCGCATCATTTACGAAAACTATCTGCAGGCGCTCAAGGACCAGCCCGTCACCGTGCAGCAGTCGCTGTTCCCGGAAACGGTCGTGTTGAGCGGCGCGCGGGCGGAACTGCTCACGGAAATCCGTGGCGACCTGCTGAAGCTGGGCTACGACATCGAGCCGATGGGCGGCGGCAACTTCGCCGTCAACGGCACCCCGCACGATGAAGAGGAGGGCGATGTGCAGACGTTGGTGGAAAGCCTGCTGGACGAGTATCAGTCGCACCTCATCTCACACCGGGCAGAGCGTGACAAAAACCTCGCCCTCAGCCTTGCACACCAAAAGAAGGCGGTGATGAAACCATTAACTAATTTGCAGGAAGTCAATCATTTTCTTCAACAGCTATTTGCTTGTCTGCTTCCTTCTATCACACCATCAGGCAAGAAAATCTTCGAGGTGGTGGATGTGGAGAAGACTTTCTTCGCGCACTGACAAAGTATTAGTTTAGGGTTTCCAAGAGTAAAAGTCTTTCTTTACAAAGCCAATAAAAAAGTAGAAAGCAGGAGTCTTATCCCACTTTCTACTTTTATTTAAAACTTCAAACCTTTCAGTTCTCAGTTTTCAATTTTCAGTTTGCTATTTTTCCAGCACGCAGACCAGATTTCTGTCGCCGAAGGCGTCGTCGATCTTGCTGACCGTCGGCCAGTACTTGTCGGCAACGGGCATCGGGAAGGCAGCCTGCTGGCGGGTGTACGGGCGATTCCACGTGTCGGCGCAAACCACACCCATCGTGTGCGGGGCGCGCTTGATGACGTTGTCGGTGCGGTCGGCCTTGCCCTCTTCAATGTCGCGGATCTCCTGACGGATGGAGAGCATGGCGTCGCAGAAGCGGTCGAGCTCGCTCAGCGGCTCGCTTTCGGTGGGTTCCACCATCAGCGTGCCGTGCACCGGGAAGGCCACCGTCGGTGCGTGGAAACCGTAGTCCATCAAACGCTTGGCGATGTCGCCCACCTGCACGCCGCAGCTCTTCTCGAACTCGTTGCAGTCGAGAATCATCTCGTGGGCGCACATGCCGTTCTTGCCGGTGTACAAAATCTTATAGTCGTTCTGCAAACGGGCGCGGATGTAGTTGGCGTTCAGGATAGCCCATTCGGTGACGTGCTTCAAGCCCTCGCCGCCAAGCATCTTGAGGTAGCCGTAGGTGATGGGCAACAGGTAGGCGCTGCCGTAAGGCGAGGAAGCCACCTGGCTGCCGTTCTTGCCGCCGACGGTTGCCAAAGCGTGCTTCGGCAGGAAGTCCACAAGGTGTTCGGCCACGCAGATGGTGCCCACACCGGGACCGCCACCGCCGTGAGGCATGGCAAAGGTCTTGTGGAGGTTGAGGTGGCACACGTCGGCACCCATCGTGCCGGGGGAGGTGAGACCCACCTGGGCATTCATGTTGGCGCCGTCCATATACACCTGGCCGCCGTTCTCGTGCACAATCTTGATGATGTCGAGCACCGCCTCCTCGAACACGCCGTGCGTGGAGGGGTAGGTGATCATGAGGCAGGCGAGGTTGTCGCGGTTGGCCTCGGCCTTCTCACGCAGGTCGTTCACGTCGATTTCACCGTCCTCGGTCGATTTCACCACGCAGACTTGGAAGCCGGCCTTGGCGGAAGAGGCGGGGTTGGTGCCGTGAGCGGAAGCGGGGATGAGGCAGATGTTGCGGTGACCCTGACCGATGTGGTGCAGATAATTGCGGATGACGGTCAAGCCTGCATACTCACCGGCAGCACCGGAGTTGGGCTGGAACGACATGGCCTTGAAACCGGTGATGGTGCAGAGCCAGTGGCTCATCTCGTCGATCATCTCCATGTAACCCTGTACCTGATCGGCGGGAGCGTACGGATGGATGTTGCAGATGGCAGCCCAGCTCAGCGGCAGCATCTCGGCGGCGGCGTTGAGCTTCATGGTGCAGCTTCCCAGCG
>JBGURX010000014.1:0-17280 GCA_045132235.1 Bacteroidales bacterium
TTACCGCATCGAATTCAAAAAAATGGGAGTCTCTTCGGTATTTAGGATATGGCTGGTTTGCTGTTACACTTGTGGTATCTCCGGGTGCGGCACCGACAGCGGCATGCCCGGCTGCGAGAGGTAGAACATGTAGAGGATGACGGGCTTGGTGCCGCGGTTCTCACCGTGGTGGACGGTGCCCACCATCTCAACGACGGCCTCGCCCTCATGCACCACCTTCTCGGTGCCGTCTTCGCTGACAATGGTCAGCTCGCCCTGCACCAGTATACCGTGGTTCATCACGGGGTGGTGGTGCCAGGCCAGCTTCTGCCCGGCGGGAATTTCGTACTTTATGGCCACCAGCTCGGGCCGCCCCTGCAGGTAGTCGGGCAGTTCCCTGCCGTCCCAGCTCTTGGTGGTGCGTATCAGCTCGGTGGTCTTCACCGACGGGGCGGAATGATCGTTTTGTGCTTGCATATTCTGTTGGTTTATAAATCAATAATCCTGTTGGCTATCTCTTCCGGATGGTCCACCAGCTGCTGTCCATGATTCATTTTGGGAAAGACATTCACATGAGTATCTGGATGGATTTTGCATAGATGTTCGGCCTGCGGTCTGGCCACAAATGCCTCCTTAGTGCCATACCAATAGTGTATATCTGCACCTTGAATAAATTCCAACTTGTTAGTATAGACGTCTTTATAGCCATCACGCACCGCTTTCCCTTTTCCGGACGGCCACACCTTCTTGCACTCGTCCAAGAGCACGTCAAAATAGTGCGAACGGAACACAAACTTCCAGAATCCTGTCCAGTGATAGCATGTCCAAACATTGAAACTCTGGTAGTATCGCAGAGGATTCACCATCCATTTGGGCAGCGGCAGCAACGGTGCGGCGTCCATGATGGCATGGTCAATGACAATCTCATTCCGTTCCATCATTCTGGACAGAATCTTCCCGCCTAAGGAAAGTCCGTAGGCAACATCCAAATGTCCGTTCAAATTTTGCTGGACGTATTGAATCACCTGAACGGCTTGGTCATCGACAGAGGTAAACTGCGACGCTTGGCCAAGCAGGAATCCGTCGATGCCAACGGCAATGATGTAGTATTTGTCTTTCAGCAATCCTATCAGCGGCAGGAATATCTCGTGGGATACTCCCAGCCCTGGGATCAGTAGCAAGCTTTGGTTTTCTTTATTTCCGTAGGTGTTGAATGTCATAAAACGGCGATAATATCAGAAAACATCATATTCATTCGCATATAACCCTGCATCGATGGGGCATGGAATGAGGCTGATATTTGAGTTTCTTTGTTTTTCATGTTGGCAAAAGTACAAAAAAAGCTGCAACGAACCGAAGGTGACGTTCAAAGCAATCACACAGTAGTCCATTACACCTCCAATGATGCGAAAAAACACATTATTCACATCATAATTTGATTGGAATATCATTCAAATTAGTCATAGACAATAATTTCGTCACATCGTCCGTTTATTTTTAAACGCTTTTGCCTATGAGAAAACAAGTTATACTTTTTATCTTACTTTTTATAAGCACCTGTACAGCCATTGCCCAACAGTTTGTCATTATAGACACCGTCTATGCCAATATAGATCGCTGTTTCTTATATGCCGATGGAGAGTTCTGGTTCAGGCGCAACATCCACGACGACATCGTTCCCTGTATGAAACGGGACGACGGAAAAACATTCCTCTATTATACTGATATTGACACCGCAAAATTTCAATACGAGTACAATTCTTCGCAATGCAGCAGACTGGTTGTCATTCGGAAAAAACGTGTCAGCTATGTGGATTTTGTCCCGCGACCGGATTACATGGACACGCTGCGTACGGGCAAAACCTTCGATGTTTCGCAGCAACGCGACATCCCCACGTTCACCTACCAGTCGGCCGATGCTCCCGAATTGCAAGCGCTGCGGCTGAAGTACAACTTGGACTCTGTTGCCGGCACAGGAGATGAAGTGACGCAAATATTGAATGTTCTTCATTGGGTGCATAATCACATCCGACATAATGGTAGCGCAGGCCTGCCCAAGAAGGAGAGGAACGCGGAAACGATTGAAAAGTTTGCCCAAAAGAAGGGGGTGAACTGCCGCGGTCTGGCGCTCTTTGCCAACGAATGTTATCTGGCGTTAGGTTTCCGCTCGCGCGTTGTCACCTGCTTGCCCCGAAATTACTACTACGATTGCCATGTAATCAACGAAGTCTATTCTGTACAATTGGGCAAATGGCTGTGGATTGACCCCACCAACGAGGCATACGTGATGGATGAAAACCAACAGCTGCTCAGTATCTTTGAGGTGCGTGAGCGAATCATCCAAAACAAACCCATCGAACTCAATGCCGATGCCAATTGGAACAATCAATCCAAAGTTGTCAAAGAATATTATTTGGATTATTATATGGCCAAAAATCTTTTCTATCTTTCGTACATCCTTCATTCCACGTATGGAGCCGACTCCCGCACGCCAGGAAACACAATAGAGTTTTTGAGGTTAGAACCCATGGAAGTGGAACAAGGAGAGGCGGTGAAGAGCAACACTTTCAATAACATCACTCTTCGGGAGTACTCTACCAACAATCCGCAATTGCTGCGTTAGGGAAAACGAAGTCGTGAACACTGTCACTGCAGTCTTTTCAGCAGCGGCGACTGGCTCATGTCCGTGGGATTGGTGCCGGGAACACCTTCGGGAACGGGAACCCCAAGTTTTTTGAAGTGCTTCACCCAATATTCGGGCAGTTGTCCGTCGGCATCGCGCCAGTTCATGGGCTTCGACTCAAAGAGGTCGCCGAAAGCCACCTGAATGAGTTCCGAACAGTAATAAGCGTCGTTGTCGGGCATCGCCTCGCGCTATGCTTGCACGCAGATAGTCAACTGAAAAAGGATGAAGAGAAAGAGTATCTTTTTCACGGTTGATAGGGGATTAGGGGGCTTCGCTCTGATCGATGGTTTAGGTTGCAAAAATAAGAAAAAAACGTTCTTTCCATTTCTGTTTTTTTGTATTTTTGCAGCCCGTAACAAAATCATTGTTATGGAAACAAAATACATCTTCGTCACGGGCGGGGTGGTCTCTTCCTTGGGGAAAGGCATCATCTCCGCCAGCATCGGCAAGCTGCTGCAGGCACGCGGCTATAAAGTAACCATCCAGAAATTCGACCCTTACATCAACATCGACCCCGGCACGCTCAACCCGTACGAGCACGGCGAGTGCTACGTGACGATGGACGGTATGGAGACCGACCTCGACCTCGGCCACTACGAGCGGTTCACGGGCATCCACACCACACGCAACAACAGCGTCACCACGGGCCGCATCTACAAGACCGTCATCGACCGTGAACGCCGCGGCGACTACCTTGGCAAAACCATCCAGGTGGTGCCCTACATTACGGACGAAATCAAACGGAGAATGCTTCGCGAGGATGAAAAGAACGAACAGCTCGACTTCGTCATCACCGAAGTGGGCGGCACCATCGGCGACATCGAGAGCGCGCCGTTTATGGAGGCCATCCGTCAGCTGCGCTGGCAACTGGGTCGCAACGCGGTGTGCGTGCACCTCACATACGTGCCCTACCTCAAGGCGGCCGGTGAGCTGAAAACCAAACCCACCCAGCACAGCGTGAAGGAACTGCAGGGAATGGGTATCCAGCCTGACATCCTCGTGCTGCGCACGGAACGTCATCTCGACGACGCCCTGCGCATGAAGGTGGCTTCGTTCTGCAACGTGGATCTGGAGTGTGTGGTGCAGAGCGAAGACCTGCCCAGCATCTACGACGTGCCGGTGAACATGCAGCACCAAGGACTTGACGCCGCCATCCTACGCAAAATCGGAATCCCTGTCGGAGAGACACCCGCCATGAGTTCATGGCACGACTTCCTCGCCAAACAGAAGAATGCCAAGCGTGAAGTACACATCGGACTGGTGGGCAAGTACGACCTGCAGGATGCCTACAAGAGCATCCGCGAAAGCCTGAACCTCGCCGGCATCTACAATGATGTGAAGGCCAAACTACATTTTGTAAACAGTGAGGAGATTACCCGTGAGAATGTGGCAGAAAAGCTCGACGGCATGGCGGGCATCGTCATCTGTCCGGGCTTCGGCACCCGCGGCATTGAGGGAAAAATCATTGCCGCCGAATATACCCGCACTCACGACATCCCCACCTTCGGCATTTGTCTGGGCATGCAGATGATGGTCATCGAGTTTGCCCGCAACGTGCTGGGGCACAAGGATGCCAACAGCCGTGAGATGGACGAGCAGACCCCGCACAATGTCATCGACATCATGGAGGAGCAGAAGAACATCACACAGATGGGCGGCACGATGCGACTGGGTGCCTACGAATGCGAACTGGTCAGCGGCAGCCGTGCCTGCGATGCCTACGGCAAAGAGACGCTCATCAAGGAGCGGCACCGCCACCGCTATGAGTTCAACAATGCCTACAAGGACGAGTATGAGGCGAAGGGCATGAAGTGTGTGGGCATCAATCCCGCCTCCAACCTCGTGGAGATTGTGGAGATACCCGAGAAACGCTGGTACATCGGCACGCAGTTCCACCCCGAATACTCATCAACCGTGCTGCACCCGCACCCACTGTTTATGGATTTTGTAAAAACGTGCATCTGAGCCTGCGACCACCCGCAAGCCTTCTTTGAGATCAACAAACAGAACTACTAAGGAATATCAAGCGAAGGAGGGGCGGTGGACAACCGCTTCTCCCTGCATTCTCTTCAGTTCTCTGGCACCACTATCACTATCCTTCCTGTTCGCTTGTCAATAATCCGTATGGACTCCCCTTCTTTCTTGACTTCAAAAACGGGATGGTCTTCGGCAATGTCAATGGAGGTCAACTTGAAGCACATGTGAAATGCTTCATTGCCAATGGATGTAACAGAATTCGGAATATTGATGGAGGTCAAACTTACGCAATGATTAAAAGCGTCACGCCCAATGGACGTAACAGAGTTCGGAATGTTGATGGAAGTAAGGTTGTCACACATTTGAAATGCTCCATCACCAATGGATGTAACAGAGTTCGGAATGTTGATGGAGGTCAAACCTTCACAATGATAAAAAGCTTCCTTCCCGATGGACGTAACCGTGTTGGGGATGACCGTTTTTTGACACCCCACTATCAATTCATTGGTTTTTGACAAAATAATGGCATTGCAATTGTCACGGCTGTCATATACAGGATTGTTAGGATCCACATGGATGTATGACAAGCTATCGCAAAAATGAAACACATCTCTTCCAATGGATGTGACAGAGCTAGATATGCTGACCGAAGCCAGACTGTAACAATAGTGAAAGGCATAATCTCCAATGCTGGTTACAGAGTTGGGAATGGTAATGGCGGTCAGACTGCCGCAGCGAAAGAAGGCTCCAGAACCAATAGTTTTTACAGAGTTGGGAATGAGGATAGTGGTTAAATGGCTGCAAGAGGCAAATGCAGACGCTCCGATGGAAGTGACCGTGTTGGGGATGACGGTTTCCTGACATCCCAAGACCAACTCATTGGTTTTAGTCTTAATAATCGCATTGCAGTTTTCGCGACTGTCATACACGCGATTTCTCTTGTCAACACTGATAGAGACCAAACTGTCGAGTTCGTAAAATGCGTATTTCCCGATGGATTTGATTGACTCAGGAATATGGATGGAGCGCAGACCATAACACCTGAAAAAAGCTTCCCTTCCAATAGAAGTGACCGAATAGGTCTTTCCTTCAAAAACAACGGTAGAGGGGATGGAAATATCACGAAGACAGTCCTTGCCTGTAAACTTCACAATTTCAACAGTTTTACGATTCTTTTGCACCGTGCACTTCACTTCTTGCTTGGTCGGGCATTGTGCCTTGAATGTCTGTGCCTGCAACCCCGTTGCAATGCCTGCCAGAAGTAGGGCTAAAAGAATATATCCTCTCATTTTTCTGATGTTTGGTTTGTCATCGGTCTGGAATAGCGGTGCAAGGATAGCATTTTCTTCTCCTTCGCCGTCCTCGCAAACTCGAAGAGCGACTGCGGCAGGTGGCAGTAGCCCGTGGGGTTCTTGTCAAGATAGTCCTGATGGTACTCCTCGGCGGTATAGAACCGCTCCAACGGCTGCCTCTCCACGGCCAGCGGCTGGTCGTAATGCTGCTGCTCCTCGGCGTACACCTTGTTGATAACGGGCAGGTCGGCGGCATCGGTGTAGTAGATGCCTGTGCGGTAGCGCGTCCCCTCGTCGTGGCCCTGCTTGTTTATGCTAACAGGGTCGATGGCTTTGAAGAACATCCGGAGAAGGAACTCCAAGCTCACCACTTCGGGGTTGTATCGCACCAGAACCGTTTCGGCATAGCCTGTCTCATCGGTATAGACCTCTTGATAGGTCGGGTGGTCGGTGTGACCATTAGCGAAGCCCACTTCGGTGTCCACCACCCCGTCGATCTGTTTGAAAAAATGCTCCGTTCCCCAGAAGCAGCCGCCAGCAAAGTAAATATCTTTAGTATTTATGTTCATTTTCAAAACAATTAATCTCCAATTAAATCGGTGGTTTTCTCCAACCCTTGCAGATAGCGCCATGAATGGAGGTATTTCTTCAATCTCATTGCGTCTTTTTCCGAAATATCAGGCAAACGGCGGATATCCATATTGTCTTCCAAATCGGCGATTTTCACCTCTTTGGCAATCTCATTTTGGGCGGCCCGGACAATAAACTCGGCGTATGTTTCGTCGGCGCGGCGGCTTAAAGCAACCACTGCATCCACAATTTCATCATCAAATCCCATGTCTTTAAGCAGTTGCGGTGTGACGTAAGTGTCTTCTATGGTATCATGCAACAGTCCGGCAATTTTGGCTTTGGGGTTGGTGCATCTTGCCGAAACCCGCAGCGGATGCCCGATATAATCCGCACCGGACTTGTCTTTCTGTCCTTGATGGGCTTCTCTTGCCAATTTTTCGGCTTTTTCCAAAGCAAGCTTCATGTTTTCTTCAATTTCCACATGATCCGACTGAAAATCAGTGGGTTATTTGTCCATATCAAATCTCAGCCGCGCCAGCACCTCCGCGATTTTCTCCAACCCTGCCCGGTCGGCTTCGTCGAACATAGCAAGTTGTTCGCTGTCGATGTCTAACACGGCCACCACCCGGTCGTGGTCAATCAGCGGCACCACAATTTCGCTGCGGGAGGCGCTGCTGCAGGCGATATGTCCGGGAAACTGTTCCACATCGGGCACGACAAGGGTGCGCTGCAGCTGCCATGCGGTGCCGCAAACCCCGCGGCCGAACGCGATGCGCGAACAGGCCACCGGTCCCTGAAACGGTCCCAGCACCAGCTCCTCGCCCACCACGCGGTAAAAGCCAGTCCACCAGAATCCGAAAGCCTCATGTATCAGCGCTGCGGTGTTGGCCATCATCGCCACCGCATCCTGCTCGCCTTCCGCCAATGAGAGAACCTGTTTGTACAGCAGTTCGTACTTTTCGGCCTTATTCATTGCAGTATTGATTTTTATTTTCTGCCCGCCTTCTTGAGCATTCTCCGTACTTTGCGGTGACGCTTGATCAGCCACTCCTCAATCTTCTGGGCCTCTGTCTCGGGTTCCTCAAGCGACTCCTTCTTGCGCTTTCTTGCATTGGCGAAACGAAGGTATGCCCCGATGTGGCGCATCTTCTTCTCTTGATAGATGGAGTCGAACGGGATGAGCACAGCGCTGTCCTCGATGTTGTGCATCAAGTGGTTCACCGCCGTGCCGAACATCACCATCTGGGAAGTGATGGAAATATATGCCGTCACATTCGGCGGTACGTTCACTCCCCGCATCCGGGCTGCCGCCTTCAGCAACTTATAGTCTTCCAGCAGGTCATCCTGATGCACAACCAGATTCATCAGTTCCGGGTCCGCATCCGGCATGATGGCCTGATCATCCCACGGGCGGACGAGCTCTTCATGGTCGCCGTAATGTTTCCAGAGGAAGTGGTATATCAGATTCCTGACGATATGGTCGTATGAAGGATAGATGGTGATTTTGCCAAAATAATAGAGCAGGTTCGGATTCTTCATGATAATGGCCACCAAACCGTCCCATAGGTTGTCCAAGGCAAAGATGGACTTCGCACCACCCTTGGCACTCTGGTAGGTCGGAGCCACAAAATTGCGCCCGAGCTCCAGCACATGCGGCAGGTATTCATCGATGAACTTCTGGGAAAAACGGAACTGGTGGGAACTGGCGATGACGGGCTGTCCTTTCTCGTCAAACGTCGCATCTGCACCATAGAAGAAGCGGTACCCCCCCACAATGGCCTCGTTGTCGGGGTCCCACACAATCAGCTGTTTGTAAGGCTTTTCCATTTTGTCGTACTCATCCAAGTCGATGGAATTGCCTGTGGAACCGCCGGCCTCGCGGAACGTCAGCTCGCGCAGTCTTCCGATTTCGGTAACCACATTGGGAGAATCCTGCCATGTGACGATGTAAAGCTCGTTGTGCCCCTTGTTGGTGTCTTCCAACTTTTTGGATTTGGTAAGTTCTGCCTTGAGCAGTTTGACGGGGACGGGATCAATGATTGTATTCATAATGATGTGGGTTGTCAATCAATACTGGATGGCCATGGATTGGAGACGATGCCTGCCAAATCCAGCATGGACTTGTAGGCGAGGTCGCGTAGCCGTGCCACCTCCTCCTTGCGGGGTTGGGTGGAATCGGGCACGATGGGGTCACCCACGCGAATGGTAAGCAGCGGCTTGTCCTTGCTGAAGAGTTTGCGCCATCCGGTGCGGGGCCGGAACGTGATCATCATGGGGAGAATGGGAAGGGAATATTTGTAAGCCATGTTGAAAGCCCCTGTCTTGAAAGGCCGTAGCGGGGCATAGTCGTACCAGCTGCAGCCTTCCGGGAAAATGTGTATCCACTGCTTTTGGGCATGCAGTTCATCCAGTGCCTGGTCGAACTTACGGAGTCCGCGGATGTTATCCGGAATGGCAATGCCGCCGATGTGTTTCATAAGGAAGCCGTCCTTGCCGTTGAAAGGATCGGCCCACATGGGAATCCATGCCTTGCGGTAGCGCATGGCCTGCAACACGCAAATCATATCCCACCGGTGGACGTGGTTGCAGACGGTCATCAAGCCATTGGCGAAAAGCTTGCGGTTTTTGCGGATTTTCGCCCGCCCTTCAATCTTGATTCCAAACCGGAGGCGGTTCAACGGAAAAACCACCAGCCAAGTGGTGAGGTAGATGAGAATATGCCAGATTTTGAATTTCAGCGACCGGTCGAGGTAGGGATATGTTTCATCGAACTTCAGCTCCCTGCACTTCCCACGTACGGTGGTCATCCGCTTGTGCGGATTGTCGCCGGGAAAATCTGCCTCAGGTTCAGGAACATATACTCCTTCCCTGACCTTGAAATTGCGATACGCCGGGCCAAACGATGAATAATCCTTTAACATAAGATAGGTTAATGGGTGTGCAAAAATACAAAAAAAATTAATAAAGAAAGTTAAAAAACAAATTTTTTATCCTTCCAAATAAATGTCTATCAGCCCTTCAGGAGCGGCCACGCGCAAAATACGCTGCTCACGGTCCACCTCCTCGAAGATGTCGTCCACCGCAGGAATCAGAATTTCCTTCCCGTCCTTATCTACCTGCATGATGGGCTGGTTGCTCACATCAATGAAGTCCTTGCAGATGCCGATGTTGCCTTTTTCTTTATCAATTACTTGAAAACCTATCACTTCGTGGTAATAAAATTGATTACCCGTCAAAGGCGGCAACTCACTGATCGGCAGGTACATCTCCATTTTCACCAAAGATTTGGCCTCTTCGCCATCCACATCGGCGAACTTCACCACCGCATTGTTGCCGCCGCGCAGCTCGATGCTCTCAATCATGTAGGGGATGTACTCGTCGCCCTCTAACAGGAAAACGGCCCGCAGGTTGCTGTATTTTTCGGGCTCGTCGGTGTCGAGAAAAACGGTCAGCTCGCCCTTGTAGCCAAAAGGTTTGGTGATGATGCCGAGGTAGAAATATTCCATGGTAAAAGGTTATTGGATGTTGGCGAGAAGGAGCTTCACCAGCTCGGTGTTGGCGAAATGGCCCGGGTGCGAAGCGGTGACATGGCCTTTCAGCGGGCGGCCCAACAGGTAGAGGTCGCCGACAAGGTCAAGCAGTTTGTGGCGGGCGGGCTCGTTGGCATGGTGCAGGTCCACATTGTTGAGGATGCCGTTCTCGGTCACCTTCAGGTCGGATTTCTGGAAGAAGGCGGCCAGCTGCTGCAGCACCTCCGGCGGAGGCACCTGCGCCACAAAGACGATGGCGTTGTCCACATCGCCGCCATGGGCCATGCCGTGCTGGATGAGGTACAACAACTCGTGCAGGAACACGAAGGTGCGGCAGTTGTACAATTCGGGTACAAACTTTTTAATATCGTCAATTTCAGCATGTTGCGCGGCCAGCACCTGCGTGCCGTAGTCCACATCCACCTCGGCGCGGAAGTCGTCGGCCGAGGTGACGGTGATGGAAATCTGCTTTTCAGGAAGGGTGAAGGTCACGGGCTCTTTCACGGTGAAATACTCGCGCTCGGCCTCCTGCTCCACCACTTTCACCTTCTGCAAGGCCTCCACATACAGGCGCGAGCTGCCGTCCAAGATGGGCGTTTCGCAGGCGTCGATGTCGATGAGAACATTGTCGATTTGCAGTCCGGCGAGGGCTGCCATCAGGTGCTCGATGGTGCGCACCTCGGCCTCGCCCTCACGGATGGAGGTACCGCGGGAGGTGTCGAACACGTTGGTGCCCAGCGCTTTCACGGTGGGGGTGCCGGGCAGGTCAACCCTGCGGAATACGATGCCGTGGCCGGCAGGGGCGGGCAGGAACGTCACAGTGACCTGCTTGCCCGTATGCAACCCTTTTCCCGACAGGGAAATGGAGGCTGAAATAGTGGTTTGTTTACTCATTTTGCGAAAGTTTTTTCTCTAAAGCGTCCACGCGCTTGTACAGTTCGGGTAATTTTTTTCTATAAATGATGAGTCGTTTTTCTTCTCCAAAAGGAATGGCGGGAGAACCCAATACAATCTGTCCGCCGTTGAGCGAGTGGGTAACGCCCGACTGTGCACCCACCATCACGCCGTCGCCAACGGTGATGTGACCGGCCACAGCGCCCTGTCCGCCGATGATGCAGTGCTTGCCGATCTTGGCCGATCCTGCCACGCCGGTCTGTGCCGCAAAGGCCGATGCCTCGCCAATCTCCACATTGTGAGCGATTTGGATGAGGTTGTCGAGTTTCACATTCTTGTGGATGATGGTGGAACCCATGGTAGAACGGTCGATACAGGTGTTGGCGCCGATCTCCACATTGTCCTCGATGCGCACGTTACCGATCTGCGGCACCTTGATGAAGTCGCCGTCCTTGGGGGCGAAGCCGAAGCCGTCGGCGCCGATCACCGCGCCCGCGTGGATGATGCAGTGGTTGCCGATTTCACATTCGGCATACACCTTCACACCCGAGTTGAGGGTGGTGTCGTTGCCCACGCGCACATGGTCGCCGAGACACACATGCGGGAAAATCTGGCAGTTGTCGCCGATGACCACGTTCTCGCCCACGCTCACAAACTCGCCGATATAAACATTCTGGCCGATGGTGGCCGTTGAGGCGATGCAGGCGTGCTGCGAGATGCCGGGCTTGTGGCGTTTCGACTGGTTGTAGAAGTCGAGCAGCTGGGCGAAGGCCACGTAGGCATCGGGCACCTTGATGAGGGTGCAGGACACGGGCTTCTCCGGCTCAAACGTCTTGTTGACGATGGCCGCCGTTGCCTTGGTCTCGTAGATGTAATGGGTGTATTTGGGATTGGCGAGGAAGGTCAGTCCGCCGGGGACGCCCTCTTCAATTTTACAAACAGTGTTGATAACCCCCTCGGGGTTGCCGACCACCTCTGCGGAGAGCAGGGCGGCGATTTGTGCGACTTGAAATTCCATCTTAAAAAAATTTGGCAAAATTACGTAATTTTACCCAAATAACAAATGCTAATTCTAAAAGAACATCTCCTTCTGTTTATCTTTTTCCCCTTTGCTCTTGGCACTGAACACTTTCTCGCCCGTATAGGGGTCGTAGCCGAGGAAGTACATGGCCGTGGAATAGGTCATGGGCGTGGGCGTGAAATCCTGCACCTGCTCAATGTGAAGATGCTGTCCTGCAGTAGCTTTGTGCAGCGCCTTCATATCGTCGAGGGTACAGGCGGGATGGGCGGAGATGAAGTAGGGCACCAGCTGCTGGTGCAGTCCCGCCTCGCGGTTGAGCTGCTGGAATTTTTTGTTGAAGGTGAGGAATTGGTCAAAGGAGGGCTTCCGCATCTTGTTAAGCACCTTGGTCTGGGTGTGCTCGGGCGCCACCTTCAGACGACCCGACACATGATGGCGCACCACTTCGCGGAAGTAGTCGGTGAGGCCGTTCTCGCGGTCGGTGGCCTCATCGGCAAGCAACAAATCGTAACGGATGCCGCTGCCGATGGTGATGCGTCGCACCCCCTTCACGCTCGCAGCCCTGCGGTAGAGGGCAATCAACGGCTTGTGGTCGGTGTCGAGGTTCGGACATACCGACGGGAAGATGCACGAGGGACGGGCACAGCGCAGACAGGCTTTCAGGTTGCGCCCCCGCATGCGGTACATGTTGGCCGACGGCGCGCCGAGGTCGCTGATGTGCCCTTTGAAGTAGGGACGGCGGGCAAGGTCTTCCACCTCCTCAAGAATGGAACGCTCGCTGCGCGAGCTGATGAACCGTCCTTGGTGCGCGGTGATGGCGCAGAAACTGCACCCGCCGAAACAGCCTCTGTGGATGGTGATGGAGTTCTTGATCATCTCCCATGCGGGGATGTCGCCTCGCTTGGCATACTTGGGGTGCGGGGCGTTCATCATACGGTCGAAGAGGGCGTACTGGTCCATCTCCTCCTCGGTGGCGGGCGGATAGGGCGGCAGTATCACCAACTGCTTGCGGTTGTAGGGCTGTACGATGATGCGCTGCTCCCGCTTGTTGCTCTCGGTCTCGAAGGCGACGAAGTTCTCGCCATAGAAACGCTTGTTGCTCAGCTCCTTCTCGAAAGGATGCAGCATGAGCGGCGGCTCCGTACCGCAATATTTTTTGTAATCATCTGTAATAAAAGCAATTTGCGAACAGTCGTGCAGGTGCTCACGCCAGTTGTCGGTGCGAAAGATGCGCACGAGGTCTGTCATGGGCCGCTCGGCCATGCCATATACCAGCAGGTCGGCGGGACAGTCCATCAGGATGGAGGGCCGCAGCTTGTCCTGCCAGTAGTCGTAGTGCGAGAGGCGGCGCAGGGAAGCCTCGATGCCGCCGATCACCACGGGCGTGTCGGGGAAGAGCCGCTTCACCCACTGGGTATAGACGATGGTGGCGTAGTCGGGACGGAAACCGTGCCGCCCGCCCGGCGTGTAGGCATCGTCGTGGCGGAGCCGCTTGGTGGCGGTGTAATGGTTCACCATCGAGTCCATGTTGCCGGCTGTGATGCCGAAGAACAGACGCGGACGGCCCAGCTTGGCTAAGTCGCGACCGTCGTCCTGCCAGTTGGGTTGCGGCACGATGGCCACTTTCAGCCCCATGGCCTCCAACCACCGCCCGATGACCGCCGGCCCGAAGGAGGGATGGTCCACGTAAGCATCACCGCTGATGAGGATGACATCCAACGCATCCCAGCCAAGCGACTCTACTTCTTTTTTGGTGGTGGGCAAAAAATGGTCCATGGTGCTTTTATGCTGTACAACAATTATTTAAGCGATTTCCTAATCTCCTTTACTTTCTTGAAAAGCTCAGTATAATCAATATGGTAATGGTTGTCGGTGGTGGAGAAGAGGGAGAGAAATTCGGTGTTTTTCACCTTTTCGAAAAGGGTGGAGACGGCGAGGTTGTTGAGGTGAAGGCCATGGTTGAGGGCTTCCATCTCCACACGGCGCAGGGCCACCTTGTAGCCCTTCTCGTCGGTGACAATGCCGCTCTTGTTGAGGAAGGATGCGCCCGCCTCAAACTGCGGTTTGACCAGCAGCACACATTGTCCGTCGTTTTTCAGGAAGGGCTGGAAGTAAGGGATGATGTAGGTGAGGGAGATGAAGGAGACATCCGACACGATGAAGTCGTACTGGCGGTGGTCCACCTCCTGCGGGGTGAGTTCTCGGAAGTCGCGGTTTTCGATGGAGAGCACCTGCGGGAGGCCTTGCAGGGAGGGGTGCAGCTGGCGGGTGCCGACGTCCACGGCGGTGACGTGCGCCGCGCCGTGTTTCAGGGCGCAGTCGGTGAAGCCGCCGGTGGAGCTGCCGATGTCGAGCACACTCTTGCCGGTGAAATCCAGCTGGAAGTCGGCGATGGCCTTTTCGAGCTTGAGGCCGCCCCTGCTGACATATTTATTAAAGATGTCAATCACTTCAATGTCGGCCTCCTCGGGCACCTCCTTCGAGGGCTTGTCGATGATACGGCCGTCCACCTTCACAGTGTGCTGCACGATGGCGTCCTGGGCCCGCTCGCGTGAGGAGAAGAGTCCGCGGGTTACGATAAGTTTGTCGAGTCGCATGGTCAGTTTCTTTTCGGCAGCAAAAGTACGCAAAAATATCGGAATTGTGATTATCTTTGCAGTTCCAAATAAAATGAACCGTTATGCTGCAAAAAGGAACAAAAGCCCCTTATTTTGAGGGCGTTGATGAAAACGGGAATCCCGTCAAGCTGACCGATTTCTCCGGTAAAAAGTTGGTTTTATATTTCTATCCCAAGGACAGCACGCCCGGCTGCACCGCCGAGGCCTGCGACCTGCGCGACAACTACGAGCGTTTTCTTGCGCTGGGTTACAGCGTGTTAGGGGTGAGCCGCGACAGTGCCTCCTCGCACCAGAAATTCATCGCCAAGTACGAACTGCCGTTCCACCTCATCGCCGACACCGACCTCACCATTCTGAAGGCCTACGAGGCATGGGGCGAGAAGAAAATGTACGGCAAAGTCACGGAGGGCACGCTGCGCACCACCTACGTCATCGATGAGAACGGCGTGATTGTGGATGCCATCGGCAAGGTGGATACCAAGAACCACACCACACAGATACTGAAGTAGTTAGTTTCAATTTTACTCCCCAAACAACAGAGTTGTTTATTTTTGATGAGGGCGGCCCGGCTCCCAGCGGTCGCCGTCGGGCTATCCGCTTTACTCGCTTCGCTCGTGTTCGCTCCTATCCCTGCCGCAAGTGGTGGGTTACAGCGCGCTGATTTTCTGATAGGCCAGTCGTTCGTCGCCGTTGGCGAGGAGGATGATGCCGCAGTAGGAGAAGCCGTGTTTGAGGATGTTGTGCTGCATGATGCGGTTGTCGCGGTGGGTGTCGATGCGGATGTTGCGGTCGCGGGAGAAGGCGAACTCCATGATAGTGTGGAAGATGCCGTGTGTTTCCGGAAAGCTGGCAATGCGGTGGATAACGTGATAGGGCTGGCTGTCGTCGAGCCACTGCCCGTGGTAGATGGTGCCGTAGGTGGGTTCGGGCGAGGGCAGGAAGGCGAAGTAGGCCGCAATGCGACCATTGTCTTCCACCACGAAGGCGCCGTCTCGCTCCACGTCTGCCCGCACCGCCTCCAGCGACGGGTACCCGTTGACCCACTGCTGCGTATTGCCGTCGGCCACCATGATGCTCTTGGCGGCTGCGAAAACCTCAAGGATTCTCTCAGCGTCTTGCGGCAAACGTGCGGGGCGGATGGAGAGAAGGTGGGACATAGGGATGGTTATTTGAGAGTGATTATTTTTTCACCTGCCAAGACCCAGTTTTTTTGCTTCCCACACGCTGCACCATGTTCTTTTGTTTCAACAAACGAAGTGTACGTTGAACAGTAGAGTAAGACAAGCCTAGTTTTTTGGCAATATAGGTAGTAGTTAATTGGTCATTTAATCGGTCATTTACTTGGTCAAACTCTTTGATGAAGCAAAACACTTTCCGTTCATTTTCAAAAAGTTGCAAAGATTTTACTTGGTCATTTATTCGGTCATTTAATTGGTCAATCACCGACACATCACCGACATTTTGCTTGTTAAGGGTGGTGAATATTTCACGAGGTATAGTTGCCAATACACCGCCACGGACTTGTTCAAAAGTTGGAACTTGAAGATTCTCATTTTCAAAGACCTTCTTTATTTTCTCATAACCACGACCCCAACTCTCGATGAAACCCGCTAAATAGAACACTTTGGCAATAAGGCTGTTGCGGGGATACGATTCGTGAGTTGCCATCAGGTTCTCGGCAGTTATCTCTGGCGGAAAATCGCCACTGTTCCAAAGGTCGATGTGGTCGTCCCAAACCCGCATTTGAATGAATGTGCCTCGATAATCCTTATGTACGATGGCATTGCATATCATCTCTCGAAGGGCATCCTCTGGAATTTCCAACGGCTCGATACGGTGCAAACCTTCGTATTTGACAGGTGCAACCAAATAACGACTGCGTAAAGTTTGCATCACTTTCTCGGGCATCTGGATGAGTGGGCAAACAATATTGTCATCAAAGATCAAATCGGCTTGGGTGGTGCCGAATCTCCCTATACGAAACGAAGCAGAGAGGCAGTATTCTTCGATGTCTTTCCCAAACAGCATCAATGCGGCAAAAGTGAGTTGACCTTGTTTGTTGATGAGTTTGAGATTGCGTAGGATATGCTCTACGCTTTCATGTTTTGCGCTGTCATGCAACCGTTTGGCATCGATGGAGAAGTTGACAAAATAACGAACTGCTTCAGGGTCTATGTCGTCAAGGGTGGCATTAGGCTCTATATGCATGTCCCAAGTGGTATGGGTTTGACGCATCAAAAACTCTGTTAGTGCGTTACCATTGAGTTCTTGTAAGGTACTACCACTACGCAGGTAATACTTGCCATTGCACGAAACAGGCTGATCCGAAGGCTTGACATGTATAGCAATGTACTCTTTGCCTTCTTTGGTAAAAATCTCAATATCAGGAACGATGCCCGTGGCTTGGATGGACTTGTTGGGTAGGTTTTCCAAAAGGAATTTGGCATTGCTGATGCCCACCACTTCGCCAGCATCATTTATGCCAATATAGAGTGTTCCGCCCTGCGCATTGGCAAAGCCGCTGATATAGGTGAGGAACTTGTCTTCCCACTGCTGTTTGTATTCTGTTGTTTGGGTTTCCATGGTAACTGCTATTTTGGTCTGGAAGTGTGTTTTTCCCTTGCTAATTTTCAAACTTCGAAATTAAACTGTCAAAACGATTGTCATTGGGAGTAGAATCTTTAAATGATTGTATAGCTCCTAATAACATTGT
>JBGURX010000015.1:0-3344 GCA_045132235.1 Bacteroidales bacterium
CAAAGTGCCGATGAAAGCCATTGACATGGGCATTCCGTTCACGAAACGACCTGTGGCTCTGATGCTTGACTACAAAGCGGTTATACAACAGGGCAAGTCTATGGTGCGGGCCACGGGATCCACCAAAGTGACCACTGTTCAAGGACAGGATGCGGGCGAGATCATACTGTTTCTGCAGCACCGCTGGGAAGACGCCGACGGCAACATCTTCGCCTATCGCGTAGGAACGGCATCGGAACGCATCACGAAAAGTGTCCCCGACTGGAAAAACAACCATCGCGTGTCCATACGCTATGGGGACATAACCAAGACACCAAACTACAAATCTTGGGAGAAATTGTCAAAAAACCGTTTTATGGCACGCAATTCAAAAGGGAAGATGGTCCCTGTGCAAGAAATTGGCTATAAAGCGGATGCGACGCCCACCCATCTGATTCTGCAGATTTCCGCAGGCTGTCAGGAGCCGTTTGTCGGTTGTCCAGGCAATGTGTTGTGGGTTGACAACATACGGCTGGTGTACTGATGAATCTTTATTGTATATTTGCCATTCGTTTTTACCCAATTTATGAAGAGAATATTCTTGACCGGTGCTACCGGCACGATGGGCTGGGCAGGTCTTCAGAAATTGCTGAAATATCCAGACCAATATGAAGTTACCGTTCTGGCAAGGCCAAGTCGGAAAAACCGCCGCAAACTGAAACCGTTGGCCAACCGTATCCGTGTAGTGTGGGGCGACCTCCTCAACTACGAGGATGTGCTGCAAGGCGTGACAGGTGCCGATTACGTGTTGCATGTGGGTGGCATGGTGTCACCCAAAGCCGACTATTTCCCGAAAGAGACCCTCTACACAAATGTGATGGCAGCCCAAAACGTGGTAAAATCGGTACTTTCGCAACCCAACCACGACGAGGTAAAAGTGGTCTATATCGGGTCGGTGGCCGAGACGTCCGACCGCAATGAGCCCGTCCATTGGGGACGTTGTGGCGACCCTCTCTTCGCCAGCGCATTCGACTATTACGCTGTCAGCAAGATAGCTGCCGAACGCATCTTCGCCGACTCAGGCCTCCGCCACTGGGTGAGCTTACGACAGTCGGGAATCCTCTACCCTGCCATCCTGAAGAACTTTGACCCCATCATGTTCCATGTGCCCATACGCGGCGTGCTTGAATGGGCCACCGTGGAGGATTCGGGGCGACTGCTGGAGAGAGTGTGCCGCGACACTGTACCCGCCGACTTCTGGAACAGGTACTACAATATTAGCAGCGGCCCGCAGTACCGTATGACAAACTACGACTTTGAAACCCGCGTGCTGAAAGCCGTCCACTGCCCCCATCCCGAAAAGATTTTCAACGCCAACTGGTTCGCACTGAAGAACTTCCATGGACAATATTACCTTGACGCCGACATTCTGGAATCGTTCTTGCACTTCCGTGCCAACATACCGCTGGACGACTATTTCCAGCAGATGAGCGACAAGCTGCCCAAGTTTTTCCAATTGGCCAAAATAGTGCCCCCTGCCATCATCAAGGCAGCCACCCGCCTGCTGGCGCACAAGAAGACTTTCGGCACCCAGTACTGGATTCGACATCACGACGATGCCCGCATTCGCGCTTACTACGGCAGCATGGAGCAGTACCGCGCCATCCCCGACTGGCCTGAGTGGGACTTGTCGGAGCCCGTTGGTGCCGACAAAGCCGCACAGATTCAGCACGGCTACGACGAGACGAAGCATCTGTCGCAACTAACTGTAGCAGAAATACAAGCCGCCGCCACATTCCGTGGTGGACGCCTTGTCAGCGACGACTACTCGGGCGACCCGGCGCAACGGCTCGTGTGGGAATGCCACAGCGGACATCGCTTCGAGGCATCCCTCCAACTGGTGCTCGCCGGCGGCCACTGGTGCCCCGACTGCCTGTCAGACCACTGGGACAACTTCTCCGATGTGGCCCAACACAACCCCTTCTTTGCGCAGGTTTACAAGAGATAACCGTTCCTCTTGCACGTCGTTAGATGAGGAAGAGTAGCAGATAAATTTGTATGGCTTGTCTTTTGTTTCATAAACAACATGCTGCTCCAGATTGCCGTGCTCGTCATAAGTCCATTCTTCCAAAACGGCTTTTCTTGTATAAGAAAACATGGATTCGTTGACTAAAAAAGACCCTAATAAAAAACGATTCGCGATTGGGTGTAATACAAAGGCTATCGTGTCTGTGCAGTGAACCCTTTTGCCGTATCATCCCCTCGGCTGCAAGCTCTTCCTGTACTCGCTGGGCGACTGGCCGAGGTGCTTGGTGCAGTAGCGGCTGAAATAGCTTAGCGAGGTGAAGTTCATGCGGTCGGCTATCTGCGTGAGCGACAGGCGTTCGTCGTTGAGATATTTCTTCAGGATGGGCACCGTGTGGCGGTCGATGAAGCTGCTGACGCTCTGGCCGGTGACGCGCTTGACGGTGGCGGAGAGGTATTTCGGCGACACGTGCAGGCGTTCGGCATAGTAGCTCACCTCGCGTTCCGTGCGGCTGATGCCCGTGGAGAGCAAATCCATCAGTTGTTTGACGATATAGGCCGTGCGGTCGCTGTGGGTGTTGGTGGCCTCGCGCCGTGCGTGAAGCTCGAAGATGTCGTATATCATCGTCAGACAGAGGCTCCCCATCATCTCGCGGTAAAACAGCAGATGGCGGTCGTCGAGGCGGTCGCGCAGGCGGTGGAGGTCCTCCAGCAGGATTTCCGCCTGACGGTCATCGACCTTGATGACGGGGTTCTGGTTAAGGCTGATGCTGCCCCCGATGCTGTAGTTGTTCGACGGCAGCAGTCCGCCAAGGTATTTGTTGTCGGCGGCGAACCACTCGACTTGCATCCCCGGTGCCGCAGCGAGGTTCTTCGCCCGCGTGGGGTTGGGCATCACCACTAGGTCGTTTTTCCCGATGTGGTAGCATTTTTCGTTGAACACAAAACTGCCTTCGCCCGCTGTGCACAGCAGATGCATGCAGGTGTGGCTCAGTTCCGGCGCGTTCATCGCGAGGAAATCGGTGGAATAGAGGAAGTCAGGTTTCATAGCGCAAAAATACAAAATTTGTACTTTCGTAAGGGGAAAAATATACTTACGCCATCTGTCTCCCTTCATCTTTTATCGTAAAGGAGAGATCCTTCTTCTTCTCAAAAAAATCTGTCGCTCATAATACAAATATTTTTTGTATTTTTGCTTGATGATTTCCACGCTTGACAAACTCACTGAAGATCTGAAACGAACGAATAAACAGTAGGGGACTTCTATTTTTAATCTTTTTTAGACATACTTCCAGACCCTGCAAGTCCCTTCAACAGAATCTGAAAATACAACGGGGCAA
>JBGURX010000016.1:0-40751 GCA_045132235.1 Bacteroidales bacterium
GCCTCAAACCTTTCGCCCGCAAGCGGTCGACGGTTTTCCGCGAACAATAAAGGCGATGCTTTTTTGCATCGCCTTTTTGTTTGCGGAGAGTGAGGGATTCGAACCCCCGGACCCGTGAAGGTCAACGGTTTTCAAGACCGCCGCGATCGACCACTCTGCCAACTCTCCGCGGCAAAAATACAACTTTTTTCCGCTCCCCCATCCACCCTCCAAAAAATTTTTATTCCCGCCTTTTATTCCAGATTTTATCTTACCTTTGCAAAGATATTATCATTCCCTTTTATTATTGATAATTAATTAATAAACAATATTTTACATGAAAAACATCAGAGAACAATTGGCAGAAATCGGCGTGGTTGAGCCGACCGAGATTTATTACAACCTCTCCTACGACGAGCTTTACAAACACGAAACCGACCCGTCGCTGACCGGCTTCGATCGCTGTTTTCAGACCAAAAACGGCGCACTTTCCGTCGATACCGGCATCTTCACCGGCCGTTCCCCGAAAGACAAATACGTGGTGTATGACGACGAGACCAAGGACAAAGTGTGGTGGGCCGCCCCCGGCAAGAAGGGCTCCGACAACCATCCCATCACCCCCGAAATATGGAACCACCTCAAGAAACTGAGCGAGAAACAACTCAGCGGCAAGGCCGTGTATGTGATGGACGGCTACGCCGGTGCCAACGAGAACTCCCGCCTCAAAATCCGCTTCGTGACCGAAGTGGCCTGGCAGGCGCACTTCATCAAGAATATGTTCATCCGTCCCAGCGAAGAGGAACTGAAGGACTTCACCCCCGACTTCGTGGTGCTGAACAGCTGCAAGACCGTCAACCCGAACTGGAAAGAGCAAGGTCTCAACAGCGAGGTGTACGTGGCCTTCAACCTCACCGAACGTATGGGCCTCATCGGCGGCACCTGGTATGGCGGTGAGATGAAGAAGGGCATCTTCTCCATCATGAACTACTTCCTGCCGCTGCGCGGCATGGCCGCCATGCACTGCTCCGCCAACCAAGGCAAGAGCGGCGACACCGCCATCTTCTTCGGCCTCTCCGGCACCGGCAAGACCACCCTCTCCACCGACCCGAACCGCGCCCTCATCGGCGACGACGAGCACGGCTGGGACGACAACGGCGTTTTCAACTTCGAGGGCGGCTGCTACGCCAAGTGCATCAACCTCAGCGCTGAAAAAGAACCCGACATCTTCAACGCCATCAAGCGCGACGCCCTTCTGGAGAACCTCGTCATCGACGACGAAGGCAACATCGACTTCGACTCCGCCGCCAAGACCGAGAACACCCGCGTTTCCTACCCCATCTACCACATCAACAACATTGTGAAGCCCGTCTCCAAAGGCACCCACCCCAGCAAGGTCATCTTCCTCTCCGCCGACGCTTTCGGCGTGCTGCCCCCCGTCTCCGTACTCAACCGCGAGCAGACGATGTACTACTTCCTGAGCGGCTACACCGCCAAGCTGGCCGGCACCGAACGCGGCATCATCACCCCGCAGCCCACCTTCTCGTCCTGCTTCGGCGCAGCCTTCCTGCTGCTGCACCCCACCAAATATGCCGAGGAACTGGCCAAGAAGCTCACCGAGCACAACGCCACGGCCTACCTCGTAAACACCGGCTGGACCGGCGGCGGCTACGGCGTGGGCAAACGCTTCTCGCTGAAAGACACCCGCACCATCATCTCGGCCATTCTCAACAACGAACTCGTGGACTGCGAGACTACCCTCGTAAAACCGTTCAACCTGTTTGTGCCCAAGCACATCAACGGTCTCGACGACAGTCTGCTGAACCCCGAGAACGCATGGGCCGATAAGAAAGCCTACAAGGAGAGCTCCGACCAGCTGGCCTCGTTCTTCATCAAGAACTTCGAGAACTTCTCCGACACCGAGCAGGGCAAAGCCCTCATTGCTGCCGGACCTTCATTGTAAATCATTTATAATTAATAGATTAAAAAAATGCCCATTCCTCAATCCACCCGCATTATCAAGACCGATTTCCTCCGCACCGGCTTCGGCGACGAAGACATCACCGAACAGGAATACACGGAATCGGAAATCCAGTATGACGAGAACGGCCGCATTCTGACGGAAAAGCACTTCAACAGCGAAGGCGACCTCGAAAGTGCCGTGGAGAACGAGTACGACGCACAAGGCCGCGTGGTGTCATCGGCACAGTATGATGAGACCGGCGAGTTGTGCCAGCGCAACGTTTTCACCTACGGAGAGGATGACAAAGTGCTGAAGAAGAGCTGTTTCTATGGCGAAGGCTCGCCCGAATACGCTACCGTTTATGTCTATGAAAACGGCCTGTTGATGCGGGAGGATTCGTACAACGAGGATGAGTTCGACTACACGGAGAAATCGTACGAGTATGATGAGCAGGGCAGGGTGATTGTGATGGTGGAATATGACGAGGAGGGCAAGGTTATGTACCGCACCACCAACGAGTACGACGAGAACGGCCGTCTCGCGCAGCGTTTGCGCGAGGAGCCGCAGGAGCACGACAGCCGCACCTACGTGTATGCCTACGACGAAGAGGGACGCCGAACCAAAGAGTTGACCTACAACTACAACGGCAAACTCATTGCCAAGTCGTACTACACTTACGATGTGGAGGGCCGACTGGTGGAGCAGGAAGACGAAAACCTCGACACCTACCGCCGTACCGCCTCCGAATACGAGGGAGACCAATGCATGAAGGTGACGCTGTACGACAAGGAGGGCGAGAAGATGGGCTGGACCGAGTACGAGTACGACGAAACGGGCAATGTGGCGCTTTTGAAAAACTATGTGCGCGATGAGGTGCGTCCGGATTTCCACCGGTCGGCCTCGTGGATCAAGTATGAAACTGAATGGCGATAAAGATGGAAAAGTCTGAGAGAAAGCACAGTAGATCCAAATTCTGGTTGGGATTCTCCATCGGCTTGATGGCAGGATTGGTGTTTGCGGTGGTTTTCTATTTTATTGATAAATCGCTGAACGGTCCCATCCAGCTGCTGGTGTCGCCGCCCACTTCCGATGCCCCTGCACAGTTGGAAGAACCCCAAAAGGAAGAACCCGCCAACTCCCCTGTGGGCAAGACGCTAAATGTGAAGAGGCCCACGCCATCGTCAGCTGCCATCGACAGTGCAGCGCTCATCACAGACGACTCCACCCTGATGGACGACGCTTTCACCCTTGACCCAACCGATGCCACCGAGCTGGTGTATCACGAAAAATGTTTGGCCCAACGCACCGTCGCCGTCAAAAGCGACGATGGCACTGCTGCTCCGATTGCCGCCTTTGAAGTGGAGGAGTGGAGCGAGTTGGCGGCCAACAAGATTTCCTATTATAGAAGAAATAATGTTTTGAAAATCAAAGGATTGAAGATTCAAAACATCAAAATCATCTTTCATCAAAACCAATACTATATTGAATACAACGGGCGGTACTATCCGATACCGGAGAATGACGAATTCCACCGGCTTTCGCCCGTTGCACTGCAGTAGCATTCCATTGCAATGCCTTCGTAAATTTTTCCGGCGATGAAAAACTACCTGCTCCGAATCGTCCAATACCTGCTACTGATTTTCAGTCTGTTTGCAGTGGAGCGCATGGTTTTTCTGCTGGTTTACCGTTCGCATCTCCCGGGCATGGGCTGGCACGACATCCTCGCCACCTACACCCATGCACTCCATCTGGATTTGTCAGCGGCTTCGTATATGTTTCTCATTCCCTTCATTCTTATCACATTACAACTGATCATCAAGAATAAATGGATTGACCGGGTGCTGCACATCTATACCCTTGTCCTGCTGTTTATCATCGTTTTTTCTGCCATTGGCAATCTGTTTTTGTATGATGAATGGAGCACGAAAATCAACTATAAGATATGGTATTACCTGCGCAAACCGGCGGAGGTGGTGCGCACGGCGACCTGGGGGCAGCTGATCGGTGGCGGACTGGCGGCCTTGGCACTCGTGGGCGGACTTTTCTGGCTCTACATCAAGGTGCTGGCAAAACCGCTGGTGGAAGCCCGCAAGCCGTTCTATTGGCAAACGGGAAGCATCATGGCCATTGGTATTTTCTTGGTTTTCATTGGAATGAGAGGAAAACTGGGCGGCATTCCCATTTCGCAGAGCAATGCCTATTTCTCGGAGCACCAGCTTCTGAACGACGCCGCCATCAACACTCAGTGGCATCTTCTGAAGAGCACCCTCCGTTTCGGCAGGGCAAACGACCACAACTTGTATGCCTGCATGGATTCGAAGAAGGCGAAAGAGCTTGTAAAACAGCTCTATACACCCCAAAAAGACACCTGCATCTATGTTCTCAAAGAAGAGCGTCCCAATGTGGTATTGATTTTTATGGAAAGCTGGTCGGCCGATTTGGTGGAGAGTTTGGGAGGAAAGGCGGGTATTACCCCCTATTTTCATGAATTAGAGAAAGAGGGATTGCTGTTTACGCAGGTGTATGCCTCCGGACGGCGCTCGCAGGAAGGCATCTCGGCCATGGTCAGCGGCTTCCCGCCCATTCCCGTGAACACCGTCACCGACAACTTCGAGAAATACCATTCGTTGCCCAGTCTTGCCAAGTCGCTGAAACGCGAGGGCTACTGCACCTCCTTCTATTTTGGCGGCGACCTCACCTACGGCAACCTCCGCGCCTACCTCTCGGGGATGGAGTTCACCCGCATTGTGGATGAAAAGGATTTCCCCCGCAGCACGCCCCACGGCAAACTTTCCATCCACGACGAGCACACCCTTGCCCGCCAGCTGAAAGAGCTGCACACCAGCAAACAGCCCTTCTTCTCAGCCCTCTTCACGGCCAGTTCGCACTCGCCTTACGACGTGCCCACCAACGCCGGCACCCTCAATTGGGAGGTGGAGCAGCTGCCCTATCTCAACTCAGCCCGCTATTCCGACTGGGCTTTGGGGAAATATTTTGAGAAAGCGAAAAAAGAGGGCTGGTACGACCACACCCTGTTCATCTTGGTCGCCGACCACAGTCACGAGACCTACAAGCAGTGGGACTACCATGATGCCGGCTACCAGCACATTCCCATGCTGTGGCTGGGCGGAGCGCTGAAAGAGGAATTCCGCGGGCAGCACATCGACAAGCTGTGCAGCTACATCGACCTGCCCCTCTCGCTGCTGCACCAGATGGGCATCAGCACCGACGAATACCACTGGTGCAACAACATTTTCAACCCCTACACCCCGCAATTCTGCCCGTTCCTCAACAACTGCGGCATCGGCTGGATCACTCCATACGGGTCGTTCAGCTACAACATTGAAAAAGAGAGCACTTATCAGCGCACCATTGAGGACGAAGAGACCTACTGGCGCGAATACTGGAACGCCCGCGCCTTTTTGCAGGAGCTGTACCAAACCTATTTAGACCTATGAGCAACATCCAACGCACCTTCATCGGCATTTTCGGACGGCGCAACCAAGGCAAGAGCGCCCTCATCAACGCCATTGCCGGACAGGACATCGCCATCGTGTCGGAGGTGGCCGGCACCACCACCGACCCCGTCAAGAAGACCATCGAGATATTAGGGCTCGGTCCCGCCGTGCTGGTAGATACCGCCGGCATCGACGACAGCGGCACCGGCATCGGCCAGCAGCGCGTGCAGCGGTCGCTGGATGCGCTGCAGACCATCGACATCGCCCTGCTGGTGGTGAGCGGCAACCGTTTCACCCCAGAGGACACCGACCTTATCGGGCAGTTTCAGGCGGCGGACATTCCCTTCGTCATCGCCCACAACAAGAGCGACTTGGAGCCTCTGTCGGCTGACTTCGCCCGGCAGGCAGCCGCCTATAATGTGCCGGTGGTGGCATGCAGCGCGGTGCGGCGCGAAGGTATCCCGCAGCTTGTGGAGGCCCTTGCAGCATCCCTGCCCGCCGACCATACCGGAGAGGAGTCGCTCACTGGCGGGTTGGTGCGGGCCGACGACACCGTGGTGCTGGTGATGCCGCAGGACTCGGAAGCCCCCGAGGGGCGGCTGATACGCCCGCAGGCACAGCTCATCCGCGAGCTGCTTGACCACCATGCCGTGGCCATCGCCCTGCAGCCCGAAGAGCTGTCGAGCTTCCTGCAAAAGCACACTCCAACCCTTGTCATCACTGACAGTCAGGCATTTGCCGCTGTAGCACCGCTCGTCCCTGCACACGTGCCGCTCACCAGTTTCAGCATTGTGCTGGCCCGTGCGAAGGGGCATTTTGAGCTGTACCTGCACGACACGCCCAGCATCGGGCAGCTGCATGCCGGCGACCGCGTACTGATCATGGAATCGTGTACCCATACGGCATCGTGCGACGACATCGGGCGGCACAAGCTGCCCAAGCTGCTGCAGAAACGTGCCGGCTGCGAGTTGCAGTTTGACTTTGTGGCGGCTCTCGACCCGCTGCCCGCCGACCTCTCGCAGTATGCCCTCGCCGTGCAATGCGGCGGCTGCATGGTAACCCGCCGACAGCTATGGAACCGCGTGGAGCGTGTGCACCGCAGCGGCGTGCCCGTCACCAATTACGGCATGGCCATCGCCTACGCCACCGGCATTTTCGACCGCGTGACGGCACCGTTCCGTAATGCAGAGACGTCATAACATGGCGAATCGCCGGCAAATATACAACGATGCCCACCCCATTTTCAAGGGTTTTCGCAAAAAAAATCAAATTATCCCGTTTTATTTGACCAACACCAAGCGGAGCCCAAGGTTGCCGTCGCGGGTATCGGCAGAATCGCTCTCTCGGTCTGCCACACGGCTGCGACTGGCGTAGTTGATCCAGCTGCCCCCGCGATTCACACGATGGGTTCCGCCAAAAGAGGGATTCCATAGCGGGTCGGTGTCGGTGGTAAATTCATAATACTGAGCATCATAAACATCAGCGCACCACTCCCACACATTGCCGCTCATATCGTATAATCCCAACTCATTGGGCGACTTGCGCTTCACGGGATGCGTTTTGCCATGGTTCTCCTGAATTTTATCCCAATTCCAATCCGAATCCGTACCGCTCAAAGTATTATCGCCGCTGTTCCGCCAGTACCAAGCCACATCCTCGAGAGTGTTGCTGCCGCTGTACAAATATCCTTTACTTTTGTTTCCGCCCCGAGCGGCAAACTCCCACTGTGCTTCCGTAGGAAGAGCAAAATGATACCCTGCTGGCAACTGCTTGCGACACAAATGGTTGAGCTTTTCACAAAACTGCTGACAATCGTCCCAGCTCACTCTATAGGCCGGATTCATGGAACCCACGCCGAACTCATCGGTCCAGCCGCCAAAGGCAGTGGGTTCACTCCCCATCACAAGACGCCACAGCAGCTGCGTCACTTCAGTTTCACCGATATAATAATTACCCAAAGTCACCTCGTGGGCAGGTTTTTCATCGCTCTCACAGCCAGTTTGTTCTGAAGTGCAGCCCATCGTAAAAGTGCCACCTTCCACGTATATCATCTTGAAGGAAAAGCCTTCCACTGTAAAAGTCCTGCTGTTCTGTGCCAGTCCGAAAGAGACGGACAACAGGGCGACCCATATCGAAATGAAATACCTCATGGCTAAAATGTTTACATTTAAAATCCGCGGTGCAAATATACAATAATTAATGAAAAAAATAACGTAAATTTGCCGTTTGAAAAGAAACGATGAAATCATGGCGAAAACTCTCTATTTTCTTGGTATCGGCGGGATAGGCATGAGTGCGCTGGCACGCTTTTTCATGCAGCGCAGCGACACGGTTTACGGTTACGACCTGACCCCGTCGCCCATCACACGGCAGCTGGAGCAGGAGGGGGCGCGCATCCACTACGACGAGAATGTGGAAGCCATCCCCGCGCAGGTGGATTTTGCCGTATATACCCCCGCCATTCCCGCCACACACGCCGAACTGCAGTATTTCAAAAGCAGCAGCATCCCGCTGTACAAGCGCTCGCAGGTGCTGGGGCACTTGTCGGAAGGCTATCCCACCCTTGCGGTGGCGGGCACCCACGGCAAGACCACTACCACTGCCATGCTCGCCCAGCTGTTCGCCCCGTGCCGCCGTCTGCTCGCCTTCATCGGCGGCGTGGCAAAGAACTTCAACAGTAACGTGATTCTCAACCCCGACTACGACACCGTGGTGGCAGAAGCCGACGAGTTCGACCGCTCCTTCCTCACCCTCTTCCCCACCCTCGCCATCATCACTTCCATCGATGCCGACCACCTCGACATCTACGGCGACAAAAAACACCTTGTGGAGTCGTTCCAGCTCTTCGCCGACCAGACCGATAAAAACGGGCATCTGCTTATCCACGAAAAGGTGGCCGACCAGATTTCCCATCCCCACAAGCTCACCTACGGCACGGGCGAAGGGTGCGACTACCGCATCACCGACATCGACTTGGCCGACGACCACGCCAGTTTCACGCTGCACGCTCCCGACGGACGGAGTCTCCGTGTGCCGGTCGGAGTGTCGGGCATGCACAATGTGCTGAATGCCGCCGCCGCCTGCGCCGCCGCCCTGCTCTGCGGACTGCCGGAGAGCGAGATACAGAGCCAGACGGCCGCCTTCTGCGGGGTGAAGCGCCGCTTCGACTACCGCATCAAACGCGACGACCTCATCTATATCGACGACTACGCGCACCATCCCGAAGAGATCCGCGCCATCCTCACCGCCGTCAAGAAACTGTATGCCGACAAGGAGCTGACGGTCATCTTCCAGCCGCACCTCTACACCCGCACCCGCGACTTCGGGCCGCAGTTTGCCGAGGTGCTGTCCCTTGCCGACCGCGTCGTCCTGCTCGACATCTACCCCGCCCGCGAGAAACCCATCGCCGGCATCACCTCGCAGTGGCTGCTCGACATGATTGCCTGCGACCGCAAAGTGCTGATTCCCAAGACGGAAGTGGTCGCCTATCTGCAACATCACCGCCCACAGGTACTGCTCACCGTGGGAGCCGGCGACATCGACCGCCTCGTGGAACCCATCACGGAGAATCTTTAACCCCCAAAATCCCACAATATGAAAAGAATCCCCCTTATCCTCATTCTTTTCCTGCTCGCCGCCGCTGGCGCTTTCGCGCAGGACTTGCTGGTCCCGGAATCGTATGGCATTTATGGTTATGACGGCTATAATGAATTGATTCTTAACAAACTACTCCCACCCGATAAAAATTCATACACCAACAAACAACGTGACGCCATCGGGGAGGGATCCTATAAAACATTCTACCTTTGCGCGCCCTCTTTCACGGCAGAATACGCTTTATGTGTAAAAAAAGATGAACTTGTGTACAAACATGCACACCAAAGCATCTGGCACGCATTATCCAAGCCCAACCCTTGGGCAGTTACGGTGTCCACTTTCACTCTGAAAGTGACGGAATCAGAGAGCCAGCAGCTGGAGGATTTGTTCAAACACGCCACCATGACCGCATCATTTTTTTCAAAGCGACTTGGCCTGGATGGCACCAACTACTATTTCAACTCAGGAGGGCACTTGGCGTCCATATGGTCGCCGGACGGAGGGCGCACAGCCCGTTTAGTGGACATGGCCGACAGCATCTGCTATGCCGTGCGGCATCAGGACAGGGATGTGCTGAAGCGGCAACTGAAGGTGTGCAGAGAACTCACCGAAGAGTTCAAACGTGAATATCCACCCTGCTACTTAACTACCCGCGAACCTTTCGTTTACCAGCCATACGATAACGGGGGGCAGAGTTGCGTTATTTCAAATATTAATTTTTCTATACTCAAGCATTTCGACCAGCCTGTTGACGACAACATTATGGCAGCCTTTTCCCAAAACTACCGCGACAGCATAATCATTTGGAGTTGTGAGGTACTCCTCACTGATGAAAATGCCTTTTTCTATGTGGAAATCAACGCCCCCGACCAGCCAGAATGCAGGATCAATCACGAATCCCACTCCTACTGGATAAAACTTCCCGAACGACTCTGTCGGCGTGAAATCATTTTGTCGGCACTAACACTACAAGGCAACAGCTACCGCCTTGATGAGAATCTGCACTGGCAGGAGGTGGAGGAGTAAAAAAATTTACTTATAAGACACTATCTATCAACCCTTTCCGCAACACTTTCAACTTATTGAGCAAGGTATTCCCTTTGCGCTCATAGCTGCGGAAACGGCAAATGCTTAACCATTTGAGAAATGCCTTCTTCCACTCAAAGAAGGGAATGAAGGTGAGGAAGATGCCCAGCACCGCCACCAGCGCAATCCACCAATTGGTGAAAATCAGCAGCAAGATACCCACTATCAGATACCATATCGGGAAGAACAACACGCCCGAAACAAAGTTGATGCTGGACTTGAACATCGGGTCTTTCAGGTCGCGTTTAAGGAACTCAATAGTATAGAACGGCACGGCATTGCCAACAAAGCCTGTCAGTGCAAAAGGCACGGTCAGCAAGAGCAGCGCACCCCTACCCGCTGTCATTCCAGCCGTCATCGGCCGCTCGAACTCCCAGTCGCGGATGCGCAGCTGCTTCAAACCTTCGGCATACTTGGCGGCATCGGCCATCAGCTGCTCGTACTTTGCGGGCTGCTCCTCGCGCATCCGCTCCAGCACCGCCACGAGTTTCTTGTCGGACAGCAGCCGCCGATAAGGCATTCCCGCGGCCACATCGCGCGGCGTGCCATGCACCGCCATCCCGTCGAATGCGTGCGGGTCGGACAGCACCGTGGCGCGACAAACGGTGAAAATGGTCTCGTACTGCGGATAACGCTCTTGGTCGGTCACATCCACGCCCATGGCGCGCACCGCCTCGCGGGCCTTTTCATTCATCTGCAAAAAGGCCTTGTTGGGCTCATTTTTATAAAGCTCGTAAAACTCATCAATGCCAAACGGTTCGCCAATCACCACCACCTGACTGCCCCGCATGTTGAAGTAATTGGTGTAGTAGATATACATGGGCAAGATCTTGAAATCAAGCTGGTAATCAGCTTTTTCAGCAGCGAGGAAAGCCACACGGGGAAAGCCTTTCTTGAAGGTGTTGAAGAACTTGCCGGCCTGATGCCCCGCCTCCGGGAACATGGTGAGTGTGCCGCCCTCGTCGAGGATGCGGGCGGCGAGGTCGAAGGTGTCGAGATTGCTGCGGATGTCGGCGCGCCCGCCGTCGCGGGAACGGAAGGTGGGCAATATCTTGAGGAAGCGTAGGAGCCGCGCAAGGCCGTCGCTCTTCTTGAAGATGTCGCCGCGCGCGATGAACACCGGCTGCCGGTGGTCCTTGTACAGATACAGCATCGCCAACGGGTCCATCACCGCGTTGGAGTGGTTCGAAATGGCAAAAATCGGATACCCCTTTGGCGGCATATTTTCATAGCCGATCACCTGTATCTTTTTGTAATAAAGATGATTGTGTTCCAACCTGAAAAACCAGTTGAAGAATTGGTAAACTGGATCGAAGCGGTTGATTTTTTCAAAACTTATCACAGTAGTTGATTTTTAGAAAGAAGGGAAGAATAACGATAAGTTGTAAGACTAACGGATGTCCAACTCGTCGATGATGTTCTGTGCACCGGCGAATTTGTCCACGATGAAGAGGAAGTAGCGCACATCGAGGGAGATGTTGCGGCAGCGGTTCACGTCGTAGTTGATATCGCTCATGGTGCCCTGCCACACGCGGTCGAAGTTGATGCCGATGAGGTTGCCGTCGGCATCGATGACCGGACTGCCCGAGTTGCCGCCCGTGGTGTGGTTGCTGGCGATGAAACACACCGGCAGTTCGCCCTTGGCATTGGCATAGCGCCCGTAATCGTGGTTGGCGAACAATTCCTTCAGCTTCGGATCCACCTTGTAGTCGAAAATATCGGGATCGTCCTTGGCAATCACGCCGGCGAGGGTGGTGTAATGGGTGTAATGCACGCCGTCGCTGGGCTCGAAGCCCTTCACGTTGCCGTAGGTGACGCGCATGGTGAGGTTGGCATCAGGATAGAAGGTCTTGTCGGTGTCTTTCTCCATGAGGGCTTTCACATAGGTGCGATAGTACAAATCGAGTTTTTTCTCCGTACCATCCATCGCATAATAGGCCTCCACATAGGCATTGTAAGCGGCCATCACCAGCGTGAAAAGCTCATCATCCTTCAGCTTCACCCAGTCCTTGCGTTTGGCTTTCTGAATCCGCTCTTCCATCAATTTCCCGTCAAAAAGATAGGGAGCTTTCTTCTTTTCGCGGTCGAGGAAGGCCTGCCACTCGCTCTTGGGCATGTTGATGTACTTGCGCAGCGATTCGGGAATCAGGTCGGGATCCTGTTCGGAGAAATAGTAATACATCAACTCCACAAAACATTCTGAATCAATATCCACATTATAACTGCTGAAAAATGAACGCATATTTTCGGCCAGCTCAATCTTCCCTTTTTCAAACTGCTCATCGGTCCACACATCGGACGGACAGCTGGAGGCGAACCAGTTCAGGCGAGTGCACATCAGGCGGTTGATTTCCACACCGATGAAAGCCTCGCTGAGGAAGGTGAACGATTTGACCTGTTTTCTGTAATCAACGTATGTTTTCTTCATGTCGGAAAGGAGCGAGCCGTACATTTTCTGGCGTTCGGGGTCTGCATTCACCCACTTCTCAAACTCCTGTTCCTCAGCAATTTTCTTATCCACCACGTGGCACTCATTGATACCCTTGCTCTCGCCAATCCACTTTTTCCAGCCATTGCTGATGCTGTTGGCCTTGGCGGAGTACATGAGGCGGATTTCAGTGGATTTCTCCATCTGGCGTTTCATGGCGGCGAGGCGCAGGTCGCGGGCATGGATGGCGATGGGATTCTGCACATTGGCTTTGATATCCACGGCATCGGAAATCAGATACTGCTGGGTGCTGCCCGGGTAGCCGAATACGAGGGTGAAGTCGCCTTCCTCAACGCCTTTGATGGAGATGGGGAAATATTTTTTCGACTTAAGGGGAATATTGTCGGGAGAATAGGGAGCGGGATTGCCGTCCTTGTCGGTATAGATGCGCCAGAGCGAGAAGTCGCCGGTATGGCGGGGCCACATCCAGTTGTCGGTGTCGCCGCCGAACTTGCCGATGCTTTCGGGCGGAACGCCCACAAGGCGCACATCTTCAAACACTTCATTCACAAACAGAAAATACTGATTGCCATAATAGAAGGGTTTGATTTTGGCAGTGTAATGGGTACCTTCGATGGCCTCATTTTCAACAGCCGAAATATTCTTCTTGATTTTGGCATTGCGCTCCGATTCGCTCATTCCATCGGTCACGCCATCCAGCACTTTGGCGGTCACATCCTCCATATACACCAAAAAAGTGACCGTAAGTCCTTTTGTAACCAGCTCTTCATCGCGGTTCTTCGACCAGAAACCATTATGCAAATAGTTGTGTTCCATGCTGCTGTGTGCCTGCACATAGCTGTAGCCGCAGTGGTGGTTGGTAATGAGAAGTCCGTCGGGTGAAATGAGTTCGCCGGTGCAGCCGCCGCCGAACAGCACGATGCCGTCCTTCATGCTGTGATGGTTGACGCTATAAACATCGTCTGCGGTGAGATGGAAACCCATCTGCTGCATTTCGGCTTCATTATAACCTAAAAACAGCGGAATCCACATTCCTTCGTCGGCAACGGCGAAGAAACGGAAGGCCAAAAGGGCCGTGAGGAGGAAGATTTTTTTCATAAACTGAAATTTGAAAGTTGAAATTTGAAAATTATTCTAATAATACATGGTGGAGCGACTTTCAAACTCCAGTCGCCATCGGTCGCCATTACTGTCATTATACTCATAAATCAAATCATCGCGTGACAACCGTTTGATGGTGGCCGTATATTCATATTTGCGATGTTTCAGGGAGAAAATCACATAAATTTCCTTGCAGCGGTTTTCGAACTGCCATCCGCCATAGTCCGACTCTTCCCAGAGGTTCATCGTGCTGTCGAGTGCCGACACCGACATCATTCCCTCGAAAAAGAAGGCATAGTAATTCCCTTTTTGATTGGCGAACACCGTTGTCGAATCCATTTTTGCGCCATTGCAGTACACATCTTTCAGCTTCCAGTAGCCCACCAGACGGTCTTCCGGCTTGGTGAAACTGATAAAGGGGCCTTCATTGTAACGACAAGAGACGAAGGTGAGACCCGTCAATGCCAGCAAGCAAAAAAGTATGATTTTTTTCATTTCGCAGATTTTTTCTTTAATTTCATATACACTGATTCATCATCACTCAAAATGCAGGAGAACCAGAACTCGTCTTTTGTTAACTTATCCACCTCCCACACCTGCTCATCCAAGGGATACGCATCAAAAACGACACACAGTTTTGTTTTATTATAGTTGAAAACGTACGTGGCATGTTCGTCCCACTCAGTAGAATCCTGCACCCAGTGAAAGACAGCGGTACTGCCTTTTTCGAAAGTGATGGTGGAATGGCCGTACTGCGCAACGAAGAGACTGTCTTCCACGGGCTGGCTGTTGGCCACCACCTCCTCATACTCCCATGTACCCCGGATGTTGCGCGGAGTTTGGTAAAGAAAGCCTCCCTGCTCGTACTTGTCGCACGAGGCAAGGAGGACCGTCATACAAAGTAATGCAAGCACCTTGACTTTCATCTCTATCGAATCAATGTGATGGTGCCTTCTTTCTTGATAATCTTACCCATCAGGTTCTGGTAGGTAACCGTATAAACATATACAGCGCTCTCCATATACTTGCCGTTGAAAGTACCATCCCAGCCCACATTCGGGTCGTTGGACTTGAAGATCAGCTGGCCCCAACGGTTGTAGATGTACAGCTCATACAAATCACTGCCGTAGTTGTCCATCACCGGCAGCCACACGTCATTCATACCATCGGTATTCGGGGTGAAGGCATTCGGAGCGTAGAAGATGACATCGGGGATGACCGTGATGGTAATCTGGGCGGTGTCGAAGCAGTTATGTTCGTCGGTAACCGTCAGCACCGTGACATACTCACCCGGCTCGTTGAACTCATGCGACGGGCTCTGCGCATCCTGTGCATAGCCATCGCCGAAGTCGTAGTTCCACAACACGATACTGCCCACCGAATGGTCATGGTAGCGCACCGTTGCTCCTTGGATAAAGGTAGTAGGATCGGCGGTGAAGCTGGCCGTCGGACCAGGAATGTTGTTGATGGTGAACGGCAGGTTGAGGGTACACACGCCGTCATCCACCGTCAGGACGTAGCTGCCGCCCGGCAGCGCATCGTTGAACGGTGCATTGGGGTTGTTGTCGGCATGCCAGTCGTAGTTGTACTGGTCGGTATTGCTACCCACCACAGTGGCCGTACCGTCGGGACGGTCGCAGTAAGCAGGAGTTACGCTGACCGTAAAGTCGGGCAGAGCATGGAACGGAACTTCCACAGTAAGCGTGTCGGGACAGCCGTTGGCATCCGTCACGGTCACAGTGTAGAAGCCGACTGCAAGGTTGAAGATGGAGTCGGTAGTGGCGCCGTTGCTCCAGAGGAACTCATAGTCGGGCGTGCCGCCGAGAGCCTCCACCTCGATAACAGCAGTCTCCTCTCCATCGCAGCTCTCTGTCACAGTCACCAGTTCCACATGCAGCAGTTCGGGTTCGCTTACAAAGGTAGTGTCGGAGGCGATACAGCCGTTGTAGTCGGAGACCGTCACCACATAGAAGCCTGAGCCCACATTGTTGAGATCCTGCTCATGCTGGTCATTGTCCCAGTTGAAGTTATAGGGCTGCACACCGCCAGTCACATCCACCGTCACATTACCATCAGTATAACTGAAGCAATGGACATCGTTGATGACACGGGCAGTTGCCTCCAGCGTATCGGGCTGGTTGATGGTGAACTGCATGGTGGCCGCACAGCCGTGGTCATCCACGATATTCGCCTGATAGGTGCCGGCCCACAGCTGGCTATAGGTGTAAGGATCCTCGCTATTGAGAGTAATGTCGGGAATCGTCGGATCCAGTGTCACGATGTAAGGCACCGTACCACCTGAAACCGTAAAGGTGACAGTACCCGTGGACTCGCTGTAGCACAGCACATCGGTTGTGGCATCCACCACCGTTGAGAACGGATCGGGATTCACGAACGACACCTGCAAGGTAGCTGTACACTGGTGTTCGTCCACCACTGTCACGGTATGGGTTCCGCCATTCATGTTGGTAAACAAGGCTGTTTCTGCGGTGGAAGCCAAGGTCTGCTGCTGCTCGCTGGCATCAATCCACACGGAGTAGTTAGCCGTACCTCCCGACACACTCATCGTCACCGTACCGTCATCGCCATCGTGGCAGGTAATCGGAGTGATGGCCACCTGTGCCAGTGCCAGCAGGTCGGGTTCACCCAGCGTGGAGGTTACCGTAGCTGTACAGCCGTTGGCATCGGTAATGACGACGACATGGTCGCCAGCGGCGAGGTTGGTGATGGTGCTGTTGCCGGCCGCCAAGTTGTTGGCGTAGGCCGCACCGTCAACTGTCATGCTGTAGGGTTCCACGCCGCCTGCCATCGTCACCTCCACCTGACCGTCAGTGCCCTGATAGCAGAGCGGGTCGGTGGTGGACACCTCCGTGAGGGTCAGCATTTCCGGTGTGGTGATGGTGAAGTCGGCAGTAGCCTCGCAGCCATGGGCATCACGTACGGCAGCGGTATAGTCACCGGCTGCCAGACCCGTGAAGGTATAGCTGCCGCCCGCCTGCACCGTCTGCGAGGTGGCAAAGTTGTCAACCGTCAGCGTATAGGGTGCCGTACCCTCTGTCGGAGTGACGACAATCGAGCCGTTGGCATCGCCGAAGCAGAGCACTGCCACGGCATTCGTAGCGGCCACTGTCAGTTCGTTCGGTTCGGTGATGTTCACCGGCAGGGTGGTCAAGCAGCCGTTGGCATCCTGTACGGTCACCGTGTGCGTGCCTGCGGGCAGGCCGGTGAAGGTGACATTCTGGATGGTGTTGGCCGTCTGTTGCTGTTCGTTGTTGTTCACCCACAGGGTGTACGGAGCCGTGCCGCCTGCCATCGTCACCGTAGCGGTAGCATCGCTCAAACCGAAGCAGCTCACGTTCACCGTTCCGACTGCAGCCAGCTGCAATGCCTCCGGCTGGTTGATGGTGATGGTGATCTGGGCCTCGCAACCATGGGCATCCACCACATCCATCACATAGTCGCCGGCAGAAAGGTTCTGTATCAGCTGTTCACCCTCCGCATCCGCGGTCTGGTACAACGTACCGTTCACCGACAAGTTGTAAGGCACCGTGCCGCCGGTCAGGTTGACCGTAGCCGTGCCGTCATTGCCGCCGAAGCAGAGCGGCATGGTGGTAGCTGTTTCTGTAATAGCCAGCACATCGGGAGTGCCCACCGTCAGCGTAGTGTTGAACACGCAGCCGTTGGCATCGGTCACTGCTACGGTATAGGTGGCTGACGAGAGACCGGTGAAGGTGTAGCTGTCGCCATCCGCCACAGGATAAGTGGTGGCATTGTTGTCCACGCTCACCGTGTAGGGGGCAGTGCCGCCCGTCGGGGTCACCGTGCCGCTACCGTTGGCATCGCCGAAGCAGAGCACTGCGGTCTCCTCAGAAATGGCAGCCGTAAGTTCTGTCGGATGGAAGATGTCGATGGAGGCAGTGGCTGTACAGCCGTATGCATCGGTGGCGGTCACCGTATAGGTGCCTTGCGGAAGGTTCTCGCAAAGAGCACCGGTTGTGCCGTTATTCCATTCGTACATATAGTTCTCCACGCCATTGTCGGCGGTGGCGATCACCGCACCATCGCTGCCCTCGTAGCAGTTGATGGCGCTCTGCTCGGCCACGCTCACCGTCAGGTGACTCGGTTCGGGCAGGGTGAAGTCGGCCTGCGCCGTACAGCCGTTGCCGTCGGTCACCTGCAGATGGTAGGTGAAGTTCTGGTCGGCGGTATTCACATCCACCACAGAGTCGGTAGTGGAAAGCAGGCCTGTGGCGGGTGTCCATTCGTAGGTGTAAACACCGTTGCCGCCTTCAGGAACTGCGGACAGGGACACATCATCCCATTCGCAATACTGGGTGGTGGAAGGCTCGATAGAGAGCGTCACGACCGTAGGCAGACGGAGCTGAATGTTCATCACCGACTCGTTGCCGCAGGTGTCGGCCACCGTAACAGCCACCGTCATATCGGCAGTGACAGTCTCACCGGCGGCGGGTTCCTGAGTAATGATGAGGTCGGCAGGATTGGTCACGCAATTGTCGGAGCTGACAGCGCGAACCTCTTCCACGAGGTCGGGCACTACGAACTGACAGTCGGCAGAAGCCAGCAGATGCTCTTCCACCTGTGCCGAGAACGCCGGTGCCGTCACATCCTGAATGGTGATGGTCTGTGTCACCTCATTACTCACATTCTCACATAAGTCAGTTACAGAATAAGTACGCACCACAACGATGGGACAGCCGAAGGTCACCACCTCCGCTGCATTCAGCGTCAGGTCATCCATAGAGCAAGCCTCTGTGATGTCGATGCCGCCCAAAGCCAGCAGTTCGTCCACTGTGGTGGCCATCTGGCGATCGGCAATGTCATCCAAGCTGCATCCGTCCACCGTGACATCAGCGATGGCACCGTTGATGATGGGAGCCACGCTGTCGAACACGGTGATGGTGTGCGTCATCGTATTGCTGATATTGCCACACAGGTCAGTAACCATGTAGGTACGTGTGATGGTGGTCGGGCAGGATCCGCTGACCGTCTCTTCAGAGCTGACCGTCAGTGCATCGGTAGCGGTGCACGCATCACTGAAGTCGAAGCCCAGTGCCAACAGGTCGGCGGGAGTCGCAGCCGCTGCTGTAGCAGCCGTCTCGCCGCAACCGTTCAGATGAGTTTCCACCTCGCTGACGGTGACCTGCGGTGCCACACTGTCGAACACCTGCAAGGTCTGCAAGAACTCTTCGCTCACATTGCCGCAGGCATCCGTAACCGTATAGTAACGGTTCATCACGATGGGGCAGTTGCCGTCCACCTCTTCACGGCTGTTCACCACGAGGGCATCTACAGCCGTACAGTTGTCGTCCAGTGTCAAACCGAGAGTTTCAAGTTCGCCGGCAGTCTGTGCTGCCGCGGGAATCACATCCACATTGCAACCATTATAGGTCACCACGTCAAGGGTTCCCGTGATGGTCGGAAGTTCTGTGTCGCGCACATAGACTGTATCGGAATCGGTGGCCGTACAGTTGTTGACGTCCGTCACCGTGATGGTGGCGACATAGAAGGTGTTGCATGCATCGGCATCCACCGTCAGCGTGGTGGTAAGGGCATCGGCATCTGCCACACCGTCGCCGCTCCACGTGTAGGTGAACGGGGCATCGCCGCCTGTAATCTCCGCTGTGAGGGTGTAGGTTCCCACATTCGGACAGAGGGTGTCAGCAGTAGGAATGATGCTGATGACCGGTGCGGAAGTCTCTTCCGGGACCACTATCGTAGCGGGTTCAGAGGTACAGCCGGCAGGCGTCTGCACCGTCACCGTATAGGTGCCAGCCGCCAGACCTGTGAAGGAGGGTTCGCTCTGGTAGGTACCGCCATCCAGCGAGTAGGTGTAGTCTGCACCCAGCGGGTTGGTAACCGTGACGGTACCATTCGGTTCGCCTTCGCATACCGTGTTACCCGTAGTGGACAGCGTCGGCACCGCCGGGATGGAGTCCACAATGATGGTGACATTGTCGGAGGCCGTGCTTCCGTTGAAGTCGGTAACCGTCACCGTATAGACGTGCGTGCCCACGGAAGGACGAGCCACCACGTTCAGTGTATCGTAAGCATTGAGGCCGCCGTCGTTGGGTGTCCATGCAAACGAATATGGTGCAGAACCGCCACCCACAGAAGGTGTCAACGCGATGCTGTCGCCGAAGCAGAAGCGGGCGTCATCCTGAACGATATGAATTTGCAGCACATCGGGAAGGATGACCGGCACCAGAATGGTGTCGGTATTATTACAGAGGTCGTAAATCACCACCGTCACATCCTGGTCGTGGGTCACCAAAGTTCCTACCGCAGGGCTTTGCGACATCGTCATCTGACCTTGCGGGGTGCAGTTGTCAGCGGACAATGCCAAAGCGATGGCGGAAAGGTCGGGAATGAAGAACTGACCGCCCTGGCCCACCAGATACTGTTCGGGAATTTCGGTGGTGAAGTACGGGCTGGTAGTATCCTGGATGTTGATGGTTTGTGAAATGGTGTTGCTCACGTTGCCGCATTCATCCACCACCCAGTAGTTTCGGGTGGCCACGATGGGACAATATCCATCAAACGTCACTTCGCTGAAGACCTCCACCGACGAGCACTCTTCATTGATGGTGACACCCAACGCGGTGAGTTCTTCTGCCGTGGTGACAGCAGCATAGCCCTCTATGGCGGTGCTGTCGCAACCGTCAATGGCTACCGTAGGCATGGTGCCTGAAAGCACTGGTGCCACGCTGTCGAAAATGGAGATGGTGTTCACCATGCTGCTCCTGCTGTTGCCGCACGGGTCAGTGACCGTGTAAACGCGCACAATCGTAATCGGACAGGTGGTGTTGCTTGTATCGGCCGTACAACTTACCGTCAGGTCGGCAATGTCGGAGCAGTTGTCGCTGAAGATGAAGCCGAAGTCAGCCAACGCCGTCGGGTCGGTGATGACGGCCGGAGCGGCATCTGCCGTACAGCCATTGACCGCCGTGCGAATGTTGCGAGCCACAACTTCCGGTCTCACATTATCATACACCAGCATCACCTGCTGCACTTCGTTACTAACATTACCACATTGGTCAATGATGCTATAATGACGAACCACGGTAATGGGGCAATAGCCTGTTGCCACATCATAGCTGGACACCTCGCAGACATCGGGATCTGTACAGTTATCTGACAGCATCAAACCCAAACTGTTCAGCTGGATGCCTGTCGTAAATGGGTTAGGCAGAACCGACACATCACATCCATAATAAGTAGATGTATCTATTTCACCCATGATGGATGGCGAAGAAATGTCACGTGAGACCAATGTAATGGAGGCAGTTGCCGTACAATGATACTCATCCTCCACACTTACCACAATTTGATAAAGGGTATCGCAAGCAGTGGGAGTGACATCAATGACAGCATTCTCACCATTGGAAGTCGTCACACCGCTCCACGTATAGGTGTACTCCGGCTGTCCGCCAGCAGCTTCCGCCGTCAGCTCACGGCTGCCCACATTGGGACAAAAGACGGTGAGATCGTTCTGCACCGACAGCGTGACAGAAGGCCAGTTGAGTACCGTCTGGATGGTGGCAGTCGTCTCTTCCGACAAACAGCCGTCAGTGGTGCGGACCACAACAACGTAACTACCTGCATCGAGATTGCTGAAGACAGGCTCAGTCTGGAATTCACCACCGTTAAGAGAATACTCGTAATAGCCTCCCACAGGGGAAGTGACCGTAATAGAACCATTCGGCGTACCGTTGCAGATGGTATTGTCGGCAGCCTCAAGCACCGCAGTGGCAGGAGTCTCGTAAACCGTAACCTGTACACTGGCAGTAGCAGTACAGCCATTGGCATCCGTCACCGCCACTTCATACGGGTAGATGCCCGCAACAGGCGTGGCCGTCACCTGCGACTGGTCATTGACATTCAATCCATCAACAGGCGACCAACTATATACATAGTCGGGTGTACCACCCGTTACAGAAGCCGTCAGTATAACATTACCTCCCTCACAGAATGCCGTATCCTGCTGGCCAACAGTCACCTGAAGCGCATCAGGAACAACAATGTGGATGGTGTGCGTGGCAGCATTGCCGCACTCATCGGTCATGGTCAACACAAGGTCAGTACTCGTTGTCAATACCATACCTGCTGTGATAGACTGACCATAAGTCAGGGCATCACTGCAGTTGTCACTGACGTGAGTAAATGCCTCAGCTTCAAAGTCCGGTACCAAGAACTGGCAGTCCTGCGAAGTAAGTGTCAGCTCGGCCGGCAGACCGTCGAAGACGGGTGCCGTCGTGTCGGTGATGTTGATCACCTGCGTAACCGTATTGCTGGTATTTCCACAAAGGTCCTCTACATAATAAGTACGCGTAATCACAGTCGGACATTGTCCGGCAATTTGCTCATCCGCATACACTCTCAGGGAGTCGAACGAGCAGCTCTCCGTAACCTGCAAGCCCAGTGCCTGCAAACCAGCTACCGTGTGCACCAACGTATCATCTGCAGCTAAAGCGTTGATATCGCACCCTTCAATCATGCGGGGAGCAATTGTTCCTGTCAACACAGGGGACTCTTCATCCATGATGTAGAAGGTCTGCAGCAACGTGTCGCTGGCATTCTGACAAGCGTCATACACCACATAGCGACGCTCCAGCACAATCGGGCAGTTGCCGTAAGCGTTTTCCTCATAAGAGAAAGTCATCTCATCAATATCCGTACAATTGTCAGAAATGGCAAAGCCCAACTGACTCAATTCGCGCGCAGTGGACACCACAGATGGGGCATCAGCCAACGAGCATCCCTGCACATCTTCCTCTAATTCAGCCGCTGCAGCAACAGGCACCTCCACATCACGAATCAAGATGACCTGATCTATCGAAGTCTGCAAGCCACAATGGTCCGTCAATGTGTAGGTACGGGTGATTTGAATAGGACAGCTTCCCGTCACCACATCTGCACTACTCACCACAAGATCTTCATTTTCGGTGCAATTATCATTGATAATCAATCCCATTCCCTCCAACATATCTATAGTGGCAGCTGCAGCGGGAGCATCATGGGCAGTACAGGCATCCAGTACTATCGTATCCAGTTCACCATCAATAACAGGAGTTTCCACATCACGGGCAGTGATGGTAGCATACGCTGTGGCAACGCAGTTGTTGATATCCACCAATTCAATAAAGAATGAATAAACGCTGTCGCATCCATCCGGATCGATAGAGATGACGGCCTCTTCCTCTTCGACATGGAACACAGGATCGCCCTGCCAGTCATAGTAGTAAGGTCCTTCTCCACCCGTAGCCACCGCTATCACAATCTGATTACCCGCCGAAGGACAAATCACCGGATTGTTCACCGTGATGGATACATTCGGCATATCGTCGGAGTTGGGCACCACTACAGTAACACTCTGCGAAGCACAACCGTCTGTGGTCTGAACCGTAATGACATACGTACCCGCACGCAATTCAGAGAATACCGGATTTGACTGATATTCTCCACCATTGAGAGAATATAAGTAATAAGCCCCCAGCGGAGAAGTCACCTCGATGACACCATTGAAACCGCCTTCACACATGGAGTTCGGTGTAATGTCCACTTCAGCCGTGTCGGGGCTTTCCCAAACCGTGACCTCCACCGATGCCGTTGCCGTACAGCCGTTGGCATCGGTCACCACCACCCCGTAGGTATAGTTACCCTCGGCAGGTGTGGCTACAGGAGAGGCTGCCGTCGGGTCATTCAATCCATCGGTCGGTTGCCAGCTGTAATGGAATGCCGGTGTTCCACCCGTCACTTCCGTGGCAAGCGTTGCATTACCACCGTCACAGAACGCAGTATCGTTCTGGGTAATGGCAATATCCAGCACTTCAGGAATGGTGACATGGATGGTGTAGGTGGTCTGCAGGCCGCAAAGGTCGGTCAAGGTCAGCACCACATCGGCGGCATCGGTCAGCTCAGTGCCGGCAGCAATCGACTGCTGGATGTCAATGTCAGCGTCCGCTGTGCAGTTATCGTGTGCCAGCAAAGCAGCTGCAGCTTCAAAGTCCGGAACAAGGAAGTGGCAGTCGGTCGATACCAGCAGCGTGTCAGCAATCTGCTGCTCCATCCACGGGTGGATGGTATCCACAATGTAGATGTTCTGCGAAGCAGTCGTACTATTGCCACAGGAATCAGAAACGGTATAAGTTCTGACTACCCTGTTTGTACACGCATCCACCACCGTCATATCCGCATCAGATACAGTTACATCAGAAGCCAAATTGCAATCAGAAATATCCAATCCAACATCTGTCAAATCAGCAACTGTCGTCCAAGCGACAGGCAGTGTATGGTTGCAGGAAGAATCCGCATAAATGGTGATGTCAGCCAGCGCGCCCTCCACCACAGGATCCACATTATCTTCAAAGATGAGATTTTGTGTGATGGTCGTAATATTGCCACAAGTATCAGAAACAGTGTATGTTCTGATGTATGAAGCATGGCAAAGAGCGGTAAATTCAGGTGTCGATGAAGTCAACGTCAGGCTGGCGAAATCACTACAGTTATCAGTAATGTCCGCATCATCACCCTGAAGCAGAGCAAGCAATTCAGCCGCCGTTTGAACAGCAGCGGGCATATCTTCCACACAAACCACCGTAACATCTGCCAGCGTGCCACTGATAACAGGAGCAATGGTATCGTGGATGATAATGATATGGGTAATGGATGATGAATTGCCACATTCATCCGTCACCGTATAGGTTCTCACAATCTGATATTCGCAACTTTGCGTAAAGTCAGCCGTTTCAACCGACATCTCCAGATTGGCGAAGGCGGTACAGCTGTCCACGATGGAGCTCCCCTCTCCTACCAATGCGTTGGCCAGAGCCGTCAGGTCGGTGAAGACAGCGGGCACATCATTGGGACAAGCCACCGTGTCGTTCGGAATGATACCGGTGATAATCGGGGCAGCCGTATCCACAATGGAGAAGTTGTAGGTGTTGTGTGCCTCACAATCGTTGGCATCCGTAATCGTAACCGTAACGGAGTAGATGGCATTGCAGTTGCTGGCATCCACGTCAACCGTGGCGGTCAAGCTGTCGGATGCGCTCTGGGCAGCCCCTATCCACACCACCGTGTAAGGTGCCAGACCGTTGAGAATCTGCGCCGTGACGACTTGCGTTCCCTGGTTGGGACAGAGCAGCAGGTCGGCGGCCAGCGAGTCGATGGCCACTGCCGGGATGGCAGGCGAACGATCCACTGAAATCGTACCTGTTGACTGGCAACCTTCGGCCGTCAACACCGTCACCACGTAGTTGCTGTCGGTCAAACCCTCAAAGAGCGGTTCATCTTGGAAATCAGTGCCGTTGAGCGAGTAGCTGTAACCGGTACCCAGCGGGTTCAGCACGGTGATAGAGCCATTGGCATCACCATGGCAAGCCACATTCGGCAGCGAGGTGAGCTCCGGCACTGCGGGCAGCGTGTCCACCGTCACAGTGGCGGTCGCCGTGGCCGTACAGCCGTTGGCATCGGTGATGGTCACCACGTAAGCATACACGCCATGAGCAGGCGTAGCCGTCACCGTGTCCGAAGTTGTACTGTTCAACCCGTCCGTAGGACTCCAGCTGAACGCATACGGAGCGGTACCATTCTCATAAGTGGTGGGCAGTAGCACGCTCTCGCCCTCGCAGATGGCGGTATCACTCTGATGCAAAGTGATTTCCGGAATTGTCGGCAATGTGATATGCACCGTGTAGCTGCTGTCGTTGCCGCAAGCGTCGGCCAGCGTTATGGTCACATCCATATCAGCGGTCACATCCGTGCCGACAGGCACCGACTGCGTGATGGTGAGGTCGGCAACAGCCGTGCAGTTGTCTTGCGACTGTCCGTAGGCAATCGTCACAAAATCAGGCACCACGAAATGGCAGTTGTCAGAAACCAACACCGTATCCGCAATCGTTTCCGTCAGATAAGGACGAATCGTATCTAAAATATGGATGGTCTGACTGATGGTAGTGGAATTTCCACAGAGGTCTGAAAGGGTGTACGTTCTGACGATCGTACCATTGCAATCATCGCCTTCCATATCTGAATGGACAATTCCTACATTGTCGTAATCCAAATTACAATCGGCGATGGCCAATGATGATGACATGGCTGCAACCGTCAAAGTGTCGGGCAGTATATAACTGCAATCTTCTGTACGATAAATTGTTAAATCAAGCAAAGTACCATCAATAGCGGGACGAGTGGTGTCTTGGATGGTAATCAGCTGGTCAATGCTGACGGAAGTATTGTTGCAATCATCGGCGAACGTGTAAACACGGGTGTAACTCCATTCGCATCCTGCACCATTATTTGTTGTATCTCTTTCAATAACAGTAAATTGCAGATTATCATATCTACAATCTTCCACATTGAAATCAGTAAGGGAAAGTCTCGGATAAGCGGGCAGTGTGCAATCATTGCCTACATAATATAATATAGTATCACGAAGATTGTCCACCACCTGCGGACGCATGGTATCTTTCACCGTGATAGTTTGTGAAAGAATGACCGGCCCGTTGCCGCACTCGTCCGTAAACTGATAGTTTCGTACATAGCTCCACTCGCAATCGCCGGACGCGCCAATGGTATCGTGATGCACCACCTCCATATTCACCTGATGGCAATCCTGTGCGCCAAAGACATCCTGCGCCAACTGTTCCACCTCTACATAATCGCACTGAGCATTGGTGTAATAGATGGTGGTGTCGTTCAATGTATAATCCACGACAGGTCTTACCGTATCAAGGATATGAATCACGTGCGACACCTCGTTGCTGAGATTGCCGCAGGCATCCTCCACCCAGTAGGTACGGGTGACCACAATTTCGCAGAGACCCGTGGAGTCGCTGGTGTGGTGAACAATCAGTTCATTCTCGGGCGTACAAGCCTCCGTGATGGAGATGCCACCCAAGGCGAGCAGTTCCGCAGCGGTCGTAGCCGCCGGGTAGCCCGCCAGCACCGTGGTAGTATCGCAACCGTACAGCGTAAGCTCCGGAATCACATTGTTGATGATCGGTGCAATGCTGTCGTGGATGCGGATGATATGCGTCATTCCCGCACTCACATTCTCACAGCCATCCATCACCGTGTAAACACGGGCAATCTCCACCGTACAACCATTGTAGGAAGTGTCGGCAGTCATGGCGACCACCAAGTCAGCGTCAGCCGTACAGGCATCCGAGAAAGCGAAGCCGATGGTCTGCAACTGGGCAGCAGTCGTGGCCGGAGCCGGAGCATCCAGCACACCACAGCTGTTGAGGGTATCCACCACTTCAGCCACAGTCACCTCAGGTGCTGTTTCATCATCGATCAAAATTCTGTGGATAGCCTCGTTACTCACATGACCACACTCATCCGTCACCGTGTAGCGGCGGGTGATGACGATCGGGCAAACGCCGGCAGTATCAGCCGTGCAGTTCACGATGAAGTTGCCGGCAGCGGTACACTCATCCGTGAAGCTCATGCCCAGAGCCGTCAACTCGTCCTCCGTAGTCAGCGGGGCGGGCGCGGCAGTCACGTCACATCCCTCCACACGCGCAGTATCTACAAACTCGGCCATCACCGGAGCGAGGCTGTCGGCCACTCGGAACACATAGTTGGAATAGGTCTCACATTCGTTGCCATCCACGATATGGATGGTGACACTGTAGTTGGAATCGCAAACAGCAGCGTCGAAAGCCACCGTGGCCGACAAACTGTCGGTAGGATTGATTGTGGCATTGTCCCAAGTCACAACGAAAGGTTCAAGGCCGCTGATGATGTGGGCGGTCACCTCCTGTGCACCCTGATTGGGACAGAGGTCCACCAACAGCGTATCCACCGCCACACTCGGAATGGCCGGTGAACTCTCCACCTCAATGGTGTAACTGGACTGACAGGCAGCCTCAGCATCCGTCATCACCACCACTGTATATTGACCCTGAATCAAGCCCTGATATACATTTGTCGTATCTTGGAAATCAGCGCCATTCAATGAGTAGCTATAACCATCTCCTACAGGATTCCAGATCGTGACAGAACCATTGGCATCGCCATGACAAGCCACGTTGGGTTCCTGTGTAAGCGTAGGCACTGCCGGAATCGTATCCACCTCCACCGTCACGGAAACTCCAGCAGTACAGCCGTTGGCATCCGTCACCGTCACAGTGTAGGTATACGTACCTCTATCGGGGGTAGCCACCACCGTATCAGTATTGGTGGCATTCAACCCGTCGGTGGGCAGCCATGCGTAGGTAAACGGAGCCGTGCCATCCACCAGCGTGGTGGGCAGCATCACGCTCTGACCCTCGCAGATGGCGGTGTCGCCCTGATGGAGCGTAAGTACCGGAATGGTCGGCAGCGTATAGCGGATGGTGTACGTGGTCTGCAAGCCACAACCATCGGTCAAGGTAAGAGTCACATTGCCGTCAGCATCAGCAGAAGTGCCAGCCGCGGGGCTCTGTACCACATCAATGTCGGCCTGTGCAGTGCAGTTGTCCTGTGCCAAGGTCTCTGCAATCGCCACGAAGTCGGGTACCACAAACTCGCAATTCACACCCGTCAGCAAACTGTCAGCGATAAGGCTGGTAAGCCACGGATGCAAAGTGTCTTCAATATAGATATTCTGAGAAATCGTGGTGGAATTATCACAGGAGTCAGAAACCGTATAGGTTCTCACCACCAACGTATGGCAGTCGTCATAGACGCTCATGTCGGCATCGGCCACCGCTACAGAGGTCATCAAGTTGCAGTCGGTGATGGTCAGACCGGCAGTTTCCAGTTCTGCCACGGTGGTGTAGGCCGTGGGCAGCGTGTGGTTGCAGACAGAGTCTGCATAGATAGTAATGTCGGCAAGCGCACCCACTATTTCAGGATCAACGTTATCATTGATGATCAAATTCTGGGTGATGGAAGTAGAATTGCCGCAGGTGTCGGTCACCGTATAGGTTCTCACATACGTGCCGCCGCACAATGCGGTGAAGGCCTCAGTGGCGGAAGTCAGGGTAAGATGTGCGGCATCGCAGCAGTTGTCGGTGATAGCGCCACCGCCTTGCAGCAAGGCAACGAGTCCATCTATCGTGGCAACAGCTTCCGAGAAGTCGGCTGCGCACACCACCGTTTCATCATCGAGGGTACCATTGATAACGGGCGCGATGGTATCGTGAACGATAATGGTGTGGGTGATGGTGGAGTAATTGCCGCACTCGTCAGTCACGGTATAGGTGCGCACCACCTGATACTCGCAACTCTGAGTATAGTCTGCGGTTTCAACCGTCATTACAAGGTCGGCAAATGCCGTACAGCTGTCCTCGATGGAGGTTTCATCACCCACGAGGGCGTCATTCAGTGCGGTGAGGTCAGCGAAAGGAGCCGGCAGGTCGTTGGGACAGGCCACCGTGTCGTTCACCAGCACACCGTGAATGGCAGGTGCCAGCGTATCTACGATACGGAAGGCATACTCGTCGGAAGCCTCGCACTCATTACCATCCACAATTGAAATCGTAATGGTGTAAACAGAATCGCAGTCAGCAGCATCCACGCTCACCGATGCCCTGAGGCTGTCGGTCGGATCCACTGTCGCACCCGTCCAAGTCACCACATAGGGCTCGGTGCCGCTGATGATATGGGCGGTAATCTCCTGACTGCCTTGGTTCGGGCAGAGCAACAGGTCAACATCCAACGAGTCGATGGCCACGCGCGGATTGGTAGGCGAGCTTTCCACCTCGATGGTGGAAGTGGCCTGACAGTTGGTATTGTTAGCCGTATTCGACTGAACCATTACGGTATAGAAGCCCGCTGAAAGTCCCTGATACACATTGGTGGTATCCTGCAATTCGGCATTATTAAGCGAATAGCTGTAGCCGCTTCCCACAGGATTCTCGATGGTGACAGAGCCGTTGGAACCGCCTTGGCAAGCCACATCGGGCTGCGAGCTCAGTGTCGGCTCGGCGGGCATCGTATCCACGATGACGTTCACAGAAGCGGTTGCGGTACAGCCGTTAGCATCAGTGATGACGACCTCGTAGTTGTATGTTCCATCTTCGGGGGTGGCCACCACGGTGTCGGCATCCGTAGGTGCCAGACCGCTGGTCGGTGACCAAACGTACTCGTAGGGAGCGACGCCACCGGTGAAGGTGGTAGGCAAGGTCACGCTCTGGCCTTCGCAGATGGCGGTGTCGTCCTGATGCAGCGTCAGCGTCAACTCTTCCGGCAGGGCGATGTGAATCGTGTAGATGCTGTCGTTGCCACAGGCATCCGTCAGGGTGACGGTCACATCCATCGCATCGGTCACCGGAGTGCCGGCAGTCTCCGACTGCTGGATGTTAATATCCGCCGTAGCCGTGCAGTTGTCTGCTGCCAATGTGCGGGCAATCGTCACAAAGTCGGGCACCACAAAGTCGCAGTTCGTCGCCGTCAGCAGAGAGTCCGCTATCGGAGCCGTCAGGTACGGACGGGTGGTATCTTCAATAATAATATTCTGGGTAATGGTGGTGAAATTACCGCAGAGGTCGGAGATGGTGTAGGTTCTCACCACCATAGCATTACAATTGTCGCCGGTCAGGTCGGCATCGCTCACAGCCACGTTGTTGTCCAAGTTGCAGTCGGTGATGGTCAAACCGGCGGCGCGCAGATCGGCAATCGTCATGTTAGCCGGTAGCTCGTAGGTACAATCAGCCAGACGGTATATAGTAGTGTCGGCCAGCGTGCCTGCGATGGCCGGACGGGTGGTGTCGCGCACCGTAATCAGCTGATCGATAGTTACAACCGCATTATTACAGTCATCAGCAAATGTGTAGATACGGGTGTAACTCCATTCGCAACCTTCCCCATTATTCGTAGTATCCTGCTCAACAACAGAGAATTGCAAATTCCCATAGCGGCAATCTTCCACATCAAAATCCGACAAAGTCAGTCTTGGGAAAGCAGCCAAATCACATTCATTACCTACATAATATAATATAGTATCCTCCAAATCATCCACCACCTGCGGACGGGTGGTATCGCTAACGGTGATGGTTTGCTCGATGATGGTCGGACCATTGCCACAGATATCCGTAAATGAATATACTCTCACATAGCTCCACTGGCAGTCACCGGGGGCGCCCACCGTATCGCGATGCGTCACCACCAAATTCACATCATTGCAATCGGTCACTGTAAAATCGGAAATCGTTAGCTGAGCAACTTCATTGTAGTGACATTGTGCATCGGTATAATAGATATTGGTGTCGCGGAGCGGATTCACCACCGCAGGCGAAATGGTGTCTTCCACTGTAATCGTCTGCGTGATGGTGGTCGTATGTCCGCAACTGTCGGAAACGGTATAGGTTCTTGTGATGGTCTTGGAGCACTCGCTGATGTCATCAGTATTGTCATCCGCATACGAAATCTCATTCACCAGATTACAATCCGTCACCGTCAAACCGGCAGCCGTCAAATCGGCAACCGTAGTATAGGCCGCCACGTTGGTGTAACTGCAATCCGCGTTGGCATAGATGTTCGTATCGCGGAGAGTGCCCGTCACCACCGGATTGGTGTTATCATAGAAAACAATGTTCTGAGTGATCACAGTAGCGTTGCCGCAAGTGTCGGAAATGGTATAGGTGCGCACGTACGTTGCATCGCACAAGGCGGTGAAGTCTTCTGTCGTCACCTGCAGATCCAAGTTGGCGAATGCACTGCAGTTGTCGGAAATGTCAAGGCTGAAAGTCTCGGCCAACGTCTGAAGGCTGGTGATGGCATCCGACACATCCGCCAGACATTCCACCTGCATGTCACTCAATGTACCCACGACCACCGGTGCTATTGTATCTTCCACGATGATAGTATGAGTAATGGTGGAAGAATTGGTGCAGGCATCCGATATGGTATAGGTTCGCACAATGGTATATTTGCAATCGGCAACTGTCGTGGTCTCCGACATCGTCATACCGAGTTCAGCAAACGGCGTACAGTTGTCGGTAACGGTGTTGTCGCCGCCTGTCAGCTGTGCCACCAGCGCGCTCAAATTCGCAAAAGCGACAGGGATTTCACTCGGACAAGCGAAGGTGTCGTTCTGAAGAACCCCGGAAATCACAGGGGCACGGGTATCCGCAACCACAAAGCCTGCTGTATCGTAGGCAGTACAGCCATAATCATCCGTCACCATCAAATAGAGGGTGTCGTGGACATCGCAACCGGACAGTAACAGCGGCAGCGAATAATTCAATTCTCTTTCAGAAGCCACATATTCATAAGTAGTATTTTGATTAGAGATAGAGATCTGGAAAGGCGGTGTACCCTGTGTGATGGTAATATCGACATTGATGCTTTCCGCATTAGGACAAACCGTATCAATGTCATGAATGCTGACGGTTTGAGAGGCAAGCAACGTAATGACAAAATTGCTGTCATACTCACACTCGCTTTCATCCATCATCACCAACAAATAATTCACACCCGGCACAAGTCCATCAATATGGTCTTCTAAACCGATGACTTCCGGATTCGCAGGATCGCTATTGTCAATCCAATAATAGGTATAGGGAGCTGTACCACCACTACCGACCGCAGTCACGTTCACCGGCTCGCCATAGCAGGAGTTCAAGCCCGGAGCAAAGTCAAGTTCAAGGGGTTCAGTGATGGTTATCACCACCGTATCGGCTATCTCGTTAGGACAGGGGTTTTCCACAGTAAGCACCCAGCGGATTTCATACTCTCCCGGCCCGCTGGCAGTAATGTAAGTGCTGTAATTATTGATATCATCAAACACAACTGTGTTACCGGAGGGATTGGAAGAGACAAATTCCCAATGCCCGTAACTCACATGTTCACCTTCATTGTCAGGCTCCACTGCTTCAATATGAACGTAAGTATCACAGTAGGTACGGTCTGCACCGGCAGAAGTAATGTCATCGCTGTTCAATGCGAGGAAAAGGTCCTGCGCAACGGCAGTATTCAAACATCCGTCAACCGACTCCGCAGAAATCACCGACACAATGCCCGTGCCATGGGCTTCAATATAATCCACATAATTTTCTCCCTCATTCACAATAATTTCATAGACATTCCCCTCGAAAGAAAAAGTCAACTCCACATTGTCCATGTTTGAGGTGAAGATAAAGAGCGGGAAATCAGGGACACATAGCGGCTCATCCACCATTACTGTCACTTCGGGCATTGTATAGAGCGACACCTCCACAGTGTCCATCTCCACATTGCAAGCGCCCGTCACCACTACCACATATTCGCCCGTGTTGGTGGGCGAAGCATCAGTAATTTCATACGTGTTGCTGGTGGCACCATTGATGGGGTTGCCATTGAGCATCCACTGATAAGTGGCATCAGGCGGAGTCGCCGTCACCGACAATGTAGCGTCGTCTCCCGTACACAACCGCAGATCATGAGTGATGTTGAAAATATGGACCATCGGTTCAACATCCACCCAGAACGTATCTTTGACAAAACTCGGACAACAGGGCGGACTGATGCTGACCTCGAGTGCTACCTGTTGTATTTCTGTAGTGATATTGGTGAAAGTAACGGCCACACAGTTCAGGGTGGTGTCTGAAATGAACTCGGCATACTCTCTTCCTTCAACAATATCCCAAGAATAAAAATAGCCCGGTTCGTATGCGATACAGTAACTGTAATCGCCAGGACACACATCAGGATTGCCCGTGATATGTCCCGGTTCAACAGGGCTGAAAAGTACGAGGTTGAAACCCGAGTAGCGGTTGGAGGAGCTTGGTCCAGTGGTTCGTGGGGTCTTACGTCCTGTAGCTGTCACCTGCGAAGTAAGGTCGGAGGTGGTACCGATATAGGAAATTGTGGTACAAGCCTGTCCTTCCGACGGGGTAGCCTCGCTACCGAAGGTGGTATAATATTGCGGTGTACCGCCGCTACACATATCCATTTCCACATCGGTACAGCTAGTATAGGGGCGTTCGTGGCTGCCGGCGAGAATAATCTCCTGAGAGACGAGGCCGCTCCAGTTGGTGAAGCCAGATGCCGGAGCAGTCGCCACGCCAAGGTTGGTCACATCGACGGTGGGATGGCTCACACCGGCGGCACCCGATGCTCCATTACCGCCTGCGCCGCCATTGCCGCCTGCACCGCCATTATCGCCATATCCACCAAAAGCCAATGCTAAATATTCTGTCGGAAAATTGTTATTGTTGTGGCGGGCTCTTATCGAAGCGATTCCGTCGCAGCTACCGCCGGAACCGCCGATTCCGCCAGTTCCTCCGCTGGCGCCAGCACCACCAGCACCTGCTGTACCTGTCGTAACGTAGCAATCCGTGATCGTTCTGCTAAAGGCGTCGTTGTATGAATATATACCGAAAGAGCCGCCGCCGCCGTAGCCGCCGCCACCGCCTTGGCCGCCGCCGCCGCCACCGCCGCCGCCGCCACCGCCACTACCGGAAGCCAACGCCAAACGCATATCAGAATCATAGGTGTTTTTTGCCGCAGCGCCGCCACCGCCGCCACCGCCGCCACCGCCGCCACCGCCGGTGCCGTCTCCACCATTCACTTGGATACCAGGGTTGAAGTAGCTGCTGTAAACGGGATTAGCCGTCACACCATTCGCGCCATTCACGCCCGCCGCACCAAGTCCAGCCGTCTGCACACACGTCTGATACGTAAGATCCGAACACTGAGCCCTGGCTTCAACCATGGCTGTCGAACTGGCCTGTGCATCATTGGTGTGTCCCATCGTCCCCGAACCCGGATTATTGCCTCCGGCAGTGCCGTTACCTCCCGCATTCGTGGAATAAGGCGGCTCGGTCTGATACTGGCCGCCGTTGCCGCCATTGCCGCCCTGTCCCGCCGGAGTGGCAATACCCGCAGAGGTACCCGCACGGCCTCCAAGACCGCCAGCTCCACCCGGCACATATTGGGATCCCATCACTCCATTCGTCACACCATCCTCAATCACACCACTCAAACCCACATTGCCCATGCCGCCATCACCGCCGTCACCGCCATTCTTTCCTATCGCACCATTTTTTCCACGGCTGGCATTGCCCGCCGCAATACGGCAACGAACAATGTCATATCTTCCGCAATTGGCCAAATGCACTCCGTATGTGGAGACACCATAATTGGACTCACTCACGTAAAACATATCTCCATCACTGCTGGATGAGTATAACTGGATGTTGGGGCGATATGCGCTCGCCGTCAAAGTGTTGATAGAATAATACGCACCCTCGTTAGAGGTGATATACGCACACATGTCGCTTATCGGACTGCAGTTGGTGAGCACGCTGCATCCTCCTGTGACACCGCACCCCTCCCCTTCAATCATCACCATCAGGCCATTCCCTTCGTATGCAAAATGGATGGGGAAAGCCGTCCACCCCGTAGCATCCTCGCAGAAAGTACCGGAATAAACCAGGGAAGAGTTAGAGATATACTGATTCCACACCTGTCCAGCAGTAAGTGTAAGGTCGGTGGTGTTTTTCATGTAGATACGCACCGTACGCGTCCTGCCCGCAGTAGCAGAGATGCTGGCCACGTCCAATGCAATGCCGGAAAGCATCCGGGGACCCGTGCCTATTTCACTCGAGGTATAAAGGGCTGCCGTACGATGGTGCCCCGCCGCACCCGGAAGCGGGAAACTCTCTGCCGCACTGCCAGAACTGACAGTTGACACCACATTGCCATCCACGGTACGGTCAGTACAGGTAAAGAAGGAAATATTGGGACGTTCCGGATAATATTCCGGTATGAGATCCCACTGCCACTGTGTGGGCAAGCTGGTTTGGGTTACCATACGACCTGACATGAAATCACTGGCGCTGGTAGTACCGCCTTGCACCGTAATGGGACAACCTCCATTGTTATTACTGGTATAACAAGCAATTCCCTCAAAAATAACCATCAAATTACCACCATGGTAATCATAATTGATGGGGAAAGTGAGAAGTCCTGTCCCATCCACACAGAAGTAGCCGTCATACACCACGGTAGCCCCAGCCATGCCGAGAAGTCCGGAATAGGTAGCGGCCTCAGTGTCTTCCCAAGGCTCACCAAAATTATCACAAAAACCATTGAAATTCTGGAACGGCACCTCCACGAATGTGATGGTCAAATGACGCTGGTTTCCATCCACCGGCACCTGCGTCATAGACCAAATATCCAAACCAAGTGCAGTGAAAGTAGTGGGCACGCCTCCCAATTCCGATGCTTTGTAAAGTGTCACAAATCGGCTGTACGGATAAGCACCCGGGAGAACCTGATAATTTGAAATCACACCGTTCCCACAGTGCACACTGGCCGCAGGAATCTGTTCACCGGGATCCACCATGTTGTAGCAGTCCTTGTCATCTGCCGCATTGGAAGGGGTGTTGACACCGGGCAACTCCGGAGCATCTGCGGTCTGAATGGTCAGGTCCTGCAAACGGAAATCGTTGAGGCTGCTTCCTTCAATGGCCACCAGACGCGGGGCCATTGAGGTGCCCTCCACATACCGTGATGAACGGTAGATGGTTGTCGCCCCGATTTCGGAAGTTTTCACCTTGTATTCATCCCGGAATCCACCCTCCAATGTCAAATTGCTGGCCAAATGGATAGGCTGATCAATGACATACGTACCCGTATCCAGTCGGATGATAGCGTTGGTACAGGAGGCCTGTTCAATGGCGTGTTCAACGGTAGTCGGCGACGACGGGGTGAGTCCCTGCGACTCAGGGTCACCATAGTTGTCGGCATAGAACACGTTGCAGTCGGCGATGTTCACACTTTCGGTCATACGCACGATGGCGTATGCAGTAGCGGTACAGCCATAACTGTTGGTGCAAGTGACGGTGAAAATGTTGTCGGTTTCAGGTGTACAGTCTCCCATGGTGACATGATCCACAGCACCTGTGACCCCATTGCTCCATACATATTCACAACCATATCCACACTGCGTGGAGATGGCCTGCAGGTCAACATGTCCAATGGCAGAGCAAAGAGTGATGATAGAAGGTGCCACCGACACCGTGGGCACCGCACCCACGACAATGGTCTGCGACGCCACTGAACTACAGTTCCCATTGGTGACAGTCAGCGTATAGGTGGTCGTCACTGTCGGCAGCACATTGATAGAATGCCATGGCGAGCCATTATTCCACTGGTACTGACAAGTGTCACAGTTGGAAGACCCTGTCAACGTGACTGCCTCGCCATTACAGAGCTGTGTCTGTGAAGCTTCAATGGAAGCCGTCGGACGCCCATACACATCCACAGTGGTGGTACCCACCTGTGTCTCAGTGGCATTGTTGGGACGATACGTGACAGTATATGTGCCGCTGGCGCTGGGATTCACGTTATGGATGATGGGGTTCTGGTCGGTAGAAGAGAAACCGTTGGGACCTGTCCACGAATAGCCGATGGTACTTGTTGCATTGCAGAAGAGCTGCAAGTCTTCGCCTTCGCAGAGGGGACCGTTGTTACTGATGCTGGCCAAGATGTTGCAGTTGGTAGTGGCGTTACCGCTCTGAACATTGAACGAGATGTCGCCTGCCGCTTGGGAATAGTTGCAAATCAAGAAAATATACCACTGACCGACTTGCGCATTGGGAATAAAACACCATTCGGTAGATTGGGCACTGTAACTGCAGTCGATGAGGTTGCCGCTGGGATAGCCACCCCATGTGGAAGGATCGTTGGGATCATGATACCCATTGTTGGGACGATGGGTGTCACCATCACCGGTCAGACGGGAGGTGCAAACTGACTGGAGAAGTTCACCATAGGTGTTATAGCCCGTGAAAGGACCCCAACAGGCGAAGTCAATGTCACGGCCATTGCTGTGCTCCAAATAAATCAGCAGGTCGCCTGGGTTGTCAATCTGCATCACATACCAAGCCGGTGCAGGAGTATAGTACAGACAGCCGCGCTGATTGCTCGGAAGGTCCGGCGTGGCCGTAGCGTCAGTACCCGCAGGGAAAGTAACACCGTATGGGTTCTCATCCGTACAAAACGGGTTGGCATTGATGCACAAATTATTGGTGTTTTGGGCATGCACTTGTCCCAACAGCAAGCCCATCACGCTAACCAATAGCAGTTTTAATCCCAATCGCTTCATATAACTATTTATTATTCAGTTAGTTTAGTTCAACATCCACACATTCTCGCATTAAAGAGCAAAATTACGAAAATAATTCCTTTCATCACCTTTCTTTTTTACCATTTTTCAAAAAAAATGTTGCCCTAATAATGATATAATATTTAATAAAAAAAAGAAAAGCGCCAACCGAATTATCAGTCAGCGCTTTATGACAGTTCCGCACCCTTCTTTCACTTCTTTTCCACCTCGTTGAGGCTTTCAAGTTCTGGCAAAGGCATTGCATTTTCATGCTCCTTGGCATTCAGATTCTGCATGAAATTCTCCTCCAGACGGGCATACCGGTGCAACACATTGCGCGAAAGCCCGAGGAAGATGACCAGCACAATGGCAATCGGGATCAGAGCCCACAGACTGGCGCTGAAGGTCTTGGAGAGAACCGTCACCACAAACATGCAAGCGGCGAACACCCGCAGCAGGGTCCACGCCACGATGGCGATACGGTTGGAACGGTTCTGCCGCCAGAGCTGCGAATACACCGCCTGTGTGCGACTGCCGTGCCGGATCAATCCCAGCAGGAACGGTGAGAGCACCACCAGTGTTACCACACAGTTAATCAGGTTGATAATCCAGTCGTGACGCAACGTGTCCTTCAGTTTTTCAAGTGTGAAAGGATAGAAAAACTTCACCGACACCAACACCACGGCAAAACTGCAAACCCCGAAAATGATGGTGCGCAACAGCGAAGTGGAAATCACCTTCCGCCAGCCGCTGCCAAACTTGCTGCCGCCCCCCAACAATCGATAGGAATCCAGCGTGCGCTTCAGTTTTTCCGGCATCCGCTTGTCCAGAAAACGGAACACCGGCACAGCCAGCCGGATGCTGTATGGGGTGGTGAACGTGCTGATGACCGCCACCGCCACAATGATCGGATAGATGACCGGATTCATCACTTGCAACGAAACTCCCAATGCCGCAATGATAAAGGCAAACTCGCCAATCTGCGACAGGCTGAAACCCACCTGCAGCGAAGTTTTCAAATCCTCGCCCGCAATCAAAACACTGAAGGAGGAAATCACCGCCTTCACCAACAAAACAATCAAAGTGAGGGCCAGCACCGTGGGCCAGTAATCAATCAAAATCTTAGGATCAACCATCATTCCCACAGAGACAAAAAAGATAGCGCCAAAGAGATCCTTCACACTTTTCAGCAACCTCTCAATATGTTCAGCTTCAACAGTTTCCGAAAGAATGGAACCCATTACAAAAGCTCCCAATGCCGAAGAAAAACCGACATAATTGGCAAAGGCCACCATCCCGAAACAGAGTCCGATGGAGATGATGAGCAAAGTCTCGTGGTTGATGTATTTTTTGGCTTTTCTAAAAAAAGTGGGAAGGACAGAGATGCCCACCACGAACCAAAGCACCATGAAGAAAATCAGCTTCAGAATGCACATGAGCATGTCGGAGCCATCCACCTGCTGGCTCACGGCCGCGGTGGACAGCAACACCATCATCAAAATGGCCACAATATCCTGAATGATAAGGATAACCATGGTGATGTCGGCGAACTTCTCCTGCTTCAATCCCAAATCATCGAAAGCCTTGATAATGATGGTGGTGGATGACATGGCCAACATACCGCCAAGGAAAATGCTCTCCATAATCGTCCACTTCAACAGATAGCCCGTGAAGAAGCCCACACAGAACATGATGACAATCTCGGCAGCAGAGGCAATGATGGCGGTGGCGCCCACCTTGAATAATTTTCGGAAACTGAACTCCAACCCGAGGGCAAACAGCAAAAAGATGATACCGATTTCCGACCATTCATGCACGGAATTCTGCTCCATGATGGTGGGGAAAAGCTGGAAATGCGGCCCCACAAGGAAACCTGCCACAATGTATCCCAAGACCAACGGCTGTTTCAACAGCTTGAAAATCACGGTCATCACTCCTGCGGAAATGAGGATGAGTGCCAAGTCGTTTACCAGATGGAGGTCTTCAGACATACTCTATTTTTTGAGGCTGCAAAGTTACAAAAAAGCACCGATTTGGCGTTTGTCAATTTGAAATTGTTTTGTACTTTTGCAAACTTAATTGCATAAATAGGATTATTTTATAAAAATCAATATTAAAAGAATGGAAAAAAGTAAGTTAGGTCTTGATTTTCAAAAAGTTAAATATGCAAAAAAATTAGCCGGCGACATCGCCGACGACGTGCAGAAATTCGTTGACGGATACACAACCGTTGCCGTGGAGCGCACCCTCTGCCGCCTCATCGGCATCGACGGCATCGACAGCAACGACGTGCCGCTGCCGAATGTGGTGGTGAATGCGCTGCAGGAAAAAGGCGTTTTGAAAGAAGGTGTTCTTTTTTATATCGGCAACGCCATCATCGAGACCGGCAAGAATCCGCAGGAGATTGCGGAAGCCATGATGAACGGGCAGCTTGACATCACACAGCTGAAGCTCCACTCCCCCGAAGAAATCCAGAAGGCGGTCACTCCTTACGTGGATGCCTGCATGGAACGCATCAAAGGCAATGTGGCCAAGCGCAACCAATACCTGAACACCATCGGTGAAGGCCCCAAGCCGTACCTTTATATCATTGTGGCCACGGGCAACATTTACGAAGACGTGGTGCAGGCACAGGCCGGCGCACGCCAAGGCGCTGACGTCATCGCCGTGATCCGCACCACCGGACAGAGCCTTCTCGACTACGTACCTTACGGCGCCACCACCGAAGGCTTCGGCGGCACTTTCGCCACGCAGGAGAACTTCCGCATCATGCGCAAGGCTCTCGACGAGGTGGGCGAGGAACAAGGCCGCTACATCCGCTTATGCAACTACTGCTCAGGACTTTGCATGCCTGAAATCGCTGCCATGGGCGCACTGGAACGCCTCGACGTGATGCTCAACGACGCCCTCTACGGCATCCTTTTCCGCGACATCAACCCGCAGCGCACCCTCATCGACCAGTACTTCTCCCGCGTCATCAACGGCTTCGCAGGCGTCATCATCAACACCGGCGAGGACAACTACCTCACCACCGCCGACGCCGTGGAGGCCGCCCACACCGTGCTCGCCTCCGACCTC
>JBGURX010000017.1:0-13318 GCA_045132235.1 Bacteroidales bacterium
GCCTCAAACCTTTCGCCCGCAAGCGGTCGACGGTTTTCCGCGAACAATAAAGGCGATGCTTTTTTGCATCGCCTTTTTGTTTGCGGAAAGTGAGGGATTCGAACCCCCGGAACCCCGAAGGGTTCAACAGATTTCGAGTCTGCCCCGTTCGACCACTCCGGCAACTTTCCGCGGCAAAAATACAACTTTTTTTCCACCCAGCAGCGGTTTTTCCGAATTTAATTGTATTTTTGCAACTTCAATTTGCAAATCTATCATACGTATGAAAAAAATAAGTGCCATCCTCTTTTTAGCCGCTGTTATCATCCTGTCGGTTTCCTGCAAGCGCGAATGCGTGTGCACCGGCTACCACCCCAGCACCGATGCCGCCAACGAAAGCCATAACTACGGAAAAATGACCAAGGAAGAGTGTCAGGACAAGCAGTATCGAATGAACAAAGACACTGTTTTCGCCACCAACAAAACGTGGGTCTGCGAACAGTAACCCTACTCCGTTCCCTTTACATAGTTCACAATCTTCCGCTCCTCCACCCCTCGGTAGTTGAACGCGTCTATCACTTTGCCGTCGCGCACCACCAAGAAGGTGGGGAATGAACCATATACCATGTCTATCGCCAAAGTGGGACTGATGCGGTACACATCGTGCTCCCAGCTTTTGGTAATGCGCAAGAAACTTGCACAATGCTGGTTGTTGGCGCCCCATATCCAGAATACCAGATGGTCGGCAGGCAGCCCGTTGCGCTCGAAAATGTTGTGCATGAACTCGCAGCTCTGCTTGCAATACTTGCACCCGGCACTCACCACCGGAACAATGTAGGTGCCTTTTTTCGCCGTGAAATAGCTGGTGTCGGTTTTGAAAGTCACCGTGTCGCGGGCCTCATCATAGCGGATATTCTCATAATGCAGATAGACCAGCGAATCGTTCAACGCTTTTTCATACACAGGCGTCGCCACCAACTCGTTTTTGGAGAAAATCTTGTTGTAAATGGCCGTCGGCGGAAAACAGACAAAGGTGGCCACAAACACCAGCAATCCAACAACAGTATAGATGCAGATTTTTGCCTTCTTAGAGTAATGGTTTTCAGTTAGAAAGACATCCCGGTCGGGCACCAACCGGCAGGTGAATCTCTCTTCCCCTTCTTCATTTTTTAACCAACCCATACATAAACTGCGCTCGCATTTCCCATACACCAGCATCATCACCGCGATAATGCCCAGATTCTTGAAGATGGACACCAGCGGCTTCACCTCGATGATGTCGCCGAAACAGTGGCAGTTGCTGTCGTTGCGGAAGATGACGGTATAGACAAGGAAAAAAGTGAAGCCCACCATCATCGCCATCGTGATCCACCAAACCCATTTGTAGCGCAGCTTCAGAATAAGCATCACACCCAGCATCATCTCCACGGCAATGAGCAACCGGCAGGCGATTTCGGTGAGCACAAACGAGAGAATTTTAAAGCTATACACATACATCACAAAGGTATCCAACGACAGCACTTTCATGACAGCGCTGACAATCAGCATGATACCAAGTAAAATGCGGATGCTGTTTTGGGAGATGAAAAGGGCTTTTCTCATGATTGTCGATTAAAAGGTTGGGATGGCGTCGATTAAGGTGCGGGTATAGTCGGTTTGCGGCGAGCGGTAAACGGCATCCGCCTCGCCCATCTCCACCACTTGTCCGTTCTGCATCACTGCCATGCGGTCCGACATGAACTTGACGACGGAGAGGTCGTGGGAGATGAAGATGTAGGTGAATTTGTACTCCTGTTTGAGTTCGTTGAGCAGGTTGAGCACCTGCGCCTGCACGGAGACGTCAAGGGCTGACACCGACTCGTCGCAGATGATGAAGCGGGGGTTGACGGCGAGGGCGCGTGCGATGGAGATGCGCTGTCGCTGGCCGCCGGAGAACTCGTGCGGATAGCGGTAGAAGTGGCTCTCGTTGAGCCCGACACGCTCCAACAGCTCGATGACACGCTTTTTGCGCTCACTCTGGTTGTGGTAAAGATGGTGGAACTGCATCGGCTCCATCAAGGTGTCACCAATGGTAAGTCTTTGGTTAAGAGATGAATATGGATCTTGCAAAATGATTTGCAAATCTTTTCTGAACACCCGCATCTGGCGTTGCGAGAGGTGGGTGAGTTCCTGCCCTTTGTAATAGATTTTACCTTCGTCCGGCTCGATGAGGCGCAGCAGGGTACGGCCCAGCGTGGTCTTGCCGCAGCCCGACTCGCCCACCAGTCCAAGCGTTTCGCCTTCGTAAATGTCGAGCGACACGTCCTTGAGGGCATATACATACTCGCGTTTGGCGAAGAGCCGTTCCTTGCGGAGCGGGTATTTTTTGGAGAGATGTTCGATGCGGATGAGCGGTTCGCCCTGATACAACTGTTGGTGTCGTTCGGCGCGCTCCTCGTCGGTAACGGCAGTGAAGGTCACCAACGGCGAGGGCAGATTATTGTCGTGCGCGTGCAGAAAGTCGCTCACGGTGGGCAGCTGGTGCAGCCGCTTGTCCAACGTGGGCCTGCAGGCGATAAGTCCTTGTGTATAGGGATGTTTTGGATTGTCGAAAATCTCCCGCACACTGCCTTTCTCCACCACTTCGCCATGGAACAGCACGGCCACGTTGTCGGCAATCTGAGCCACCACGCCGAGGTCGTGGGTGATGAAGATGACGCTGATGTTGTGTTTGGCCTGCAGCCGTTTCAGCAGTTCGAGGATGCCCTTCTGCACGGTGACATCGAGGGCGGTGGTGGGCTCGTCGGCGATGAGGATGTCGGGGTTGCAGCTGAGAGCCATGGCGATCATCACGCGCTGCTTCTGTCCGCCGGAGAGCTCGTGCGGGTAGGCGGTGAAAATCTTCTCGGGACGGGGCAGCATCACCTCCTCGAACAGCTCGATGACGCGGCTGTGCGCCTCTTTTTTCGTCATGGAGGTGTGCAGCTGCAAGGCTTCCATGATCTGCTCGCCGCACCGGATGACGGGGTTCAGCGAGGTCATCGGCTCCTGGAAGATCATGGCGATGCGGGCGCCGCGCACGCTGCGCAGCTGCTTCTCGGTGAGTGACAGCAAGTTGACATCCTGACCGGTACGTGCATCGTGGAAGGTGATGTCGCCGCCCGTCACCCGCACAATCTTCGGGTTGATGAGGCGCATGACCGACAGGGCGGTCACCGACTTGCCGGAGCCCGACTCTCCCACAATGCCGAGTGTTTTGCCCTGCGGCAACTCCAGCGACACGTGGTGGAGAATGTGCTTCCACTCCTCATCGTTCTTCAAGTCCAATGAGAAGTCGCGGATGGTCAGTATGTTGTTGTTTTCGCTCATTTTCAATTTATTACAACTGAACTACGGTCACGCCGTAGCCGCCCAGTTCAAGGGGTTCGTCGGCAAAGCTGATGACATCGCGGCGGTGGGACAGCTGCTCGCGCACCACTTTCCGCAAGATGCCGTTGCCTTTGCCGTGCAGGATGCGCACCTGATGCACGCTCAGCAGCACGGCCTCGTCGATATAGGGTTCCAGTTCGGCAATCGCCTCATCCACACGGGCGCCGCGCAGGTCGAGCGTGGGGTTGAAGTTGGCGATTTTCTGGTTCATCAGGTCGCTGAGGGTTCCGGTGCCCACCATCTTCATCCCGTGTTTCTTCACATTGTTGGCCTCCCGCTTGCTGATTTTGGTAAGTTTTTTTAATGATGTTCGGAAAGAAACCGAGTTGAAATCCACCACCACATCCTGTCCGTTGATGCTGGATACTTCTCCAACCGTTTGAATGTCAATAATAAAAACGGAATCTCCCACTCGAATCTCGGTATCTTCAGGTTTCTTTTCGGTTTTGGGTTGAAGGGGCTTGGTGAATTTGAGCGGCACGGCCGGCTGGGGACCCTCTTTTTTCTCGAAGTGGTCGATGTCGGTGCGCATCTGCTCCTTGGCTTTTTCGGCTTCTTTACGGATGACGCGGGTCTTCACGGGGTCGGCCTTCGCTTCCTTGATGTCTCGTATCGTTTTTTCTACCAGTTTGTTGGCATTTTCTATGATGGTCGTGGCCTGATTTTTGGCCTTTTGCAAAATCTCCTTGCGATGTTTCTCCAGCTCCCCGAATTTTTCGCCGTATTCGGTCAGCATTTTGGCCAGCTGGTCGTCGGCGAGGCGCACGCTTTTCAGTTTTTCATCGATTTCAAGCTTGGCGACCTCTATCTCCTGCAATTTCCGCTCATAGTCAATCTGGGCGGTACCCGATTTGGCGATGGCGCTGTCGATGATAGCCTGCGGGAAGCCGATTTTCTGGGCGATTTCGTAGGTAAACGAGCTGCCCGGGTTTCCGACTTTCAGGATGTAGAGAGGTCGCAGCTGCTGGGTGTCGAAGAGCATGGCGCCGTTGACGGCCTCGGGGTGGGTGTCGGGGAAGAGCTTGAGGTTGCCGTAGTGGGTGGTTACCACGCCGAAGGCGCCGCTGGTGTAGAAGGCTTCGAGGGCGGCTTCAGCCATGGCCGCGCCGAGAGTGGGCTCCGTGCCGGAACCGAACTCGTCGATGAGGAACAGCGACTGCGGGTTCAGATTCTCCAGCATCACCTTGAGGTTGCGCAGGTGCGAGCTGTAGGTACTGAGGTCGTTTTCGATGGACTGTTCATCGCCCATGTCGATGAAAAAGTCGGTGAAAAATCCCATCTCCGACTGTTCGTCGGCGGGCACCAGCAGACCGCATTGCAGCATGTATTGAAGCAATCCTATCGTTTTGAGACATACTGATTTACCTCCTGCATTCGGACCGGAAATGATGAGGATACGCTGTTGCGGATGCAGTTCTATGGTAAGTTTCTCCACCGTTTTGGCGAGGCTCTTGAATTTCAGGAACAGCAGCGGGTGGGTGGCTTTGTGGAGGTGCAGCACGGGACTGTCGGAGAGGTGCGGCAGGCCTGCGTTGAGGTCGATGGCGAGCAGGGCTTTGGCGCGCACGAAGTCGATATGGCCGATGAAGCGGTGGTAGTCGCGGAGGTTGGGGATAGACGTGCGGATGGTGTCGGTGAGTTCGGTGAGGATGCGGATGAGCTCGCGTTTCTCGGCGTTGATGAGGTCGCGGAGCTCGTTGTTGGCGGCGAACACCTCGGTAGGCTCGATGAAGACCGTCTGGCCGGTGGCCGACTCATCGTGGATGAAGCCTTGGAGGCGGCGTTTGAACTGCGCCTGTACGGGGATGCAGAGGCGGCCGTCGCGCACGGTCATCTCGGCGTCCTCCTTGGCGATGCCGTCCTGTTTGGCCTGCACGAGCAGTTTGCGGATGCGGTGGTCGGCGTCGTTGGAGATGCGGATGATGGCGCTCTTGATGCGGCGGAGTTCCGGGGAGGCGTCGTCGCGGAGGTTCCCTTTGGGGTCGAGTACGCGGTTGATAGCGGCGAGAAGTTCCTTTTCGAGAAAGATGTCCTCGCAGAGATGCCACAGGTGCGGGTACTTGCCGTCGTCGTGGCGGGCGCGGAAATAGACCACCGCGTTGACCACGGCTTGGATGAGTCCGCGCAGTCCGGCCAGCTCGTCCAGCTCGATGTGGGTGCCGTCGATGGCGATGTGGGCGAGCACCTGCAGCAGGTCGTTGTAGTCTTGTGCCGGGAAGGGGTCATCAAGGAGGAGAAGTTGCTTGAACTCGTTCGTTTCCAATAGGTTGCATTCCACACTTTCCCTGTCGGCAGCACACTGCAGGGCGTCCACCTCGCGGCGGCCCATCGCGCTGATGCAGCGCGCCGACAGCAACTGGCGAATCTGGTCAAAGCCTATTTTCTCTTCAAAAGTATCGGGATAAAACACGGTGAAATTCAGTTAAAAGAGTCCTCCATTTTCCGTGTGCAAAGGTATAACATTTTTTCCATTCCATTTCAACGGAATGAACACTCTTCCCATAGTGGTTTCACTTTCCTTTTTTGGCCGTTCCCGCATGCGCTTTCGCCATGGCCCGTCCGATGCTCGCCATCTCCTTGCGCAACGATTGAGGCTCCATCACCTCCACACGGTCGCCCATGGTCAACAGCTCCTGACGGAAGTCGAAGGTGAGACGCAAGAAATAGGTGAACACCGAGTATTTGTCGGTGCATTCCACCTCCTTTTGCGAGTGGTGGAGTGGCAGTGTGCGCAGATAATTGGCCTGTCCCGACTCCACCTTCAGCCGGATGCACTGTGGCTCTTCATCGCCCACGATGATGCCGTAACAGGTGGAGAAGAAGGCCTCCGCGCTGAAATTCTCCGGCATTTCAAATTGATTGAATTCGATGTCAATATCCAACATTCTGTCTAAAGCATAGATGCGCAAGGGGTTCTTTCCATATTTCCCCAACAGGTACCAGCGGCGTTTGAACACCTTCAAAGCGTAGGGTTCCACATTGAAGAAATGCGATACGTGCCCGTTTTTATACCAGAATGACTGGTAGTCGAAGGTGAGCATCAGGTTGTCGCGCATGGCTTCGAGGATGGTGGAAAGGAACTCCCCGCCCGACGGGTTCGGCTCCAGCAGGATGCGGTCTTTCAGCTGCGCGCTCTCGTTGATGCGGTTGTTGACCGTCAGCGTTTCCAGCAGCCACCGCCGGAACGCCGAGGTGTCGGTAAGGCTGCCTCGTTCCGCGATATAATATGAGTTGGTGCTCTTGTGGCAGTCGATCACCACCCCGAAAAGCTCCCATACATCGTTGCGGTGGCGCATAAAGGTGCGCCAGTTGTACTCAGCCCCCTTCGACAGGAGTACGTTGTCTTTCCATTTTTCAGACAAGTCATGGAAAGTAATGCCTTCGGAACCGGCCTGATAGACGGTGTCCACCAGCCACACGTAACGGGATAATAATAGCTTGCTCATAGTGTAGGATTTTTACGCGGCAAATATAGGGATTTTCTATGACAAAACGTGTCATATCTTACTATGACATGTTTTGTCATACCTGTAGGCTAATTTTGCAGCGTTCAAAAACCATCAAACTATGAAAAAAGAAAAAGAAGCCATGTTACAGACATTGAGTTTTCTTGCATTGAGAATGGAAAACTCCGGTAGTAAACTTATTAACGCCATTGTTCCGGGGGTGCTGGCACCCTTGGATCCCGCCATCATGCGAGAGAGCCGTCATCGTTTCGGTGAATCCGAGCCAGAATTCACTCAAATTGAAATTAAAGATGTGCTGAAGCGTGTGAAAATGGTGGCCGCCCATTTTGACATCACACTTGAGCAGTCGCTGCTGTTTTCTGCGGCATTCAACCAGCAACTTCAGGACAATTCTTTCGACTGGAATGACATGCGCCGCTTCTACGATGTAAAGAGCATGGTGCTGCTCCCCTTGAAAAAAGAATTCGACCTGTTGGTGAGAGACCGGTACTTTGTCCCCTCATCACGCCACCGGTCCTCCGAATACGATATCAACCCGAACCTGATGGAGTCTTTGATGGAGGGGAAAGCATTCAAGAAAAGCGATTTGGTGGATGAAAATTACGACCGTTACAGATTTGTAAGGGAAATTTCAGATCTGATTGAAAGCCGCAGCAATGACGAGTTCAAGACAAGGGTTCTCTTCGAAAAAGCCGCCTTTTTGGAACAGCAGCACGAAGACCTCGGTTTTGTGCAGAACATTCAGAAGCTGAACCTTGGCATTGCCGATAGGACTCTGTTGTATGAGATTTGCGACGATTTCCTTTCAGGCGGCGAGAGCGGTCTCAGCTGTACGTTGAAAGACATGTATGACAATCCGAGCATCCGCTTCCGCATCGCAAGGGAATTAAAAGACGAAAAGCACATTCTGCAAAAGCTGGAGTACATTGAACTGCTTCCCGATACGATGTTTTCCGACACCCACATCAGCCTCACAGAGAAAGGAAAGAAAATTTTTCTGGAGGATGACTTTGAACTTTTTGACAATTCCAAAAGGAAAAATCAGAAGTTAATCTATCCTGATAAAATTGCGGAGAAGCCGATGTTTTACGATGCGGAATTGGAACGCCAGCTGAATCTTTTCCGCCAGAATTTGGAGGAAGGAAAATTTGCCCAGCTGCAGAAGCGCATGGCCGACAACGCGCTCCCGAAGGGGGTAATCGCTCTGTTCCACGGACTTCCGGGCACGGGCAAGACCGAGACGGCGATGCAGGTCGCCAAGGCCACGGGGCGGGCCATCTGCCATGTGGACATCAGTGCGGCCAAGACCTGCTGGTACGGTGAAAGCCAGAAGCTGGTGAAGGGCATTTTCACCAATTACGCCCGCTTGTGCGAAAAGGAGAAGCTGAAACCGATTCTGCTCTTCAACGAAGCCGACGCGCTCTTCAGCAACCGTCAGAACATCAGCAACACCAGCGGTTCGTCCAGCGTGGCGCAGACCGAGAATGCCATCCAGAACATCATCTTGGAGGAGATGGAAAAGCTCGACGGCATCATGATTGCCACCACCAACATGATTGACAACCTCGACAGTGCCTTCGCCCGCCGTTTCTTGTTCAAGATCAAGTTCGGCCAACCGACGGTGGAGGCGAAGAAGGCCATCTGGCACACCAAGCTGGATTGGCTGAGCGAAGAGGATTGCGGCAAGTTGGCCGCGAGGTTCGACTTCTCCGGCGGCGAGATCGACAACATCGTCCGCAAGGTGATGATGGAGGAGGTGCTGAACGGTGTCCGTCCCGACCTTGCCGGTATTGAGGAGCTTTGCCGTTACGAGAAAATCGAGGGAAAGAAAGACGGAGGAATCGGGTTCAAGGCGAGGGAGTAATTGGACGCATGCAATGCGTCCCTACATTCCCGCACCATTCCGCCAGCGCCGCAAGGCGCTGGCGGAATCTTCGTTTTCAGTTTCTCTCAATCAAGTTCACCACCACCTTCACCATTACATCCTTCTCCTCGGGGCGGCTCTCCGCAATCATCAGCGTGAGGGCCACGAGGGTGCCGTCGGCGATGCGCTTCGAGCCGTCGGGGTTGTAGAGAATCCGGTTGTTGTTGAGAAACCACAGGAACAGCGTGGCGGCAATGCGCTTGTTGCCGTCGCTGAACGAATGGTTCTTTGTGACGAGGTAGAGCAACATCGCCGCTTTCTCCTCCACGCTGGGATACAGCTCAATACCGTCAAACGTCTGGTAGATTTGTCCGATACTGCTTTTGAAAGAACCGTCTTTCTCGTGCCCGAACAATGCAGAACCGCCGAATTTGTCGCGCAGCCGCCCGATCTCCTGCATGGCATTCTCGTAGGTGGCATGAAACGGTTCCTCCTTGGTGGTTTTTCCGATCGTCAGCCGTTCATAGTCGTAGTTGTCGAGGGTGTCGAGAGCGTAGGTGTAGTCCACCACCACATCGAGGAGGTCTTGACTCTCAATGGTTTCCGGCAATTCCTGCTGGCTGATGGTGCGACCGACCATCTGCACCAGCTGACGCAGTTCGCCAATCTGCTTCCGGCGGATGCGGTCGTTGATGGCATAGCCCTTGACCAAATATTGTTTCAGCACATTGTTGGCCCACATACGGAATCGAGTGCCGTTCAGGCTTTTTACACGATAACCAACAGAGATGATTACATCCAATGTATAAAAGGCAACTGGTTGTTTCACGCCATCAACACGCAAAAAATGCGTGTTGATATTTTTGGGCAGCTCATTCTCTGAAAACACGTTGTTGATGTGCTTTCGCACCGTCTTTTCGTCTCTTCCAAACAGCAACGCCATCTGATTGGCGGTAAGCCATACATTTTCGTTTTCCAAGCGAACCTCCAAGGAGGTCTGTCCATCTTCAGTTTGATAGATGATAATGTTGTTTTCCAAATACATAATTTAGTGATTTTGAGATAAATGATAAAAAAGTGATAATTTCAAAACAGTGTGCAAAAATACAAATTTTCCTAAATATTCACATATTTATAAGAAAAAATTTACAAATATGTTATGCCGCGTTTTGTCATACCTGTACCCTAATTTTGCAGGTGTAAAACAAAACCCACACCTATGACAACCCACACACAACCTCAAAAATCGGAAAAACTTCGGCAGGCGATAGAAATCCTGAACGAAGTCGTGGCGAATACCGCCCACATTGAGGATGATGCGAGGCGCATTAAGCACATCCTGCTGCACCGGCACCAATGCAGCCTGGATGCGATTACCAACAAATGTGAAATGGACAGCCATTGGATGAGGATGGAGAAAATGCTGCACATTGAGGCTTTTTGGACCTTCATCAACCCGAAGCCGGACGAACCGCGGTATGCACAGCACCGGATGAACTATGTGATCGAGATGCTGCTGCGGTGCGAAAAGAATGCGACGGGGGCTTTCGTGGACGTGGATGCGCGGCTGCAACAGAACCCCCACTACCTGTTTGAGCGCTGCCTGCCCATCATGCTGGACATGGAGGCCGAAAAAGTGCCATTTCTGCGATGCGACCTCTCCCTTGACGAGCTGATGGAGGAGGAATTGCTGGTGCCTGTCTGCCCGCACGAAATCAGTCCGGGGATGTTTGCGCTTTGGATGGCGGTGAAAATGATGTTCGAGCGGATGTGGTCGTGGTACACCTATATGGAATTGGATTACAAGGAGGAGTGCTTCGAGGCGGATGTCCACGGCGTGCGCGACCTCCTTTCCCAATTCATCGAGGCCCAGGAGGAAGACCTCGTCTCGACCGGCAAGACGTTGGGGGACTACTTGGGGGAGGAAGAGTGTGAGTGAGATATTTTTGTAATTTTGCAGAGTAAACTCATTACAATTTGCTTCTCCATAAAGAGGTTTTGCTAAGCATTTTCCAAAATAATTCAACAAATACACAATACTATGTTAGGCGCAATTATTGGCGACACCGCCGGTTCGGTGTATGAATTTGACAACATCAAGACAACGGATTTCCCGTTTTTTAGCAATCGCAGTGATTTTACAGACGACAGCATAATGTCGTTTGCCGTTGCCGACTGGCTGTTGCACGACAGCGACCACACGCACCCTGCGTTGGAGGAGGCGATGGTGCGTATCGCCCATGAGTTCCCCAATCCGATAGGTGGTTACGGGGGCGGCTTTTACCGATGGTTGTTCAGCGGACGGGAACGCAAGCCCTACAACTCATGGGGCAACGGCTCGGCCATGCGCGTAAGTGCCGTAGGATGGGCTTTCGACACGTTGGAGGAGACCCTTCGTGTAGCTGAGTTATCTGCTTCTATCACTCATAACCATCCTGAAGGCATCAAGGGGGCGCAAGCCACTGCTGCCGCCATCTTTCTTGCCCGAAACGGCAAGACAAAGAACGAGATCAAGTCCTATATTGAAGAGACATTCGGCTATGACCTGCACCGCACTTGCGATGAGATTCGACCATACTATCAATTTGATGAGAGCTGTCAGGGCACGGTGCCGGAAGCCATCATTGCTTTCCTCGACAGCAGCGATTTCGAGAATGCCATCCGGCTGGCCGTTTCGCTTGGCGGCGACAGCGATACGATGGCGTGCATCACCGGTGGCATCGCTGAAGCATACTATAAGGAGATTCCGGAAGAAATCGTCCGGCAGATGTGGCAACTTCTTCCCGAGTGTTTCCGCCAGATCCTGAAAGAGATGAAATCACAGTTCGGGTACCCATTACCGATAAGGGAGTAAGGGATATTTTTGTATTTTTGCAAATTCAAAATAGGATATTATGGCAGAAATAGTACTAAAATCAGTTAGCGAACTTCTTGAGATGAAGTTCTTTATTCCATCGTACCAAAGAGGTTATCGCTGGGGAAAACTGCAAATAGAATCTTTGATTAATGACATCTATGATTTTGATAAATCTTCAGATGGGGAGTTTTATTGTTTGCAACCTTTAATGGTGAAATTGAAAAATGAACCGACACTGAAAGAAATTAAAGACTGTCGTTCTGTGGATGAGGTCAAGTCGCTCCTAAAAGGAACGTGGACTGTAATCGATGGACAACAAAGGTTGACAACGATTTATTTGATATTGAAGGCTTTTGATCACGATAGTTTTTCAATTGAATATGAAAGGGATTCTGATAATATTAAAATGTGTGATTATGATAATGAGATAAAAAATGATAATATCGAAATATTTCATCTCACTACGGCCAAAGACATCATTAACAAATGGAAGAATCCCGACCCAAAAGACAAAAATGTCAATCCTAAAAATATTCAGATTAACAATGGTGAATTTCTCTTTAAATTATTGAATCAAACCAAATTCATTTTTTACAATGTTGGTAATATTAGCGACGAACAGGAACACGATTTGTTCAACAATATAAATTCGGGCAAAATCGCATTGACAAATGCTGAACTTATCAAAGCCCTGTTCTTGAATAAAGTTGGTTATGAAGATATTGCGCACCGTGAAGTTGAGCAACGTCTTCTTGCTGACGAATTTGATCAAATAGAAAGGGCTTTGCGACAAGATGCTTTTTGGTATTTTCTTGCTGGAAACGCAGATAAACCATCTTCGTGCATAAATCTATTGTTTGATTTGATGTTTGAAGCAGATGAAAAAGTTGACAAAAAAAAGTATCCTGAATACGAGAAATTTAGGACATTTTTCTACTTCAATGACAAAATCAATAAAGGAAACAGAAATGAATCTTACCGTGAGTCAAAAGTTTTATGGGAGGAAGTTAGACGTGCTTTTCATATCATGGAAGGTTGGTTCAATGATTCTGTTATGTATAACCTTATTGGTTATCATAGGGCAGTAAATGCTAAATTGTTGGCAACAATATACACGAAATTCAATGAATCGAAAACAAAACAAGATTTCAAGAATTGGCTTGTAGAAGAATGTAAAGAATGCATACCGTATCCTGATGAATTTATGAATCTACGCTACGACACTGACAAAGCAGGCGCATTCAATTTGTTGCTATTATTCAACATTGCTACATTGCTCAAGAAACCACAAGAACATGTAAAGTTCTCATTTGCAAGTTTTCTTACACATAAATGGGATGTAGAGCACATTTCTCCCCAAAATCCCAAAGATGATAGTCTCCAATTACCAGAAAATGAGTTGATGAGTATTGGGAATTTGACTTTGTTGACCGATCATGTTAATCGAGGAATAAGCAATGGAAACTATGAAGAAAAAAGAAATGCTATACAAAAGTACTATCGGCAAGGTTGTTACATCCCACTTTGCAGTATGAATGTTTTTATGAAGTTTTATTCTAAAAATCCAACGCAATTTTTATCATGGGATGAAAATGATAGAGAAGACTATGCACAAGAGATCCACGACACAATTGAAGATTTTTTCACGCCAAAAACTAAAGGCACCTTCTAATTAATTCTCCTTTAATAACAGATAGTTACAAACGAAATCCGCATCAAAACTGCAGTTGAAAATCCCATTTT
>JBGURX010000018.1:0-7282 GCA_045132235.1 Bacteroidales bacterium
GGAAGTGCCGGAGAACTGCAAATGGAACATCAGTGGAAATGGCGATGACGGATACATCTTTTATCCCAATGGCTCCACCACCACATGGCTATACTGCACCAGCACCAACAACGGCGTACGTGTGGGCACGAACAGCAACAAACAATTTGTCATCGACGCTGACTATTTGAAAAACACAGGAACGAGTCGGTACATTGGAATCTACAACAATCAGGACTGGCGCTGCTACACAGGCAATGGCAATGGCGCAGGCAGTGGCGGCAGCAACATTGCGTCCACCCGCACCTGTTTCTACAAATACACGGCGGTGCAGTCGGATGTGCCTACGCCCACCATCTCGTTAGCTTCCGGCACCTATTATACGGCCCAGACCGTAACGCTTGCATGCGAAGATCCCGATGCGGTAATCCACTACACGCTGGACGGCACGCAGCCCGACGAAACGTCGACAGTGTATTCAGAGCCCATCGTCATCAGCCAGACCACTACACTGAAAGCGGTCGCTGTACTGAACGACGAACTCAGCGCCGTGGCTACCGCCATCTACACTTTCCGGATTGATGTAGCCGACCTTGCCACCCTGCGCCAAGGTGCCACCGACGGCACGCTGTACCGCTATACGGGCAACGCCACCGTCACCTTCGCCAATAACAACCGCCACGCCAAATACATACAGGATGCCACTGCCGCTATCCTCATCGACGACTACAGCGGAAACATTACCAGCACCTATGTGCAGGGCGACGTGATGACCGGCGTGGTCGGCACCCTTCAGGTTTATCAGGGCATGCTGCAGTTCGTGCCCTCATTTGACCCCGGAGAACCCGTAGCCAACGGCAGTGTGATAGTGCCTGTCATTCTCACTTGCGAGGAATTATTGGAGGATGCCGAGACCTACGAGGCACAGCTCGTCACCCTTACCAATGTCATCATCAATCCCATCGCCGACACTTTTGCCTACAACAAATACTATAACCTGAATGGCAACAGCAATCCGAAGCTGGGCATCAAATACAACGATCTGGATCTGATTGGCGAGACGATACCGACAGTGGCCCAGAATGTAACGGGCGTAATCTGCGACTACAACGGCACCTACGAGATCTTCCCACGCAGCATGGCCGACCTCGAAGACTACGGAACAATCCCTGTTGAACCCGACACCTTTGCCATCACCTTCAGCGCAGACGGTTTAACCGACTATGTGACGCCCATCACCTACATTGAAGGAGATGCAGCTGTGGAGCTTCCTTACATTCCCGGCTGCAAGGCAGTTAACTTTATCGGTTGGACAGACACGGAGATTGAGGGCAGTGAGGCAGATCTTGCCAGCATCGACCTCCTCGAAGGAGATTTCACCCCCACCCAAGACATTATGCTGTATGCAGTTTTTGAAGTAATGGAAGAAGAGGTTGCCTACGTGACCCACCTCACCCCCGACACCATAGCATACGAGAGCATGGTCTGCCAAGGCCAGTCCTACGATGACGGAGACTTCAGCTTTGCAGAGCCTGTTTCTGGAAGATTTTTCACAGAGAGGGAATCCGAAGTCCCCTATTGCCACACTGTGCTGCAACTTGACCTGACGGTGTCGGTTCCCGACACCACCGACCTGTATGCACAGATTTGCAGCGGCGAAACCTACAACCAGAACGGCTTCAACGAGACCGAAGCCGGCGACTACTCGCAGCCCCTGACCAATGCGGCTGGTTGCGACAGCCTCGTGCGGCTGCACCTCACCGTGGGTAGCGCCACCGTGACCGAACTCACTGATGCAGTGTGCCAGAACAGCCACTACACCGCGAATGGTTTTGACATCGAAGCAACCGAAATCGGTACATTCGACTACTACGACACCATCGAGCGTCCGGGCACCTGCGACAGCATCGTACACCTTGTGCTGACCGTCAACCCCGTTTATTCCGAGACGGTGAGCGACGAAGCCTGCGGTGAATACACCTGGCATGGAGAAACGTACACTGAAAGCGGCGAATACACGTGGAACGGCCAGACGGTGAACGGCTGCGACAGCACCGTTGTGCTCACCCTCACCATCCACCCGACTGCCACACTCACCATTACCGATGAAGCCTGCTCCAGCTACACATGGAACGAAAACGTATATACCGAGAGCGGCGAATATACGTGGGTGGGACAGACCGCCAACGGCTGCGATTCCACCGTCACCCTCCAGCTCACCATCCACCAGCCTGATGTGACCGAATTTGAGGCTTCCAGCGTGGATTCATACGAATGGAACAGCGAGCAGTTTACCGAATCGGGCGACTACACCCGCACCTTCTCCAACCTCCACGGATGCGACAGCACCGTCACCCTGCACCTCACCATCACCCACAACTACACCATTACCTTCGACGTGAACGGCAACACCACATTGTTGCCGGCCGTTGTCTTCAACACCGCTGATGAGGCACTTACACTTCCTGTTTTGGAAGGATGCGGCAACATGAGCTTCATGGGATGGAGCACTGACAACGAGTTGGGTGACAATCCCACGGTGGTCAGCACGCTTGTACCGGCCGGCGACATCACCCTGTATGCGGTCTTCGCACAGCTGCCGGAACTCGACAGCATCGTTATCACGCGCGCCAGCTTTGCCACCGTGGCGGTCTACGGCACTCCCGATGAGTGGCAGACCCTATCGGCTGTCAACGGCACTGCCATCACCGGCATCGCCGACCTTTATACCAACGGTACCTACATGCAAATGCGCGGCACTGCCGCCCCGCACCCCTACAATGTCACGGAGCTTCCGGGCAACATCTTGTCCATCAGCATCATCGGAGCCGGCACCGGTTCACCGCGCCCATGGACTCCCTACCTTGCCAACACTCCGCTCACTGCCGACAACTTCAGCAGCGAAGGCACCTCCCTCAACACCCAAACCGCAGCAGACAATTCAGCTGAAGTGCGCTGGGATGTCAGCACACCGGCACGCTACTTCTACCTCAGTCTGAGCGGTAACGCCGTGTATGTCAGCAGTATCACCATCACTTATGCCACTGGTGACCTCCGTTATACGCTAAACCCGACCGAAGAAGTGGTGCTCAACGAGAGCATCTGCAACGGACAGACCTACAACGACAATATCTTCAATGAAAGCGAAGCCGGCACCTACGAGGTCACCATCCCTGGCGAAGGCTTCTGCGCCACCCACTACACGCTCCACCTCACCGTCAACCAGCCCGTGGTGAATGAAATTGAGGAGACTGCCTGCAACGAATTTGAATGGCAGGGCGAAACCCTCACCACCTCCGGCGATTACACCGCCACCTTCACCGCCGCCAACGGCTGCGACTCCACCATCACCCTGCACCTCACCATTCACAACTCCGTACTGAATGAGATGGAAGAGACCGTCTGCAACTCCTATCTGTGGCAGGGCGAGTCCATCACCGAAAGCGGCGACTATACAGCGACCTTCACCGCCGCCAACGGCTGCGACTCCACCGTCATTCTGCATCTGACCGTCAACACCTCTGATACCACAGACTTCTACGTGCAAATTTGCAGCGGAGAGAGTTACACAGAAAATGGTTTCAACGAAACAGAGACCGGCAACTACCAGCAGAACCTGACCAACGCGGCAGGTTGCGACAGCATTGTGCGTTTGCACCTCACCGTGAGCGATGCCACAGTAACGGAACTTACCGCCGAGGTGTGCCAAGGCACCCATTACACAGAAAATGGCTTTGACATCCAAGCTGATGAAGTGGGTGTGTTCGAGCACAGTCTCACCATTCCGCGCCCGGGCACGTGCGACAGCATCGTAAACCTCCTGCTGACTGTCAACCAGCCCGTGACAAACGAAATCACAGAGACTGCCTGCAACGAATTTGAATGGCAGGGCGAAACCCTCACCACCTCCGGTGACTACACCGCCACCTTCACCGCCGCCAACGGCTGCGACAGCACCGTGACGCTGCACCTCACCATCAATACTCCTGTGACGAACGAAATCACTGCGACCGCATGCGAAGAATTTGAATGGCAGGGCGAGACCCTCACCACCTCCGGCGATTACACCGCCACCCTCACCGCCTCCAACGGCTGCGACAGCATTGTGACGCTGCACCTCACCATCAACCAACCGGCAACGGCTGCTGACAGCATCAACATCTGCGAAAGCGAACTGCCTTATACATGGAACGGTGTAGTGTTTGAGGATGAAGGAACAGAGAGTGTGACGCTGACCGCATCGAACGGCTGCGACAGTCTGGTCACCATGACCTTGACCGTAACCCGCATCAATACGGAAGTTGAGAGGAATGTCACACCAGAAAACTTTAATTTCTTGGTAGCTGTCCAAGATAACGCTGAATACCAATGGATTGACTGTTCCTCTAACGAACCCATTGAAGGTGCTACACAACAACAGTTTTTCCCTGTCATTTCCGGCAGTTATGCTTGTATCATCACATTGGGAGGATGCACCGACACCACCGATTGCGTGGATGCCTCGGTCGGTATCTATGAGATGTGCTGTGGCGAAATCCGCTGCTACCCGAACCCCACCACGGGAATGGTCAATGTACAATGTACAATGAACAATGTACAATTGAAGAATGCTGAAATACAGGTGTTGGATGTTTATGGCAGATTGTTGCATGTTGTTGAGACACAAAATTTTGTGTCTCTACAACAAACCATCCAAATCAACCTGTCACAATATGCCAACGGCATTTATCTGCTGCGCTGGGTTGACGAGGGCAATGTCATGGGAACGGTCAAGGTGCTGCTGAACCGATAATGGCCATCGTACGCAACAAAAAGGCAGAGATTATCGTGATAATCTCTGCCTTTTTTATTTTCCCCCAAAAAATGCCCTTTTAGCGCACTCGCAGCTGCCAAAAGGCCACCGCACTGGCCGCCGCCACGTTGAGCGAGTCCACCCCGTGCGCCATGGGAATCTTCACCACATAGTCGCTGTCGGCGATGGTCTTCGGAGAAAGTCCGTCCCCTTCGGCACCCATGATGACCGCCAAGCGTTCCTCAGCCGCCAAGCGAGCGTCGTCGAGGGCTATCGCATGGTCTGCCAGTGCCATGGCGGCGAGTTTGAACCCCAATGTGCGCAGGCGTTGCGCGGCGGGCAGCGGCCACTCTTCCGGACGGTCGCAAAGGTAGGTCCACGGAATCTGGAACACCGTACCCATGCTCACACGCACGGCACGGCGGTTGAGCGGGTCGCAGCAAGTGGGCGTGAGCAGCACCGCCTCGAAGCCGAGAGCTGCCGCCGAGCGGAAAATAGCCCCGATATTGGTGGCATCCACCACGCTGTCGAGCACCACCACGCGGCGCAAACCCTCACAAACATCTTCCACCTGTCTCGGTGCCGGCCGCCGCATGGCACACAACACCCCGCGCGTCAACGCATAGCCCGTCAGCTGCGACAACAGCTCCGTAGTGCCGGTATAGACCGGAATATCGGGACAGGCCGCGATGAACTCCGCCGCCTGCGTCTCCACAAACTTGCGCTCGGTGAGCAACGCCACCGGCTCGCAGCCGGCCGCCAACGCCACCCGTATCACCTTGGGACTCTCCGCAATGAAAATGCCCTTCTCCGGTTCCAACCGGTTGCGCAACTGCGTCTCCGTCAGGTTGCTGAAAACCTCAACACCCGGCTCGTGAAGCGATGTGATCTCGACAATCGGCATGGCTACAGCGCTTTATAGTTTCGCTTCGATGCGAAAAAGTCCTTCATCATCTTCTCGCTCTCCTCTGCCAGCACCCCGCTGCGCACCTTCGTCTTCGGATGCAGCACCGGCACCCCCAACGTGGTATAGCCACGCTTCGGGTCTGGAGCAGCGTACACCACCGTGCCCACCTGCGCCCACGCAATCGCCCCCGCACACATCACACACGGCTCCACCGTGACATACAGAGTGCAGTCGTTCAGATATTTGGCTCCAAGATGGTTGGCAGCAGAGGTCAGCACTTCCATCTCGGCATGGGCGGTCACATCATTCAGCCGCTGGGTGCGGTTGTGCCCGCGGGCAATCACCTTGTTTTCCATCACCACCACCGCCCCGATGGGCACCTCACCCTCCAACAAGGCATCATCGGCCTCGCACATGGCCTGCTTCATAAAGTATTCATCTGTAAATATTTCCATATCAAATTATTATCGAATCAAAATTTCATCCAAGAAAATATAAGAGGGATAGCCTGCGCCACTGTGTCCCTGCGGAAGAGGCCCCGGATTGCGTAGCACCACCTTCAGGTTGTCGGTACGCAACTTCAAACCACTCAGCACGATGGAGCCGAGACGGTCGCCGCCCACCTGATTGATTTTCACATGCAGCTTTTTCACCAGCTTTTCCTTGCCATTGACGGTTGTATAGACCTCCACATCCTGCGGGGCCAGAATCCAGTCGGTATAGTGGTGCAGATACGACACTTCCACCTCGCTGATGAGGGTGTCGTGCGCCCAGCGGTACGTCAGCGTAACATCCTTACCCTGAAATCCTTGCCACTTGCCGTCGCGGTAACTCTCTGAACCGCGCTCCCCGTCGAAAAGTGCATCCTCTCCCCCACCGCTGTACTCGGGCCTGTAGGTGCTATAGCCACCCGAACAATTGGCCTGCGCCACCAAACCGAGGTGGACATCGAACTTCTTTTCATCAAAAACCAAATCCTTCACTGTCATACCACTCCTAACCGACACCACGCAGGGATGATCCAATAAAATGGGATGAGTGTAGGGTTTCATTGTCGTTGTGTCACCATCCAACCAATAGTCAATCTTGCAGTTGGGCAGCGCCGTGCTCAACTCCAGCGACAGGCCATTCTGCGTACGAGACGTGGTGAAAAAGACATGCTGCGGTGTTTCATACAGCTGGACGAGTTGACGGGTATAATACCTATCGGTAACCGACTGCCAATAAGGACGATACTCCAAGTTTCGGAGATAATTGTACCCCTCTTGCAACTTGACCAACCAAGCCTGCAAATCCTCGCATGATTCTTCAATCAACCGATAATCAGATTCGTTACGGGTCTTCATATAGTGGTAGAGGTCGAAACGGAACTTCTGGAGCATCACATCAGTCCACATGCGGTTGGTGGCCTGCACCGCACAATAGATCAACTCAGGATTTTCGTACTGGGCCTGCTCCGACAGGATGAGCTGAAGCAGCTGTATGGTGAATGTCAGCGACATACGTTCCTCTTTCACATCGGCCAGCGCCTGCTCGGTGAGCAGCGGCGGGAAGAGCTGCCACGGACAGAACCGCCGCAACGAGCCCATGGTATAGAGTTCCGG
>JBGURX010000019.1:0-135824 GCA_045132235.1 Bacteroidales bacterium
ACTACACGATAACGGCCACCAGCGACGAGACCCCGTCATGCGGCAGCAAGTCGGAGAATATCACGATTGTGGTGAACGACACCGTGAGCCTGACGGTTACCCCTGCCACGCAGACGCTTTGCCTCGGCACGCCGATCACCACTATTGAAATTGAAGCCGAGAATGGAACGGTATCTTTCGTTAACCTTCCGGCAGAATTATCCGCTAATTCAGACCACACGGCTATCACTGGAGAACTGACCACCGCTGGCACACACACCTTCACCATCAAGGCCACCAGCACCTCCTGTTCCTCCAGCGACAAGCAGCAGACCGTGAGCATCACCATGAACGACACCGTGGAGTTGGTCGCTCTTTCACCTGCCGACAACTTCAGCCAGGAGTTCTGCAAAGGCACTGCGATGGCTGCTCTGAACTTCCGCATTAACAACGCTGATGATGTAGAGCTCACCGGTGCACCCGAAGGTGTCACGCTTGAAGCTGTCACCGCCACGAGCGCTACACAGCCGAACTACGTAATGAGCGGCACGCCGACTGCAACCGGCACCTTCAACTTCACCATCACTGCTTCCAGCGAAGCCTGTGAGGCCAGCGTCAAGACCTTCAACGGCACCCTTATAGTAGATACCATCCCGGCAGTCACCATCACCACCGATGCTGACAACAACACGATTTGTGCTGGCGATGCGATCAAACTGACCGCTACGGCAGGCTACACTTCGTACAGCTGGAGTACCCAAGCTACTGGCAGCAGCATCGAAATCGTACCGAGTGCGGACGCAACCAACTACACCGTCACCGTCACCAACGGCGAGGGCTGTAGCAACACGGCTACCATCAACATTACCATCAACGCACTGCCGACCGTGACGATTTCAGAGGAACATGGCCTTGACCACATCTGTGCCGACAGCGCCTTCCACTTCATTGTCAACTGCACCACCGCCGTTGAGTACCTCTGGAGCGACGAGTCTGAAGGATCCACGCTGCGTGCCACTGAGGCTGGCGAATACTTCGTAGCCGTCACCGATGCCAATGGCTGTACAAATGAGTCCAACACCCTGACGGTTACAGTGAACGAGCTGCCCGAGGTTGAGACTGCACACGAGAATGTAAGCTGCACCGAGCTGGGTTCCGCTACCATCACTGTCACCAGCGAAGGCACTGGATTCACTTGCGCTTGGAACAATGCCCAGACCGCTACGCTCACCGAGCAGAACGATGACGAACTCTACTTCATCACCTTCGGCGAGTTGAACGGCGGTGACTACCCGTTCATCATCACCGATTCCAAGGGATGTTCGAAGAAAGACACCATCACCATTGACAATCCCGGCTCCATCAGCGCTACCCAAAGCATTGCCAATGCTTCCTCCTGCGAGGGCACCGAGAACCTCCTGACCTTCGAAATCGTTGGTGGTAACGCCGAATACACTATCGAATGGGTGAATGTGGAGAACGAACAGATAGTGGCCGACACCATCGTCACCACACAGACTGCCACCATCGACATGGACTTCCTCCGCCGTGGCGACTACAACCTGACCATGGTCATTGAAGACCGCTATCGCTGCCGTGGCACCTCTGACACTGTAAGCCTGACCGTTTGGCCGAGCTACCATATCGTACGTGAAATCAGCGCTATTGCCAACGAGACCACCTACACTTACAATGGTGTCACCTACAATATTGATGAAAAACCGGAGACCGAATCGTATCAGACAGCAAACGGTTGCGACAGTATCATTGAATACGAGGTGACTCCTTACGGACTTCAGATTCTCGTCGCCGACACCTGCTACCTGACTCGTTCCAGCTACACGAGACCCTACTCCAACACTCCCGAAAACCTGATCGACACCATCTATGTGAAGAAGAACGCTCCCACATACTTCTACGCCTATATCGAAGATACCGATTCAACCAAGTGGAATGAGGAAAGAATGGATATGCGCTATGAATTGTTGTACAACGAAGAATCCATCGACCCGGAAGAGATGCCGAACCTCGTAACGGACTTCAGCATCTCCAGCTACTACGACCGTTCGGGCGTGTTCTACGGCATCAACAACCTGCAGGAGCCCACGGGTGAAATCCCTGCCAACACCATGGCTTTCCGCCAGACCGCCAACAGTACGATCATGCAATTCGACTTCTTCTACTTCGCTGCCTTCAAGAACATTCCGAACAAGGTCACCTTCACCGGACTGGAGAACGGCACCTACACTTTGAAGTTGAAAGCCGAGTTGAGAACCTACAACGAGAATGCTGAAGAGAATGATGAGCTGGGCATCAACCGCAATGGTATCTTCAACCCCTACGTCGTGGGCCGTAAATATGGTCACGTATGGGGCGGTTACGGCGACATGCCGATTGGCAGAGAAGTCATTGCATCCCGTAGCTTCACCATCATCGTGAATGAAGACGGTGTGAACCCGAACGCTGCTCCTACAGCCATCAGCGAGTACAGCGACGAAGCTTCTGTGAGAACCTATCCGAACCCGGTCAACGACCAGCTGAACCTCTGCATCAGCGGCATGAGCGGCCAGACGGTCATCACCATCACCGATGCCCAGGGCAAGGTGGTGCGCGTGATCAACACCGACCTCTCCGGCAGCACCGAAACGCTGACCTACAGCGTGGCCGACTTCGCACAGGGCATGTACTTCCTGAACGTACGCAACAACGACACTGTGGTATCGCAGAAGTTCGTGGTTACGAGACGATAACCGAAACGCAGCGATGCGATAACGACAACGGGCACCCGCACGGGTGCCCGTTTTTTTGTAGGAGATTCCACCAGACTGAGGCCGGCGGAATAGTGCGGGAGCAATAATCAACCAGAAAGAGAATACGAGGAGGATTCCGCCAGCCTTGCGGCTGGCGGAATGGGGCGGATACTAAATATCGACAGGGAAATTGTTACTGCATGGCCTTCTCCACGCACTGCCACAATCGGTCGGCGGTCTGCTCCCAGCTGAAGCGGGTGCGCTGCTCGCGCCCCTTGGCGATGAGCGACTGCCGGAAGGGTTCGTCGGCCCACAGCTGCCGCATGGCACCGGCCATCTGCTCCACCGACTGCGGATCGACCAATATGGCGGCATTTCCAGCCACCTCAGGCATGGAGGTGACATTGGAGGTAATGACGGCTGTTTCGGCCGCAAAAGCCTCCAGAATCGGGATTCCGAAGCCCTCGAAGAGGGAGGCATACACCAACGCGTGGGCGGAGGCCATCAGCTCGGCCAGTTCCTCAGAGGTGACATGCCCCAAGAAGCGCACATCGGCTGCGTGGCGCATGGTGCGAAGCGCCTCGTTCACATCGTCCTGATTCCCGAATTGCTCGCCCGCCACCACAAATTTCATGTCGGTGTCGGCATTTTCCTTAAACATATCGAAAGCCCGCAGCATGTTGGCGAGGTTCTTGCGCTTGTGGATGGCGCTCACAAAGAGGAAATAGTCGCAGCCCCACGCATACTTCACCTTCGCCTCCAACCGCTGTTCGGGAGCCAGCGGCACGAAATGGCCGCCGCTGCTGTTGTACACCACATCAATCCTCTCCTCCGGAATTCCATAGTACCGATGGATATCCTGCTTCGAAAACTCCGACACGGTGGCGATACGAGCCGCTTTCCGCGCAAACTGCGGGAAATATTTCACATAGTAATTCTGATATTTGGAACTGAGAAAGTCCTTCTTGTATTCAAAATTCAAATCATGAATCACATCCACCTGCGGCACATCGGTGCGCAGCGAAAGCCAGCCGTCAGTCGAGAGGAACAGGTCTGCCTTCACCTTCCGCAGCACATACGGGATGGAGTACTCAAAATAGATGTACCAAAGGTAGGGATGGCGCGCGGGCGGGAACGTCAGCACCGGCAGCACATTCTCCGCAAAGAGAAATTTTTCATCATAATTGCGGTCGAAAATGAAATAGAACGTATGCTCGGGATGCGCCTTCACCATACGCTTCATCGTTTCGCAGGTAAACACACCGATTCCTTCCAGCTTGTCTTTCAGTAATAAACGGGTATTGACAGCAATCTTCATCTTTCCACCCTGCTTTTCAAATTATTGTTTAATAAATTTAGAAGAATGGACTACTCCCCTATCATTCTCTACCACAATCATATAAACACCATTTTTCAAACCCTTGATATTAAGCTGGCAATGGTCGGAAGTGAAAGATTTCTGCATGACCTGACGGCCATTGGCATCGAAAACACGGCAATTGAGCATACTCTGCCCACCAGCGTGATAACATTCAACCGTGAGCTTGTCGTTTGCAGGATTGGGATAGATGGAAAAAACGGGCTGTGCATCATTGGGGGTGAAGACTCCCACGGTGCCGTCGCCGATGCCCACCGCATATTCACCCGAGCGGATGCCGTCAGCAACGAGGTGACCATTGGCGAGTGTGCCGGTCTGGGTGGTATTCAGCGGTTCCCAGCTGTCGCCGCAGCTCGGACGATACAGTATCACCAGCTCGTTGAGGCTATGGCCTTGCAGGAAGTCGTAGTCGGGATCTCCCTCGCTGCCCGCCTTAATGTCGAAACGCATACTGCCTACCAGACTGTTGTCGGGAACAGCAAGAATGCGCCAGTAGTGCTGGTTGGAGATGCCCAGCAGATGCTCGTTGGAGCCATCCAGCGGGTCGGCGGCCACGAGGTTGTCCTCCACCCGCAGGTAGGTGGTGTCGGCGATGTCGTTCACCAGCACGCGCACATTGGCATTGGCTGCCGTTTTCACACCAGTACCGGTCACCTCAAAGCCATAGTCGATGATGGCATCGCCCATCTTCTCGTTGATGTCCACCACCGCGGTCACGGGAACAAACGGCAAGGTGATGTTTCCTGTTGTAAATTCTCCGGAGACAGGAAAACGCTCCAAAGTAAACTGCTGATTATCATTGGAAAAAAAGGTGATGTCCACCAAGTTGGAATTACCGAAATGGTACGCATGGTTCAGTCGCTGGCGCACATAGAAGGCATACTCGCCATCGGTAGCGGTGGGACGGACGGAGTCAACGGAGAAGTGCAAGAAGCCCGGCTGCGACACCCAGCCCTCGCGGAAATCGTGCAGGTCGGTGCCGCACTGTGCGGAGAGGAAGTCGAACAGCTGAAGGGTGGAGATATTACCTTCGCCGTATGTGTCGAGCATGTTGTGGATGGCGGCGAAGAACACGCTGTCGCCCATATACTTGCGCAAGGTATGCACCACCAATGCGCCTTTGTCGTAGGTGGTGGTGCCGTAGGTAACCTCCTGCGGCATGGAGTCGAGTGCCCAGTAGCCCTCGTCATCCACATGGGCGTTGCGCAGCACCTTGGCGTGCAGGGCACGGATATTCTTCTTGTAGCCGTCGGTGGCGGGATTGTCGGAGGGGTAGAGCATCTCGTCGGCCAGCGCCTCGCAGTAGCGGGCGAAACCCTCGTTGATCCACATCTCCTCGGCGCGGGCACAGGTCACGAGGTCGCCGAACCACATGTGCGAAAACTCATGGATATAGAGCGACTCGTAGTTGCTGTTGCCCGTGATGGCGGCCTGCGGGTAGGCAATGTTGGTGACATGCTCCATGGCGCCGCCCGTAAAGGCCACCCCCACATAACCAATTCTGTTCCAATGATATGGACCGAAATGCGATTCAAAGATATGGAGGGCATCCTTGAGATGGGTGAAGGTGTTGGCGATTTTGTTGTACTCGCTGGGACGGGTATAGATGTCGATGGGAATCACCCTTTCGAGACCCTGCACGGTGTCGGCGTAGTGCATGTAGTTGCCGACCGCGATGGAGGTGAGATAAGTGGGGACGGGCTCGTCGAGCACCCAGCGCCAGACGACGGTGTTGGAGTCGGTGGCGAGGCTGTCCACCAGTTCGCCGCCGCAGATGGCGCGCTTGCCGGCTTCGGTCTCGATATTGAAGGTATAGGAGGATTTGTCGTTGAAGAAGTCGAGGCAGGGGTACCAAGCGCGGCCGAACACATGGGGCAGGTCGCGGAAGGCGACGCCGAGGTTGTAGCAGTACTGTCCGGAGAAGTAGAAGCCGCCGAAGTAGGAGTCGGTGGCGGGGTTGCCGCTGTAGAACACGCGCAGGCGGAGTGTGTCGGCCAGCGGGAGGGGCTGTGCGAGGGGGATGTGCAGCAGGGTGCCCTCATGCGTGTAGTTCGTCACGGGCTGTCCTTCCACCCACAGCGAATCCACCACCAGCCGTTGCAGGTCGAGGTTCACATACGGCAGGGCATCCACCTTCGATACCACCTGCAGGTCGGTGTGGCCATAGACGATTTTCGTATCGAAATCGGTGATATTCAAGAAAATATCGTAATGATCCACATGCACGCTGTCGGCACGGTCCTGCGCCGATATCATGCACATCATTCCCAAAAATCCAGCAATAAGGAAAAGTTTTTTCATACCCATGATTTTGAGGGCAAAAATACGATTTTTTTCGGAAATGATGACCGGCGAAAGTGAAACGCATCGCCACATAACAGCATGCAAAAATATTGTTATTTTTACAATTATTTTATTTTTATTTCAAAAATTGTTGTATTTTTGCAGCGGGTTTAAACTCGTCACCAAGATCGCACAATGTGTGGACGCCCTTTGGGGAACGAACAGGATGGTTTGAGCCCTTTTTCTTTTTAAAATTTCCGATTGGAGTAAAAACTTTTAAGATAGTTATCCTTCTTTCCGATTTTCAGACACAAAGTATAGGTTATTCCATTTTCCTTTTTTGTAAGATAATAACACAACCGCGATGCTTCAGAATCATCTCTTTCCCCCATCTGAATAACCTCACACATATTAATTATTTCCAGTGCCGTAACCTGTCCAATTCTACTATTATAATGCTTTAACAGAATGTGTTGTGGCCCATCACTTCGTTTAGTTGGATCCAATTTGAACGACACAATTCTATTGTTTAAGTCAGACACATGAATGCTTATTGGCCTGCCTTTCGTTTTAGTAAAAGCCGCATAAACTTTTGCTTGTTCCAGTGTAAATTCCATAGTTCCAACCTCGTCAACAAACAGACTCATCTTGGCTGGAAGGTCTTTTGTAGTTTTTGCCATAACTTGTCAGAGAGCATCAATCATCTTTGTTCGAGTAGGTTAATTTGTACTTTAGTGGTTAGCAGTTTTTAGTCATGCATAAATAATGGAAATCTATAAGAACATAAAAAAAGTGCTAATTTTACAAAAGCACAAGGGAGCATAACGATGGCAAAAGTACAACTATTTTTTCAAATCACAACAAAATTACGATTTTTTTATAAAAATAATTGTAAAAAAAATTACCCTCTATAGAAATTGGCATCGCCGTAGCTCAGGAAACGGTAGCCGTGGCTGAGGGCATGGGCGTAAATGTCGCGCCACGCATCGCCGAGATAGGCGGAGATGAGCAGTAGCAGCGTGCTCTTCGGCTGGTGGAAGTTGGTGATGATGGCGCCCATCATCTTGAACTGGTACGACGGCACAATCATCAGACAGGTGGAGCTGGTGACGCAGTCGAGCTGCCGCTCATCCAAGTAGTGCAGCAGTGCCTTCAATGCATCTTCTTTTTCAACTTTCTGAATATCAGAATTTTCATAGACCTCCCACTGCTCCACATGCAGCGGATTGGGCAGGCCGAGGTGCAGCTTTGCGCCCATGATGAAAATCGACTCGAGGCTGCGGGTGACGGTGGTGCCGACCGCCACGATGGTTTTCTGCCGACTGGCCAGCAGGTGCTCCAGCAGCTCACGGCGGATAACAATCTGCTCGTCGTGCATGTAATGGTCGCCGATGGCCTCGGCGGTAACGGGCTTGAAGGTGCCCGCCCCCACATGCAGCGTCACATAGTCGGTTTCAACTCCCTTGTTTTCAATTTCTTTCACCAGCTCCTTACTGAAATGCAGTCCGGCGGTGGGGGCGGCCACCGAGCCGTCGTAATGGGCATACACGGTCTGGTAGCGGGTCTCGTCCGCCTTCTCGGCCATACGCTTGATGTAAGGTGGCAACGGCGTTTTGCCATAGGCCTCCACCCATTCGGCAAAGGTCACGGAGGCGTCATTCCACGAGAAGGCCACCTCAAAGGCATTCTCCACCTGCGCACCCTTCTCGGCCATGACGGTCAGCTGGCGGCCGTTGAGCTCCACCTCGAAGCTGAGCGGCTGTTTCCAACGTTTGGCGTTGCCCACGAAACATTTCCACGTCACGGGGCCAGTCTGGGCGAGTGCGGCGGTCTGCTCGGTAGTGGGCAGCAGCGGCTCGAGGCAGAAAATCTCGATGGCGGCACCGGTAGCGTTGTGTACCAGCAGCCGCGCATGGATGACCTTCGAGTCGTTGAACACCACCATCATGTCGGGCGACAAAAAGTCGGGCAGCGAGGCGAAGTCGCTGTCGGTAATACACTTATTACCACGCTGATACACCAGCAGTTTGGAGGTGGTGCGCGACTCTTTGGGGTAGAAGGCGATGCGCTCGTCGGGCAGCGGGTAGTCGAAATCCTCTATTCGGATGTTTTTCTGAGGGGTCATAAAGGAATGATTAATGGTATGGAGATAACGAAGAATGGCATTGAATATTATTTTCTATTCAAAAAAGCGGAAAATGCGAAAAATGATGTAACTTTGCAGCCGTAAAATGAGACACATGAAGAAACTGACTCTTTGCCTACTGATATTGGCGCTTGCCGGCGCGGCACAAGCCCAACGCTTTATCGGTTCCGTGATCGCCGGCGCCAACTTCACGCAGGTGGACGGCGACGAGGTGGCCGGCTTCTACCACCCCGGCTTCAACGGCGGCCTCTCGGTGATGATGCCGTTGGACAACAGCTTCCACTGGTTCGCCACCATCGAACTGCTCTACACCCAGAAGGGCAGCTACCAGAACGCCTACCGCGCCAACGCCACCCTCAGCGACACCGTGCCGCTGCTGTGGCATAACGAGGATTTCTCCGTGCCTTTCAACAACAAAATTAAATACAAGCTGAACCTCGACTATGTGGAAGTGCCCGTGGTATTCCATTTTGAGGACTGGCGAAGCGGCTGCTCCATCGGGGCCGGCTTCGCATGGGGCCGTCTGGTGCGCGCCAACGAGATCGAGAACGGCTGGACCACCACCACCGACCTGCGCTCCGGCATGTACTCCAAAAACGACTGGAGCGTGATAGCCGATGCCAAAATACGGCTGTGGAAAGGGCTGAAGCTCAACTTCCGCTTCCAATATTCGTTCATCCCGCTGCGCATCCGCATGTTCAACCCCTTCGTGCCCGACCTGAAGGAGGTGCGCAAGCAGTACAACAACGTCATCACCGTGCGGCTCATCTACTCCTTCAACGAGAAATACATCCCTAATCCCGACTACGTGCGGGGCGGCAAGAAAGGACCGCGCTGGATCCACGACACCTCCACCGGCTGGTACCGCAACTAATTTACAATCAGGAGTTTTTCACTCTTATCCCCTACCCTTATTCCATACATTCCGGCTGGCAACAGCAGCTGTCTGAGGAATTGTGTCTGCCCCTCCTCGCAGTACAGCAGACTGCTGTACACCATCCGGCCGCCCATGTCATACACATACAGGATGCGGATGCCCGGCTCGCTTACCGTCACACTGACCGTCACCTCGCCCGCAGTGGGATTGGGGTAGAATGACAGCACACTAACATCTTCTTTTATAGGAATATACTTCAGCATCTCGGCGATGGCCTGTGCGGGGCGCTGCCTTAGGAACTCATCCACCTCCTTCACATCTGCACTCCACTTCTTGTATGTGGCCGGGAATTTAAAACGATCCATCTGCAAGGGAATCTCCTCCTGTATGGCATCGGTCGCGGCATCCAAGTAAGGTTTTGTTGAATAGTAACTTAAGATACTATGGCATAAAGAATTATATCTCTCTACAAACTTCTTTTGAAAATCCGGATTTTCCAACAATTTACGGAACAGCAGCGTGGAAATACGCGAGGCAGGGTACTCCTCATCACCATCATAGACAGCATAAGCAAAGCTATCCCAGTCGAGATGCTTTAAGGCCGCATCGCCATCAAAGAAAATCATCCGCCATCGACCATTCCCGTACTGCCAAAGCCGCACATTGTTGGCCGGCCAGTCTTCATTACAGGTAAAGATCTCCATTATCTGATAATCAATAAAATTATCCAGATCCATCCATTGCTGGATGCGGACATAATCTTCTTCCACACTCATATCGGCGGTTTCCAGCCACTCCATCATAACATCGAAATTCGTTCCCGAACCATTTTCCACCTCCCATCCCCAGTTGGCGATGATGTTATAATAGGCATCATTGCCGTCGTAATGGTCTTCCAAAAAACGCTCATCGGGTTTCTCTTGCAGGAAATAGATGCCCCAATACTCGCCATTGAGGTAGAGCACAACTGGACGGATGGCGGGCACGTCAAGGCGCAGGTTGCGTGCGATCTGCTCCGCCACCATGTTCTGCACACCGGCATGAGTCCATGCCGCCGAAAAAGGCTTCAGCACCAATCGTTTATATGACTCAATATCATTATCCTCAAAAACTGGCAGACGAAACCGCTTGTCGCCATACTCCTCGCGGGCATACAGTTTCAAAGCCTTCTGCTGATACTGACGAGAATACCCCCCGTGGGTACGCAACCCGCAGGTCTGGTTCAGGCTCTGTCCGTTGGGTATCAGCAGCTCCATATTCACCGCGCGTTCCCAGTCGCGCCCTTCCTGGAAATAGTTGCCTGTCCATGAGCTGCTGCCATCGAACCACACGCCCGGCACCAAGATGCCGACCGTATCGTCGATAATGTCGCGGTGGGAGGCGCAGAGCGACACCACCGGCAAACCATGACTGTCGCTTCCCAAATCTTGCACCAGATAGGTGTTGGTGACCACCTGCCCCACCCGCTGTCCGAGACTGTTGAACGGGGCGGCACGCAGCACCACCGCATGTTGCACATGGTCGGGCGGCTCCACAAAGTGGGTGGGCGAACACATCACCAGCCGGAAGAGGTCGGCCTGAGAGAAACAATTAGCACTCAGCGTGATAGGGTGCTCATACGGAATATCATCGGCGGTAGGCGGCTGTCCGTCAGTCGTGAAAAAGATGCGCAGGCTCGTGTCGGGACAGGTCATGGTCACCTGCGGGGCATGGGTATAGAAGCCGCCGGCGGGCACCACCTGCAAGTTCTGCGCTGGCAGCGACAGGGCTGACAGTAGCAGGATGGACAACAGGGCGGCACGGACTTTCATGGCAGCGAGGGGCTACAGCGAGCGGTTGATGACGCCGTTGAACTGTGCGGTGGGCGTGACGATGACCTCGTTGAGGCAGACGTGCGCGGGGCGGCTGAGCACAAACTCCACAATGTCGGCGATGTCCTGTGCCACCAGCGGCTCGTAGCCCTCGTACACCTTGTCGGCCTTGGCCTTGTCGCCATGGAAGCGCACGATGGAGAACTCCGTCTCGGCGGCGCCAGGGGCGATCATGGTCACCTTGATGCCGTAGGGCAGGAAGTCGGTGCGCATGCCTTTGGTGAGAGCCAGCACGGCGTGTTTGGTGGCGCAATAGACGCTGCCGCCCATATAGACCTCATGGCTGGCAGTGGAGCCAAGGTTGATGATGTGGCCGCTTTTGCGCTCCACCATCTGTGGGGCCACGAGGCGGGTTATATAGAGCAGACCCTTGATGTTGGTGTCAATCATGCGGTTCCAGTCCTCAAGGGAGGCCTTGTGGATGGGGTCGAGCTCGACGGCGAGACCGGCGTTGTTGACAAGCACGTCGATAGGCTTGAACTCATCGGGGATGGAGTTGATGGCGCGTTCGCAGGCCTGCGGATCGCGCACGTCGAACACGAGCGGGAGCACCTTGCAGGAGGTGCTTCGGGTAATGTCATCCACAACCTTCATCAGCTTGTCTTCGCTGCGGGCGGTGAGGATGAGGCGGCCGTTCTCGCGGGCCATGGTGCGGGCGATGGCCTCGCCGAATCCGGCGGAGGCTCCAGTAATCATAATCGTTCTCATATCGGTAATTTTTAAATTGACAAAGGATGAACAGGTCGCAAAAGTACGACATTTTTTTAAGATGGCAAATATTGCAAAAAATATGTACCTTTGCAGGCTCAAATCACGACCAATGAAACCCACTAAACTTTTCACACGATTTTGCCTCTTCCTCCTGCTGTGCTGCTGCGCCGTGCAGGGCTACGCCACCTACCTGTTCATCCCGATGGACCTGACGCAGAAGAACCACCTGAAGGCCTACGGCATTGCCTATTACGCTGTAAGCAAGGAGATTGACGTGAGCTGGCTGCTCAACTACCGCGGCGGCAGTTTCATGCTGCCCTACAGTGCCGATGTGGCCGACGAGTGCTCCATCCGCGGTGTGACCTACGAGAACATCTCCGACCTGCAAGGCACCCAGATTCTCTCCGAGATCGCTTCTTTGGAGAACAATATGGACGAAATCCGTCTGACGAAACTGCCCAAAATCGCCGTGTATTCCCCCAAGAACAAACTGCCGTGGGACGATGCCGTGACGCTGGTGCTCACCTACGCCGAGATTCCCTACACCGTGCTGTACGACAGCGAGGTGCTGAGCGGCGAGCTGCCCAAATACGACTGGCTGCACCTGCACCACGAGGATTTCACCGGCCAGTACGGCAAGTTCTGGGGCAACTACCGCAACGCCAACTGGTACAAGGAGGATGTCGCCGAGCAGGAGGCCACCGCCGCCCGCCTCGGCTTCAGCAAGGTCTCCCAGATGAAACTGGCCGTCGCCAAGAGCATCCGCGACTTCGTGGCAGGCGGCGGCTACCTGTTCGCCATGTGCTCCGGCCCCGACAGCTTCGACGTAGCCCTCGCCGCCGAAGGCGTGGACATCTGCGACGTGATGTTCGACGGCGACCCCATGGACCCCGACGCACAGTCCAAACTCGACTTCGACAAAACCTTCGCCTTCACCAACTTCCACATCGTCACCAACCCCTACCAGTACGAAATCTCCGACATCGACATCAAGCCCACCAACAACCGCAAGGCCAACGACTACTTCACCCTCTTCGAGTTCTCCGCCAAATGGGACCCCGTGCCCACCATGCTCTGCCAAAACCACACCAACGTCATCAGCGGCTTCATGGGACAAACCACCGCCTTCAACAAAGACAAAATCAAACCCACCGTGCTGATCATGGGTGAGACCCCCATCTTCAATGAGGCCCGCTACATCCACGGCGAATACGGCAAAGGCACCTGGACCTTCTACTCCGGCCACGACCCGGAAGACTACCAGCACTTCGTGAACGACCCGCCCACCGACCTCAACCTCTTCCCCAACTCACCCGGCTACCGCCTGATTCTCAACAATGTGCTCTTCCCCGCTGCCAAGAAACAGGTAAGGAAAACGTAAGCCCTCCCCTACTCGGCCATCGGCACCGTCAATGAAACTTTCACCGCGAAGTTGTCCTTCCACGACGACAGACCATACGGACCGTACCGGTAGAAAAAGCCCACCCCCAGCGCCATCAGATCCTTTACCGACAGCAGGTTGTCAATCATCAACCCGCTCTCAAAGTAGCCTTTCGGCATGGCCTGCATCGACACGCCGCGATGGTCCCCGGGATGTCGCAGCCAGCCAAAACCGATGTTCTGGCATACCACAATGCGCGGTGAGAATTTCCCTTCCCACATCTTGCCAAAATTATGACGGAAAAATATCGCCACATACGAGTCGGTGACAAACTCATTGGGACGCATCACCGCGAACTGTTCCTGTCCGTAAAAACCAATTTTCTCGTAACCCGCCGCCATCACATACAGCAGCGAATAGGGCAACGACCGGTCAGCCCATCCCCCGACAACCGACAACTCGCTGTAACCCAAAATTTTATATCTTTGCAGATGATGGGCACGGAAGTTGATTTTGTTGTAGGTGAAACCACTGCCCCACACATTTTTGAAACCATGCTCGTACAACACCTGAAACGTCGGGTACTTCGACATCTCATACAACGAGAAATTGCGCGTGCGATAGGTGGTTTCAGCATACGCAAAACGCAGTCCCACCCTCATATAACAATTTCTATATGAATAGCTTGTGGTATCGTAGCGTCCCACATCGGGCAAGAAAGCGTAGTCGTAAAGCGTCCGGTTCCACGAATAGCCACCCGCCAAGCTGAGCGTGATGTGCTTGATGGGCCGAATCTGCACCTTGGCCAGCAGCGTCCGGCTCAAATCGTACTTGGTGATGATCCAGTGGCGGTAGTACTCGCCGTTGAGCAGCCCCATCTCCTCGCGCGACACCAGCTGCGTGGCACCGCTCTCCACAATGTCGTTGAAGAAGCGGAGCTTGAGGATCAGGTCGCGCTTGCGGTACAATTCCCAGTCGGTGAAAGCGCCCCACTTCCAAGTCTTATCTTTCAGTCCGTAAGCAAAATAGCCGCCCAACCTACAGAAGCGAGCCATCCGCTGGTTGGTGTAGAGTCCCAGTCCGAAGCGCCATCCCTCGATGTAGCTGTAGTCCACAATGCGGGTGAGGTCGATGTCGATGGGACCGACGGGCAGGCAGCCGCGCGACAGCGAGGGCAGCAGTTCCAGCCGCCGCTGCAGCTTCAACTTGCGGCCGATGCTGTCAATCACTTCGTAGGTACGTACCTCTTTGGCATTCAACACACTGTCACGATACTGTTCCAGCAGGGCATCGCTGCTTTTCTGCGATGCAATGGCCTCCTCCACATCCACCACGCCGAAGTCGGAGTTGCGAAGCGGCGGGTCGAGGAGGATGTTTTTGACGGTGATGGTGGAAAGTCCGTACGACTCCAACGTATCGCCTTTGAAGGCGATGCGGGGCAGCGGGAAACGGGCGGCGAGGCGGTCGGGAAACCAGCGGCCGTTGTCGGCGCGGCGGTACTCCTGCTCCACCGACACCCGCACCAGCACGTTCTTATCTACCGGCACGGCCTCGATGCGCTGCACGGCATAGTCGGCCAGATGCACCCACACGGTGCCCCGCAGCGACTTGAAGGCCATGGAACTCTTGGGGGCATAGGTCACCGTGATGACGGTGTCGCCCTCCTGCACGAGCGTGTCCTCGATATGGAAGTCGTAGCGGCGGGTGGCACCGGCAGCCAGCGGACTGACGTACTCCACCTGAAACACCTCCAAGTAGTCACCGGCATAGAGATTTTGGAACTGTATGCGCGAGAACAGCAGGTTGAACATCGGGGTCTGGAGACCGGAGGTGCGTGAAGCCACCATCTTCTCGTAGCGGCGCGACGGGCTTTTGTAATAGACCTCGCTGACACTCTCGCTCAGAAACAGCAGCTGCTCCTCCAGTTTTTGCAGGCTATCGCTAAGATACGAGGGGAAAACCGCCATCTTGTGGTAGGTGGTGTACTGGAAGGCATCGGTGCTGAAAGCTCCGTTGCGGTCGCGGTATTTGGCCACCGAATCCATGAGCATGTCGGCGGGGTTCACACCGCCATGCACGGTTACACCCTCCAGCGGATGGCGAGTGGTGTCGAGCTGCGCGGAAAGAGGTAAACTACAGGAGAAAAAGAGTACACAAAGCGACAACACGTGTCGGAACGACAGCTGAAGTCTTTGTGTGAAAGGCATAGAGCGTGATTAGCGGCTCACGATACCAAGGAAATTGCCGTTGGCCTCAAAACGGTGTGCAAGGCCATCGTTGTAAATCAAAACGATAGTGCCATCGGCGACACGGTGGATGTTGACGACATTCTGCGGACGGCATTTCTGTTCCTCGATAGAGGCTTTCACCGGTTCAGAGAGGAACTGCGAGATGTCGCTGGAGAAAGACTCCACCTGCATCCAACGGCCGTTGTTGTCGAAATAGATGATGATGTCGGAGTCAAGGTCGGCGCGGTAGGCGAACTCACCGGCGCTGGCATCATACTGGGAGACGCTGGCGATTTGCGACTGGGGGAAGAAGGTGCTGATGGTCTGCACGGCCTCAGCGGGGAGCTGCTGCTGGGCGAAACCGGCGGCTATAGCGAAAAGACAAAGGAGGGTAAGGGCTATTTTTTTCATAATAATGGGATATTAAAGAGATATGCGATAATGCGCGGCAAAGATACAATAAAATTTGAAAATTGAACGGTGAGAAAATGAAAAAAGCGACTGAAAAAAAATCAGTCGCTTTTGGCAGGGGAAGAGAGATTCGAACTCCCATCAATGGTTTTGGAGACCACTATTCTGCCCTTAAACTATTCCCCTGAAAAGAACGGACAAGCTTTCACTTGTCCGTTCGGGTATGTTGGAACTTAGAATTAGTCTAAGATCTCGGTCACCTGACCGGCACCAACGGTACGACCACCTTCGCGGATAGCGAAGCGGAGGTTCTTGTTGATAGCGATCTCGGAGAGAAGCTTCACGGTGATGGTCACGTTATCGCCAGGCATTACCATCTCAACGCCATCGGGCAGATGGATTTCGCCGGTAACGTCAGTAGTACGGAAGTAGAACTGCGGGCGATAGTTGTTTTTGAAAGGAGTGTGACGACCACCTTCTTCTTTCTTCAGGATGTAAACCTCAGCCTTGAACTCTTTGTGAGGATGGATGGAACCGGGTTTTGCAATAACCATACCACGGCAGATCTCATCCTTGTCGATACCACGGAGCAAGAGACCTACGTTGTCACCAGCTTCACCCGTGTCAAGGATCTTGCGGAACATCTCAACACCCGTAACAACGGATTTGAGTTTGTCAGCACCCATACCGATGATGTCAACCGGGTCACCAGTGTTGATGATACCAGTCTCGATACGACCAGTAGCAACGGTACCACGGCCGGTGATGGAGAAGACGTCCTCAACGGGCATCAAGAAATCTTTATCTTTGTCACGCTGCGGCAGCGGAATCCACTCGTCAACGGTGTTCATAAGCTCCATGATAGCGGGAACCCACTTCGGATCGCCGTTCAATCCACCAAGAGCGGAACCACGGATGATCGGGGTGTTGTCACCGTCGAAGCCGTAGAAGTTGAGGAGGTCACGGATGTCCATCTCAACGAGGTCGAGCAATTCGGGGTCATCCACCATGTCAACCTTATTCATGAAAACGACCATTTTCGGAACACCGACCTGCTTGGCCAAAAGGATGTGCTCACGGGTCTGGGGCATTGCACCGTCGGTAGCAGCCACAACGAGGATAGCACCGTCCATCTGAGCAGCACCGGTAACCATGTTCTTCACATAGTCAGCGTGACCGGGGCAGTCAACGTGAGCATAGTGACGTTTCTCAGTCTGATACTCAACGTGAGCGGTGTTGATGGTGATACCACGCTCTTTTTCCTCGGGAGCGTTATCGATAGAATCGAAAGATCTTACTTCAGAAAGACCAGCCTCAGCCAAAACCTTGGTGATAGCAGCGGTCAAGGTAGTTTTACCGTGGTCGATGTGACCGATAGTACCCACATTAACGTGGGGTTTGGTACGTTCGTAATGTTCTTTTGCCATTTTCTTATAAATTTAATGCGTTAATAATTTTACGTTTTTACACAAAAAAATGAGCTATTGGCGAGAGTTGAACTCGCGACCCCTTCCTTACCAAGGAAGTGCTCTACCACTGAGCTACAACAGCTTTTTTGTTCTTGGAGGCCTACGTTTCCGCTCCTCTTTTGAACATGCAAAAATACATCTTTTTTTCCATATACAAGTCTTTTTCAACATTTTTTCAAAAAATATTTTCTAATGGTTGATTATCAACATTTTAAATTTCAAATATTCCACTAAAAAATGTCTGTAATCCGTTGTATGATGGACAAAAAGAGCGTTTTTCCTCGTTACTGTCGGATAATTTTCAGCATTTCGCTGCGTCCGCCTCTCTCCTGCACCCGCAGCAGATAGACGCCCGCAGGCCACGAACCGCTGTTGATACAGCGGGTGTCGTCGGCGCTGAAGCCCCGGTCGGCATACACCACGCGCCCCGACAGGTCGAAGACGCACAGGCTCACCTCCCGCTGCTCCGGATTGCCCACCACCAGCAGGTCGCCGCACGGGTTGGGCCAGGCGGCATAGTGCCGCACCACGCCGCTCTCGCGCACCCCATCGGTACGGTGGTCGAGCCACGCCTGATAGACGTTCGGGATGCCGTAGCCCATCAGTGTGTCGGGAGCGTTGTACTGGTGCGCCGACTCGCGGATAATCTGCATGATTTCCAACGAGGTGAGCTGCGGCAACGCCTGCCACAAACAGGCCGCCAATCCCGCCATGTCGGGCGTGGCGCACGAGGTACCGCTGCCCTGCGCGATGTAATTGTACATGTTGTAGTTCACCTCGTCAGGGGCATACAAGCTGGAATATACCATGTACGTGTCCCAGCCGCACGAGGCCACATCGGGTTTCACACGTCCGTCGAAGCTCGGTCCGCAGCCGCTGAAGGGCGCATATACGCTGTCTGCATTGACCGCCCCCACGCACAGGATGTCCTCCGCGTCGCTCGGACGGCTCAGCTTGTGCCACGGGTTGGAGCCTTCGTTGCCGGCCGCCACGCACACCACCATCCCCTTGTGCGCCGCCTTCGTGGCCGCCAAAGATGCCACGCTGGTATGGCCGTCGCAGCTGCTATAGTCGAAAACAAAGGTGGTGTCGTCGAACTGGGTGTAGCCCAACGATGCCGTGATGACATCGGCGCCCAAGCTGTCGGCCAGCTCCGCGCCAGCCACCCAAAAGTCCTCTTCTATCAGCTGCTCGCTGAGCGGATCCTCGGTACGGATGAACACCATGTTGGCCGCCGGCGCGGTGCCCACCAACGTATCGTTGTCGCCGTAGATACTGCTTAGAATGATAGATGCGCAGGAGGTGCCGTGCCCATGGTTGGTATAGACATTGTCCATGCCGGGAATAAAGTTGTAAGTGCCCCAGATTTGTCCATTCTCATAGAGGTTGGCAAACATCGGGCAGCAGTCGAATCCAATCCAGCCGGCATCCAGCATCGCAATCAGCATTCCTTCGCCATGATAGCCTTCGGCATGGAGCAGATGTCCGTTGTGGAGGGCAATCTGTCCGTACCCGTCGCCATAGATCACCGTGTCGCTGCCATGGTTGACATCGGAGATGACGGGAAACTCCTGCGCCGGCGGGTTCTCGAAGCTGTCGTAGTACCCCACCGCCTTCACGCTGTCCACAAACGGCAGGTTGCGCACGTAACTCATGCGCACGGTATCGGGACAGCACACCACGGCCGTGTTCAGCCACCGCGAGACCGCCAGCACCCGCAGCTGCGGACTGGCCTGCCCGATTTCGTGCAGATAGGCGGGATTCACCGGCAGGTCCTCCTCCGTGACGGGGATGTTGTAGCGGGCACGCTTGTCCAAACACCGCTGCGACAGAAAGTTCTGCGGCTGGTCGATACTGTACGGCGTGTTGTTCTTGTCATGCAGATAGACACGGTAGCAATTGACGTTCTGACCAAAAGCCATCGTAGTAATGAATGCCGAAAGCAATAAGAGAATGGTTCTTTTCATTTTTATACAATATAATAATAATGTGCGGATGATTTATTTCATCATCTCAGCGTAATACTGGTAGAAGTACGGAATGGTTTCGATACCTTTGAAGAAATGCTCCAGTTTGTAGTTCTCGTTCGGGGAATGAATGGCGTCCTCGCCGAGACCGAAGCCCATGAGGATGGCCTTGGTGCCGAGGATGCGCTCGAAACCGGAGATAACAGGGATGCTACCGCCGCTGCGAGTCGGGATGGGGCGTTTGCCGAAGGTCTGCTGGTAAGCCTTCTCGGCTGCCTTGTAGGCGGGCATGTCGATGGGCGACACGTAAGCCTCACCGCCATGGCACGGGGTGACCTTCACCTTCACGCTCTTGGGCGCAATCTTTTCGAAATGCTTCTGGAATAATTTTGAAATTTTAGTGGAATCCTGGTTGGGAACAAGACGCATTGAAATTTTGGCGCAAGCCTTGGAAGGCAATACAGTTTTAGAGCCCTCGCCGGTATATCCGCCCCAGATGCCACAAACGTCCAGCGTCGGACGGATGCCGGTACGCTCGATGGTGGTGTACCCCTTTTCGCCATGCACCTGACGCACGTCGAGGGCTTTCTTGTACTCTTCGAGATTGAAAGGAGCCTTGGCCATCAGCGCGCGCTCGGCTTTGGAGAGCACCAGCACATCGTCGTAGAAATGCGGGATGGTGATTTCATTGTTCTCGTTCTGCAGCGAGGCAATCATCTGGCAGAGGATGTTGATGGGGTTGGCGACGGCACCTCCGAAGATGCCGGAGTGCAGGTCCTTGTTGGGTCCGGTCACCTCCACCTCGAGGTAGCTGAGGCCGCGGAGTCCGGTGGTGATGGAGGGCGTGTCGGTGGCAATCATGCCGGTGTCGGACACGAGGATGATGTCGGCCTTGAGGAGTTTCTTGTTCTGCTTGCAGAAGTCGTACAGGCTGCCGCTGCCGATCTCCTCCTCCCCTTCCAGCATGAACTTCACGTTGCAGGGCAACTGGTTGGTTTTCACCATATATTCAAAGGCTTTGGCGTGCATGAACGACTGACCTTTGTCGTCGTCGGCACCGCGGGCCCAGATCTTACCGTCCTTGACAACCGGTTCGAAGGGGTCGGTTTTCCACAGCTCGATGGGGTCAACGGGCATCACATCGTAGTGGCCGTAAACCAGCACGGTGGGAGCGGTTTTGGAGATAATCTTCTCGCCATACACCACGGGGTTGCCGGCGGTGGGCATCACTTCGCAACGGTCGGCACCGGCGGCGAGGATGAGTTCGCGCCAGCGTTCGGCGCAGCGCACCATGTCGCCCTTGTGCTCTTCCTGCGAGCTGATGGAGGGGATGCGGATGAGGCTGAAAAGTTCATCCAAAAAACGGTCTTTGTTGGTTTCGATGTATTTCTTTAAGTCTTTCATTTTTAGATTATTAAATTATTAATTCTTTATTAAACTATGAAATTATTTAACTATGAAATTATTTAACTATGAAATTATTAAACTATGAAATTATGAATTCTATGAAAATTATTGGGCTAAAAATTTGATATAGATATGATTAGGGATTAAATTCTGATACGGTTTGAGGGCATAGAAGGCCACGCAGCGTGTTTTGGAGAGGGCGGTATGGCGCGCCACCAGCTTGGCATTGAGCACACGGTCGAACGCACCCGATCCGTTCTGGAAGAAGTAGCGGCAGGCGGCCTGATTCGACCAGCGGCCATCCGTCTTGAGGAGGATGAAGAGCTGGTTGTCGTCCAACACACCGCCGGCCTTGACCGCTTTCTGGTACATGCGCAGATTGGCCGTCGAATCGGCAAAGATGAGGTAATCGCCTTCGCGCATGAAGACTGCGGGGGTGCAGTGCCGCCAACCGGCGTGCAGCACCGGCGCAAAGCTGCCATGTCCGAACCGATAGCTGCCGCATTCTCCCACCGAGTCGAGGGTATGGCCTGCCGGCAGCAACGAGAGCAGGTGTGCCGTGTCGGTGTCACACTTCACGGCAAAAAAGTGGTAGTCCAACGAATCAGAAAGTGTAAAACAATGTATCTCACTGCTTTGCAACAAAGAAAATGCTTTTTTCGCTTCTTCCGAAAGATTATTTCCGGTATTGAACTGTCCTGCATCGGAAAGGTGGAAGCAGGCGTAGTCAACGGCGGCGGCGGGCACCACAGCGGCCGACACGGTCTGTGCATCGGGCTGCTGGTTTTCCAGCTGCGTAAAGAGCGAGCCGTCCTTCATCACGCTGTAACCGGAGAGGGAGATTTCGCCAGCGGTCACCACCATCTGGTAGGCCGACCAGTCGGCAAGGTTGCCCAGTGCGGCAAGCGCTTCCTCGAATTCGGAGGAAACATTGGCTTTCTGGCTGGCCACAAAAGCGGCATGGTTCACCACCAGCCAGTTCTGCTTGGGATTTTTGTCCATCATCTCGCGCAGCGCCTTGAAGCCCTCCTCCTCGGCGATGCTCTTCCGCTGCGAGAGGCAGTCGAGGGAGGCATTCAGCAGAGTTTCATTTTCAGAAACCGTAAAAGCCCCGTCGTGATAGCAAAACGAGAAGGAACGGTGATGGGTATCCATTCCATAAATATGGTAATCTTTATACGTATGAAAATTATTATTATTGATTTCCAATACTTTAAGAAGATTGTCAAAATCCTTTGGAGAGATGCGCAGGGAGAGCAGCAGTGCAAGGCGCCCCTCCACCTCGTGGGCGGAGCAAGCCAACGGGGAGCTGCCGGCCGGCTGTTCGGTGAACTGCTGCAGGAAATACTCCATGCCGTCGAGCGCGCCCAGCGGCACCGCGTCGGAAAGATAATTGCGCAAACCGCCTTCCGCCTTGACGAAGGCGTCGTAGTCGTTCACCTGCACCATCATGACAGCATCGGCCGGCACCATTTCCATGGGATCGGCGGTGCTTTTCCGCAAATGATTGACATAAAAATAGATACCAGCGCCCACGGCGGCGGTCAAGAGAATCAGAGCCACCACCAGCCATCCTTTTTTGTGGGATTTCCGGGGCTTTTGCATTGCAGTTTCTTCAGTTTCCATTTCAAAAAAAAATCTATTGACAAATAGGCTGCAAATTTACACGAAATTCCCGAAATTTGCGTTATCATTTCCAAAAAAAGAAAAAATCCGTAACTTTGCACCCAAATTTTTACCAATGAAAAAAATCATCACCCTGCTTATCCTCATTGCCTTCACGATAGGCCTCCACGCACAAGCCCCCGCCAAATACTGGGTGCAGTTCAAGGACAAAGAGGGCACTGCCTACTCGGTGAAACATCCCGAAGAGTTCCTGTCGCCCCGCGCCATTGAGAAGCGGCAGCATTTCAACATTCCCATCACCGAACAGGACCTGCCCGTCAGCGACCGCTACATCCAGCAGCTGATGGCCCTCGACACGAACATGATGCTGCTCACCAAATCGAAATGGCTGAACGGCGTGACCGTATATACCACCACGGAGAACATCGCGGACAAAATCCGGCAGCTGGACTTTGTGACGCTGTGCGAATGCACGGCGAAGCTGGATGCCGCGGAGAGTTTCGACTATCCCGTCCGGCCTTACACGCCGCCCGCGCAGACGAAGAGCGTGATGGAGATGCCCGCCCCCGGCACTGACTTCCTGTACGGCTATGCCGGCTGGCAGCTCGGGGCCAACCGCGCCCAGTGGCTGCACCGCCTCGGCGCTTACGGCGAGGGCATGCTGATGGTGGTGATGGATGTGGGCTTCCACAATGTCAACACCATGCCCGCCTTCCAGGCGCTGCGCGACGAAGGTCGTCTGCTGGGCACCAAGAATTTTGTATTTCCGGGCCGGTCGGTGTTCATCAGCGGCTCGCACGGCACGGAGGTGCTCTCCTGCATCGCCGCCTACCTGCCCGACGAAATCATCGGCACGGCACCCAAGGCATCGTTCTACCTCGCCAAGACCGAGGACAGCCGCTCGGAAAACAAGATCGAGGAGGACAACTGGGTGGCCGGACTGGAGTGGGCCGACAGCCTCGGCTGTGACGTGCTCTCCTCTTCGCTCGGCTACTACAAGTTCGACAACAAAAGCCAGTCGTACCAGTATGAGGACCTGAACGGCAAGGTGAGCCGTTCCTCCATCGCCGCTTCGATGGCGGCCAGCAAGGGCATCGTCGTTTGCGTGAGCGCCGGCAACGAGGGCAACGGCGACTGGCATTACATCACCAGCCCCGCCGATGCCGACAGCATCCTCACCATCGGCGCCGTTGACCGCGACTACAAGATTGCGGAATTCTCCTCCTTCGGTCCCACCGCCGACGGGCGCACCAAGCCCGACGGACTGGCCATCGGCTCGCAAGCCGTTATCGTGACCCCCGAGAGCAAAGTGGATGCCTCCTACGGCACCTCCTTCTCCGCCCCCATCTTCGCCGGCATGGTGACCTGCCTCTGGCAGCTCTTCCCCGACAAGACCGCCGCTGACGTGATCAACGCCATCCACCGCGCCGGTCCTCTGTACGACAATCCCAACTACCACTATGGACTGGGACTCACCAACTTCGTCACCGCCTACAACCATCTGGCACGCTCCAACGATGCCTCCGTGCTCGCCGCATTCGGCACATCGTCCAGCAACGGCAGCTGCGAGGGTATCTGCTACGCCAGCGTCGGAGTCAGCAGCTTCACCATCAAGGTCAGCCTCGACGGCACGCCCGTGCCCGGCGAGCAGGTCATCCGCGTGAAAGGCAAATCAGTCGGCGACTACCAGTTCTGCAAATTCAAAATCAAACTCCCGAAATGCCCCAAAGGACACGACTACGCCATCGCAAAAGTGCAGGTCATCTGCCCCGAAGGCATCTCCTACGAACAGTTCATCGGCATATTGCCCAAATAGTCCCCCCTGCTAAATCACATCATCATGAAAAGAATACTCCTCTGTATCAGTTTGATTTCCCTGCTCACGGTTGCAGGCTTCGCCCAGAAGAAAAAGGGTGACACGCCGGCGGAACCTGTCCAGAAGCACCTGCTGGCCATCCTGAACTACAACGCCTACTGCACCGACGAGCAGCAGCCCTATATCGAGTTCCAGTTCATCATCGACGGCAGCACCGCCCACTACATTCCCGCCTCTCCCGACACCTACGCCGCCGAAATCGACATCGAGGTGGAGGTGCGCAAGACCGAAGGCGACGAGCCTGTCGGCAAGCTCCACTACATCCTCGTCAGTCCGCAGACCCGCGACTCAGTGTCGGAAGAAAAAACATATTTCAGCGACATGCGCAATATGGCCGTCCCCAATGGCGAGTATTACCTTTATTTCAAGCTGAAGGATGTGCATGGCAACAGCGACACCCTCCGCTATGTGGACTACCTGCAGGTGAATTATCCTGAAAACGAAGTGGCGGTGTCGGGCATTTCGCTCTACAGCCGCACCTCGCGCAGCGGCGACGGCGGTGTCTTCTACAAATATGAGATGGCCACCACCCCGCTGTTCCAGCAATATGCGCCCGAGAATCTGTACGCCCTACCCTTCACTGCCGAAATCTACAACACCGACAAAGCGTTAGGAAACGGCAACTTCATCGTCAAGGCCGAAATAGCAGAGCTCGGACGCGCCGCAGCGCCCGAATACACCATGACGCGCACGATGAAGGCCGCACCGGCCGCCATCTTCTTCCATATTTTCAACATCTACATGCTGCCCTCCGGCAACTACCACCTCAACCTGTACGTGCTGGATGCCGACTCCAACCTGCTCGCCAGCTCCGCCGCCTTCTTCCAGCGCAGCAATCCGAGAGTGAAAATCGATCTCGCCAATTATGACAACGTGGTGGTGGAGAACACTTTCGTGGAAAAGATGACCGACCTCAAGCAGCTGCAGTATGACGTGGCCACCCTCTTCCCCATCGGCAACCGCATCGAGCAGGACTTTTTCACCCAGAACATGAAAAAGGTGCCGCTCGACCAGCTGCAACGCTACTTCTACAGCTTCTGGGTAAGCCGCAGCCCCAACGACCCCGAAGGGGCATGGCTGGCCTACAAGAAAAAGGTCGAGTTTGTGAACGAGCGGTACGGCAGCAAGGTCATCGAGGGCTTCCGCACCGACCGCGGCCGCGTGTATCTGCGCTACGGACCGCCGAACACCATCACCGAGGAGCCTTACGACCCACAGGCCTACCCCTACGAGATATGGCACTACTATGAAATCGGCCAGCAGACCAACGTGAAGTTCATCTTCTACAACCGCGACCTTGTGACCAACAACTACGAGCTGCTGCACTCCGACTACATCGGCGAGCTGCACGACCCCGCATGGCAGATGAAGCTCGTGAAGCGCCTCAACCCCAACTCCAACCCCGACATCACCACGCCAGACGAATACTGGGGCGGACATGCCGGCGAATACTACAAGTACAACCGCCAGTAATGAAACGCACCTTCGACATCGTGAGCTGCACCCTCGCCGTGCTGCTGCTGTTCCCCTTCGGACTCCTCATCGCGCTGTGCATTGTTTGCGGGTCGAAAGGCGGCGTGTTCTACCGGCAGGTTCGTGTAGGCAAAGACGGAAAAGATTTCAAGCTACTGAAATTCAGAACCATGCGACCCAATGCCGACCGGCAGGGACTGCTCATCACGGTGGGCAACGACCAGCGCATCACCCGCATCGGCGGTTTCCTGCGGAAATACAAGATCGACGAGCTGCCGCAGCTGCTCAACATCATCAAGGGCGATATGAGCGTGGTGGGGCCTCGTCCCGAGGTGCGCCGGTATGTGGAGCTGTATGATGAGCGCCAGCGGCGTGTGCTCACCGTGCGGCCGGGGCTCACCGACTACGCCTCCCTGAAGTACATTTCCGAAAGCGAGCTGTTGGCGAAAAGCGACGATCCCGAAAAAACCTACATCGAAGAAATCATGCCCGCCAAACTGGAGCTAAACCTTCAATATATTGACAATCAATCATTAAAAGAAGATCTCAAACTCATCTTCCAAACCCTGTTTTCCATTTTCAAGAAATAGAAAATGGGGTAAATGATCGAACGAGAAATGAGGAATAGTATAGTATCAATATCGCGACCCATTTCCATATACTTTTACAAATGACATTTTCCCAAATCGTATCGTTTTTTCGAGTAAAATCGTGTCTTTATTGTATAATTTGTTTGTTCGCATTTCCATTTCAGCTTCCCAGTATGAATTTTCATTTGCATTCAAAAAATGATCCGAAGAATGTCTGTATTTTTTGAATTTACTTACTCGTATATCCCCATTATCATAATGGCATATCCATGAATTACACTTTCCTCTACGAACAAATATATTTTCTACAACCAACGAATCAGTGTTCTTGGTTGAGTCAGCGTGTGGATATATTCGCACCTGAAATATGGTGTCATTTTTTAATCCGAAGAAAAAAGGCGGAATGAGCGGCCTCTCATATTCAATTCCGTGGACATGATTTCCTGAGGAATCAACGATATTATACCCCATATTCTTCTCAGAATTTTTTTCTTTCGGGATGATAATGCTCACATTACTGATTGTATATGCAAAAGGTAAAAGTCCAAAATAAAACAGCAAGATTTTAATATTCATAATTTTGCACATAATATTACGGATACTTGTCATTGACGAGGCCTATATGGAAGTGCGTATATTTCACTATCCTGCCTTCTTTCTTTAAATGTAATATTTATTGGAATCAACTGGGGATTTTCTTCGTTATAGTATAAAAGGCCATAACATTTATGGAGACCTTCTATTCTTTGAGTTTTCGAAGCATTTTCCCATGTATAATAATTTTCACCAGTTCGCCAAAGGGTACCCTTATACATTTCAACATTGGCGTTATATTCATCGGACAGGTCATATGCTAAAGGCCACCAAGTTCCTTTTCTTTTCACAAACCCGAGTTCTCCATATTCAAATTGCATTGCATGTTCGGTTTCGTGTTTTAGCATGGTAAATATAGTTTCACCTCCTAATCTGTCATCATTCGAGAGAAAATAATTGACAAATATCTTTTCCCCATCGGTGCTCAAAAAAGATTTTGCCGAGTACATATTTTCAACTGTACAATATCTTTTGGCAAAAACATAAACCTCATTAGAATTTTTCAGTTCATTGAATTTGTCTCGGAAAGACCGATCGAAAACACGACTTATAAAAACAATTAGTTTATCTTCAAATGAATTGTATTCTACTATCCTCCCGTCCGGGTCTATCAACCGCACCGGATTATTCCCACAATACGTGTATGGAGAGGTCGAGGGGTACTTGTCGGACATCGGGTCCACGCTGAGCCAGATGGAGAGTGTGGAGGTTCCGGCAAAGCCGGAATGGCGGTGCCGTGCCAAGTGGGTGGGCGGGGATGCGGTTGTACGGGGATGCGGGGACAGGTTGTGGGGCATGGGGCGGAGGTGTTGAATTGTCGATCTGTTGATTTGTTTGCGGAGAGGTGGGCAAAGATGGAGAACTTGGAAGCTTGAATATTGTGAGAAAACATCTATCCTTCACTTGTAGTCGGCTATTTCTTAAATTGTGGTTTGTTCATTGGTGAGATTGCATTTTCGCGCAAATTTATTGCTTTTTGAAGGGGTAAACGATGCCAATCACATCTTCATTAACAACAATGTATTGTTCGCCATTTACCATTTCAATAATTTTGCGAGTGCTCTTAAAAGGTTTGCCTGAATACAAATCTTTTACGATAGCATTCAATGAAATATAAAGTTGTTCCCACACATATTGCTCTCTTTTTAGAATACGTCTGTTTTTTTTATCTATAGCTGCGTAATGAATGCAGCTGTCATTGCAATTCCTGCTCATTGCAAAGATAGCTCGCCCCCCCTTTGGCCATGTCACATAAATGTTATAGATATCAGCCTCAAGGACATGCCCATACACAGTCCTATTTTCGTCAATACTATCTGATTTGATATGTAATATGATGCTCAAAAAAGGTTTACATGGTTCGTTAACATCAGCAAAAATGGAGTCATTATAAATCCCCCGCTCAATGAATAACCATCCGATTTCGTGCCCACCATCAACAATCAATGTGTCATGTATCTGTCCCGATACTTCATTATTCCACCACCCTAAAAAAAATAAAATTGTTATAAGATATTTATACATAATTATTTAAATAATAATTCTTCAAGTAGATTATCTTGATTTACTCCCATTGTGTATCCTTTTTTTTGTTCATATATACCAGCTTCATTCGCAACTGAGAATTCACGAAATCCAGCTGTTATCGCGCTAAAAATCTTGTTAAAATCTTCACTGTTTTTCCATTGTCTATTTGAAAAGGCAAGTGTAGCATCAAAGTATTCTTTATTATCCATGCCGGGACGCATATTTAACCAACCAGCTAATCCTTCATCACAAACGAGAACCTCAAACATATACGCCTCTACTTCGTTATGTATAGTTCTCCCACATTGGTTACGTAGACATTGATATGCATGAAACATTTCATGAGCAATGAATGGTTGTCTCGTTCCAAATTTGATGCTTTGTATTCAAGTATATCGTTTTATCTGGGTTATAGAAGCATGGTGCATCTTCACCAGGACATTTTTCGGTAAAAATATAATATGTAACTCCTTTAACATTTAGTGCATCAATAACTTTTTTCCCAATTTAGTGGCATATATTTTTTCCATTTTATTCCATATAGCAGCGACTTCTGTATTTTCCCCTTCATATGTTTGCCCTGGATTATACTTCTCTGTTCCGATTACCCATTCTCTCCCATCCTCATCCACCAACCTCACCGGATTGTTCGCACAATACGTGTACGGAGACACTCCAGGGTACTTGTCCGACATAGGGTCAACACTCAACCAGATGGAGAGTGTGGAATGGTAGTGCCGCTTATATGACAGCACCATAGTAACCGATACGGACGATGTGTTCATGGAAACTTTCATGAAGCATAATTTGAGCCGTCAAAGATACAAATCTTTTGGTTACGTTTGCAAGCCATCAGAAAATAATTCGTAATTTTGTCCCGTTGTATTTTCAGATTCTGTTGAAGGATTGGCACGGTCTGGAGATGCAGCTAAAATGATCAATTTATGAACAAATGCCGTGATAATTTCCCATTCATCAAGCTCATTCTTCATAAACACTAACAGTGAATGAAGAGAACCCCGTCGGTTTACGTACAAGAAAAAAGCACTTGCAACAAATGTTGCAAGTGCTTTTTCATTGGTGGGAACAACAAGGTTCGAACTTGTGACCCCCTGCTTGTAAGGCAGGTGCTCTGAACCAACTGAGCTATGCTCCCGTCTCACGAATGAGGCTGCAAAAATACACAATTTTTCCTTACCCGCAACATTTTGCGGATAAAATTCAGCCATTCTTACAAAATATTCTAAATCAAATATTTATAAGATTATTTGGGCTGTAATTTTATAAATGGGATCATCATCTCCTCCAAAGAGATGCCGCCGTGTTGGAAGGTGTCTTTGTAATAATTGACATAATAGGAGTAGTTGTTGGGGTACGCCAGGAACGAATTGCCCATGGCAAACACAAACGAGGAGGTGAGGTTCTCTTTGGGAAGGAAAATCTTCTCGGGCGACTTCACCTCGAAAATCTCCTTCGAGCTGCAGTCGAGGTTGCGCCCCACCTTGTAGCGCAAATTGCTGTTGGTGTTGCGGTCGCCCACAATCTTCACCGGCCGCTCGATCTTGATGGTGCCATGATCGGTGGTGAGGTAAATCGGCACCTTCTTTTCGGCCAAGAACTTCACCATCTCCAGCATCACGGAGTTGGCGAACCACGTGGCCGTGACATGGCGGTACGACTTCTCGTCGTTGGCCAGCTCGCGAATCAAATCCACATCGGTGCGGGCGTGCGAAAGCATATCCACAAAGTTGAAAACCACCACATTGAGCGGATTGTGAAGCATGCCGTGGAAGCTGTCAAGCACCTTTTTTCCAAAATCCATATTGAGAATTTTGGAGAAAGAGAGTTTTGGATTCTTGCCAAAACGCTTCAAATACTCCTCCAACAGAGGCTGCTCGAACTGGTTCTTGCCGCCCTCGTCGTTTTCATTAAGCCAATATTTCGGATATTTCCGTTGGATTTCGGAAGGCATCAGTCCGGCGAACATGGCATTGCGGGCGTAGTGGGTGGCAGTGGGTAAAATACTGTAAAACAGCGTTTCTTCCTCCACATGGTAGTAAGGATGAATCATGGGAAGGATGGCCCGCCACTGGTCGTAGCGCAGGTTGTCGATGACAAAAAGGAAGGCGGTCTTTCCCTCCTGCAGGTCAGGGAAAAGTTTTTCTTTTAAGATGGTATGCGAGAAAAGCGGTTTCTCGTCACCGCGCCCGTTGATCCAATCTTCATAGTGGTTGGCCACAAAACGCGAGAAACGGCTGTTGGCCTCCAGCTTCTGGTCGGCGAGAATCTCGCCCACGCCGGCGTCCTCGATGCGTTCGAGGTCGAGTTCCCACTTCACCAGCTCGCGATACACCAGCTCCCACTCGGCGCAGGTGTTGCTGTCTGAAATCTTCATCGCGATGTCGCGAAAAGCCTGCTGGTAGGCCTGCGTGTTCTTCTCGGTAAGGATGTCGCTTCGGTTGATGTTCTTCTTCAAACAAAGCAGTATCTGATTGGGATTCACGGGTTTGATGAGGTAGTCGGCGATGTCGGAGCCGATGGCATCCTCCATGATATGCTCCTCTTCGCTCTTGGTAATCATCACCACGGGAATCTGCGGCCGCACCGCCTTGAGGTGCTTCAGCGTCTCGATGCCGCTCAGTCCGGGCATGTTCTCATCCAAAAATACAATATCCACCGACTCCTTGTCGATGATGTCAATGGCCTCGTTGCCGCTGACAGCGGGAATAACGTCGTAACCTTTGTTTTTCAGGAAAATGATGTGGGGCTTCAGAAGGTCGATTTCATCGTCAGCCCAAAGAATTTTCGTACTCATGCGTCTGAATTTTAGTATAAAACAAACGCACGAATGGCGGTTTTAGTACACCTGCGGAGAATTTTTGCCCTCCCCTATTCGCGGATGACGGCGAAGTTGTAGTCGTCCACAAACTTGATCATGCGGGAGGGCTTGAAGTCGGTGGAGTCGGCGAAAGACTCGGGCACGACATAGTCAACGCGCTCGCGGATGACGGGCGAGATGTCACCGAAGACGGCCGGCGAGTGCTGTCCGGAGATGTTGGCGGAGGTAGATACCAGCGGGCGGTTCAGCGCCTTGATGAGCTTCCGGCAGAAGCAGTCGTGCACCACGCGGATGGCGAGGGTGCCGTCGGACGGGAGCATGATGTCGGGCAGGTTGAAGGCGGTGGGATAGACGAAGGTGGTGGGGCGTTCCACCATCTGCAGCAAGTCCCACGCTATCAGCGGGATGTTCCGGACATACAGCGGCAGCTTGTCGGCCTTGTCAAGCAGCACCAGCATACTCTTGCTCTCCTGCCGTTCCTTGATTTCGAAAATGCGTCGCACGGCGGCCTCGTTGGTCGCATCGCATCCGATGCCCCACACGGTGTCGGTGGGGTACAGGATCACCTTGCCGTCGAGCAACAGATCCACACACCGTTTGATTTCTTCTTCCATGGTCGTATGTTTTTTTATTGTTCTTCCGATTGTCGCTCCAGCTCGGCTTCGTCAAAACCTTGGTTCTCAGCCAAGAAACGGCGGGCAGCCTCTTCGTCGGCCGACTCCACCTGAACCTTGATGCCGCCGGTGAGCACCGACATGAAATTTCCTACCGTGTTGTCCTTGATGTAGCAGCTGATTCCAGCATCCTCCAAAATGGTGCGGATGACCTCTGCCTGCGAGCTGAAGTCCACCACTGCTACGGTTACCAATTTCAAGTTGTCTTTCATAATATAATAATTTACAATATTTTACTCATTGATACACTGCAATACCCACACATCCACAAAGCCTTCGCGGGTGCGCATCCATTCGCGCAGCCGTCCGCACTCGCTGAAGCCGGCCCGCCGGAACAATCTGATGCTGGCTTCGTTGTTGGCCATGACGTGGCAATAGACCTGATGGAGCCGCACGCTGTTGAACAGGTAGTCCTTCGCCAGCAGGATGCTCTCGAGGCCGTAGCCGCGCTGCCGGAACTCGGGCGCGATGAGGATGCCGAGGCCCGCCCGCTGGTGGTCAGGGTCGAAATCGAACACATCCAACGCCCCGACAGTGTTGCCGGTGCCGACCTCCTCCACCATCAGCCGCAGCTGGCGGTTGGCGTAGATGTCCTGCGAGGAGGTCTCGATGAATTTCTCCAGAATGTGCTTCGAGAAGGGCGCGGTGGTGTTGCTCACCAGCCAGTTGGCGCGGTCGTTTTCCCACGCATACATCACCGGCAGGTCGCCGGGCTCCAACGCCCGAAGCAGCACATTCTTTCCAACCATCAGTCTATCAACCTTTTAATTACTCTCAAAAAATGCGTATAGCGTTTCTCCTCATTGCAGAAGATGCCGGTGGAGTCGAGGGTGTCGATGCGCACCTTGCCGCTGGAGTGGATAATCTGGCCTTTGCCGCACACGATGCCGACGTGGGTGATTGATTCCGCGGCAGAGCTGGAGCTGAAGAAGGCGAGATCGCCGATGCGGGCTTCCTCCACGAAATCGACGGTGGTGCCGCAGTTCACCTGCTGGGAGGCGTCGCGCGGGAGGGTGATGCCTGCGCTTTTGAGCACCAGCTGCGAAAAGCCGGAGCAGTCGATGCCGGCGGGGGTGCGTCCGCCCCACAGGTAGGGAGCATTCAGGAAAGCGGCGGCGAACTGCATGAGCTTCACCTGCTGGACTGAAATGCCCTTGGACTCAGGAACAGGCTTCTCATCCGGAAGATTCACCAAGAAAATAGAATTCCCCAATATCAGTATGCCATCTTTGGGATACGGGAAGGAGGAGCCGATAAAGATCGGGAAGCTGATATTCTTTTCAAAAGTATTGATTATCAGCAACAAATCCCTCACCACATACTTGTCGGCGGCGAGGTAGTCAGCCACATCCTTTTCGTGCAGCGGGTTGTGCAGGCGGCGGCTGATCCAGCCCTCGTAGTCGCAGTCGCAGGTGCGCACCTTGAGCCATTCGGGGGCTTCCTCCACCACCTCGTAGGCGTCGCCGAAAAGCATCTGCGACACCAGCTCAGCGCGGTGCGAAGGTTCCGCCCGCATGTTCAGTACCGATAGGTTGGCAACTCCGTGCATGGCAAGTGGTTAGAAGGGCAGGTCGTTGGTGTCGCCGCCGGGTTGGAACTGCGGGTCGGGATATTGGGCAGGCTGCTGGGGCATGGGCATGGGCTGGCCGTAGGGTTGCTGGGCCGGCTGACCGTAAGGCTGCTGCATGGGTTGCTGCATCGGCTGGCCGTAAGGCTGTTGCATCGGCTGGCCGTAAGGCTGCTGCACTTGGGGCTGCTGCATCTGTCCGGGACGGTCGATGCGCCATGCGCGCACGTCGGTGTACCAGCGGCCGTTGAACTCGCGCGACTCGATGCTCACCGACACGAGGATCATCTCGCCGGGCTGGAAAGTGTCGAGAATCGGGATGCTGTTGGTCCATGCGGCGATGCAGATTTTGCGCGGATACTGCTCCACCGTTTCGATGATAAAGTTCTGTTTCTTCCATTCGCCTCTGGCGCTGGTGCCGCTCTCCACGTCAAGTTTCTGGAGCAGCTTTCCTTCAATTTGCAATTCCATTTTACTATATTTTATAATATTCGACAATAAGATTTGAAGCTGCAAAAATACGGGAAATTTGCGAAAAACGGATTTTCTTCAATTTTTATATAAAATATTGATTATTAATAAATTAAATAACTTTTCAACAATTGTTAATAATTTTTTGAAAAAAAAGTATGGATGTGCTGTCAGTTCAAAAAAAAGTTGTAATTTTGCAGCCGATTTTTTGAGACAAAAAAGAAGCTAAAAAAGTAAAGAAATGGCAAAGAAAAACAAGGAAGCACGTCAACAAGTGATTTTGGAGTGCACAGAGCAGAAGGCCAGCGGTGTACCGGGTATGTCCAGATACATCACCACAAAGAACCGCAAGAACACTCCTGAGAGATTAGAGCTGAAGAAATACAATCCGTATCTGAAGCGCGTAACCGTTCACAAAGAAGTTAAATAACCTAAATACCTGTAAGAGATGGCAAAGAAAGTTGTTGCAACATTGAAGAAAGAAGGTGGTGTCACCTATACGCGTGTAATCCGTATGGAGCGCTCACCGAAGACGGGTGCCTACACATTCAAAGAGGCAATCGTCGAATCCACCCAAGTTAAAGACTTTTTATCCAAAAAGTAATATTTTTTTTCATGGCGTTTGGAAAAGCTGCACTGCGAAGTGCGGCTTTTCCGTTTTAAACCCATCCGTAATGCAAAAAAAGTGGCCGTCATCCATTACAATTCCGAATTTAGTCGTATCTTTGCAGGCTGAAAATTGTAATTAAAATGATTAACGCCACACAAATGACCCCCACGCAGATACACCTGCTTAAACTGTTCTCTTTCGACAGAAGTGAAAGACGAGCTTTGGAAATTAAGGAGGTGTTAATGCGTTATTTTCAAAGCCAGCTTGATGTCGAAGCCGACCGTCTGTGGGACGAAGGAATTTTGGACCAAGAACGCCTTGACCAACTTCGTGGTGAAGACTTGCACGCAAAGAAATGAGACTCGTCCTTGACACCAACAGCCTGATACAATGCGTATCCCGCCGCAGCCGCTATCACGGTTTGTGGTTGTCATTTGTTAATGGTCACAATCAGTTGTGTGTCACAACTGAAATCCTGAACGAGTACATTGAAATTCTTCAACGGGAAACCAACGAGACATTTGCCTCTCTGGTATTGGAAGTAATACTCAACAACCCGAACACACAATTTATTCAAACATTTTACAGATTTAATCTTATCGCAGAAGACCCTGACGACAATAAATTCATAGATTGTGCCGTAGCCGCACAAGCCAAGTATATTGTTACGGAAGACCACCATTACAACATACTCCAACAAGTGGAGTTCCCTAAAGTAGACATTATCGGATTAGACGAGGCAATGAAGATGATTGTACACGACAAGGCTTAATGTCCTAAGGCAGCAGAATCCCCTTGCGCCCCGCGGACAAACTTGAGATCGAAAATTTCGACCTCAAAAATGGGATGGAATAAACCAATGTCTTTTTCAAATTGTTCACCCTAAAGGGGTGAGATTTTCGTAACCCTAGATAAGGCCGTCAGGCCGCAATCTGGGGTAGGCAATGGCCTCGCGCGCCGCCCGCGGCACGGGCGGCAGGTACGGAAGAGCGGAAAGGGTTTGACTACATTTTCTCCAACTCATAGGATATGTCTTCTGTCCACGATTCCCACCCAAGTTCACCAGTATTATAAGCAACACTTGCATTGCCTGACATCGACATCACTTTTTTTGAAAATTCATTCAGAGTAAGGTCAGCAGAAATTTTTTCCTGATGTTCTCCATTATACTCCACAAGAATGGACAACGTATTATCTTTCAAGGCATATTCTCCTTCCCAATCAATGCCATCAATATGCAGCGTACATTTTCCACCATCCCTAAATTCCCACGTCTTCCCCTTTTCAAATACACTTGCATCTTCACCATCTACTATTGCCTTTGTAATCTTCCACTTGCCAACAATCTGTTTGTCCTTAGAACAGGATGAAAATGAAACCAACGCTGCCATACAAAGGCAGATTATTCCGATTAATCTATTTTTTGACATAACATACTAAATTTTAAGTATTTGAACAAACAAAACATTCACCTTGATCTTCAACAATCAACGCTGCAAAAATACACATTTTTTTCAATTGGTGAGAAAAACCTCTTCCGAATCACAAAAAGTATGTATCTTTGCCGCTCGAAAAAGAATAGCAGAAAACACCGACCAGCCATCGCAACAACTTAATCATTAATAATTTAATAAATTAATAGTTTCCATTATGAGCATCATCAAACCTTTCAAGGGCTTCCGCCCGCCCGTCGACATCGTCGAGAAACTGGCCTCCCGTCCGTATGACGTACTCAACTCCGCCGAAGCACGCGTAGAAGCTGCCGGCAACCCCTACAGCCTCCTGCATGTCACCAAGGCCGAGATCGACCTTCCCGAAGGCACCGACGAACACTCTCCCGAAGTGTATCTCCAAGTGGTGAAAAACTACAACCTGTTCAAAGACCTCGGCTGGCTGGTAAAGGATGAAGAGGAGAAACTCTACGTCTATGCCCAGAGCATGAACCCGAAGGATGCCAACGCCAAATGGCAGTACGGCATCGTGGCCTGCGCCTATAGCGAGGACTATGTCAACAAGATCATCAAGAAACACGAGTTGACCCGCAAGGATAAAGAGGAAGACCGCATGAAACACGTGCGCATCACCAACGCCAACGTGGAACCCGTGTTCTTCGCCTATCCTGCCGTGGCCCGCATCGACGAGATCGTGGCCTCCGTCACTGCTAACAAGCCCATCTATGACTTCATCGCCAAGGAAGACGGCTTCGGCCATCGTTTCTGGGTTATCGACAACAAAGCCATGATCGCAGAACTCGTGGAGCTGTTCGCCACCAAAGTTCCCGCCATGTACATCGCCGACGGCCATCACCGCAGCGCCGCCGCCGCCCTCGTGGGACAGGAGAAGAAGGAGCAGAACCCGCACCACACCGGCAAGGAAGAGTACAACTACTTCATGACCGTCATCTTCCCCGACAACCAGCTGAACATCATCGACTACAACCGCGTGGTGAAAGACCTCAACGGCCTCACCAAGGAGCAGTTCATCGCCGCCGTGAGCGAGAGCTACGACGTGCAGGACATGGGCACTGGCATCTACAAGCCCGCCAAGCTGCACGAGTTCAGCATGTACCTCGACGGCCACTGGTACAAGATGACCGCCAAGGCCGGCACCTTCGACGACAACGACCCGATCGGCGTGCTGGACGTGACCATCCTCAGCAACCTCGTACTTGACAAAGTGCTCGGCATCAAGGATCTCCGCACCGACAAGCGCATCGACTTCGTGGGCGGTATCCGCGGCCTCGGCGAACTGAAACGCCGCGTCGATAACGGCGAGATGAAGGTCGCCTTCGCCCTCTACCCGGTGAGCATGAAGCAGATCATCGACATCGCCGACACCGGCAACATCATGCCTCCGAAGACCACCTGGTTCGAGCCGAAACTGCGCTCCGGCCTCGTGATCCACGAACTCTGCTAAACAGAATGAAACCATCATCCCAGAGCGGCTGCCCCAGTGGGCAGCCGCTCTTTTTTTATAAAACCAACTATCGTATTTATTTTCTGAAATTTATGTATTTTTGCAGCGATAATACATCACCAAAAAATTATGAAAAAAATCGCTTTATTCGTCGCTGCATTATTTTCGGCGATGACCCTCTGTGCCCAGATACCGCCCGTGAGTCCTGCCGCCTGCGCGGAATGCGGAGCCAAAAACGGCGAACCCCACAAGTCTTGGTGTCCCTACGCCCCGCAACAAGAGCCCGAGCCTGAACCGGAACACTACTCCGACCCCGTCACGCCGCCGGCTCCAACCCCTACTACCCCGCCAGCCTCGCACTACACCGCACCCGACGCCGCTTCCACAGCATACGTCAAACCTGATTTCTCCATGATGTCGCATCCCACCGTGCAAGCCAGGCCGCTGTTCTCCGGCATCAACGAGCACAGCCTCACGGTGGCGCCGACCGAACTCACCAGCCAAACCCAATGGGGCGAGGTGGATTTGAAAAGCATCGGTTCCTTCACGTACGACATCTGCCGCTACTCCCATTACAACAATACTGCCGTGGTGCTGGGCCATACCCACCCCAATGGCGCGGTGGAATGGAAAATTCTGAAAAAATATCCCTACGGATACTATAATGAATGGGAGTTTGCAGATGAGAACCAAGAGGGAGTGAGCATTGTGAATGTCCATTTCGAGGCAGAAGGCAACTTCATCTTTGTGGACTACAGCGACGGTACGAACCGCGTTTTGGATGCTTGGGGAAATATGTGCTTTGTCTCAAAGAATAACGAAGTCAGACTGTTGGATTTCAGAGATGGAAACCGCTATTTCTTTGAAGTGTGGGACAGGGAATCATCGCAATACATGTTGTGGACCGTGGAGAACAGGGAGAGAGAGCTCATAGGCATCTCCAAGAAAGAGATACAATACTTTGACAATGCGTTTGTGACATTTGATTTTAATTACAGCATCAGAGACTATAACGGGGAAATGCTATCGCTCAACATGGATGGCCGTGAGGTGAAGTTTTTTGATGATGTGACAGTCTATCAGGACGATGTAAAATGGCATTTTGTGATTACGGCCAACAAATGGGGCACACCCCAATACACCATCGTCACATCCGATTTGAAGCAGTTTGGCGGCTGGTATGCCACCATGGGCGACCTGCAAAAAACATGGGCGAACCGCTAACTGGCGATTCGCCCACACAATCGATATAAGAATGTTGAATGACCGATAGGTTACCGCAGCGGACCTCTATCCGAGGTACGATCTGAGGTTTTTGCACTTGGCCTGGTTCTTGAGACGGCGGATGGCCTTCTCTTTGATCTGGCGCACACGCTCGCGGGTGAGGTTCTGCCGCTCAGCGATTTCCTCGAGCGTCCACGGGTGCTTCTCACCGTCAAGACCGAAATAGAGCTTGATGATGTCGGCCTCGCGCTCGGGAAGAGTGGCGATGGTACGGTTAATCTCCTGACGCAAAGACTCATACAGCAGCTCTCTGTCTGGCGGCGTGGAATCTTCCGACTTGAGCACGTCGTACATGTTGTTGTCCTTGTCCTGCGTGAGGGAGGCGTCCATGGAGAGGTGGCGCGACGAGTTGCGCATCGAGTCCTTCACCTCCGCCTCGGTGATGTCGAGGAGGGCGGCGATTTCATCGGCGCGGGGTTCGCGCTCGTACTCCTGCTCCAGATAGGCGTATGCCTTGTTGATCTTGTTGATGGTACCGATCTTGTTCAGCGGCAGACGCACGATACGCGACTGCTCGGCCAGCGCCTGCAGGATGGACTGGCGGATCCACCAAACGGCGTAGGAGATGAATTTGAAACCGCGGGTTTCGTCGAAACGCTGGGCGGCCTTGATGAGGCCAAGGTTACCTTCGTTGATCAGGTCAGGAAGACTAAGTCCCTGATTCTGATACTGCTTGGCCACGGAGACCACAAAACGGAGGTTAGCCTTGGTGAGCTTCTCCAGTGCAGCTTGGTCGCCTTCTTTGATTTTGCGGGCCAGCTCCACCTCTTCCTCCGCCGTAATCAGCTCCACTTTGCCAATGTCGTGCAGATATTTGTCTAACGAAGCAGTTTCTCGATTGGTTACCTGTTTAGTGATATTGAGTTGTCTCATTTCAAAACTTTTTGCTGCCTTTTACGGCGGTTATTTTCATTTTGTTACACATAAAAATCCCGCTGCCGAAAAAGTTTGCAAAAGTACAACTTTTTGGCCAAAAAATCGGTTCGTTTTCGGTGTTTTTTTCAAAAAAATTATTCCTTTTTTATATGATTTTGATGAATTTTACGTTTTTATCAAAAACCATTCCCATCATGCGCCGACGTATCACCGCCATCATGACCTTTTTTAGCCTCGTTCTGCTGATGTTTTCGGGCACTGCCCGCGCACAGAACCTCAATGAGATCCTTCTTCATTTTTCGGAAGAGGAGATGGAAGTGCCCGTCGCGGTGCGCCAGAAAATGGTGGAAGAGAAAGGGAATACCCTGCTGAACTACAGCAACTACAAGCTGCTGGTGTATGACAAGCGTGCCGGATTCCTACAGATCCGCACCCCGTTGGATGTCACCTACGAGATTGCCACGTGGCGCCGCGACGGTCACGGCGACCTGCTGGTGGCTCTCTGCGAAACCCGCTGCGGCAACAGCTGCGGCTCGAAAATCTCCTTCTACGCCGTCACCAAGGAAGCCGACGAGGAGGTGTGGCAACCGCTTCCCACCGAAGACTACATTCCCACCTTCACCCTTGACGACATTTTCAACGAACAGAAACTCTCCAAGAACTACCTCACCACCGAAACCGTTTTGAAGGACTTTGAACTCAAAACCCAGTTCATGCTGCCGCAGAGCGGGCACGACATCATCGTGATTTTCACCTGTTTGGATGAATTGGACAAAAAAGAATACCAACGCATTTACAAGTATCTGGACGGCGTGATGCTGGACCTGATTTGGAAGAAAGGTACTTTCATCAAGAGCGATCCCTATTTTCCAGCCTATTAAAACGACCATAACCTTTGCTATCATGATAGAGAAAATTTACGAGGCTTTTCTGAGCCATCCCAAAATCTGCACCGACACCCGCAACATACAGGCTGACAGTCTGTTTTTTTGTTTGAAAGGCGAAAATTTCGACGGCAACACCTTTGCGCTGCAAGCGTTGGAGGCGGGTGCCGCCTACGTGGTCACCAACCGGCAGGATTTAAGGGGCAATGACCGCTGCTTTGTGGTGGACGACACGTTGGCCACCTTGCAGCAGCTGGCACGGCACCACCGCCACCAGTTCACCATCCCCTTCATCGGCATCACCGGCACCAACGGCAAAACCACCACCAAGGAGCTGACGGCCCAGGTTTTGCAGACGAAATACCGCGTCACCTTCACCCAAGGCAATCTCAACAACCACATCGGCGTGCCGCTCACACTGCTCACGGTGAATGCCGACACCGAAATCGCCATCATCGAGATGGGCGCCAACCATCCGGGCGAGATCGCCGACCTGTGCCGCATCGCCGAGCCCACCCACGGTCTCATCACCAACATCGGCGTAGCCCATATCGAAGGCTTCGGCTCGCCGGAGAACATCGTCAAGACCAAGCGCGCCTTGTACGAGTCGGTGATGGAACGCAAGGGAACCCTCTTCGTGAACGCCGCCGACCCGGTGCTCACTGGCTGCGCGGGCAGTTACCAGCCGCAAGTGCGCTACGGCAACACGGCCGACAGCACCTGCCACGGCACCATTACCGACATGAACCCCTGCCTCACCATCGAAGCCGACGGCGTGTCCATCGCCACGCACCTCACCGGCGAGTACAACCTGAACAACCTGCTCGGCGCAATGGCTGTGGGCAAACACTTCGGCGTCAGCACCGAACAGGCCGCCCAGTCCATTGAAGCGTACATGCCCAGCAACCACCGCTCACAGATCATCCAGGCCGGCAGCAGTACCATCATCGCCGACTACTACAACGCCAACCCCACCAGCATGACAGCTGCCCTGCTCAACCTCGCCCATCTCCCCCACCCCGACAAGTACGCCATACTCGGCGACATGCTCGAACTCGGCAGCGTGAGCGAACAGGAGCACCGCAATATCATCAGCCTCTGCCATGAGCATCACATCCAGCCCATCTTTGTCGGAGCCATCTTCCACCAACTTGCACCGGAACAAGCATTTGAAAACGTGGAGCAGGCCAACCGATACCTTGCCGCCCATCCCATCCACCACTCCATGATTCTCATCAAAGGCTCCAGAGGCATTCATCTTGAAAAAATATCCACAGAGAATTTTCTATAACAAGTTATCAACCAAAATTTTATCTATGAAAAAAAGGCTTACCCTCTTTATCCTCGCACTCCTCACCGCAGGCTATACGTTTGGACAGACCGTGTATAGCTGCGACTACAAATACGATGCGGATGTGAAGGTGTATGTAACTGATTACAAATATGATGCAGACCTCGTGGTGTATAAATGCAGCTACAAGTACGATGTCACCGGCAACAACGGTCTGTGGTATTTCTGCGACCACAAGTACGACGCGAAAAAGAAAATCTATTTCGTGGACCACAAATACGATGCGGATCTGGTCATCTACTTCACCGACTACAAATACGACGCCGGCTGGCGCAAGCAAGAGAAAAAGCACCTCATGTACTGAGGATTATCAAAAAAAATCTGTTGATAACTTGTTGAAAACTCTTCCGTCAGCTGATATCTCTTTTATAACTTTGTAAATTGGATTTAAAAATGAATATCGCTGATTATGAAGAGATTAATCTTTCAAAGCATTGTCTTTATCGGACTGGCGTTGGCTTCTATGACGGTCAATGCGCAGCGTCCGTTGAACTATGAATCTCCGCTGCGGCAGTACAACACTGCCATGGAGCTGCTGCAAAAGCACGAGTACGGCTCCGCGCAGGAGTACTTCCACTACGTTTACGAAAACACCACGGACCAGCAGTATGACATGAAGTCCACCTCCTATTTTTACGAGGGAGTTTGTGCTGTGAAGCTGAACCACGGGAACGCCCTGTACCTGCTGCGCGACTTCGTGCGGAGGTATCCCATCCACACCCGCGTGCCGGAGGCGTACCTGTACATCGCCCGTTCCTACTACTACCAAAAACAGTACAAGAAAGCACTTGAGTATTTCAATGAGCTGGATGAAAGGAAGATAGAAAAAGAAGACCTTGCAGAATTCTACTTCAAGAAAGGCTACTGTCTGCTGCGCGACAAAGACCGCGACGAAGCCAAATATTATCTGCGGAAAGCCCGCGAGTACGACGGACAGTACAAAGACAAGGCCACCTACTACGTGGCGCACCTCGAGTACGAAGAGGGGCAGTATGAAGCCGCATTGGCTGACTTCAACGAAATCAAAGATGTGAAGGAATATGCCAACGTGGTGCCCGCCTACATCATGCAGATTCACTTCATGCAGGGTGAATACGAGACCGTGGTGAGAGAGGCCGGCGGTGCCGGCGCGCAAGCCGGCGACCCCAACGAGCTGAAGCGCATCGTGGGGTTGTCGCACTACAACCTCGGCCACTATCAAGAAGCCTCCAACTATTTCGCACAGATTCTCCAGAAGAAGTCTGCCAACGATGCCTCCACCTACACCCGTGCCGACCGCTACGCCTTCGGCTACACCTTCTACAAGACCGGCAACTACAGCGAGGCCATCGCACAGCTCTCGCAGGTGACCGACACCGTGGATGCCATGACGCAGAACGCCTACTACCTCATCGCTGACTGTTTCCTGAAACAGAACAAACTCGCCGATGCCTCCAACTACTTCTACGAAGCCTCCAAGATGGAATATTCTGCTGACATTCAAGAAGATGCTTTCTACAACTACGCCAAACTGCAGTATGAGACCGCCAACGCGCTCAACCAACAGAAGGCTCTTTCCACCATCGAGGAGTACATCAACCGCTACCCGCACACAGCCCGCGCACAGGAGATGAGCTCCTACCTCGCCTCCATCTACGCCTCCACCAAGAACTACACCGAAGCCATCAAGGCCATTGAGAAACTCGACAAGAACCACCGCAGTCCGGAGATCCTGCGCTCGTACCAGCGCTGCACGCACTTCCGTGCCATGGAACTCATCGCCGACAAAAAATACCGCGATGCCGGCAAGATGCTCGACAAGTCGCTGCAGACCCCGCTGGACCAGAACCTGCACCTGTCGAACCTGTACTGGAAGGCAGAATGCGCCTACCGTGCCGAGCAGTACCGCGATGCCTACAACGCCTTCATGCTGTACCAGAACAGCGACAAGGTGACCGCCGACGAGAACTATCCGCTTTCGCTCTACTCGCAGGGCTATGCTGCCATGAAGCTTGAAAAGTACAAGGAGGCGCAGAAATCTTTCGATAAATTCTTAACATTCTGCAATACAGACAAATATAGCTCATACAAATCTGATGTGTATGCCCGTCTGGGTGACTGTTACTTCATGCAGCGCAACCTCAAATCGGCCATCACCCAGTATGAGCGCTGCGAACAGCTGAAAGATGCCAACGCCGACTACGCACTTTACCAGCAGGCCGTGTGCCACGGCTACCTGCAGCACAGTGCCAAAAAGGTGGAACTGCTTGAGAAATTCACCCAGTATTACAGCAAATCCCCCTACATCATTGATGTGGAGTACGAGCTGGCCGGTATCTATCTGACACAGAACCAGTACAATCTGGCCATCAACTCCTACAACGACTTCATTCGCAAGCACCCCAAAAGCAACTATGTGCCGAAAGCCTACATCAAGCTGGCGCAGGCGCACCAGAATGCCGGACAGAACGACAAGGCCATCGAGACCTTCAAGCTGGTGGTGGACCGCTATCCCGGCTCGCAAGAGGCCAAGGAGGCTGTGACCAACCTGCAGGACATCTACTCGGAGATGGGCCGTCCCGGCGATTTCCTCGACTATGTCACCTCCAAGGGCAACCTCTCCATCTCGCCCGAGCGACAGGACTCCATCACCTACAAGTCGGCGGAGGCCAAGTTTTTACAGGGCAACTGCGAGATGGCCATCGCCGGTTTCAGCGACTACATCAAGAAATTCCCCAACGGCTTCTTCATCGCCGACGCCTACTTCAAACGCAGCGAGTGCGAGTACGGCGACCGCAACTACGAGGATGCCTTGAGAGACTGCGAATACCTGCTCAACAACTTCCGCACCGAGAACAACGAGATGGCTGCCAAGCGCGCCGCGACCATCCTTTTCAACAAGAAAGAGTACGACCGCGCCATCACCCGTTTCAACGAGCTGCTCACCCTCTCCACCAGCGAAGAGAACACCTCCTATGCCTACAACGGCATCATGAGATGTGCCTACGAGATGAAGAACTACAAGGAAGCCCTCGAAGGTGCCAAGGGTTACATCGCCTCCCCCAAGGCCGACCCCGACCTGATGGACGATGCCAACCTCATCGCCGGCAAGTCATCGTTTGAGCTCCGCGACTACAGCGCGGCCATCAAGTACCTGAGCCCCCTCTCCAAAGCCAGCACCAACAGCACCTCCGCCGAGGCCGCCTACTACTGCGCACTGACCGAGTACAAGCGGGGCGACTACGCCGCCTGCGAGAAGAAAATCACCGAGATCATCGAGGCACGCTACACCTCCGCCTACTGGATCGCCAGCACCTTCATCCTCTACGGCGACTACTACCAGGCTGTCGGCAACACCTTCCAGGCCCGCCACACCTACCAGAGTATCGTGGACAACTACGACGGTGACGACCTGCGGCAGATCGCCCTCGACAGAATCGCCGAGATGGAAGGCACGGCAAAACCCGCCCAGCCCACCCCCGACAACAACTCCGACGAAGACTCACTCAACCCTGAAGATTAACCCTGAAAAACATCACAGCAATGAAAAAATATATCGCAACCGCCATCCTGATACTGGTCGCCTCCTGCCTCAGCGCACAAGTGGACACCTTCTACATCCAGATGAAGTACACCCCCAAGCTGAAGAATTTCAAGAAGGTCAACGAGAATCCCGACATGACCGACACGGTGACCGAGAAAGTCAAGTTCAACTATTACATCACGCCCCAACGCTACGATGTGACCTTCACCCCCACGCCCATTGAGTACAACAAAGTGTCGCCCGACATTCAGGAGGTGTTGTACCGCAACTTCCTCAAGGTGGGCTTCGGCTACCCCATCACTCCGCTGCTCGACTTCTCATTCCACAACCTCCAGACCGACCGCAAGAATCCCAACTCCTTCGGACTCAATGTCCATCATTTCTCCTCGTGGGCCAAACCCATCGGGAAAATCATGAAACAATACGCTTATTACCCCACCTCAGACACGCGCGTACATCTCAACTACAAGCATTTCTTCAGAAACCAGACGCTCTACAGCGCCATCAACTACAACCACGAGGCCGCCCGTTTCTACGGTTTCAAAATCGACCCTGAAAAAGAGTACAACACCGACTCGCTCAAGAACAACTTCCACCATGTGAGCGCCGCCATCGGCATTGCCTCCAACTACGTTTTGGAAGACCGCAAGCTGAAACAGGATGTACGCCTCGACTACGACTTTCTTTACAACAACTGGAAAGACATGGAGAACCACATCGGTCTCACCTCCTTCTTCGCCTACGACGCCCGCTGGGCCAAGATCACCGGCAGCCAGCTCTACCGCCTCAACCTCAACTTCGACTATTTCAACGATGATATGGACTACAGAGGAAGCCGCAATGCATTTCTCTTCAACCCAGAAGTTTACGCCCATTTCACCATCAAAGAGTACCATATTTTACTCGGTGTGGGCGGCATCGTGAACGCACTGTACGGCAAGGTGGGCGGCACCGCCTACCCCATCGCCGAACTCCAGCTCGGTCTCATCCCCTCCATCCTCAATATTTACGCTGGTGTGAAGGGCAATTGCGAGTACAACTCCCTCAAAAACCTGCTCTACGAAAACCCCTTCCTGAAACCGCACCTCGACACCGCCGCTTTCACCACCCACTACATTAATATATATGGTGGCGTGAAGGGCAACCTCGTCAAAAAACTCAACTACAATCTCTCCGCCCATTACAGCTATGCCAAGAACCTCCAATTCTTTATTCTTGACACCCTCAGCGAACTCAAAAACCAGTTTGATGTCTGCTATAATGATGGCAATGTGTTGAATGTCAACCTGAACATCGACTACGAAATCCTCTCCAACCTGCGCTTTGCCTTCGATGCCAACTATTGGCTTTATGTACTGAAAGACAAGGCTGTACCCTACCACAAACCCATGCTCGAATTCCGCTTCGACGGTCAATACACCCTCAAAGAGAAATTTGTGTTCGACGTGAACTTCAACCTCGGCTTCCTGAGCAAAGGCTTGGGATTTGATGCCAAGAAAGGCTACTGGACGGCTGTGAACATGAAGCCCACTCTCGACTTCGGCATCGGTTTCGAGTATCTCATCAACAACCATTTCTCGGCCTTCGCCACCGTGAACAACATCGGCTGCCAGTACTACTCGAAATACTACGATTTCCGCAACATGGGCATCAACGCGCTGGTCGGCGTGAAATACTCGTTCGGCAACGAGAGCATCCGCAAACCGAAGAAAAGAAAATAACCTGACGGCACGATGGAGACCCGAATGGAATTGTGGGAGCTGGACCACGAGGGATACCACCTTGTGGTCAACGGAAAGCTGCAAGGGCAGCCCGTGCGCATGCTGATTGACACGGGAGCCAACTACAGCTGTTTCGACCGCAACTTTCTTGAAAGCATCGGCACTGAGCACCCCACCGTTACCGGCCACGACGAGATCAATGTGGGCATCGGCGGCAACGATTTCGAGACCTACATCACAGAGGTGAATGGATTCCAGATCGGACGCACCAAATTCCCCACCATGGAGGCTCGCGCGTTAGACCTGACCGCCATCGGCGAGATGTACGAGTCGGTGGGGTTCCATCCCATACAAGGCATACTTGGCGGCGATTTCCTGCGGAGGCACGAAGCAGTCATCAACTACAACACTTTGAAATTGTCATTGAAAAAATAACGCCATGCCCAGCGAAAGCCTCACCGAACACACCATTCTCGGCATCGACCCCGGCACCAACGTCATGGGGTACGCCATTTTGCAAATGCACGTGCGCAACAGCAGCATCGTGAAAATCGGGGTGGTGAAGATGCCGCGCACCGCCGACCAGAACACCAAGCTGACCACCATTTACGAGCACACCCAGCAGCTGATTACGACCTATCATCCTGACATATTGGCCATTGAGGAGCCGTTTTACGGAAAGAACCCGCAGTCGATGCTGAAGTTGGGCCGTGCGCAGGGCGTGGTGATGGGGGCCTGTCTGCACGCCGGTCTGGAGGTATTCGAGTACACCCCGCGTCGGGTGAAACAGGCCATCACGGGCAAGGGCGGGGCCTCGAAAGAACAGGTGGCCGCCATGCTGCACCGCATGTACAATTTCACCAACGAGACCAACCTCTTGGATGCCACCGACGCGCTGGCCGTGGCCGTGTGCCATCACCTACAAAACCGCGTCAGCTTCGGCGAGGGCGGCAAGGCAAAAGCCAACAGCTGGGCAGCCTTCCTCACCCAGAATCAAGATAGGATTATTAGGGGGTAAAACTCCAACTTAGACTTTCACCACAAACGGGAACTTGTCTATCTCGGCCAACACCTGCTGGGCACCTTTGTCGATCAGTTCGTGCAAAGGCGTGGTCGTACCGGCCACAGTCACTTCGCGGTTCAGGCATTTCGACAGCTCTTTCTGGAGCAGAACGGCCGTTGCGGGCGGGCAGGTCGCAAAGATGCCATCTCGGAAAATGTCAGCGGCCACCTCTATGGCAAGCCCTGACAATATCTCTTTGATTCCGGTTGTGATGGCATCCATATCGGTCGGGAGAGAACGGTGGGCACTGTAGCCGCCGAGGGCCAGCACACCGATTTCCGTGCGTTCTTCCTCCATGCAGACCACCATTTTGGCGTCGGGCGAGAGCACATCGATGCCCATACCCGCCGCCACGGCGGTGAGTTTGTGGATGCGGTACACATTTTCTACGCCGGCTTCCTTCCATGTATCGGCCATGGCATCGGAATCAGCGCGGTTCATGCCCAAGGGTTCCACCAAGCAGACGGCTTTGGGCTGGGTGGTTTCTTCAAGAATGAAAAGGGGGATGTGGGGGTTCATGATATGGTATTTTTAAGAAATATATTAGTTTTCAGAAATCACGATGCTATTTCAAAAACTTTTTTATAATTGGGATATACTCATAATTTGTCCTGCTTGGATGTAGCATTCTCAAACACTTGATTTCACGTCTGCCAATTTTATATGCACCGACCAATTCCTCATGTCCGTTCGCACGTATCGGATGCTCTTGTTCAGATAGCCAATTATCTTTAGGAAGCCACTTCCACAGCATGTGCCCACATACAATTATTCGGTCAGGTTTAACTTCTTTTATGACTTCGAAAAAAGGCTCAACTGACTTTTCAATATCCTCTCCACACGGGCGTTCTCCTACTTTCCTATTAGCATTTTGAATAAAATTGTAAAAAACAATAGAGTCCCAAAAATCACGAATAGCTGTTTTCTCGGGACGAATAAGATTTGTAAGTTTTACATAGGTGACATTGTTTTTAGGATTTTCGCCCTTTCCATCTTGATAATCGAGAAAAGAATTTACCACATTCTTTGTGAACTCTTTTTGTTCAGGGCAGTCCTTAATATTACATTTTGGACATGATTTTTTACAATAATGAGACTCACCCAAAATCAATATCTTTTTATCAAAAACACTTTGCTTTTTACTATAGTTTTTACCTATCCACGGCTTAAAGAACACACTTTCCATATTAAAATTATTTTTAAAAGGACTTCTGATTATTTTTTTTCCACCATACCTCCAGACCCTGCGAAGTCCATTAAACAGAATCTGAAATTATGGAGTGCAAAGTTAATCATTTTCATTCATCATTTTTCACCGGCAAAAATAATAAAAAACTATGTCAAAGCGTGACATAGTTCCATTTTTTCTAAATTCTATCACACTGCCAGTTTTTCCGCGGCAAACACACTGTCAGGTACTATTCACCCCTATGCGTGCCGCGGGGATGCACACGAGCCATCGCCAACCCCAGACAGCGTCCGCTACGCGGCCTTGTCTGGGGTTACTAAGATATCACCCCTACGGGGTGAATGACTATCGTAGCCGACAGAACATTACGAGCAGAGGTGCGATGAATCGCGTCTCTGCAGCAATCAATTTATATCTAATGGTTCAGAAAGAATCGGGCGATTCGTTCCTCTGGCCGCCTTGTAAATTACGGCGTGAAGAAATCGGCGGTGAGAGAGCGTGAAGAACGGCGAACTGTCCGAAGATGTGCGAAATGTATTGAGCACATCAAGTTTTTCGCCGTTTAGCGAACGAGCCCCGATTTTAGCCGGAATTTGCACAGCGGCAAAGCGCATTTCTTTTCGTCTATTTTCTTTGTGCGCTTGCAAAGAAAATAGACAGCAACCTACAAAAACAAAACACTATGCAGGATGTGTCAGCGCTGTATGAAGCGAATAGCTAGTTAGAAAAAAGTGCGGTGCATTGCAAATGCACCGCACTAACTATACGTGTTTCAACAAATTACTATTTGTTCTTGCGCTGGCACTGCTTCGGGGTGACGCAGGTACCGGAAGCGCGGCACACTACGATGGGCTCCTCCAGCACGTCGGCGGCGGAGTCGGAAATGTCGGTGCGGGGAGTGATGACCTTGCGGGCCTCGAACACCATCTTGCGGCTGGTGTTGCCCACATGGGTAATCTCACCAACGGCCTCGATGAAGTCGCCGGCATGCACGGGAGCCAAGAACTCCACATTGTCGTAGGCGCAGAAAAGTCCCTCATCACCGTCCTGGATGATGAGCAGCTCGGTAGCCACATCGCCGAAAATGGCCAACATGTGGGCACCGTCCACCAAATTTCCACCATAATGAGCATCACCTGCGCTCATTCTAACTCTGATCATTGATTTTGCGTTCATAATAAAATAGTTTATAATTTAATTGTTTAATAATTTAATAATTTAATAATCAACAACTTATCCCCTCTTACAGATGCACGCACTCTTCGTATGCGGCGGCAGCGGCCTCCATAATGGCCTCGGAAAGAGTGGGATGCGGATGCACGGCATGGATCAGCTCGGGACCTTTCACATGCTGCTGGCGCGCCACCACGATGCCGGAAACCATCTCGGTGACATTCTCGCCAATCATGTGGCAACCCAGAATCTCATCGGTCTTCTTGTCGAAGATGATCTTGATCATACCGTCGCGGTTGCCGGAAGCAGTCGCCTTGCCGGAAGCGGTGAAGGGGAACTTGCCGATGCGCAGCTCGTAGCCGGCTTCGAGAGCCTTCTTTTCCGTAAGACCCACCGACGCGATTTCGGGAGTCGTGTAGGTGCAGCCCGGGATGTTGGCATAGTCAACGGGCGTCGGGTTCAGACCGGCGATTTTCTCCACGCAGACCAATGCCTCGTGGGAGGCCACGTGCGCGAGCGCAGGACCGGGCACGATGTCGCCGATGGCATAGACGCCCTCGCAGCTGGTGCGGTAGTACTGGTCCACCACCACCTTGCCGCGCTCCACCTGAATGCCGAGCTTCTCCAACCCGATACCCTCGATGTTGGTCACCACACCAACGGCTGACAGCACGATATCGCACTCAATCTCAGTAATTTTACCCTTAGCATCCTTCACGGTCACCTTGCATTTTTCGCCGGTGGTGTCAACACTTTCCACAGAAGAGGAGGTCATCACCTTCACGCCGTTCTTGCGGAAGCAGCGCTCCAGCTGTTTCGAAACCTCCTCATCCTCAACGGGCACGAGGTTAGGCAGGAACTCCACAATGGTAACTTTGGTACCGAGTGAAGAATAAAAGTGGGCGAACTCGCTGCCGATGGCACCCGAGCCCATCACCACCATCGATTCGGGAAGTTTGGGCAAGGTGAGGGCCATGCGGTAGCCGATCACCTTCTCGCCGTCCTGCTTGATGTGCGGCAGCTCTTTCGAGTGAGCACCCGTGGCGAGGATGATGTGGGTGGCCTCGTGGGTAACTGTGCCGCTCTCGCTGAGCACCTCCACCTTACGGTCGGCGGTGAGCGTGGCAAAGCCCTCAATCACCTCCACATTGTTCTTCTTCAGCAGGAACTGCACTCCCTTGCTCATGGCCTCGGCCACACCGCGGCTGCGGCGCACGATGGCCTCAAAGTCGGGCTGTGCGGGAGTGTCGAGCTTAATACCGTAACTCTCAGCATGTTTCATATAGTTGTACACCTGTGCTGATTTCAGCAAGGCTTTGGTGGGAATGCAACCCCAGTTGAGGCAAATTCCGCCCAGCTCGCCGGCCTCAATCACAGCCGTCTTCATTCCTAACTGGCTGGCACGGATGGCCGCCACATAACCTCCGGGACCGCTCCCGATTACGATAACGTCGTATTTCATATTCCTAATATTAAATTTATAATGATTTGATTTTCTATTTCTTAATACTTAAAATCAAGCCTAACACCACACCCAGGAAGGCCGCGAACAGCACTTGGAAATCGCCCGGCAAAAGGAAGGTGATGGTGTGCGCAGGATACCAGAAAAGCGGGATGGTTTTCTTGAAAACGAAACCCCACTGCACCTGCCAGTTGATTCTGTTGGCCATGATGTCGCCGATTGGAATAGGCTTGAAGAAACGGATCAACGAGCCACCCGTATCCTGAATATGGATGTCGGTGATTTTGTGCAAAGTCATGAACACCGGCGCGAAAATGCTGTTCATCAGCACACTGATGCAGAAAGCCACCAACAGTTTGCCCCATGAGAGACCGCCTGCAAACCAAGTCGGTGCATGGTCCAGACCGAGGTATGAGAGGAAATCGATGGTGCCCACCGTGAAAATCTTCATCGACATGGCAATGCCCATACCCAAGATACCCCAAACCAGCATACGCGGCAGGATGCCGAAACCTTTCTCATAGTAACTGCCCATGCGGATGCGGTGTGCCAGCATCTCGCCAAAGGTAGCGAGGATGGCAAACTTGAAGAAACTCATGATCATACCATGCTCTCTCGTCGAATCCTTGAACCAATCCATGGCACCCGGCACAAAGGCGAACACCGCTATTACCGCGGCCACACACACAATTGTTATAATATCACTTTTCTTCATATTTGAAAATTAGCGTTTATTGAGTCTCATATATTTCTCCAACCAAGCAGGGTCATTGGAATAGGAAAATCCCTCCACGGCGGTGAAAACCTCCTCCACGCTCGTGGCAACGAGGAGCAAGCCACTGTGAAAAGACCGCAGAAATCCCTCTTGTTCAAACATTTCCAGCTGTTTAATGAGGTGGTCATAATAGCCGAAGGCATTGAGCACGACAATCGGTTTGCGATGCATGCCGAGCTGCGCGTCGGTCAGCACTTCGAAGAGCTCATCCATGGTGCCGAAGGAGCCGGGCAGGATGACAAAGGCATCGGCCAAGCGTTCCAGCGTCTGCTTCCGCTCGCTCATCGATTTCACCCAAATCTGCTCCGTAATATTCTGTGCCACAACGGCATCACCGGAGAAAAAGTCGGGAATCACTCCCACCACACGGCCACCGCCGGCAAGAGCCGTTTCCGCAGCCGCACCCATCAGTCCGATTTTCGCACCGCCATAATAGAGCGTAACCCCACGTCCGGCGCACTGCTTCCCCAATTCAGCGGCCAGAGCGGCATATTTCGGATCATGGCCAGTGGCGGAGCCGCAGAAAAGAGCGATGGAACGGATTTGCGGACTATTCATGGACGCCATGTTTTACATGTTTAATGGGAAGAAGTATCAAGGAAGTGAAGATATACACCAAGATGATGATGGGGCATGCACCGAGGCGGAAAATGATGAGCAGCACAGCCGCGAACAGCAGGAAGATATACCTCACCAGATTCTCCTTGAAGCGCAAGTTTTTGAATTTCAGCGAAAACATAGGGAGGTCGGTCACCAGCAGCACGGCAAAAGCCAGCACCAAAGTGAGCACCACCCAGAAGTTGCTGAACACCGGGATGGAGCGAGCCGAGAAATGGAGGAAACCGATGAAGAGCGCGTTGGCGGGAGTGGCCAGTCCGCGGAACTCTTCATGCTGCCGCTCGTCGTGGTTGAACTTGGCGAGACGGAAGGCCGACATGGCGGGCACCACAAACACGCAGAAGGGCAGCAGGTGCACCCAACTGTCGCGCATGGCGGGCGGGAGCGTGTCCAACAGCTGCGTCAGGAAGACGAACACGATGGTGGTGGGCGCCACCCCGAAAGAAACGATATCGGCCAGCGAGTCCATGTCCACGCCCATCGGCGACTGCACTTTGAGCATACGCGCCGCAAAACCGTCGAAAAAATCGAAGGTGGCGGAGAGCAGAATCAGCAGGGAGGCCACATCCAGCATACCCCGGGTGGCGAACAAAATCGAGAGGCAGCCGGAGACCAGATTGCAGCTGGTGATGAGGTTGGGGACGTGCTTTTTCATCGCTTGAAATTTGCTGCAAAAATACATCTTTTTTCACAATGAATTGTGTAAAAATTTCGGGAATCACAATAAAATTATCATCCAATTAGTTTTACCTTTGTAAATTCTAAAATAGGGTATTAATAACTGGCTAAGAACGTGTATATGAAGAAAATCTGGATTCTGGTCATCTTTTCGCTCTTCTCGCTGACCTACTGCGGACTGGTGGCGCAGAGCAAGAAAAGCGACCAGCTGAAGAAGGACAAACAGAAGATACAGACCGAGATCAACAAGAAGCAGAAACTTCTTGACGAAACGCGCAAGAACAAGAAGGCCTCGCAGCAGCAGCTGAGCGTGCTCCGCGACCAGATCGCCACCCGTGAGATGTACATGACCGAGCTGCAGGGTGAAATCGACGTGCTCGCCGACGAGCGGCGGCAGAACGAGACCGAGTCGTCGCGCCTCGCCCGCAAGCTCACCTACCTCCGCGAAGACTACTCCCGCGTGGTCTATAACACCTTCAAGAACCGCCGCCAGAACGACCCGCTCATCTTCATCCTCTCCTCCGAAGACTACTCCTCCATGTTCCGCAGAATCCACTTTTACGCAGAATATTCGAAAAACGTGCAGCAGAAGGTGGACGAAATCACAGAGACCCGCAAAAACATCAACAAGAAATGCGAGGAACTCACCCTGATTGAGAACGAAAAACAGAGCGTGATGCGCGAGCAAGAGGCTGCCAACGCCAAGCAGCAACAGCAGCGCCGCGAGGCCGAAAAGCTCTCCAAAGAGCTCAAGAAGAAAGAGTCGAACTTGGTGGCCGAAATCAAGAAAAAACAGCAGGAAAAGAACCGCCTCGACGCAGCCATCAAGAAAGCCATCGACGAGGAAATCGCCGCAGCAGCAGCCAAGCAGAACAAGAACAACAGTGGCAAGTCGGGCACCTCAGGGAGCGGCAAGTCGGGCACCAGCAGCGGCAAGTCGGGCGGCAAGTCCTCCACCCCCGCCATCGTGCTCACCCCCGCCGAACAACAGCTCAGCAACAGCTTCGCCAGCAACAAGGGCAAGCTGCCGTGGCCCGTCAGCGCCTGCGCCAAAACCCTCGACTTCGGCACCTACCAGCACCCCGACGCCCCCTCCGTCACCCTCTACAACAACGGCATCGAGCTCCTCACCCACGCCAACGCCGACGTCAAGTCCGTCTTCAAAGGCACCGTCGTCACCGTGCGCAACTTCGAAGGCTCCTACTTCATCATCATCCGCCACGGCGAATACCTCACCACCTACCAGAACGTCACCGGCGTCACCGTCAAGGCCGGACAGGAGGTCGCCACTGGGCAGAAGATCGGCTCCGTGGCCAAGAAAGCCTCTTCCGGCACCTACGAGCTCTCCTTCTTCATTACCAAAGGCACTACGTACCTCAACCCCAACGCGTGGCTCCAACGGATCAACTGATTTTCCATGTTCCTCGACGAAAAACTCTTCACCGAATTCCTCTCCGAAAAAGAGATCATGTGGCTCGGCATCGACTTCTCGAAAGCCAAGTTCACCAAGAAGGGTTTTGACATCTCGCAGGACAGCCTCCGCCAGCTCTTCAACGAGTGGAACCTCCTCATTATTTCCGACCAGAAGAAATACGACATCCGGCTCAGCTTCCGCAAGCCCATCATGTCGTACGACCTCTCCGCACTCTCCAAAAAGAACCGTTCCCTCCGTCTCTCCGGCATCCTGCGCGAGCACATCCACCTCAACGACCTTCTCGACGAGGAGCGCATCCGGCAGTACACCACCACCATCGAGATGCCCCAGCAGCACCGCTTCGCCCTCCTCTTCATCGTCGAATCCTTCGACGCCGTCAGCAAAACCGGCTCCGTCTGGGTGACCGTCGCCGAGACCGCCACCCGCCAGACCGTGCTCTGCGAGAAATTCATCAAACTGCCCAGCGGCTTCGGCACCAAGAACTACTGGGGACGCATCTTCTACAACACCCTCTTCGACATCAAAAACTACGCCTTCTACCGCTGGGAAAACCTCGTCAGCCAAGAACAATAAAAACATCCATCCTCAAAATACAACAACATGAGCGCATTCAAAGCATACGATTTCAGAGGAGTCTTCGGAAAAGACTTCACCCTCGACGACATCTACCGCATCGGCTTCTTCCTGCCCGAACTGCTGAAAGTCAACAAGGTGCTGGTGGGTCGCGACATGCGTACCACCTCGCCCGCCATCTTCGAAGCCCTCACGCGAGGTATCACCGATGCCGGCGCCGATGCCTACGACATGGGACTCACCACCACCCCGATGGTCTATTACTTCACCGCCAAGCACGGTTTCGACGCATCGGTCATGATCACCGCCTCCCACAACCCCAAGGAACACAACGGCCTCAAGGTCTCCACCACCAACGCCCTGCCCGTCGGCTACGACACCGGCTTGGGACAATTGGAAAAGATGATCCAGCAAACGCCCCAGCCCACACAGCCCAAGGGCAAGATCATCCCCCACGACGTGAAAACCGAATACCTACAGTTCCAACAGCAGTTCGCCCACGACAACAGCAACCTCAAAATCGCCATGGACTGCTCCAACGGCATGGCCACCATATTAGTGAAGGATATTTTCGGAGAAGCACCTGTGTATCTGTACGATGAACTCGACGGCACCTTCCCCCACCACGAAGCCAACCCGCTGGAACCGCAGAATGTGAAAGACCTGCAAGCCCTTGTGCTGAAGGAGAAAGCCGACATCGGCGTCATCTTCGACGGCGACGCCGACCGCGTGATGTTTGTGGACGAAAAGGGAACCTTCATCCCGCCTGATCTGATGATCGCCGTTCTCGGACTTTATTTTATCAAAGAAAAGAATGTGCAGGGAAAAGTCATTCAGGACATCCGCACCTCGAAATCCGTCACCGAATACATCAACCAACTCGGCCGCGAGGTGGAAATCTGGCGTGTGGGGCGCGCCTACGCCGCCATGAAACTGCGCGAGATCGACGGCGCCTTCGGAGGCGAGTTCGCCGGCCACTACTACTTCCGCGACTTCTACTACTCCGACTCCGCCATGATTGCCGCACAAGTCATCCTGCACGTGGTCAGCGAGATGAAAAAGAAAGGCATCTCCGTCTCCCAACTCATCTCCCAAATCGCCACGTATGCCAACTCCGGCGAAATCAATTTCAAGATTGAAAAGAAGAAAGAGGCCATGGAAGCCATGAAAGAGCATTTCATGGCAAAAGAGACCTGCACCCGCTATATGGACTTCGACGGCTACCGCATTGAATTTCCGCAGTGGTGGTTCAACATAAGACCTTCCAACACAGAACCTTATCTCCGTCTTCTGATGGAAGCGCAGACCAAGGAATTATTGAATGAAAAGCTGGAAGAAGCCAGAGAAATTCTGAAAAAACACATGTAATATATGTATCTTGCCATCGACATCGGCAACACCTTGCAAAAGGCAGCGGTCTTCTCCGATGACGGAGAGATACTGACCCTCGTTGCAGAACCGGAACTCACAACCGACACGGTTAACAAGCTGTTGGACGAGTATGCCATAAGTCACTCCATCCTGTCGAGTGTAGGAGTGGAACGCACTGACATACAGCAACTGCTGTCTGACCGCACCCACCTGACCCGTTTCAACCATACCACTCCCCTCCCCATCCGGATTGACTACCGCACGCCCGAAACCCTCGGACTGGACCGGCTGGCCTGCGCGGTGGCCACCCACGCGCTGTTTCCCACCGAAAACGCCCTTGCCATACAGGCCGGCTCGTGTCTCGTGACCGACTTCGTGACCGCCGACGGCCGCTACCTCGGCGGGTCCATCTCGCCCGGGGTGGACATGCGGTTCGCCGCTTTGCACCATTTCACCCAGCGGCTTCCCCAAGTGGAGCGCGAATCCATCCAATTTCTCACCGGACAAACCACCGAAGAGAGCATCCTCTCCGGTGTGATGAACGGAATTACAGATGAAATCAACGGTGTGATTGAGCGTTACCGACAGCAGTATGGAAGCGTCAAAGTGGTGTTCACAGGGGGAAATAAAGATGATTTGCAGAATTCAATAAAATTTACTATCTTTGCCGCCTCTAATATCGTCCTGCTTGGACTTTATAAAATATTGATATTCAATGCTAAAGGCAAAATATAGAATAATCTTGTCTGCGATTCTGGCGATCGCATTCTGCGTTTGTGCCCCTGCGCAGAACGAGATTAGCACCCCGTATTCCAAATACGGGTACGGTTTGCCCAGCAATGTGACATCGGGTGCATACGATGCGATGGGGAAAGTGGGATATGCCGTGCAGCACCCGCACCTCATCAACTTCAAAAATCCCGCCTCCTACGTTGCCTTCGACTCCTTGTCGTTCATCGCAGATGCATCTTTCAGTATTTATTCCAGCACGTTAAAGACCTCTGAGGTCACCCAGAAGACGACCTTTGCACGTCCCAGCTACATCACCATCGGTCTGCCTGTAACCCGCCACTGGCGCACCTCCGCCGGCATCCTGCCTTTCAGCAACCTCGGCTACAACATCGCCGACAGCAAACTGCTGTACGACAATGTGACCGCCACCTACAACTACAAAGGCAGCGGCGGACTGCTGCAATTGTACTGGGGCAACGCCTTCAAAATCTGCAAGGGGCTCTCCATCGGGCTCAATGCCTCCTACCTTTTCGGACGGCTCAACTACACCAAAAGCGCCGAGTTCGACGGCAGCTATTTCTTCCACACCATGGTGGACAACACCACGCAAATTGACGGACTGTACCTGTCGGGCGGCATCCAGTATTTCGCCACTGTGAAAGGCATTCACACCATCGGTTTCGGACTGGTGTACGAAAACAGCGCTTTCATCAAGACGCGCAACCGCATCCTCACCTACAACTACGAAGGAACGGGCACCAGCGCATCGCTGAACGACACCATGGCGTACAGCGAGAGCAAAGGAAAGATGCAGACCCCGCAAACCCTTGGCGGCGGTTTCTCGTACCAGTACCGCGACAAATGGCTGGTGACCGCCGATGTAACCTGGCAGGACTGGGCTCATTATTATCTTAATGGAAATGACAACGGCACCCTGCAGGATGCCATCACCATTTCAGCCGGACTCCAATTCGTGCCCAACTCTGCTTCCACCAACTACCTCAACAAAATCCGCTTCCGCGCCGGCTTCCGCTACTGCACCGGTCAAATCTATGTCAACGACCGTTCCATCAACGACTTCAGCGTGTCCGTAGGACTCGGTTTCCCGCTGAAAATGTACAACAACAACTCCTCCATGGGAATACTCTTCGAGTATGGACAGATGGGAACATTGCAAAACGAACTGCTCAGAGAAAATTACTTTAGATTCTCCTTACATTTTACTTTGCAAGAAAAATGGTATCAAAGAGTGAAATTAGAATAATTTAAAATCATACCTATCATGAAAAAAACACTGTTAACCTTAGTTGCGGCCCTTATCGCAGTGACCGCCGTCGCACAAAACCCGTGCCCGTTCAAGTATGGCGCCACAGAGGAAGACTCTCTGAAGTGCGCCGAACAAGTCACCCTTTTCCGTACATACTACAACCAAAAACAGTATGAAGAGGCTTATGTTCCGTTCCAATACATCGTCAACACCTGCCCCTGCTCATGGAGCGGCACCTTCGTCTATGGCAAGACCATGCTGGAGAAGATGATCAAAACCGAGCAGGACTCCCTGCGCAGAGAGCGACTCATCGACACCCTGATCTGGTCACAGACTGCATTCAGCACCTACCATCCCAACGTATACACCTATGGCAAGGGATTGGGTTGGAAAGCTTATTACACCACCAAATTCCGTTCAAAGGACAAGGAGCTCCTTGACCAAGCCTTTGATGATTTCGTCACTTCAGTTGAGTTGGAGAAAGAGAACACCCAGCCTGCCGTATGGGAAGCCTACTTCCAGCTGGCCACCTACAAAACCCGCTCAACGAAAGACACCACTTACGTGATTGAAGCCTACGAACGCTCCACTGAATACATTGAAGACGCCATCATCTCCAATCAGGAGGCGTATGAAAAGGCTCTCGACAAGTTCGACACCCTTGACAGCCAACTCGCCAAGGAACAGATTGGCAAAATGGCATACGACAAAGCGGTAGAGAAACTGGTGAAGGACACCACCGCCCGTATCAACGCCATCAATGGCTATAAAAAAGTGACCGCCAAACTGGAGAACGGTTTTGCACCCTTCGCCAACGGCCAGATTCTCCTCGCCATCTACGAAAAGAAATTCGAACAGAACAAGGATGACATCAAGGCACTCAAGAAGATGCTCGGTATTTTGAGCAAAGACTCCCTCTGCCGCGCCTCACAGATGTACAGCGACATCCTTAAAATCCTCCACGCAGAAGAACCCAGTGGAAAGGTTGCCTTCTTCCTCGGCGTTCAGGAATTCCAGAAGAAAAACTACAACGAGGCCATCAACTTCTTCAATGAAGCCATCCGTTTGTACACCACCAACGAAGAGAAGGCTCAGCCCTACTACTTCATCGCCACTATCGAATCGGTGAGAGGAAGCTTCGCTGCCGCACGTGCCCACGCACTGGATGCTGCAAGATGCAACCCGAAGTTCGGCCGTCCCTACATCCTGATTGGCGATATGTACCGCAATTCCTACAACCAGTTCACCAACGGTGGCGAAGGTGTCATTGCAGGTGCCGTCTATTGGGCTGCTGCCGACAAGTACAATAGAGCACAGGCTGTTGACCCCTCACTCGCCAACGAATGCGCCAGAAAACGCGCCGGCCTCCCGGCCGTCAGCGGCAAGACCCTCGTGGAAAACAACCTCCAGCCCGGCCAGAGCTACCATGTAGGTGGCTGGATTAACGAGAATACCACCGTACGCTAACCATGCGTATCATAAAAACATTCATGAAAATCGCCCCCTGCCTCATGGCACTGGGGGTGATTTTTGTTTCATGCAAACAAGAGGAGTTCTCCAAAGACAAACTCCTCTCCTACCATGGCAAGTATCCCGACGAGTCGGCGGAAGACCTGCACCTCACCTACAGCGACTCGGGACGGCTCAACTTTGAAATCCGCACCCCCATCCTCAACAAATATTACGGCGACCACACCTATATGGACTGCCCCGAAGGCATCGAAATCATCTCCTACGACATTTTCGGACAACCCGAGGCCGTCATGCGCGCCGACTATGCCATCAATGCGGAAAGAGACATGCGCATGGAGGCACAGAAAAACGTGGTGATCACCAACCTCAAGAAGGGCGACACCATCTGGACCGAGAAAATCATCTGGGACAAACGGTTCCGCAGAATATACTCCGACGTGCCCGTACGCCAGACCCGCGCCGACGGCACCGTCTATTACGGCAACGGCTTCGACGCCGATGAACGGTTCACCCACTACACCGTCCGCAACCCCAGAGGCGAAATCATCGCCGACAACCTCTGAAAACGGAAAACGGGAAATTGTAGGGACACACCGCATGCGCCTACATGATTGACAGGCGGAGAATTTTATAAAGAATAAGGGTAAAAAATCGGATATTTTTTCAGAAAATCGTGTAAATTTGCCTGCTAAAAATTTTTACAAATAATAATTGTAATTATTTGTAAATCAATTTGTTATACAACAAAAAGTTTACTATGTTGCTGACTGAAACGATATCAGATTTACAAAAAATGCTCCAACAGGCGCACAACAGCGGGCAGACAATCGGCTTGGTGCCCACCATGGGAGCCCTGCACGAAGGGCATCTTTCCCTCATCAAACGCGCTCGCAAAGAAAACGACCTCTGCGTCATTTCCATCTTCGTCAACCCCACACAGTTCAACAATGCGGAGGATTTGGAGAAATATCCCCGCACACTGGAGCAGGATTTACAGCTGGTGAGCGACTATGTAGATATCGCCTTCGCCCCTTCCGTGGAGGAGGTGTACCGCGTGCCGGCCACCGAGCAATATGATTTCGGTCCCGTGGCGGAAGTGATGGAAGGTCCCGCGCGCCCCGGCCACTTCAACGGCGTGGGCATCATCGTGAAGCGGCTCTTCGACTGGGTGCAGCCCACCCGCGCCTACTTCGGCGAGAAGGACTTCCAGCAGATTGCCGTCATCAAAACCCTCGTGCGCCAATGCAACCTGCCCGTGCAGATCGTGCCCTGCCCCATCGTGCGGGAGGCCAGCGGACTGGCACTCAGCTCCCGCAACCGCCGTCTCACCGAAGAGGAACGCGCCACCTCCGCCAACATCTACCGCATCCTCAAAGCCTCCACGCAACTCAAAACCACCAACACCGAAGAAATTCGCCAGTTTGTGGTAAAAGAAATAGAAAAATACGACCTTTTCAAAATAGAATATTACGAAATTGTAGATGATGAAACCCTCCAGCCCGTCGCCGACCTCAACGACAGCAACGGTGTGGTGGGATGCATCACCGTGTGGGCCAACAACGTGCGGCTCATCGACAACATCCGATACAAATAACATTCCGCAAAAAATTAAAGCACTGTCAATATGCAAATTGAAGTCTTAAAATCCAAAATCCACCGCGTAACAGTCACCGAAGCCGACATCAACTATGTGGGCAGCATCACCATCGATGAGACCCTGATGGAGGCGGCCAACCTGATTGAAAACGAGAAAGTTCAGGTGCTCGACATGAACAACGGAGAACGCTTCGAGACCTACGTCATCAAAGGGAAAAAGGACTCCGGGGTCATCTGCCTCAACGGTCCGGCAGCCCGAAAAGTGCTGGTCGGCGACATCGTGGTCATCATCTCCTACTGCACCATGGATTTCGAAGAAGCCAAAACCTTCAAACCCACCGTCATATTTCCCGAGAACAACCGAGTGAAGTGAGGAGTTTAGAGTTTAAAGTTTAAAGTTTAGAGTTAAAAGTTAAGTATTTGATTAATTGTAAATTGTTCATTGTTAATTGTAAATTGAAATAAAATGCATAGATTAGTATTGATTCGCCACGGCGAAAGTGAATGGAACAAGGCCAACCTTTTTACGGGATGGACCGACGTGGATCTTTCCGAAAAAGGATTGCAGGAGGCCGCAGAGGCCGGTATCGCACTGAAAGAGGCCGGTTTCCAGTTTGAATATGCTTATACCTCATTTCTGAAACGCGCCATCAAAACCCTCAACATTGTGTTGGAAAAGATGGATCAATTGTGGATTCCTGTGGAGAAAAGCTGGCGCTTGAATGAAAAGCATTACGGTGCCCTCCAAGGCTTCAACAAAGCCGAGATGACCGAGAAATACGGTCCCGAGAAAATCAAACAGTGGAGAAGAAGCTATGACATCCGTCCGGAGAGCCTGACCGACGACGACGAGCGCAACCCCGCCCTCGACCCGCGCTACAAGAACATCGACGACCCGATGGCCAAACCGCACACCGAAGCGCTTTGCGACACCATCGCCCGCATCATCCCCTACTGGGAGAACGTGATTCTTCCCAAAGTGAAGAGCTCCAACGACATCATCATCGCCGCCCACGGCAACAGTCTGCGCGGCATCATCAAGGTGCTCAAGAACATCTCCGACGAAGACATCATTGGTCTGAACCTGCCCACCGGCATCCCGTACGTCTTCGAGTTCGACGACAACATGCAGCTTCAGAAAGACTACTTCCTCGCTGATGAGGAGAAAGTGAAAGCGCTGATGGACGCGGTCGCCAACCAGGGCAACAAAAAATAATTCATCCTTTATAAAGAAAAACGAAAAACAACATACAGTGCAGAAAATCAAAAACATAGCTATCATCGCCCACGTTGACCACGGCAAGACCACCCTCGTGGATCGCTTCCTTTACCAAAGCAACCTGTTCCGCAAGGACCAGCAGCAGCAGGAGTTGTTGCTCGACAACAACGACCTCGAGCGAGAACGCGGCATCACCATCTTGTCGAAGAACGTGTCGGTGCGATACAAGGATTATAAGATCAACATCATCGACACCCCCGGTCACAGCGACTTCGGCGGTGAGGTGGAGCGTGTGCTGAACATGGCCGACGGCGTGCTGCTGATTGTGGATGCGCTGGAAGGCCCCATGCCGCAGACGCGCTTCGTGTGCCAGAAGGCCATCGAAATGGGACTGAAGCCCATCGTGGTCATCAACAAGGTGGACAAGCCCAACTGCAATCCCGAATTGGCGCAAGAAGCTGTGTTTGAGCTGATGTTCAACCTCGGTGCCACCGACGACCAGCTCGACTTCCCCACCGTTTACGGTTCGGCCAAGCAGGGCTGGATGGGTCCCGACTGGAGAACGCCCACCGAAGATGTGAGCTATCTTTTAGAGAAAATCATTGAGGTAATTCCCGACCCGAAAGTGGAGGAGGGCAACCTTCAGATGATGATTTCCTCGTTGGATTACTCCTCCTACGTAGGACGTATCGCCATCGGAAAACTGAAAAGAGGCACTTTGGACTGGGGACAGAACGTCACCCTCGTGAAGCGTGACGGAACCCATATCCAATCCAAAATCAAGGAGTTATATGTTTTTGAAGGATTGGGAAAAGAGAAGATGAAACAGACCATCTACCCAGGTGAAATCTGCGCCGTGTTGGGTCTGGACAACTTCGACATCGGTGACACCATTGCCGACTTTGAGAACCCGGAGCCGCTTCCGCCCATTAAGGTGGACGAGCCGACCATGAGCATGCTGTTCACCATCAACAACTCACCTTTCTTCGGAAAAGAGGGTAAATATGTAACTTCCAGACATTTGCGTGACCGCTTGTTTTTGGAACTCGAAAAGAACCTCGCCCTCCGCGTGGAGGAGACCGACTCACCGGACCGACTGACTGTATTCGGCCGCGGCATCCTGCACCTGTCGGTGCTCATCGAGACCATGCGTCGCGAAGGCTACGAGCTGCAAGTAGGTCAGCCGCAGGTAATTATCAAGGAAATTGACGGTGTAAAATGCGAGCCTGTGGAGCAGCTGACCGTGCTGGTACCCGAAGAGTTCTCCAGCCGTGTCATCGACTATGTTTCCAGAAGAAAAGGCACCATGACCTCGATGGATACCGTCGGCGACCGCATCCACCTCAACTTTGAGATTCCGTCGCGCGGTATCATCGGTCTGCGCAACCAGGTGCTCACCGCCACCGAAGGCGAGGCCATCATGTCGCACCGTTTCCTCGAATACCAGCCGTGGAAGGGAGAGATTCCGGGCCGTCACTGCGGTGCGCTCATCTCCATGGAGACCGGACAGTCGTTCCCGTATGCCATCAACAAGCTGCAGGACCGCGGTTCCTTCTTCATCGAACCCAACGACATGGTGTATGAGGGTCAGGTCATCGGCGAGCACATCCGTCAGGACGACTTGGTCATCAACGTGTGCAAGTCGAAGCAGCTCAGCAACATGCGCGCAGCCGGTTCGGACGAGAAGATGCGCATCGCGCCTGCCGTGAAGCTCTCGTTGGAAGAGTACATGGAGTTCATCGCCAACGATGAATACTTGGAGGTAACGCCCAAGTCGTTGAGAGTGAGAAAAATCATCTTGAACGAAATCGAACGCAAGCGTGCCCGCCAGCGTGCTGAAGCTGCCAACGAAGAATAAACGTTGCAAGAATACAAAACCATTGACCATGAGCAACGAAACCAAACCCTACGCCATTGGCATCGACATGGGCGGCACCAACACCGACATCGGGCTGGTGGACCGCGACGGTCACTGCTTGGCGCGCAAGAACCTGCCGATGGGCTGTTACACGGAAATCGGGGCGTATGTAACCGACGTAGCCGCAGCGATTCAGCAGTTAGTGGCCGATAAGCATATTACTTTCAGCGAGATAGCAGGAGCCGGCATCGGGGCGCCAAACGGCAACTTCTTCACCGGCTGCATCGAGCACGCCTCCAACCTCGCCTTCACGGGGGTGGTTCCGTTGGCGAAACTGTTGGGCGAGCAGCTGCCAGTACCGGTAGCGTTGACCAACGATGCCAACGCGGCGGCCTTGGGCGAAAAGGTGTATGGCGGTGCCCGCAACATGAATGACTTCATCGTCATCACGCTCGGCACGGGCGTGGGCAGCGGCATCTTCGCCGACGGCAAGTTGGTGTATGGCCACGACGGTTTTGGCGGTGAGGTGGGACACACCATCCTGCACCCCGGCGGTCGGTTGTGCACCTGCGGCCGGAAGGGCTGTTTGGAAGAGTACGCCTCGGCACGCGGTATCATTCAGAATTACAGAGAGGTATGTGAAGAAAACCGACGCGAAGCCTATATCGAAGCCGACTGCCGCTGGCTGACCGAAGCCGCCGACAACGGCGACATGATGGCCATCCGCGCATGGGAGGTCACCGCATGGCACCTCGGCATCGGCATCGCCAACGCCGCCACCACACTGGCTCCCGAAGCCATCTTCCTGATGGGCGGCATCATCAACGCGGGACGCTGGCTTTTCGACCCGCTGCGCGCGATTTTCAACGAGCACCTGCTCTGCATGCAGCGCGGCAAAATCGCCATCCTTCCCACCCAACTCAACGCCAACGACGCCGCCATCCTCGGTGCCGCCGCCTTAGTGCAATTGTAGCCCATGGATTGGAAACGACTTCTCACCACAGAGCGCATCCGCCCGTCGCAGCGACAGAACGATGCCCGCAACGCCTTTGAAAGCGATTTCGGCAGAATCATCTTCAGTCCGGCCACGCGCCGCATGCACGCCAAGACGCAGGTGTTTCCGCTGACCGAAGACGACAATATCCACTCGCGCCTCACCCACTCACTAGAGGTGATGTCGGTAGGCCATTCGTTCAGCATCCGCTGCTGCGAAAGTCCTGTCATACAGCAACGTGCGCAGTGCGACAGCATGGAACTGTTCCGCAAAATCACCCTCATTTTAGAAAATGCCTGCTTGATTCACGACATCGGCAATCCGCCGTTCGGCCATTTCGGGGAGACCGTGATACAGGACTACTTCAAGGCATTTTTCAGCCGTCCGGATGTGCCGTTGCAGCTCACCGAAGATGAGCAGCGCGACTTCACCCATTTCGATGGCAATGCGCAGGGGCTGCGCGTGCTCACCAAACTGCAGAGTGTAAACGACTGCTACGGGTTGAACCTCACCTGCCCCACGTTGGCCGCCTGCATCAAGTACCCCAACTTCGGCGAGGTGGACAAGCGCCGTATCGAGAGCAAAAAGGTGGGGGTATTTCAATCGGAAAAAGCTTATTTACAGAATATTGCAGAGAAATGCGGATTGGTGGTAGAGGGTCGCATCGTGCGCCATCCGCTCTGTTATCTGGTGGAGGCGGCCGACTCCATCTGCTACCTCACCATGGATTTGGAAGACGGTTTCAACAAAAAGCTGTACACCCTCGACATGCTGCGAGAGGCCATCGGGCAGGATTTTCCGCAGATTGACGACCTTTTAAACGACGACATCCCCGACAAAGCGAAAATCACCAACATTCGCAATTCACTGATTACCATATTAGTAGAGAAAGCCTTCCGCAATTTTGAAAATCATATTGAAGAAATAGAAGCGGGGAATTACAACCGCGAGCTCATCTTTTCCGACTCACCATTGGCCGACCATTTGCAGAAATTCTGCATCGAAAACATCTTCTCCATCAAAAGCATCTATGAATTGGAGATGCTGGGGGACAATGTGTTGCGCGGACTTTTAGACTTTTTCACCTCAGCATTATACATCAAAGGAAAAGAATACAGGAAGAGAGCGCTTAAATTATTGTCGGAAAGCATTTTAGAAGTTACCTTAAAAGAATGCGGGGTGAACAGTTTCGAGGAGCTACCCGACTATTACAAGCTGCGGGGGCTGCTTGACCACCTGACGGGCATGACCGACCGCTATGCGCTGAAAGTCTATCGTAAAATTTCGGGGATGAATTAAGTTCAGGCTGCGGTGCGTTTGAAGATTTATTGTACCTTTGCAAACTGAAAAATTCTACACCTTATCATGCAGCAAAATGTCCTCGTAACAGGTGCTAACGGTCAGTTAGGCAAGAGTTTGCAAGACCTTGCGCCTCAATATTCTGAAGATTTCCGCTTCATCTTCACCGATGTGGCGGAGTTGGACATCACGCAGCCCGATGCGATACGGGAGATGGTGCAGCACGAGCGGGTGGATTTTATCATTAATGCAGCGGCCTACACGGCGGTTGACAAGGCCGAAAGTGACGAGGCGATGGCCTACCTGCTAAACGAGAAGGCAGTGGGCAACCTGGCGGAAGCGGCCAAGGAGGCGGGGGCGATGCTCCTGCACATTTCCACCGACTATGTATTTGATGGAAAAAGCGAAACACCCTACCCTACTGATGCAACCCCGAATCCGCTTTCGGTATATGGGAAATCGAAATGGGCGGGCGAGCAGGCCATTCTGCGCAGCGGTTGCAAAGCGGTAATCGTGCGCACGGCGTGGCTGTATTCTCCTTACGGCAACAACTTCGTGAAGACCATGCTGCGGTTGGCCACCACGAAGGAAAGCATCGGCGTGGTGAGCGACCAGATTGGTTGTCCCACCTTGGCTGCCGACCTTGCCGGACTGCTCATCCGCATTCTGCAACACTCTGACCATCTGCAAGGTGTGTCGATATATCATTTTGCCAACCAAGGAAAAATCTCGTGGTACGACTTCGCCTGCGAGATCATGCGGTTGGCTGAAAAACAGATGGGGAAAAGCTGTAAAGTCAATCCCATCACCACGGCTGAATATCCCACTGCCGCCACACGGCCAAACTTTTCGCTCTTCGACCTGTCGAAAACAACCAAAGACTTCAACCTTGACATTCCCGACTGGAAGGAGAGCCTTGAAAAAGCCTTCCCGCAAATCTGCCACAACTTCCTGAACGACATTCGATAACCTTCAAAAAGTAAAGTTATGAAAAAGATTATCGTCATCCTGATCATGCTGAGCCTCACGGTGGCGGGCGTTGCCCAAAAGACCGACGGCGGTGCCAACGAAATCATGAAAGAGCTGGACAGCAAATACAAAGGTTTCACCACCATGAAAATCAACTACACCTACAAGGCCGAAAAGGAGAAAAAGAACTTGGCGGCCCTGACCGGTGTGGCGCTCATCAAGGGCGACAAATACTACATCACCTTCGACGACCAAGTGTTTTATTGCGATGGCACCACGATGTGGAATTACCAAAAATCCACCAATGAGGTTTCGATATATGACTATGAGGAGAGCGACGACGACGCCTTGAATCCGGCCAAGATGCTGGCCACGTGGTCGAAAGAGTTCACCGCCAAGTTTATACGGGAAGATAACGAAAAGAACCGGACCGTGCAAATCATCGACCTTACGCCGAAAAAAGGACAATCCTATTACAAAATCAGGATTGTGGTGGACAAAGGGAAGAAAGAGATTGTGCGCACCTCCATCTATGAAAAAGACAACACCATTTATACCTACTACTTCGACACCTTCACCCCCAATGCCACCATTGACGACAGCACTTTCAAGTTCAATGCCAGCAAATTCCCGGGAGTGGAGGTCAATGATATGAGATAACATGCGAAAACTTCTGTTCCCCATCCTTCTTCTTGGCCTTCTCTTGAGCGCGTGCAACCCGTCGAAGCACCTGTCGGACGGCGAGTACATGCTGACCAAGAACAGTGTGAAGGTGGTGGACAAGAACCGCGACATCCTTCTTGACGACCTCAGCTACATGGTGCGTCCCATCACCAACAAGAAGTTTCTGGATGTTTTCCCGATACGCACCAGTCTGTATGTCAACAACCTGCCCAAGACCGACTCGGCAGGCAACGTCATCAAGGATACGAAGTTCATGCAGAAGATGCGCAATGCCGGCGAGGAGCCTGTGCTTTTGGACACCACCCTGATCACCTATTCGCTGGACCAGATTTACACGGCCACCAAAAACTGGGGCTATTTCGAGGCGAAGGCGTGGGACACCATCATCTACAAAGACCCCAACAAATTCCATCCACGCAGGCACAAAGCCGAGGTGATTTATTATGTGGAGGCAGGCGAGCCCTACTATATCCGAGACATCCGGTATTTCATCGACATTTTTGAATACAAGCGCATCATCCTGAAAGACACGGTGAACCGGCTTCTCAATCCGGGCGACAAGTACAATGCCGAGACCCTTTTGGAGGAGCGCGACCGCATCGTGGGAAACATCCGCGACAACGGCTATTACTACGTTTCCAACGACATCATCTCCTTCAGCATTGACACCTTGCAATCGGCAGATCATCGTGACAAAAAAGGCCATAAAACGCTGGTCATCAATGTACTTGTGAACTTCAACCGCATCACCGACCCCACCATCAAGGAAAACCACGCCTATAAATTCTACTTCAACAACGTCACCATCTACCCGAATTACAACCCGCAGACCGACTCCTCGCAGCTGCTTACCACCAAATATCACCGTAGCAAAGACGACAACACCAACTACTACATCATCTCCACACGAACAGATTCTATCCCGAAGCATGCCATCGACAAGCCGGTGCGCGACATCCGTCCGAGAATTTTGGTGGACAACATCCTCACCAAACAGGGCGAGCTGTATTCCGAATCGCTGGTCACCCGTTCGCGCAAAAAACTCAGCGACTTGCGAAATTTCAGCTACCTTGACATTGAGCTGGTGGAGGATCCCAACAAGCGCGACGCGACAAACAGGACGGGACAGCTGAACTCCTACTACTACCTCAAACGCAACAAGTTGCACTCGCTTTCCGTAGAATTTGAAGCCCGCAGCGACAAGACCGACCTGTCGCTCACCTATTCCAACAAGAACCTTTTCCGGAGCGCAGAATTTTTCAGCTTCAACGTGTATGGCGGTCTGGGTTTCCGCATCCGCACCAAGACAGAGGAAGAACCGGCAGCCTTTGTGTTGGAAAACAAGGAGGTGGGTGCCGAAGTCTCGATGGACTTCCCGCGTCTGCTTTTCTTCCGACAGACACAAAAGATTGACGCCACCACCTACAGGACCTCCATCAAAATCGGTGCACATTATGAGGACAGCTACCTGTACAACCGAGGGCTTTACAATGCGGCATTGGTCTATACGCTGGCCTACACTACCAACCTCACGCACACCATCACACCCGTTGATCTGAGTGTGATTGACATCCGTCCGAAGGGAGATGAGTTTTACGAAGTCATGTCGCTCTATTCCAAAGACTTCCAGTCGAAATACAAAGACAACATCCTCTTATCCTTCAAATACGGTCTCACCTACATCCATCCCTTCTCCAACCATCGCAATTCATTGATTATCAGATTAAAATTAGAGTCCTCCGGAATGTTGTTGTCGAGTATCTGCGCCATGGCGAAGGCTCCCAAGGATGACAACGGACACTATCTGATTGCAAAGCACAACTATGGTAATTACGAGCTGGCGGAGATTGACTTGCGATACAATTACACCATCAACAAGAACAACTCCATCGCCACCCGTTTCAATTTCGGGTTGGGCATCCCGCTGTGGAACGCCCACACGCTGCCGTTTGAGAAGAGTTTTTACTTGGGTGGTTCGAACAGCATGCGGGCATGGGACTACCGCACGCTCGGTCCGGGCTCATACTACAACGAGGCCAACGAGAACCTGAAGAACGACATCCGCACCGGTGATATGAAGCTGGAGATGAACTTCGAGTACAGGGGCACCCTGTACAAGTTCATCAAGTACGGTGTTTTTGTGGATGCCGGCAACATCTGGCTGACGCACAAAGACGAAGGCATGCCGAATGCAGAGTTCAACTTCGGGCGTTTCTACAAAGAGATTGGCGTGGGCGCTGGCGTGGGCATCCGTCTGGATTTCAGCTTCTTCATTATCCGTGTGGATGCCGCTGTGCCGATTTACGACCCCTGCACGGCAGAAGGCAAACACTGGATTGGTCTTGAGCAAACCGCCAAAGGGCGGACATGGCTCGACAAGCCCATCAATATTATTTTTGGTATCGGACACGCTTTTTAAGTTGAGGGTTGAGGAATTATGAAATTATGAAATTATGAAGTTATGAAGTTAAGGAGTTAAGAAGTTAAGAAGTTAAGAAGTTAAGGAGATAAGGAGATACGATGTGAAGGAGGTAAGAAATGGGAAGTAAAGAGTAAAATGAGAGATGAGTCCGTTGGAATTTGCAAGGATATTCAGGAATCAGATTCCGTTTGAGCCGACGGAGAGCCAGCGGGTGGCGGCGCGTGCGCTGACGCATTTCATCTGCCAGCCGCAAGACAACCATATATTTATATTGAACGGTTATGCCGGAACGGGCAAGACCACCTTGGTAAGCGCGCTGGTGCGCACTTTGAAGCAGGTGCGGAAGAACTGCATCCTGCTTGCGCCCACGGGGCGGTCGGCGAAGGTGTTCTCGATTTATTCGGGCATGAAAGCCTACACGATACACAAGTGTCTTTACTGGGTGAAGAACAAAGACGGGGTGAGTGTATTCTCGCGCCGTCCGAACCGGCTGGTGAACACGCTTTTCATCGTGGATGAGGCCTCGATGATTGCCGACGGGGTGACCGATTCACCGCTGTTTGGCAGCAACAGTCTGATGGACGACCTTTTCTCGTACGTCTTTGAGGGTTCCGGCTGCCAGCTGCTGCTGGTGGGCGACGGGGCGCAGCTGCCGCCCGTCAACTTCGAGGAGAGTCCGGCGTTGTCCATCGAGTACATCCAGCGCAACTTCTCGCTGACGGCGGCACAGGCCACGCTGACCGATGTCACGCGGCAGAACATCGAGTCGGGGATTTTGCGCAATGCCTCGCAGCTGCGCCGCAAGATGGAGGAGGAGGCCTTCGCGTTCCCTCTCCTGCCGGCACCGGTGTTTCCCGACTGCCAGCGCATCAACGGCGGGGATTTGGAGGAGCTGTTCAACCAGCTGTACGGGCACTACTCCGCCGAGGAGATTGTCACCATCACCTATTCCAACAAAAGGGCCTACATCTACAATCAGGAGATACGGCACCGCATTTTGTACAAAGAGGACGAGCTTTCCGCCGGCGACCTCGTCATTGCCGTGAAAAACAACTACTTCTGGATCAAGGATGACGCCGAAGTGGGGTTCATTGCCAATGGCGACAGTCTGGAAATACTCTCCATCAACAAGATACAGGAGCTTTACGGTTTCCGCTTTGCGGATGTTACCGTGCGCCTGTGCGACTATCCCAACCACGGCGACATTGACATCAAAATCATTTTGGAGAGCTTGACCTGCGAAGGGGCGTCGTTGGACAAGGCAGAGATGGATAGTCTGTATTATGCTGTAAGTGAAGACTATGCCGACATTCCCACGAAGCGCGAGCGGTATGCGAAGATGAAGGAGGACCCGTTTTTGAATGCGGTGCAGGTGAAGTTTTCGTATGCGCTGACCTGCCACAAGACGCAGGGCGGGCAGTGGCCGGTGGTGCTGTTGGATCCGGGGCTCATCCGCGACGGCGTGATCACCAAGAGCTATCTCCGCTGGCTGTACACGGCACTTACGCGTGCCACCTCACAGGTGTATCTGCTGAACTTTGCGGATGATTTCTTTGAGAAATAAGCATCTGACGAAATCTGTTTATTTTTTTTCATTAAAATCTCACCAGTAGATTATTATTACAGAATAAGTTGTATCTTTGCCACCGTATGAGAGCATTCTCCACCATGGTCATTCCTGTTGTATGGACAGCGGCATTGCTGTTCTGTTCGATGCTGTGTCTGACCGCGTCATCATGTTCAGGCTCAGGAAATTCCGACGATGCAGTGCAGTACGACACCACCGTTCTGCGCAACGGCGACCTGTTGTTCCGCAATGGCTGCGGCTACGAGAGCAAGGTGGTGACGAACCTGAGTTCCGGCAGTTATTCGCACATCGGGCTGGCCTACCGCACGCCGTCGGGCTGGTGTGTCATCCATGCCGTGCCCGGAGAGGCGGAGAAGGGGGAGCCCGAGTATCTGAAGTGCGAACCCATTGGCGAGTTTTACCGTATCGACCGTGCAAAGGCGGGGGCCTGTGCGCGGGTGGAGTGCTCCGACTCGGTGGCGGAGGCAGCCGCACATCACGCCCTGCAGCTGGTGGAGCGCCGGGTGGTTTTCGACAACGACTACGACCTTGACGACAGCAGCCAGCTTTACTGCACCGAGCTCATCCGGCTGGTGTATGCCGCCTGTGGCGTGGATCTGTGCGAAGAGCGATGGCACAAGGCGCCCATCATTGCCAAAGGATCCGTCATCTATCCGGAGGACATCTGGCAAAGCCCTCTTCTCATTCACAAAAAAGAATTTTAGCAACACCTTATTATTCATCCATTTATTAACCAAAATTTTATCAACATGAAAAGAATCATTTTAGGACTCACCGTCATCATGGTCGCTGTACTCGCTGCAGCTTGCACTCACAGCTCACCCAAAAACGTTGCCAAGGCCTATACCACGGCCATCCAGAAAGGCGATGCCGAGAAGGCTGCCGACTGCTTCTACTATGAAGGCACTGATGAAGAGAAAGAGCAAAGCCGCGCAACGATGATTGCCCTGTGCCAGAAAGGCATGCAAGGTGTTGAAAAACATCAGGGCATCAAATCCTTCGACATCGAATCCGTAGAAGAGGATGGTGACAAAGCCATCGTTCACGGCACCGTGACCTACGGCGACGGCACCAGCGAACCCGACGAAATCGCCACGGTGAAGAAAGACGGGAAATGGTACATCGACACCAATAAATAGTCATTCATTCCGTTGAGAAAAAAGGCCGGCTTTTGCTGGCCTTTTTTTATGATAAAGGGCAACATTATTTCAAAAAAAAGCGTATTTTTGCCGAATCTTTGTATAAAATGTGCTAAAATTGTAATATGAAACTATCTATTGTCATTCCTGTATATAACGAAGAGAAGACCATCCATCTCATTCTTGACAAAGTACTGGCAGTAAATCTGATAGGCGGATTTACAAAAGAGTTGATTTTGGTGAATGACTGTTCGAAGGATGACTCGCGGGGGGCGATTGCCCGCTATGCAGAGGCGCATCCCGAGGCAGACATCCGTTATTTTGACCAACCGATGAACAAAGGCAAGGGGGCGGCATTGCATCGTGGTTTCGAGGAGGCAACGGGGGATTATGTGATTGTGCAAGATGCTGATTTGGAATACGATCCGGAGGAATACAACCTGCTGCTCCATCCCATTGTGGAGGGCTTTGCCGATGTGGTGTACGGCTCGAGGTATCGTGGCGGCAAGCCGCACCGCATCTCTTTTTTCTGGCACACCAAGGGCAACAAGTTCCTGACATGGTTTTCCAATGTCTTCTCCAACCTGAACCTCACCGACATGGAGACCTGTTACAAACTGTTCCGCGCCGACATCATCAAGAGCACTCTGCTCAAAGAGAATCGTTTCGGTTTCGAGCCGGAGGTGACGGCCAAGATGGCGCGCATGGCGAAGAAGAAAGGCATCCGCATCTATGAGGTGGGAATTTCTTATTATGGAAGAAGTTATGCCGAAGGCAAGCACATCGGATGGAAAGACGGTGTCAGGGCCATCCACTGCATTCTCAAATACAATATTTTCAGCCGCAAGTATCTGAAATAGATTTTTAATGAAAATAAAATTCAATTTCGGCCAAAACCTTTCCCTCATCACCGTTTTCGGGCTTGTGGTGGTAGCGGCTATTACGGCGTTGTGCTGTTTCTCGCCGAACGTCCTTTCGTGGGACACTTTCGGCTACTATCTTTACCTTCCGCAGCTGTTCATCTACAATGACTTAGGCATTCAGGACACGCAGCATTTGCAGGAGATTGTGGACAAGTATGAGAGCACGGCGACCCTGTATCAGATCTGGCAAACTGACACAGGGCATTGGCTCATCCGCTACACGGCGGGGCAGGCTGTGCTTTTCGCCCCGTTTTTTCTCATCGCCCATGCCTATGTGTTGCTGACGGGCGGTGTGGCCGATGGGTTTTCGCTCCCCTATCAGGTGGCCATTGCAGTAGGCTGCTTTCTCTACTTCATCGCTGCAATGTTCTTGTTGCGCAGCATCCTGCGCCATTTCTTTTCAGAAAAAATCACGGCGCTAACGCTATGTCTGCTCTTTTTGGGCACCAACCTCTTTGCCAACACAATATTTAGCATAGCGGGCATCCATGCGCAACTTTTTTTCCTCTATACGGTACTGATATACTTTACGATACGGTGGCACCAACGGTCCAGCTGGCTCAACCTTCTGCCGATTGCCGTGAGTGCGGGGCTCATCATTCTCACCCGTCCCACAGACATCATCTGCCTGCTCATTCCGGCGCTATGGAATGCGCACAGGCCATGGCGGGAATTCTTTGGAAAATTCACCCGGCACTGGGGGCAGATCTTGGTATGTGCGGTCATTGTCGGACTCATTGGAGCCATACAGCTGCTGTACTGGCACGCCTACGCGGGGCACTGGCTGCTTGACAGTTACAACAATCCGGGCGAGGGCATGGACTTCTTCCATCCGCACATCAAGCAGACGCTGGTCTCGTTCCGCAAGGGATGGTTTGTTTACACGCCGATGATGATGCTGATGCTTCTGGGGTTCATAGGGGCGTTCCGGCGCGGGAAGGAGTGCGCGCTGGCGTGTCTGGTTTTCTTGCTATGCAACATCTATCTGGTCTCCTGCTGGTCGTGCTGGTGGTATGCCGGCTCATTCAGCCAGCGCGCCTACGTGCAGTCGTATGCATTGCTTGCCCTGCCGTTGGGTTTCCTCGTGCAGTCGGTGATGGAGTGGCAAAAAGGGTTCCGCATTCCCGCGATGGTGGTGTTTGCCCTGCTGTGTGTGCTGAACCTTTTCCAGACGTGGCAGTACGAAAAGCGCATCATCGACCCCGAGTTGATGACAAAGGAGGCCTACTTTGCCAACTTCTTCCAGACCGACAAGGCGAAATGCAATCCTGGCTTGCTGCTCATCCAGCGCGACGCCTCTGGCGTGGAGGTGATGGACAGCACCCGTAACTACGTGGAGCACTTCATCAGGGCGAAAAACTACAAAAATGACGAGGGATGCACCGACTCCACCAAGGAGTTCACGGAGGCACTGCGAATCCCCTACTACGACCTCTCCCCTACCGACCATGCATGGACGCGGGTGGCCTTCACCATAATGCCCACCGTACCCGTGTCAGAAAATCCCGGCCTGCTCGTCGCCACCTTCCAGCACAAGGAGGGCAACTACAAATACCGCACCTTCCCCCTGCCCGACACACTCAAGCCCAACGAATGGAATACCGTAACCATCAACTACTTGACACCTCCCATCCGATGCTCCGATGACGAACTCTGCCTTTACTACTGGCATCAAGGCAAACAGCCCGTTTATGTTCAGAAGATAGAAGTGTGGGCATCCGACATCCGCAAATGAAAATCCACAATATTATGTCAAGACAAAAACGTCCATTACAAACTGTTGCAGCCTTTCTGCTGTTGTGGTTAGCGGGAGTTTCCGGCATGGCGCAGCCCACTCCGGAGGCCTTCACCTCGTGGACCTTCGACGAGGCGGTGGAGCCGCAGTACTGGTACGGCACCTCCTTCATTGCCGAATTTGGCAATTTCAGCAATGCTGTGCTGTATGCCGACGGCACCCACGGCTCGTCGCAGTTCGCCACCGTCACTACCAGCAACTACGCCCAAATGTTGAAAAACGACTGGACCGGCACGGTGCTGGGCGACCCGAGAGAGGAACCGTTCGATGGCTACTGCCTGGGCATCAAACATCCCAACTCTGCCGGACGGAGTATTGTGTTGTCCACCCCCACCACCCTCTACACTAAAATTTCGCTTCGCTATGCAGTGACCCGCTCCAATACGGGCTTCAAAAAGATGACCTTCTCGTGGAGCACCGACGGCAGCACCTATCACCTCATCCAAGAGAAGCCCTGCGAACCGCTTGATTTTGAGGTGCAATTTCTGAATCTGGAAGAGCTCACCGAGTTAGAGGACCAGCCGATGGTTTACCTCCGCATCACTGTTGACAGCATCCTTTCGACGGCCTATCAGGGCAACATCAAATTCGACAACCTCACCTTCATGGGCAGCAAGTGCATGGACACGCTGGTGCTGCACGACACCATCATCAGTGGGGAGAACTACTACGAGAACGGATTCTTCCTGCAAGGGGTGTATGGCGACGGTGAGTATTTGTACCAGCGGCGTGTGCGCTTTGTTGACCAGTGCGACTCGCTGTACCAGCTGTTGCTGTACGTGAACGACACCACCACTCCGCCTGAGCCGCCCGTTGACCCTGACGATCCGCCCACCGATACTTCTCACATCCTCGTGCCGGAGATAGAACTGTATTCCCCCACCATCTTCCCCAACCCATTCAACAACCAGCTGACCATACGTTTTGAAAAGGCAGCTCAAATCAATGAAATCAGGGTTTACAATAGCATTGGAGAATTATATTACCGTTTCGAATTCGACAGATTAGAATTACTCGAACTAAAGCAGGGGGATTATGTGGTATTACACCAGATAAGAGAAGATTGGCACATTTTTACTGAGGATTGGCCATCAGGAATCTATTTCGTGCACGTTATCTCGGACTCCGGAGGCACAAGCTGTGTGAAGAAAGTAGTGAAATAAAGTGAAGGAAGTGGCATCAGGACTATCTATATTAGAATTGAGAATTGAGAATTGAAAGGTGAGATAACTCGAATTCAGATATGAAAAAAAGACTTTTATTGGTTGTCGTAGCTCTGTTAAGCCTCACAAGCTGCACAAAATACAACTTCCACCGCCAGTGGCACGGAACTTATCATTACGTCTGCAAGACCAGTCATTGGTCCGGGCCTGCTGGACAATATTATCATGACACAACCTATTATTCTGAGGGCGAATTACTTGTATCAGGAGTCAAAGGCAGCAAGGATGTATTTATTGCATTATTACCAGACTCCTCTCATACATGGCAGTGTGCTCTCACGGCAGACATGGAGCTCAATTTAGTGGACAGTGAAATAGATTACAGAGGGTTCGGGGGCTGTTTTATCAGCCCTGACAGTTTATATTTTTTTTGCAGCAATTACAGTCCCGGCGGCGGGTACAACGAAGAATACAGTTGCAAGAAACAATAGTAGATTCATTTGCATATCTTAGCAACTTACTTTTTTAATTTTATAACAATAATCATTTAATAATGAAAAGAATAGCAACCATCATTTTGTCATTGCTCACCTGCACGCTTTATGCACAGGTGGATTGGGAGTCTGAAATCGACAACATGGAGTGTACCACCATCACGGTGGGCAAGAAGGCCTCGGCAGACGGCAGTGTGATGACCTCGCACACCGACGACAGCGGTCGCAGCCGCACCAACATCACCGTGGAGCCCGCCGCCGACCATGTCCCCGGAGAGATGGTGACGCTGTACAAGCGCAAGGCTTGTCCGTCGGGTACCGCCCCCATGCCCACCTACTGCTACGAGGAGACCGGCAAGATTCCGCAGGTGGCGCATACCTACCAGTACCTCAACACGGCCTACCCCTGCATGAACGAGCACCAGCTCTCCATCGGCGAATCGACCTTCGGCGGCCGCAGTGAGCTGCGCAGTGACGTGGGCATGATCGACTGCCAGATGCTGTGCGCCCTGATGCTGCAGCGCTGCACCACCGCCCGCGATGCCATCCGCACGGCCGGCGCACTGCTGAAGGAGTACGGCTGGATTGACGGCGGCGAGTGCCTGACCATCGCCGACAAGAACGAGGTGTGGCACTTGGAGATTGTAGGTCCCGGCAAGGGCAAGATGGGAGCCGTATGGGCAGCCCAGCGCGTGCCCGACGACCATGTGGGGGTGAACGCCAACGCCTCCACCATCCGCGAAATCAACCTGAAAGACAAGGACTTCTACATGGCATCCGACAACGTGTATAGCGTGGCCGAGGAGAACGGCTGGTACGACAAGAAGAAAGAGACCTTCCGCTTTGCCTACGCCTACGCCCCCGACAGCCGCCAGCACATGGCCTGCCGCCGCCGCGAGTGGCGCGTGTTCGACCTGCTGGCCCCCTCGCTGAAACTCGACCCCAACATGGAGAACTACCCCTTCTCGGTGAAACCCGACTCGCTGGTGAAGCTCTCCGACATGGTGCGCGTGTTTCAGGATTACTATGAGGGCACCGAGTACGACATGCGCAAGAACCTGACCGTGACCGACAAAGAGGGCAAAAGCGTGATGTCGCCGCTGGCCAACCCGTTCATGAAGAGCGATGAGCTGAAGCTGCACAAAATCAACGGCGGCTGGCACGAGCATGGCGAGCGCAACATCGCGGTGTGGTTCACGGTGTATGCCACCATTCTGCAGTGCCGCGCCGACCTGCCCGACGAGGTGGGCGCGCTCTGCTGGTTCTGTCTCGACAACGTGGCCTCCTCGGTGTACGTGCCCATCTACGCCAACTGCAGCGACCTGCCGAAGGAGTACAAGACCTGCGGCCGCGAGACCGGTTTCAGCCGCGATGCCGCATGGTGGGGATTCAACCGGTTGGGGACGCTTGCCTGCCAGCGCTGGGGCGACATGCGGAAATACATCAACGCTGCCTGGCAGCCCATGCAGAAAGAGTTCTTCGACCAGCAGGCAAGCACAGAGCAGCAAGCCCTCCAGCTGTTGGAAAAGGACCGGGCGGCGGCCATCCGCTTCCTCACGCAATACACCAACAGCCAGTGCGAAAAGGCCCTCAACAAGGCGTGGGAGACCGGCGACCTGATCTGGACGAAGTTCGACGGAGCTTGGTAGGATGAGTGAGGCTTATAATTTTTGTAACAAATTTTATAAACATACGTAGGTTGAAAAGAAAAATTTGTATTTTTGCCTACTGAAAAAAATCTGCCAACGACTGATTTTACACCCACCCCATTTTAGAAAAATAAAAACCAACGATATGAGATTCAGAAAGATTTTCGTCCTGCTTTTCGTCCTGCTTTTCTGTGGTTCCGGCATCATGGCGGCCAATGAATGCAAGCCTTCTTACCGCAACGTGAGAAAAATCTCCAAAAACAAAAAGATGCAGAGCAAGCGCAGCAAGGCCTACAAGAAACGTACCTCTGCCAAGTCGAAGAGCTCGAGTCCGATCAACACCTCATACGTTGTAAAGAGCAAACGCAAAACCTCCTACCACTACTAAAATGGAGAAATTTCTCCGCTTGGCAACCTTTTGCGCCTTTGTGCTGGCAGGCACTATGGCGCACCCCCAACAGTTTTACGATTACGGATTTATCAGAACCCAACAGCCGGTCGTCACGCATGAAGGCCGGCCATTTTCTTTTCCATGGGCCGGCGGTATCAACTCGGTAAGCTGCGCCGCATTCGACCTGAATGGCGATGCTTTCGACGACCTCGTGCTGTTTGAAAAGCACGGCAACCGACTGCTGACATTTGTCAACAACGGCATCACCGACAGCTGCAGCTACCGCCTCGTGCCCGCCTACGTCCGGCAATTTCCCGACCTCCACGACTGGGTGATCTTCCGCGATTACGACGGCGACGGGCGTGCCGACATCTTCACCTACGGCACCGCCGGCATCACCGTGTACCGCAATGTGACGGAGGGCGAGGAGTTGCAATTCGAATGTGTGATCCCCCAAATCCAGTCGTTGCAATTCGGACAGCTTACCAACCTGTACGCCTCGCCCGACGACTATCTGGCCATTGAGGATGTGGACGACGATGGCGATATGGACATTCTAAATTTTTGGTTATTAGGAAAATACGTACATCTTCATCGAAATATTTCCATGGAAAATTATGGAAATGCCACCCATCTGGAATTTCAGTTGGAAGATGAATGCTGGGGACATTTTGAAGAGGGCGGTGAAGACAACAGCATTTTGTTGAACAGCAGTTGCGGAAGGAAAGGCGAGCCCACCCGGCACGTCGGTTCCACCATCGTGGTGAGAGACCTGACCGGCAATGGTCTGCCCGACATGATTCTGGGCGATATCGACTTCCCGAATCTGGTTTTCTTGCAGAATGGCGGTACACTGGAGGATGCGCTGATGGTGGCGGTGGACACGCTGTATCCCAACGCGGAGCAGCCCATCCGGCTCTATTCCATGCCCGTGCTCAACTTTGTGGATATTGACAACGACGGAGTGGAGGAATTGCTCGCCTCCCCTGCCGACCCGGTGCTGAACAAGTCGCAGGATTTGAACAGCGTGTGGGGCTATCGCAAAAATCCATACAATTCTCAATATGAAAAATTTACAGAAAGTTTTCTGCAAAATCAAATGATCGATGTGGGCAGCGGGGCGGCTCCGGTGTGGTACGACTGGGATGGCGACGGATTATTGGATTTGTTTGTGGGGAACTACGGACAATATGAGCATTCGGTGCTAATCAATGGCTTTCTCACCTCCACCTTCGTCTCCTCCATCACCTATTACCACAACAGCGGCAGCGAGATGGAACCCGCCTTTGAGTGGGTGACCGACGACTTCGGCGGCTTGCGGCAGTACGGCTACCTTGCACTGCATCCCACTTTCGGCGACCTTGACGGCAACGGCACCCCCGACCTGCTTTGTGGCACCTCTGACGGGCAGGTGCTGTGCTTCCTGAACCTCAGCGACAACCCTGACACGCCTGTGTTCGGCGCCCCCGACAGCGACTTCATCGGTCACGACTTCGGCGACTATGCGAAGCCGCAGCTCTTCGACCTCGACCGCGACGGCAGGCAGGACCTTGTGGTGGGCAACCGCCGCGGGCGCATCGCCTACCTGCGGAACATTTCCACCACGCAGGCCAGCAGCTTCCAGCTGGTGACCGACACGCTGGGCGGGGTGGATGTGCGCGATGCGGAGGCCTCCTACTTCGGATTCTGCGCCCCTTGGTTTTTCCGCAACGCCGACAACGAAACGATGCTGTTCTGCGGCAGCGAACAGGGCGAGATTTTCTATTACAAAAACATCGACCAGAACCTCGACGGCACGTTCCAGCAGGAACGGATGGCTTGGCGAGAAGAGGAAGGTGCGTGGACAGAGGTGAAGGACGAGGGTTTGCGCACCGTGCCGGCAGTGGCCGACCTCAACCGCGACGGCTACCCTGAAGTGGTCATCGGCAACTATGCGGGCGGACTGACGCTGTTTGCAGGCACGCCACCGCCGGTGGTGGGCATTCCGCAATATTCTGTGGCACAACATCTTTCAACATTAAAAACATTCCCCAACCCTGCCAGCAGCATGATGACGGTGGAGGCCACCAGTCCCATACGTAAAATCACCGTTTACGACCTGTCGGGACGTGTGGTAATGACGGTGGGTGGCAATGGAATCGCCGTAGAGACGCGATTCATCGCGTCTCTACAATACGCCATCAACGTTTCATCCTTGCCCGGCGGCCTGTACCTCCTGAGGGCCATTACGGAAAATGGCGTTGCGACGGGACGGTTTGTGAAAACGGAGAGGTGAAAATTGGAAACTGAAAATTGAAAATGGGAAAATGGGGTTTTGGTAGGGTGAGAATTCCAATTAAAATTGTAATTTTGCACTCCCAAAAAACAAATATAAAAATCATAAAAAACAAATAATGAAACGCACAAAAATCATTGACGCCATCAAGCGTTACGAAGAGATCGGCTTAGGCAGCACCATCAGCGTAAAAGGCTGGGTAAGAACGAAAAGAGGAAACAATGCAGTAGCTTTCATCGCACTGAACGACGGTTCCATCGTACACAATCTGCAAATCGTGGCCGACCTCACCCGTTTTGATGACGAATTGATGAAAAAGATCACCACGGGCTCCTGTCTGCACGTCACCGGCACGCTGGTGGAGTCGCAGGGCAAAGGACAGGTGGTAGAGGTGCAGGCTCAGGAGATTGAGCTTTACGGCACCGCCGATCCCGAGACCTATCCGTTGCAGAAGAAAGGCCACAGCCTGGAGTTCCTCCGCGAGATCGGCCATCTGCGTCCCCGCACCAACTACTTCGGCTGCGTGCTCCGTATGCGTCATGCCATGGCATTTGCCATCCACAAATATTTCAACGACAGAGGGTTCTACTATTTCCACACCCCGCTCATCACCGCTTCCGATGCTGAGGGTGCCGGCGAGATGTTTAACGTTTCGACCCTCGACCCCAACAACTTGCCCAAAACTCCCGACGGCAAGGTGGACTACAGCAAAGACTTCTTCGGCAAGCATGTCAGCCTGACCGTTTCCGGACAGCTGGAGGGTGAGCTCGGCGCACTTTCGCTGGGCAGCATCTACACCTTCGGTCCCACTTTCCGTGCCGAAAACAGCAATACGGCACGCCATCTGGCCGAGTTCTGGATGATTGAGCCCGAAGTGGCCTTCAACGACATCAACGATAACATGGACCTCGCCGAGGACTTCATCAAATACCTTGTGCAATATGCATTGGACAATAATATGGACGACCTTCAGTTCCTCAACGACATGTTCGACAAGGAGTTGATTGAGAGAATGAAATTTGTGGTCGCCCACGACTTTGTACGTCTCGGCTACACCGAAGCCATCGACATTTTGGAGAAATCGGGCAAGAAGTTCGACTTCCCCGTGAAGTGGGGCATCGATTTGCAGTCAGAGCATGAGCGCTATCTGGTGGAGAACCATTTCAAGAAGCCTGTCATCCTGACCGACTATCCGAAGGAGATCAAGGCTTTCTACATGAAGCTGAACGACGACGGCAAGACCGTGCGCGCCATGGACGTTTTGTTCCCGACGATTGGCGAGATCATCGGCGGTTCGGAACGCGAGGAGAACTACGAGAAGCTGATGCAGCGCGTGCAGGAGCTGCACATCCCCGAGAAGGATGTGTGGTGGTACTTGGAGACCCGCAAATACGGTACTGCTCCGCACTCTGGCTTCGGTCTCGGCTTCGAGCGTCTGCTTTTGTTTGTGACGGGCATGACCAACATCCGCGACGTCATCCCCTTCCCGCGTACGCCGCAAAACGCAGAGTTCTAATCCATGGCCGAGCGGAAACGCATCTGGCTTATCATCAACCCGATATCAGGCACCAAGCACGGTGAGGATATCGGGTTGTTGGCACGTACCACGCTCGACAGCAGTCGTTTCGACCTCACCCTGCGCTACACCGAGCGCAAAGGTCACGGGGCGGAGATCGCCCGCGAGGCGGTGGCCGCAGGGGTGGACATTGTGGCGGCGGTGGGTGGAGACGGCACCATCAACGAGGTAGCCTCGCAGTTGGTGGGCAGCCGGACGGCGCTCGCCATCATCCCGCACGGCAGCGGCAACGGTCTCGCCTATCACCTGCAGATTCCCATCAACGTAAAGAAAGCCCTGCAGGTCATCAACGACCTGCGCATCGAGAAGATGGATGTGGGGTATGTCAACGGACGGCCGTTCTTCAGCATCGCCGGCATCGGCTTCGACGCCAAGGTGGCCTACGACTTTGAGCAAGATCCCCGCCGGGGCTTTTACACCTATTTCAAACACATTCTACACAACTATTTCCAATACAAGTCGTGCGACTATCACATCGAATATGATGGACAGCAGATGGATACGCAGGCTTTTTTCATCACCTTTGCCAACTCTTCGCAATGGGGCTATAATGTAAGAATTGCGCCAATGGCCTCGCTGCACGACGGGCTGTTGGATGTGTGCATGGTGAAACGTCCCAAGCTGTTGCTGAAGATGCTGAATGTGGACCTGCCCAAGCTGTTGAACAGCCGCTTCGACAAGTCGTCCATCGTGCAGTATGTTGCGTGCCGGCACATCCGCATCACGCCATCGGTCGCCCACCCGATTTACCTGCACATTGATGGCGACACGGCCGGACAGGTGGAGAAAGTGGAGATTGAGATGAAACGCGAGGTGCTGCGTGCCATCGTGCCCGTAGGACTGGAGTAAATGGAGAGTTGAAAGTTGAGAATTGAAAATTGAAAGGTGAAAGGTATGTGTAGAGACTCTTCCTTAACGGGGAAGGAAGTGAATGGATATTTCGTAGTAGCGGGATACTTTCCTACCATATATCGTTGTGGGCTCCCACGCCGGCATACTAGCGACCAAACGCTTGGCTTCCTTGTCCAACAGCGGGTGAACCCTCTTCACTACCCTCACTCTTGAGATATGTCCGTCGGCATTGACCAAGAACCTCACCACTACCACACCATAAGCACACCCATTCGGTCCCCAGTCTTCGGGATAGGTCATGTTCTTATCGATATATTCATCACACTTCCATCCCCATCCCCATTCCCCAGGGAAGTGAGCTGTCTCGCATTTTGCCTCCACACGGCCGTCTCGGGTATACCAAGTCTTATTTCTATTTTTGCGCTTCATGACCACCGGATGTCGAGGGGCATACGTCACCGTACCATCCGGCTCAATCAACGGCCTTGTATAGATGACTTCAATGCCGTCTAAGGTTGTTACAGAATCGGCAGGGGTGATACACTGCGCGGCGGCTGTCCCACCTATGATGGACAAGCCAGCAGCGACGCCAGCAACGGCCACTTTCTGTGCCATCATCCTGCGGGCCTTCAATGATCGCTCCAAGAGGCGCACCTCCTCCTCACAGCGCGGACAGGTGCCATTGCACTCACCCTCAAACGTGCATTCGGGGATCTCCAAGTCAATATTATTGGCCTCGGCCACCGTACGGCGCACCGACTTCAGGTACTTGCAAATGGATTTTCCGCTCATGGGGAATGAAAGTAAAAATTCGAGTGGCAAAAATAAAGATTATTTTGGAATTCACACCCTCAATATGTTTCAACTCACAAAAAAATCACAATCTTGAGGTACCAAAATGACACCTCAAGATGGGGTGGCACCCACTAAAAAGGATTCACCAGCTGTCGCCATCAAATATTACATCTTTTTGCAAACCGCTATCAAACAATGTATTGTAGAAATTTATTTTTTTTCGTTTGAGCGACTGTTCCATATATAAAAATTCACAAATTATTAGTATCTTTGCAGGTTGAAATTTGAAAGATGGAAAACTATAACTCTAAAGACGCACGCTCTATTTTTGAATACAGCAAGAAACTACTCGGTCATTGTCTGCGCGACTTTACCCCACGTGATTATGAACCACGCAAAGGCAAAGGCGGACTAGGAGAGATGGTGGAGGAAATCTATTTTGGCTATGAGAAAAACAGCAACCCTGATGCGGATTTTTCTGCAGCAGGACTGGAACTGAAATGCACTCCATTGAAACAAAGCAAAAAAAACGAATGGCTCATAAAGGAAAGACTAGTATGCGGAATGATAGACTATGTCAAAGAGGCCGGCAATGATTTTGAACACAGTCATTTCTATGAAAAATGCCGTTTGATGCTATTGCTTTTTTATCTTAACTTTGCTTCAAAGAATACTCTTGACCTAGAATTTGTTTATTCTGTACTTTGGCAACTTCCCGAAAAAGATCTTCTTATTATTAAACAAGATTATGAAATCATACACAGAAAAATAAGGGAAGGCTTGGCACATACACTTTCTGAAGGTGACACTATGTACCTCGGAGCTTGTCGTAAAGGCACAAAAGGCGATGATGTGACACGTCAGTATAATAGTGACATCCCAGCTCCGACACGTGCGTTCTGCCTTAAGATGGCATATATGAGAACGATATTGGAGTATGTAAAGCAAAGCGGCACCAATGCTGTAAGCAACATGCATCTACCTTTGTCCGGCGAAGCAGTCACAGTCGAATCGTTGAAAACAAAAACCTTTGACGAAATCATCCTTGAGAGATTTCATCCCTATATGCATAAAGATGAGCATTCCATTGCACTAGAATTGGGCATTGATTTATCAAACGGATGTAAAAGCAAATTCTACCAGATTGCGAATGCTATTGCCAACAATGGACAACACTCCAACATCAATAAAAGCGAAGAATTTCTAAAGGCCGGCATGATGATGAAAACCATTCGTATGCAGGCCAATGGTAGAATTAAAGAATCCATGTCTTTTGAAAACATAAACTATCAGGAGGTTTTCGACAATGACAATTGGTTTGAAAGCCGTCTATACGAGATTTTCACCAGCAGATTTCTATTCGTGGTGTTTAAAGAGCAGACACGCAATTCGAACGACTACACACTGGAGAAAGTTTTTTTCTGGACAATGCCTCCTGAAGATTTACGAATGGCTAATCTGTATTGGGAGAACATTCGTAACAACGTGATGAACAATGTCTTTGACCCCAAAGACTACTGGGCAGCCTCCCTACACCAATATTTTCATGTTCGACCCAAAGGACGCAACAGCAATGACCTCACAGAGAATCCCAATGGTGGACTTTGTAAAAAATATTGCTATTGGTTCAACTCTGAATACGTTTCAAAAATCATCCTAGAAAATAATTGTGAGCTTGATTCCCATGAAAAATAGATGTAAGAAAAACACCACCCAATATTGTAACGAAGAGCCTTCATATATTGGCGTATGCGAACCCATAGCCGAATATTGTAGACAGACACGCCAAGGCAGTCTTTTTCCTGTTGAAGCAGGAACTGCAGCAAAAGATGACATCCGTGTGGTAGAACTTTTTGCGGGCGTAGGTGGATTCCGTATAGGACTAGAAAGAGCTTCAAAAAAATTCAACACCATATGGAACAACCAATGGGAGCCCGAGACGAAACGGCAGGACGCCAGTTTAATCTATTGTCATCGTTTTGGTTCTGAAGGGCATAGCAATGAAGACATCTCAACAGTTCCGACCAACGAGATTCCTGAATGCGATTTGATAGTGGGGGGCTTCCCCTGTCAAGACTATTCTGTTGCCACCACCTTAAAGAATTCTGGAGGAATTGAGGGCAAAAAAGGTGTCTTGTGGTGGCAGATTTACCGCATTCTCAACGAAATGCCACACAAGCCTAATTATTTATTTTTTGAAAATGTAGATCGGTTGCTTAAATCACCCGCATCTCAGCGTGGTCGTGATTTTGCCATTATCTTAGCTTCTTTGAGCGATTTGGGCTACATCGTAGAGTGGCGAGTGATAAACGCAGCAGAATACGGAATGCCACAACGTCGTCGACGCACCTATATAGTCGGCTATCATAAGTCTTCAAGTATTGCTAAAAAAATAAAGAAACCGCAGTCATGGATTCTTTCTGAAGGGACTATTGCAAAAGCTTTTCCAATTCATTGGGAGTATAGTAATCTGCCACTCGAATTCAGCATCAATGGAGACCTGCTTACCGTTTCTAATACATTCAATAAAGGGAAAAAAACAAGTCCTTTTGAAAACACTGGAATTGTAATGGAACGCAAGGTGACCACATGTGCTACCACTCCTAACTATACAGGTCCTTGCCTCTCACTTGGCCAGCTTCTTTTGGACGAGAAAGATGTTCCCGCTGAATTTTTCATTACAGATGATGACCTTCCAAAATGGGAGTATCTGAAAGGCAGCAAAAAGCTGAAACGTGTAAATAAAGCCACTGGATTCGAATACGACTATAGTGAAGGGGGGATGGCATTCCCAGACTACCTTGACCGTCCATCCAGAACAATCATCACAGGAGAAGGTGGTGCTAGCCCATCCCGTTTCAAACATGTTGTTCTTACTCCTTCCGGTCGCTACCGGCGACTAACCCCGATTGAACTGGAAAGATTAAATATGTTCCCTGACAGCCACACAGAAGGAGCCAGCGACCTTCGCCGCGCATTCCTGATGGGAAATGCTTTAGTTACAGGCGTCGTAGAAAAGATTGGATTGTCAATGATGGGAATGATTTAAAAAGCACGTATCGCATAGCCAACTAAACACAAAACCACAACCTTATGGCAAAATCGAAAAGTCTCTTTTTCTGCAAACACTGTGGCTATCAATCCTCGCAATGGATGGGAAGATGTCCCTCCTGCGGCGAGTGGAACACCTTTGAAGAGGAGGTGGTGGACCGAGGCGACGCCGGCAAGGGCAAGTCGTCGATCGTGAAGAGCGCGCAGAACTTCCCGAAACTGTTGTCGGAGATCTCGCTCGTGCAGGTGCCACGCATCCCCACCCGCTTTCGCGAGTTCGACAACGTGCTGGGCGGCGGCATCGTGGCGGGCTCCATCATTCTGCTGGGTGGCGAACCCGGCATCGGCAAGTCCACCCTGCTACTCCAGATGGCCCTGCAAATACCCGACAAGAAAATCCTGTACATCTCCGGCGAGGAGAGCGAGTCGCAGCTGAAGATGCGCGCCGAACGGCTGTTCCCCCGACACCAGCCCGACAACTTCCTCATCCTCACCGAGACCGACACCAGCCAGATTTTCGAGCATGTGAAGGCTGTAAAGCCCGACCTGCTGATTATTGACTCCATACAAACCCTTCAGAGTCAACTGATTGATTCGGCGGCAGGCTCCATCTCGCAGATCCGCGAGTGCGCGGCCGAGTTCCAGCACTTCGCCAAAAGCACCGGCACGCCCGTGTTCCTCATCGGCCACATCACCAAAGACGGTTCATTGGCAGGTCCCAAGATTCTGGAGCACATTGTGGATACGGTGCTGCAGTTTGAGGGCGACCTGCACTACGGCTACCGCATTGTGCGATGCATCAAAAACCGCTTCGGCTCCACCTCCGAACTCGGCATCTTCGAGATGCAGGGCAACGGACTGCGCGAAGTACTCAACCCGTCGGAAATCCTTGTATCGGACCGCGACGAAGACTTCAGCGGCAGCGCGATTTCCGTAGTAATGGAGGGCACCCGCGCCATGACCATCGAGATACAGGCGCTGGTGAGCAGTGCCGTATATGGCACCCCGCAGCGCGCAGCCACCGGCTACGACATCCGCCGGCTCAACATGCTGCTGGCCGTGCTGGAGAAACGGTGCCACTTCAAACTCGGGGCGAAGGATGTGTTCATCAACATCGCCGGCGGCATCCATGTGGACGACCCCGCCATCAACCTCGCCATCGTGGCCGCCATCCTCTCCTCCGCCGCCGACCTGCCCATCGACACCAAGACCTGCTTCGCCGGCGAGATGGGACTGAACGGCGAAATCCGTCCCGTGACACGCATCGAACAGCGCATCGCCGAGGCCGACAAGTTGGGCTTCACTCGTATGTTCCTTTCCAAATACAACCTGAAAGGCATTCAACACAAAAATCTGAAAATCAAACTCATACCCATCACCAAAATTGAAGAAATTTACAAACAACTTTTTGAGTAATAATGACCACCGAAGAGAGAAACCTTATCATCGACTTAGTGAAACGCGAAGTGGTGCCCGCCATCGGGTGTACAGAGCCTATGGCTGTGGCGCTGGCCGCCGCCCGTTGCACCGAAATCCTCGGCGGCGTGCCGAAACAGCTGACGGTGGAACTTAGCGCCAACATGCTGAAGAACGCCATGGGCGTCGGCATACCTGGCACCGGCATGGTGGGACTGCCTGTCGCTATCGCACTGGGCGCCATGGCAGGACATTCGGACTACCAGCTGGAGGTGCTTCGCGACATCACACCGGAGGATGTGGAGGCGGCCAAAGCCTACATCGCCCAGCAGCGCATCAGCATCAGTCAGAAGAAAGACACGGAGGAAAAACTATATATAGAGGTTACCGGCCACAACGGAGAGGACAAGGCGAAGGTGATCATTCGCGGAGGACACACCCATTTCAGCTATCTGTCGAAAAACGGCGAGGTGCTGCTGGATGAAAGTGCCTGCGACACGGCCCCGGAAGCCAACGGACAGCCCCGGCTCACCATGCAGCAGGTGTACGACTTCGCCACCACCGCACCCGTCGGCGAAATCCGCTTCATACTCGAGAGCGCGGAGCTCAACAAACGGGCGGCGGAGATGTCGCTGATGTCCAACTACGGCCACGCGCTTGGCCGCACTATCTTCATGCAGCCGAAGGAGCAGTTTTTCGGCAACGGCATCTACTCGAAGATTCTCGCCTACACCTCTGCCGCATGCGACGCGCGTATGGCGGGCGTGAAGGTGCCCGTGATGAGCAACTCGGGCAGCGGCAACCAAGGCATCGCCGCCACGCTGCCGGTATGGGTGTATGCCAAGGAGCGACTGAAGAGCGAGGAGGAACTTATCCGCGCGCTGATGCTGAGCCACCTGACGGTCATCTACATCAAGCAGAGCTTCGGACGACTCTCTCCGCTGTGCGGCTGCGTGGTGGCCGCCACCGGGTCGGCCTGCGGCATCACCTATCTCATGGGCGGCAACTACCAGCAGGTGGTGTATGCCGTGAAGAACATGATTGCCAACATCACCGGCATGATCTGCGACGGCGCCAAGCCCAGTTGCTCGCTGAAGGTGGCCACGGGCGTCTCCACCGCCGTGCTCTCGGCCATGCTGGCCATGGAGGACAAGACCGTGACCTCGGTGGAGGGCATCATCGACGACGACGTGGAGAAGTGCGTGCGCAACCTCGCCAACATCGGACTGCAGGGCATGGCCGCCACCGACAACCTCGTGCTCGACATTATGACACAAAAGAAATAGCAGGAGATATGAACCACCGCCCCTATGACGCTGCCGGCAGGCTCATCCGATAACCGTGATAGCGGTTCATGACCGCCTCCACATAGTTGACCGTATGGCGTCCCGGGTAGTAGCCGCACTTTACGACAGGGTCTGTATAGTATTTGTGTTCTTTTTTCATGAGAAGATAATGAGAGACCTCCTTCCACGAGGTGACATCGCCGCCATACTTGATACAGAGCTCGCAGGCATCCACAATATGTCCGCTGCCGGCGTTGTAGGCCGCCGCCACGAAATAAAGACGCTCGTCGGCATCCTCCACATACTTGGCAAACATGTGGTCGAGGCGGGCGATGAGTCGGATGCCCGCATAAATCTGCTGTTCCACGGAGGAGGTGTCGGTAACACCGAAATTGGCAGCGGTGGCCGGCATCATCTGCATCACCCCAAAACTTCCGCCCATTCCCACAAGGTCGGACTTGAAACCGGACTCCTGCCGGATGATGGAAGAGACGAAACGCCAGTCCACACCGAATTTCGCACCGTAACGCTTCATGACCGCATCGTAGGAGGAGATGCTGCGTTTGCGTTTCTCGCGTCCACCGCCAAGAATATAGCGGGAGTGAGGATGGAAATATTTGTTGCACAGTTTGTCATACAACTCTGATTGTCTGAATGACACCAGCCAGTTGTTGATACTGTCGTTTTTGGAAATATTGGCCGGATTGAGCACCCAGCAACGCTCCAGCTCAGGTCCCACACTCTTCACCACCTGCAGGTCAGAATAGAAGGGGTCGAGCATGATGGCGGTGTTGCAGTCGGTGACCAGGTAGTGGATGCTGTCGTCCTGCAGCAGCTCCACCAGTTCTTCCGCCAGCAGGGTGTCTTGATGGAACTGCCATTTGCCACGCACTGCGGGTAGCGAGTCGTTGATGAGCGTGCAGGGAAAATGGGAGGGGATGTAGATGACACCGGCGGTGTCGGGCAGCGCTTTGCGGTGCTGAAGCAGTACAGGATGGAAAGTGGAGTGGGGCTCCGAGAAACAGAGTTTGTCGCGGTCGGGCTGGTTGGGATCCACATCGAAAGCGATGATGTCGAAGTCGCTGGTGAAGAAATGCGAGCGCACCTCTTCAGGGTCGGTGGTGAAGGTGAATTTGATGTCCTTCTGCAGCGAGTCGCCGAGGATGTTCAGCAGTTCGTACTGGAAACCGACGGTGGTGCCACGGTAGAGGAAATAGTCGGACGAATGGCAGAACAGCAGCACGTTGAGGGTGTTGGTGCGGTTCTCCACATAGACAATTTCGTCATCATGCGGCGGCTGGATCACCGGCTGCGGGCGGCACACCACAAAGCATACCACCACGATGGTGGCGATAGCAAAAGCGACATACAGAGAAATGGAACGTTTACTCAAAACTACTGAGCTTCGGTCGCCAAAATGTACTGCTCAACGGCTTCACCGGGCTCGAGTTTCACGCGGCCGGTACCGATGAAATAGTCGCGGTGTACAATGTTATTCTCATCTGTGTAGGAGCTGTCGTACACAGCCTCTACATCCAGAAGAGCCTCATACTTAAAGGTATGTGTAAACACGCCATTCTGGTCGGTATAGCCTTCAGCTTTGGCGAAATCGGCATAATTGTCTTCGAGGCCGACACGCACGAAGCAGTTGGGCAGTGCGTCGGCGGTATCGATGCCGGTGGTGGTTTTATGGACATGAAGAACCAAATCACAGACGGGTTCCTTCTTGCACTGGGTGAAAAGGGTCACGAGACAAAGTGCGGCCAGCGCATAAAAAGCAATTGCAAGTTTCTTCATTTTATTCAGATTTTATAAAAATTTTTCAAACCGCAAAAGTAAACAAAATTTTGCAAACTGCAAGCCCCTCACCAAATTTTCGCAAATATTCATCATAAAGGGTGGAAGATAGGAGGGAAAAGACTGGAAAAATCGGAAAAAAGATGTATTTTTGCAGGTTCAAAATTGGTATAGTGGAAAATAGCAGAAAATTCATCATTTTCGGATTGGGCAATGCAGAAGAGCAATATACTGGCACACGCCATAATATTGGCTTTGAAGTAGTTAATGCTGTTGCGAAAAAGTTGTCCGCCACCTTCCGCACCGACCGTTACGCCTACGTGGCGGAGGGGAAGTACAAAGGGCGTACGCTCATTCTCGTGATGCCCACCACCTACATGAATCTCAGCGGAAAGGCTGTCAAATACTGGATGGAGCACGAAAAGGTGGAAGCGGAGAACATTCTTGTCATCTGCGACGACATTGACCTGCCGGCCGGACAGCTGCGGATGCGAGGCAAAGGGAGCGGCGGCACCCACAACGGTCTCAACGACATCATCGAGCGCGTGGGCAACGGCGACTTCCCCCGTCTGCGCTTCGGCGTAGGCCACGACTTTCCGCAAGGCTACCAGATCGAGTACGTGCTGGGGCGGTTCGACTCCACAGAGATGAAGGAGACCATCGAGCCGGCCATCGAGACCGCCGCCGAGATGGTGCTCTCCTTCGCCACGGCCGGTCTGCAGCGCACCATGAGCCAGTTCAACACCCCCAAGAAGAAACCCGCACCAACCCCCGACACCGATGAGAAATAGAGCCCTCACCCTTCTGATTCTGCTGGCAATGGCTTGTTCCAGCCTATACGCCACCCATGGCGACACGCTGAAACGCATGCCCCTCCCCTCTCCCATGTCCGGACAGGAGATACAGCTGCAAAACAAAGACTTGGAAAACTATCTGCATCTCGGCTTCCGCCTCGGCACCGACTTTGTCATCAGCAACCGGCAGCTGTCGGACTTCGACAAGCTGGAGAGCGTGTTTTCCGGCACTTTCGGCTTCTTTGCACGAGGCGGCTACCAGTATGTATTCGGCGAACTGGGGTTCCAGTACATGTTCTTCAAAGGGCACTACCATGCCTTCACCCTCGACTCCATCCCCATGGGAAGCGAGACCGTGGAGAGCCGCTACCTGCAGATTCCTTTCCGTGTATTGGGCTATTTTCCTGTCGGACAGCGGAAAATCGTCGCCCTCATGCCGCATATCGGCATCATGTACCAGCCGTTGATCCATGTCACCAAGAACGACATCAAATACAGCAAGAACAACCTCATGCAGCACCAGTTCCTCTATCAGGCCGGCTTCGGTGTCCGCATCAAATTCCTGACGGTGGAGGTGGCGTGGAAACGTGCCATCCGCCCTTTTTTCCAAGACAGAACCTCTGTGAAACAATCCTATATCAACCTGATGATCGGTTTCCAATTTTAATTTTCACCCATGAAAAAACACCGTCTTCTTCTGACTCTCCTGCTGGCTGTACTGACAGTCGTGCCGGCTTTCGCCCAAGAGGAGAAGGACGAGGCGGACGATCCGTTTCACCACGAGGTGGACTCGGCGATGGCCATCTCCCCCAACTATCTGCCCACTGCCTACACACGTTGTGGCACTACTTTCTTTCAACCCATTGATTATAAAGAAATTGACACTACCATTGGATTCGTTTACCAACACGATCCCCTTTTGCGGAACGAAAACCTGTACCAGTCGTTAGGCATCAACGGACAGGCGCACAAACCGATGAACTTCACCTTCAGCAAAGAGCCCGGTTTCTCATTGCTTCCATGTCCCTATCCGCTTTACTTCAAGAACCAGAGCGACCTGAAATACTACAAGCTGAAGACCTCCTACACGCAGCTGGCCTACACGTATGGCTTCGAGACCGAAAACACGCTGTACGCCACCCATGCACAGAACATCCGCGACCTGTTCAACATCGCCGTCAACCTGCGGGGCTATCTCAACGAGGGATATTTCACCCACCAGAAGACGCGCGACGTCGTGGCCGACGCACTCTGCCACTTCCAGACGCGCAACGAGATTTACGGTTTCCGGCTCAGCTACATTGTCAACTTTTTCAATACGCAGGAAAACGGAGGGCTGCAGAACCAGCAGGATTTCTACGACCATCTTCCCAAGTTGCTGACGGGCTACAACATGAACCTGTATGATGCCACCTCGCGCATTCTCACCCACGACCTGATGTTCCAGCAGTACGTGAACATCAAATCCCAAAAGAAAAAGTCGGAAACTGGCGAAAAGAACCACTGGGGCACCTTCACCCACACCTTCCAGTTCCGGCAGCAGAGCTACTTTTACAGCGATTCCCCCACCGACTCCCTCTTCTATCCCCATACCTATTCCCTCCCGACAGATTCCATCAAAGACTCGCTGAGTTTCTACACCATTTCCAACACCATACAATACTCTACCTTCCAGCCCTACAAGGAGCCTGCCAACCCCAACTACTTCTTCCACTTCACAGGGGGCATCACACACGAATACACGCATTTCCAGTCAAATTTCTATTTCGGAAACTCCTACACTCCCTTCGCACAAGTTCACGTACGCCTCTTCAAGTACATCGACCTGCACGCCAAACTCGCCTATACACTTGGCCGCAAGCCCACCGAGACCATCCGTGCCAGCGTCGCCAACGGCTGCTACCAGAAAAACGACCTCTCCTTCTCGGCCGCCATCACCGCCAAGCTGGACAAGAAAAAGCACCACACCATCGGTTGCGACTTCGACTTCTTCTACCTCTCGCCCGACTACATTTTTTCGCGTTTCTCCGATGACAATTTCTACTGGAACAACCAGTGGAAAAAGGAGAACATCATCCGCCTCACCCCCTACTGGCAATACAAAGACTACCGCGTGGAGTTCAGCTACTACATGCTGCACAACTACGTCTATCTCAATGAAGAACTCACCCCCACCCTGCTGGATGCCTACGCCAACATCATACAGCTGCACACTTACGTACCTTTCCGCTACAAGGGGTTGGGCATCATCTTCAACGGGTATCTGCAATATGCCAACAAGGAAGCCATCCAAGTGCCCCTCTTTGCCGGCAAACTCGACATCTTCTACCGATTCAACATCTTCAAAAACAAGGCCCAGCTGCAACTCGGACTGAATGCGGCCTACAACACCAACTACTATGCCGACGCCTACCATCCGCTGCTGCACCAGTTCTACCACCAACACGAGGTGAAGACCGGCAACTACTGCTACCTCGACCTCTACCTCGCCATCCGCGTGCAGCGCATCAACATATTCATCAAGGGCATCCACCTCCTTTCCGGATTGATGGGCTACGATTATTTCACCACACCAGGCTATCCGATGCAGAGCCGCAGTTTCTCCGTCGGCATCACCTGGCGCTTCCACGATTAAAACGCCATGCAGAACACCCGCCGACAGCAGATCTTCCTGAAAATCAACCTCGCCATGCTGCTCATCACAGCAGGCACTTTCATTGTGAGCCAGTTTCTTTTCCTCACACTGGCCTGCGTATGGCTGCTGTTTGCCACGATAGAGTGGAACTGGAAGGAGCGTTACCATACCCTGAAAGAGAACCGCATGCTCGCCATCGCATTCTGTTTCATCGGGTTATACCTTTGCTATCTCATCAGTCCCCTGCTGTCGGACAATGTAGGCAAGGCCATCTCCGACTGGGAATACAAAATCTGGTTCCTCGTCTGCCCCATCTGTGTCATGCCGCTCATCCCGAAGCTACAACGCAAAGAGCTTTCGCTCGCGATGATATTGTTCGTCATACCCATCTTGCTTTGGGCAATAGCCAGCATGTGCCACTCCACTGTTTTCTACCTCCGCACCGGCTACACTTTCCACTTCTTCTACCAACACGCAACCCTGCCGCTGTCCCTTCCCATGTCGTTCAGCCATCCTTCCTATTTCGCCCTTTACGAAATCATCGCATGGATTGTGTCGGCGGAGCTGCTGCTGCGGCGCAACGAATGGCTCAAGTACCGCATCATCACCATACTGCTTTGGGGCTGCCTGCTGATACTTCCCGTTCACATCTTCTTCCTGCAGTCCAAAATGGGCTTCGTGCTGTTTGGCGTGACATTACTGATTTACGTAACGGTGGCGCTGAACCGCCGCAAGCGACGTTATGCACTGACCGCCATTGTGCTGGCCGCCATCATCGCCAGCGTTGGACTTTACATCTACAAGGAGCACGGCCGCATGACCAAGAATTGCGACAACCGCATCGCCAACAGCTTCATCAACCTCAAAACCGCCGACCGCGACAACCCGAGAGAGAGCAGCGCCATTCGCATTGCGCTTTGGAACAATGCCATGGAAATCGGAAAGGACCACTGGTTCTGCGGCATCGGCACCGGCGATGTGCTGGACCAGCTACACGAGAAAGCCGTCGAGCACCACTACATCTACATCTCTTCTGGAAAATTCAACTGCCACAACCAGTACCTGCAGGTGTGGTTGGGCACCGGCATCATCGGATTGCTGCTGTTTGTCAGCATCTTCTGCATCGCCTTCCTCATTGGCATTCGGAAACGGAATCTCGGCGGAGCCATCATCATCGTCACCTTTGCCCTCAACCTGTTTGTGGAGTGCATGTTGGAACGATATGCGGGCGCCACACTCATCCCGATACTTACCGCCTTCATCTGCTGCCTTCCGCCCACTATGCCGTACGCGGGAAAGTCGGCGTCACATAGTCGCGAAGCTCTTCCATCAGCTTCTTGCGCATGAAATAGATGCGGCTTTTCACCGTGCCGATCGACAAGCCCATCGCATCGGCAATCTCCTGATATTTATAACCATCCACAAACATCTCAAACGGCTTGCGCTGGTCGGGGCTTTTCGCCATGATTCTCCCGTTGATATCCTTGACAAAAAAGTGAAGGTCGGCATCATCGGCCGGATTGTGCCTGAAATTCTCATACCCCTGCGGCACAAACTTCTCCGACACCACCAAACCACGCTGACTCCTGCGATAGTCATTCAGGTAGGTGTTGCGCATGATGGTGAACACCCACGCCTTCAGGTTGGTTTCCGACCGGAACTGGTCGCTGTATTGCATCACCTTCAAATAGGTATTCTGTATCAAGTCCTCCTGATCCTCGCGGTTCGGGGCCAACGTGGCGGCATAGCGGCGCAAGTCTGCGTCCATCTTCATCACCTCCTGTATGATTTTTCCCTTATCTTTCTCCATGCAAAAAAAATTACACACCACATAAAGCAAAAACCGTACCAAAGAATTTTCCTCGGTACGGTTTGTCAGATTATTCATTAAACAGACTATAGCCGTTTCCTTACCACCAACGGCGTGGTCTCAATCTCATTGCTCTCGTGCAGTTCCCTGTCCACGATGCGGCAGTGAAACAGGATGGTGTCGGTGGGGTGAGTCAGGTCGTAGTCGTTGATATTCAAATTGATACTGATGTCGCCCTCTATCGACTCCGGCACGCTGTTGCTCAGTCTCGGAATTCTTTGGTTAAAAGTAATTCCTTGAAATTCAATCTTTTGAAAAACGCCATTCACCTTTTTATAATAATCGATAAAACAATTATAATAATAGGCAGAAGAGCTGTCAAAAGGCGGATTAATGTCCGTGGTACCGAGGCCGATATCGCCGTCGCCGTCCTGAAAATGGAAGGTAAGAGTTGCCTTGTCATCAATGCCTGTGCCGTTGTCAATCTTTTCCAGACTGACAAAAGTGATCTCCGGTTCCACGGGGAATTTCTCCCGCTGCTGACAAGCTGTCAGGAGCAGGAGAAAAAGTGACACAATGGCAAGCAGGTATCGCATGACAATGAATCAATTTAGCACTCTTCCATCACCACGTTGACGTTGCGGATGAAGTCGCGGGAGGCGGCCATCAGCTTGTACATGATGGTGTCGTTCTCAACGAAAGGCACAAAGCGGCGGTACTGCTCGATGAAGTCCTCGATGAACTCCGATGAGCGGAGCGGGCGACGGAACTCAAGAGCCTGCGCGGCGTTCAGCAACTCGATGGCCAAGATTTTCTCCACGTTTTCCACTACCTTGTAAGCCTTGGTGGCCGCGTTGGCGCCCATGCTCACATGGTCTTCCTGTCCCTGCGACGACTCGATGGAGTCGGAGGAGGAGGGCATGGTGAAGGTCTTGTTCTGGTTGACGATGGAGGCGGCGGTGTACTGCGGAATCATGAAGCCAGAGTTGAGGCCGGGGTTCTTCACGAGGAAGGAAGGCAGTTCGCGTTTGCCGCTGATGAGCTGGTAAATTCTTCTTTCAGAGATATTCCCAAGTTCCGACATGGCCAATGAGAGGAAGTCGAGCACGAGGGCGAGCGGCTGTCCGTGGAAGTTGCCGGCAGAGATGATAAGGTCCTCGTCGGGGAAGACGGTCGGGTTGTCGGTCACCGAGTTGATTTCGGTCTCCACCACGTTGGTGATATGTGTCAGCGAGTCCTTGGTGGCACCGTGCACCTGCGGCATGCAGCGGAAGGAGTAGGGATCCTGCACGTGCTTCTTCGGACGGGAGATGATTTCGGAGCCCATGAGCAGGTTGTTGATGTGGGTGGCGGTCAGGATCTGGCCGACGTGAGGACGCACGAAATGCACCGAGAGGTTGAAGGGTTCGATACGGCCGTCGAAAGCCTCGAGGGAGATGGCACCGATGATGTCGGCGAGCCATGACAGCTTGCGTGACTTCATCAGCAGATAGACGGCGTAGGAGCTCATGAACTGGGTGCCGTTGAGCAGGGCAAGCCCCTCTTTTGACTGCAGTTTGATGGGCTTCCAGCCGAATTTCTCGTTGATTTCGGCAGCAGTGTATTTCTTGTTGCGGTAATACACTTCGCCTTCGTTCAGAAGGGGCAGGCACATGTGCGCCAGCGGGGCGAGGTCGCCGGAAGCGCCGAGAGAACCCTGCTGATACACAACAGGATAAACACCCTTGTTGTAGAAATCAATCAACCGCTCGATGGTCTGCACCTGCACGCCGGAGTTGCCGTACGAGAGCGACTGGATTTTCATGAGCAGCATAAGGCGCACAATCTCCTGCGGCACTTCGTCGCCGATACCGCAAGCGTGCGACTTCACGAGGTTGCTCTGGAGGGTGGAGAGGTCCTCTTTGGAGACGGAAGTGTTGCAGAGTGAGCCAAAACCGGTGGTGACACCATAGACGGGCACCGTGCTGTTTTCCATCTTCTGGTCCAGAAAGTCGCGGCATTTCTGCACCGCCTGACGGGACTCTTCAGAGAGGGCGAGTTTCGCTTTGGATTCGATGATTTTTTCAACTTTGTCGATGCTCAGAAACTGAGCGGAAATGGTGTGGGTTTTCATATTTTTAATTTTAATTTGATTCCTAACATCAATATTTTATTTCCAATTCTTTATCTTTATGGCATAAATAGCCGTTAGTATGATGAGCACAGGCATCAGCAATCCCATCGTCAGCAGCAAGAAAAAGTTGCCGCCGGGGTAGTGCATGATTTTGAAAAGCGTGTTCAGGCACAGCATCACAAGCGTTATCGCACTCCAGATGGTAAGTAAATATTTCATCTTCTTAGTTTATTGGTTCATAAAACTTTTTAAAACAATGCTTTCCACCGCCATGACATCGCAAGCCAGCGACTCGATTTCGGTGGCAGCGGCTATCGTGATCACATGGTCGAAATGGCTATCTTCCCATGAAATTGTTTCTCCATAACGGTCAGTTTCTGAAGGGGGCAGCATGAAGGAAGACAACTTTGCGTCCACCTCGGCACGCTTTTCAGCCGGCACAAGCTGCCGCACACTCTGCAGATATTCATTGAACTTATTCCGCAGCATTTCTCCATTGGAAGGTCCTCCGTTATGGAGCATAAATGCCGTTGACCTTTCAAAATCATCCTTCCCTTCTATATCAGAAACACTGATGTAAGGAATATCTACTTTAAAATTTTCTATACACTTCAATTCATAGGCTTCTCCATTGGCATACTGAATCAACTCATAGCGAAGATATTCCATATAATGCACCAATTCACTTGTCTGCAAACAGAGTTGCATGACTTCAACGGGAATTGTATCTGCATCTTCTTGGTGATAAAGCATGTTGTATTGCTCATTTGACACCTGTTTGGCATTTTCCAGAGCACGATGTACGGCGTTGCCGGAGGCTTCATATCCCGTAATATGGACCTTGGAAACGCCAAGTCCCCACCCTGCCATCATCACAATCCCCCAAAGAATCGGGATACAGGCGAAAAAGAAAACTTTTTTCGGATATTTTGACTGTGATTCCATCGTTCTACTTTTTTATCATGATTAAAATGGCGACAAAGACGATGAACACCGGCATAAGCCCCATGGAGAGCAGCAGCATAGGACCGGCTCCCGGGTAGTGCATGATTTTGAACAGAAAGCCCAAATCGAGGAGGACAAACAACACAGCCCCCAGAATGCATACGAATGTTTTCAATTTTTTCATGCCATAAAATTTAAATGTAGAACTCTGCAATCCTCTTCATTTCAGAGCTTACGTTATTGCCTTCGTAAAGAATGCCGTAGATGGTCTCTGCGATGGGGATGTCGGCGCCGAACTTCTTGTTCATCTCATGGATGCAACGCACGGCATAGTAGCCCTCCGCAATCATGCTCATCTCCAACTGCGCCACCCTGACGGAGAGGCCGTGGCCGATCATGTTGCCGAACATACGGTTGCGGCTGTAGCGTGAGTAGGCGGTCACGAGAAGGTCGCCGAGATAGACGGAATCGTCGAGGCAACGCTCGCCGGGGAACACCTTCCGCACAAAATTCTTCATCTCGCGCACACCGTTGGCAATGTAAGCTGCGATAAAATTGTCGCCGTAGCCAAGGCCGCTGTACACACCGGCACCCAAAGCATAGATGTTCTTCATCACCACCGCCAGCTCCGCGCCCTTGATGTCGGACGAGACCGACGCGCGCACATAGCGGTTGGTGAACATCTTCGCCACATTCTGCGCAAGTTCCTGATTCTCAGAAGCTGCCGTAAGAAAGGTAAACTTCTCCTGCGCAATCTCCTCCGCATGCGACGGACCGCTAATCATGGCCATGTTCGACATGGGAATCTTGAACTCATCGTGCAGGTAGTCGGTGATGAACTGCATCTTTTCGGGAATGATACCCTTGACTGCCGTGATGATTTTCTTATTGTTGAGACGGCTCTTCTTCAACGGTTCGAGCGTTTTCTGCAAAAATGCCGACGGCGTGACGATGACCACATAGTCGGCTTTGGCCACCACATGACGCAAGTCATTGCTCACTTTAACATCTTTTGGGTTAATGAAAGTGGAGCTCAGGTACTTCGGATTGTGCCCATATTTGTTGACACCCTCCACAATTTCCTCCTCACGAACCCACCAGTGGATGTGTTCCAGATTGGCTGACAATATCTTGATAATCGCGGTTGCCCAGCTGCCGCCGCCAATGACTGCGACACGGTATCTCAGACGAGTTTTTTTTCTAAAAGGGGTAATGGGTTCCTCCATAGAAATCAGTTTCGTTTTAACTTTTTTTAAGTCTGCAAAAATACTGATTTTTTTTGAATTCCACTAATAGAATTTAAAATTCCATGTCAAGGAAGGCAGAATCGGGAAAAGGCTCATCTGATAGGCCTTGGTCTGCATGTCGAAACTCATCCCTTCCTGATAGTCGGTCTGATAGTCGGTCTGGGTCTCAAAAAAGATAAAGAAAGGATTTTTCCTGTTGTAAACATTATACACCGAAACATTCAGACTGGTTTCAAAGTGCCTGCGCTTGCAGATGGTCCAGTTGAGCGAGAGATCCAGTCGATGGTACGGGGGAAGGCGGTAGGCATTGCGGTCGCTGTACTCGGTGACGATGGAGCCGGCAAGGAAATAGTAGCCCACCGGAATCGTCATCGTATTGCCGGATGCGAACACCCACACTGCCGACACATTCAGCTTGTTGGGCAGAATTTCGTAACAAAGGTTGATGGAGACGTCGTGCCGACGGTCGTACTTGGCATAGAAGGGCTTGCCGCCATTGAGTTCAGGGAACTTGCGCTGAGTGAAGGACAAAGTATAGCCGATGAAGCCCGTGAAACGCCCCGTGGCCTTCTTCACAAAGAGTTCCACCCCGTACGACCAGCCCTTGCCGAAGGTGTACATCTGGTCGGCATTTCGCGTAATATCCTGAATATTAATACCATCACAATACTCCACCAGATTGTTCATGTGCTTGTAATAGAAGTCGGCATAGCTCTCGAACATGTTGTGGTGGAAGTTCTGATACACGCCCAACGACACTTGATGTCCCACCTGCGGCTTGACAATCTCGGTGGAGGGCATCCACACGTCGGTGGGCAGCGAGATGGTGGCCAGCGCCACCTGATGCAAATACTGGTAATTCAGCGTGTAGGAGGCCTTGATGGAGGTGGACTTCGCCACTTGGAAACGCATGGAGAGACGGGGCTCCACATGGTTGAACTGCTTGATAACCTCACCCGGACGGTATTGGATGGAGTCGCACAAAACACCCTGTGCATCAAAAACATAACGGGTAAACGGACCCACAAATTCAAAATGAGTATAGCGCACTCCCAAATTCACCTTCCACCATTTGAAGATGTCGAACTCATCGTTGGCATAGAAAGCCAGCTCGTGCGCATAGTAGGGATCCACGTTGGGCAACGTGAGGTCTTGAATGCCAGCATCCACAGAAAACTTGTTGGGGAAGAAGGTGTGGAAGATGTACTGCATGCCGAACTTGAACTGGTGCTGGGAAGCGTTGGACATGATCTCCTCCTCAGTAAGTTCATATCCCTTCGGGTAAACATGTCCGTATTTTCTGTGGCTGAAAAAAGTGGGAAGGTAGGTCAGCTCCGTTTTGAAGGAGTAGTCGCGCACGCCGGAGCTCATCTCCATGGTATAGATGCTCATGCCCATCAGGGTGGAGAAGTCGTAGTTGGTGAAGTTGAAGGAGGTATTGAGGAAAAGCTGCGGGTTGATGATGTAGTTCCATCGGAGCGAGGCGGCGCCGTTGCCCCAGCGGAACTGCGCCCGCGTGTCGCCCGACGACGACTTGAAGCCATAGACATCCTTTCCGTAATATCCGCCTAAATAGAGGCGATGTTTTTCATTGATAATGACGTTGACTTTCGCATTCAGGTCGTAGAAGTAGAACTTGGTGCCTTTCAGCGGGGAGGTCTTTTTGAGAAACGGCTGCACGAGGGCGTCGATGTAGGTGCGGCGGCCCGAGATGATGAACGAAGCGCGGTCTTTCTTGATGGGACCCTGTACGGTGAGGCGAGAGAAGATGAGCCCGAGGCCGCCATCCACCTGATACTGCTTGAGGTTGCCCTCCTTCTGGGCCACATCGAGCACCGAGGCAAGACGGCCGCCGTAGTAGGCCGGCATCCCCGACTTGGTGATTTCCACATTTTTCACTGCATCGGCGTTGAAGACCGAGAAGAAACCAAACAGGTGGCCGGCATTGTAGATGGTGGTCTCATCCAGCAGGATAAGGTTCTGGTCGGAACCGCCGCCACGCACGTAAAAGCCGGTGTTGCCCTCGCCACCCGACTGGATGCCCGGCAGCAGCTGCACCGACTTCAGCACATCCACCTCCCCGAACAGTGCCGGCAGCGCCTTGATGGTCTCGATTTTCATCTCCATCTTTCCCACCTCCGCACTCGTAACATTGTGGTCCACAGCCTTATCGCTTACCACAACATTCTCCAGCAACTCTGCATCGGGATGCAATGCCACATTGTGGGTAACATTCTGTTCCACCAGCAGCGTGTCGAGTACATCCTGATAACCCATGTACTGGATATAGAAAATGTAGCGTCCCTTGGGGAGCGTGATAGAATAAAAACCCGCCTGATTGGAAAAGGCCGTAAAAGCCTGTGTATTATCTTCTTCCGGCATCATCGACACCATGATGCTCTTCACCGACTCGCCGTTCGAGGCGTCAGTCACGAGTCCTGACACCGTAAAGCGCTGTCCCTGTGCGGCAAAGGCAACGCCGCACAGCAGAAGTACCATAAGATGCCGGAAAAACTTCATCGCACTATCACATTAATTGTCACGCACGGTAAAATAAGGTCCTTTGACAATCTCGCCGTGCACACGGATATAAGGACGGATCTTGACCGCAAAGGGGGTGTTGCCATTACCCACCTTGGAGATGTCGCCGATGATGTTCACCATCTTTTCGCCCGACTGCACCGGATGCTTGACATCCACCAAGTCCTTCAAATCCAGCCGGAAAGAAACAGGGATTATCGTGCTCCCTCCCTTCGCGGGCACCACAATGTTGCTTTTGTTCATGCTCACCCCGTCACCCACTTTTTCATTCGCATAATATAATATATAGTCAAATCCGGCAATCTCCGCTTCTCTGCGGCCCGGATTGGTGGCTTTCAATTCAATATTAAAATTAATAGTAAAATCTTTATTGACAATAGCTTTCGTACATTTTGCCACAGTGCCCAAATCAAGAGCGCTGTAATCAAAGCCCTTCTTCATGAAGTCGATGCCCGCCCACGAAATGCCTGTCAGCCGATGAAACGAATAATCACAGTTGACCATGTTGTACATTTTCGCCATGCTACAGCTCTGGCTGAACATCAACAGAATGCCGGTGAAAAGGATGGGGATGATTTTTTTCATATCAATTCATAATAATAAAAAGGGAGGAGATGTCCCAAAGTCACGTCTCCTCCTTTTCCAGTGTCAATAACTTTAGAAGCTGTACCCGACACCCACGCCGAGCACCTCCTTAAACTGGACTCTCGGTCCGGTATTGCCTTTTTTGTCGGTGATCATCACCTGATCGTAGTACTTCAAAGAGGTCATCAAACTCACATTCAACACTTTCAGGAACTTGTAGGAAATCGAGAAATCCCAGTCCACATCGAAATTGCCGAACGGTTGTGCCACTTTTCTGCTATGGTACGGAGTAAACAGCACCAAACTGGAAAGCACCGTCAAATTCTTGTAGGTATAGTTGACCTGCGCCTTGAAGGTCATACCGAACTCAGCCTTGTATGCCTTGCCAGTTGTCGTATCAATACCATACGAATGTCTCAAGGAATTGACCGTGTAGTCCATCACATTTTTGTTTTTGATGCTGGGAGCCGTGCAAATGGTGATACGTCCGGCAACCGGGGACAAGTAGAATGAGAGGAACGGCTTCGGCTTCCAGTCGATACCCACAGAAAAGTCAGCATAACCAGGAGTCATCCAATTGGAGATATACTTGGGACACTCCTGCTCTCCTTTGTCGAATTTCGCATAATCCATACCTCTGGCGAACTGCGACTTGAAAGAGGCCATAGCGGTGACGAACCATGTTTTCTGGAACTCGAAACCATACTTGGTGCTGAAGTCGATTTTGTCGCTCGACTTTCTCCAGTTGGTTTTCCCCAGCACCTCATCGGCTTCGTTTTTCACCTCTCTTGCGCCCATGGTGTACATCATGCCGATTTCCGTGATCAGATGAGCCTCCCATGAATGCAGGCCCTTGCTGTAGGCGAGGTTCAAGTTGGCGAACAGCACGCTATTTGCATTGTCCTGACCACCAGCTGCCCAGTTGACGAAAGAGGTTTGCGTGACATTCAGACCCACGACACCAGTCAGTTTCCAATATTTCTGCCAATCGGTCAACTCAGGCTCCGGCGCTACGGTGTCGGCAACGGCTTCCACTGCATCAGCAGCCTCAGCAGGCGTGGCAGGCGGTTCAGGATTGTCCTGCGCCTTCACGAACTGAAAGCTAAAAATGCTAATCAAAACAAAGAATAAAAGTTTTTTCATATTGATTGATTTTAATGATTGAATTTGTTGTAAGCTTTCCACCAACGGTCCGGAATACGGTCGTTGCAGGCGGTATGGTAGTCGTTGAGCGAACAGGGCAGGTAGTAGGTCTGCTGCGTCATCCTTTCCACATTGATGACCGGCACGGTCACCCACCAGCGGCCGCTCTTCTTGCTGCAATAAAACACCATCTCCTCGGCTGCATTGGAGACCGTGACACTGTATTTCGTGTAACTGTTTTTATCCTTGAAATCCAAATCGCAGCAACGATTCAAGAATCCTTCCACGAAATACCAGATTACATGCGACAGCAGCTGGGCGGTCTGCCCGTTGTAATCGAGCAGCGGGTCGTATTCGTAGATGCCGAAAGAAGAGAGCTTGTCGCTCAAGCCAGCGTACATCGCCACTTGGCAGATCTCCTCGCCATAGAAGCCGTTGGCCGAGCTGTTGGGGTTGCCCGGCGCATCGGGATGGCGGATGGCCGACACGTCCAGCGAAAGCATCTCGGCATTGCGCACAATCGGCTCCACCTCCGACACGTCCTGACGGAGCATGCCCACACGGTAGGTCTCGAAATAGAGTTTCTCCATCAGGGAGATGACTTCGGGACTGTTCATGTAGGTCTGATAGCCGATGTTGGAGTAATTGAGAAGGAAGTTGGGCTGTTGGAGGATGATCTTGTTGAGATAGGCATTCGACTTCATCGGCTGCTCCTCACCGCCGAGGTCGAAACAGGCGTCCACCGACACAATGCTGATGACGCGCTGCAGCATCTCGTAAGCCTTGTAGTTGGCGAAGGCGAGGTCGTTGCTGCCGCCCAGCACGATGGGAATGACATTCTCGTTGATGAGGGTGGCGAGAAGCTCCGTCAGCACATCGTAGGTGTCTTCCACGGTCTCCCCTGCCTTCAGATCGCCGAGGTCGATGATGGAGACCGGCTTGTTCCAGCAGTAGAGAGCGTACAGCGAGCGGCGGATCTCGTTCGGGGCGAGATGGCAGCCGTCGTTGTTGAAGGCGTTGCGCGACTCGGGTACGCCGACAAGGGCGAACTGGCGTCCCTCCAACACAGGCTCCCCTTCCTGCCAGATGTCGATATAGCGGTAAAGAAGATGCGGGTCGCCGGCATCCCCTACGGGAGCCAGCGACGCGGCATCAACAGGTGTGAGGTACGACTGCAGTTCCATCGCCCCTCTTATTTCTGGTTGCAGTTGCAGCAGCACTGACCTTCAGCGCGGTGACGCTTGATAGCGGACTGCGCAGCGGCCAAACGTGCCACCGGTACGCGGAACGGGCTGCAGGACACATAGGTCATGCCCGTCTTGTAGAAGAACTCGACGGAAGCCGGGTCGCCACCGTGCTCGCCGCAAACACCGACCTTGAGTTTCGGGTTCACGAAGCGGCCACGCTGCACGCCAGCCTGCACCAGCTGACCGACGCCCACCTGATCCAGAGTCTTGAACGGGTCGGCGGGGATGATCTTCTGGTCGATATAGGTGTGGATGATCTCGTTCACGTCGTCGCGTGAGAAACCGAGGGTCATCTGCGTCAAGTCGTTGGTACCGAAGGAGAAGAACTGAGCCACTTCGGCGATTTCGTCGGCCATCAAAGTGGCACGCGGAATCTCAATCATCGTACCGTAGAGGTAGTTGATCTTCACACCGAACTTGGCTTCCACTTCAGCCTGAACGCGGTCGGCAATCTCTTTCTGATGACGGAGTTCCTTCACATCGATGGTGAGGGGCACCATGATTTCGAGGCGGGGATCCATACCCTCCTTCATCAATTCAGCGGTAGCCTCGAAGAGGGCGCGGAACTGAGTCTCGGAGATTTCAGGATAGACGATGCCGAGGCGCACGCCACGGAGACCCATCATCGGGTTCATCTCGTGCAGACCGTCGATTCTCTTCTTGATTTCCTCGAAGGTAAGACCATACTGGCCGGCGGCTTCACGCTGCTTGTCCTCGGTCTGCGGTACGAATTCGTGGAGCGGCGGGTCCATGAGGCGGAAGGTGAGCGGCTTGCCGTCCATCACCTTGAGGGTTCCCTTGGCAGCCTCCTTGATGTAAGGCTCCAGCTCGTTCAGAGCGGCCACGCGCTCGTCCTTCGTATTGGCGAGGATCATCTTGCGGAGTTTCTCCAACGGTTTCTCGCTGTTCTTGCCGTAGAACATGTGCTCGATACGGAACAGACCGATACCTTCAGCGCCGAAGTTGACGGCGTTCTGGGCATCTTCCGGAGTATCAGCATTCGTGCGGACACCCATCTCGCGGTATTTGTCCACGAGGGCCATGAACTCTTGGAAGCGCGGGTTCTCGGTGGAGTCTATCATCTTGACGGATTCACCATACACATAACCCTTGGCGCCGTTGAGGGCGAGGGTATCGCCTTCTTTGTACACCTTGCCGTCGATGGTGACGGTGCGTTTCTCCATGTCGATCTTGATGGCGTCGCATCCCACGATGCAGCACTTGCCCCATCCACGGGCGACGAGGGCGGCGTGAGAGGTCATACCACCGCGGGCGGTCAGAATACCGTCGGCGGCACGCATACCTTCCACATCCTCCGGGTTGGTCTCCTCACGGACGAGGATGTTTTTGATTTTCTTGGAAGTGTAATCTTTGGAAACTTCGCTGTCGAGGGCGATGACACCGACGGCGCCGCCAGGACCTGCGGGAAGACCCTTGGCGATGACGGTGTGCTTCTTCTCGTCGGCAGCCTCAAGGATGGGGTGCAACAGCTCGTCCATCTGGGCGGGAGCGAGGCGCATCACCACCTCGTCGTCCTTGATAAGACCTTCGTGAAGCATATCCAGAGCCATGTTCAGAGCAGCGATACCGGTACGTTTACCGACGCGGCACTGCAGCATGAAAAGCTGGCCTTCCTGAATGGTGAACTCGATGTCGAGCATATCGTGGTAGTTCTTCTCAAGGATGTCGCGGATTTCGCAGAGTTCCTTGTAAGTGTCGGGCATCAGCTCCTGCATGGAGTGCATGTGCTTGTTCTGCTCGTTCTTGGTGTCGTCGTTGAGCGGGTTGGGGGTACGAATACCGGCCACCACGTCTTCGCCCTGTGCGTTGATCAGCCATTCGCCATAGAACTGGTTCTCGCCGGTGGCGGGGTTACGGGTGAAGGCAACGCCCGTAGCGGAGCTCTCGCCCATGTTGCCGAACACCATGGCCTGCACGTTCACTGCGGTGCCCCAGTCATCCGGAATACCTTCGATGCGACGGTAAGAGATGGCTTTCTGACCGTTCCAGCTCTTGAACACAGCCTTGATACCGCCTTCCATCTGCAGTTTGGCGTCATCCGGGAACTCGGTGCCGAGTTTCTCCTTGATGGTTTTCTTGAAAGCGGTGGCAAGCTCGAGAAGCTCTTCAGCCTTGATGTCGGTGTCGCTCTTGTAGCCTTTTTTCTCCTTATATTCATCCAGCATGTCATCCAAAATCTTGCGGATGCCCTTGCCTTCGACGGGAGCGATGCCCTCGGCTTTCTCCATGACGACGTCGGCGTACATCATGATGAGACGGCGGTAGGAGTCATACACGAAACGCTCGTTGCCGGTCTTCTTGATGAGGCCGGGGATGGTTTTGGAGCTCAGACCGATGTTGAGGACGGTGTCCATCATACCCGGCATAGAGGTGCGGGCGCCGGAGCGGCAGGAGACCAGCAGCGGGTTCTCGGGATCGTCGTATTTTCTGCCCATGATTTTCTCCACATTCTCCATAGCCTTCCAAACGTCGGACATGAGGGTGTCGGGAAGCTGGCAGTTGTTCGCATAATATGCGGTGCAGCATTCGGTAGTGATGGTCAAGCCGGCAGGAACAGGAAGTCCCAACAAACACATTTCAGCGAGGTTGGCGCCCTTGCCACCCAGCAGATTCTTCATGTCGGCTTTGCCTTCAGCAGTTTTTCCGCCAAAGGTGTAAACATACTTTACATTACTCATTTTCAGTGATTTAAAGTTAATAAATAAAGGAAAAATTTCATTCTTAAAAAACGAGTGCAAAAGTACGGAAAAAAATCTGTAAATAGTATTTAAAATCTACAAAAATTAATCACAATTTTGTTGTAATTTTGCAGCTAAATTTTTACGAAATGAAAAAGACCTTTTTGCTTTTGTCGCTGACGCTTGCCCTCACCACCCTTTGGGCGCAGAATTTTGATCAATATTTTGAAAATAAAACATTACGAATCAGTTATTTACATATTGGGGATGCCTCTCACGAAAGTTTTGCCCTGAAGGAGTACCATGCCGGCGGCATCTGGAGCGGCACTCGCGCCTACCTGCAGGAGCCCCACCAGTACGGCTCGGTGCTTTTCGAGGCCTACGACTCCACCACCAACGTGCTGATCTTCTCGCGCAGCTACGACTGCCTCTTCAACGAGTACCGCACCACCGACGAGGCCGCCACCCAGTCGAAATCTTTCGAGGAGTGCATCAACATGCCCTTCCCCAAGAACACCATCCGCTACACCTTCACCTGCTTCGACCGCAAGAAAATAGGAACTCTTTTATACACAAACTATTACAATCCACAAAAAACACCCACAACTCCCTTCAGCAAAGATTACAAATACATGACTTTGCATCAGGGCGGCAATCCCGAGCAGTGCCTCGACATTCTCTTCATCCCCGACGGCTACGCCAAGGAGGACCGCGGAAAATTGGATGTGGACGTGAAGGCCTTTACCTCGTACATCCTCAACTGTTCGCCCTACAAAGAGAACACCGAGCGCATCAACGTTTACGCCATCAAGGGGTACTCGGAAGAGTCGGGCGTGACGGACCCCAACAACAAAATCCAGCGCAAGACTTTGCTCAACAGCTCGTACAATACCCTCGGAAGCGACCGCTACCTCATGTGCGAGAACGTGTGGAAGATGTATGACATTGCCGACGACGCTCCCTTTGATGTTATCATTATCCTTTGCAATTCAGAGAAATACGGTGGCGGTGGCATCTACAACTTCTATGCCACCGTGTGCAACGGCGCGCCCGAAGCCGACTTTGTGGTTGTGCACGAGATGGGGCACCTCATCGGCGGTCTGGCCGATGAATACTACACCTCCGAGACCAGCGTGAACGACTACTACCCAGCCGGCATCGAGCCCATGGAGCCCAACGTCACCACGCTCGTGGATTTCGAGTCGAAATGGAAGGACCTGCTGGACGCCAAGACGCCCGTGCCGACACCGGCCACCAAGAAATACAACGACATGATCGGTGTGTATGAAGGCGCCGGCTATGTGGCGAAAGGCGTGTACCGCCCGTGGCAGAACTGCACGATGAAGGAGATCATCTACGACAACTTCTGCCCCGTCTGCACCCGCGTGCTCATCGACATGTTCAACTACTACTCGAACAGGGAGAATTGAAAATTGAGAATTGAAAGGTGAAAAGTGGGAGTTTTTTTAATCTCCTAATGCTTTGATTTTCAAATATAATTCAGGGAAGCGCTGCTCCATCACCACGGGACGGCCGTTTTCAAGAAAGCAATGCGTGCTGGAGGCCAGACAAGCCACCTTGCCGTTCACCTTCATCGTATAAGCGAAACTGATTTTCAGGGCACTCATCTCCGCCACTTTCACCTCAATGGAAATCACATCCTTAAAGGTGGTGGGCGTTTTATAGGTGCAGCTGATGGCGGTAACAGGCGACACCACCCCTTCGGCCTCCAGCTGGTCGAAGCCATAGCCGAGCTGGTCCATCCAGTCCACCCGCGCCTCCTCCATGAAACGCACATAATTGGAATGGTGCACGATGCCCATTCTGTCGCATTCGTAATACTTGACAACGTGTTCGTAAGGTTTCATTTACAAGAATTTAAAAGAGGCGGCAAAAATACAGTTTTTTCCTGAAATTCTGAAAAAGAAATCCTCAGAAACATACCAGTCAATCCGACCGTTGCTGTCAAAATAAGGAACCAGCGAATGGCAGGCTACTCCTTCACCATCAATTCAGTATTGGCCACCCACAGCACGAAATAGGGCTGGGAGGCATCCACGCGCTTCAGCAGCACGTAGAACGGACGGTCGAAAACCATCTTTTTGGGCTGTGGTACTTTGGGGCCAATCTCTATCCCTAAAGATAAGATTCCCTCTGCCTCACTCTCCACAGCGGCGCCGTTTTCGTCAAGATGGAACGCCACCTGCTGCCATGCCCTCCCTATCGTCCAGACCTCCTGACCCACTGTGAAATGATTGCCCAGCAACGAACGGTAATCGGTGCTGATATTAAAGTCGAATTTGGGAATGAGCAACTCATCATCTTCAACCGAGAACTTATATTTCCATTTCATATCCTCCATCTTCTGCTCTCTGCTTCCCTGCTCTATCAACTGGCTCACCTTCTGCTGCATCTCCGCAAAAGTGCTGAAAGCGTGTTCGGGCATATAGAGAAGAATTTCGTGATTTTTATCCTCTGGGATGAGTTTGACCAGAAAATGTCGGTCGTTTTGATAGTAAAGAATCTTGATTTCATCCACGCACTCGTTGCCCAACGATCCATACATTCCGAAAGCAGGAACATTTTCCCCATTGAATTTCAAACGGTTGTCGAAAGTGTCGAAATACACCTCAAAAGGAAGATTCTTTTCAAAACGGGAGCGAACGACAACGCTATTACCCTCAGCAAAGCCCTCGGCCACATATTCGCCGGGCTTCAGGGTGTTTTTGTGGGAAGTGGACGCATTCAGCAGCTGCAGGTCGCGGTACTGCGATGGAACGACTATCGGCTCTTGAAAGATTTCCCGCACCTTATCCCACGCATAGAGCATGGTGGCGCAATATACGGCATTGGAATCCTCCGAAATATGATGTTCCATCGTGGGCACCAGCATTGTACCCCAAAACTCCGCTGCATTGTCCTCATAGTGAAAAGATTCCTCTTTTTGAGAAGAGTTAACAGATTGGGATACGCCACTCGCACAACTTGCCAGCGCAATCACTACCAAAAAGCCAAAAACAATCCTTATCACACGACTCATGACGTTCTTCTTTTAAATTTTTCGGCAAAAATAATAAAAAAAACATCAGACACCTAAAAATTGGGATAAAAAGTGTAAATTTGCAGGTTGAATTATTATGGAATATTATCAACTAAAAAAATATTTAAAACTATGAGTATCACAAAATTAGACCAAATCATTGAATTAGTAAAGACCAAACCTCAGAAACGTTTGATTGCGGCATACGCCAACGATGCACACACCATCGAGGCTGTGCACAACGCAGTGAAGATGGGCGTGGTGAAGGCCACCCTCGTCGGCGACGAGGCCACCATCAAGCAGGTCTGCAAAGAAAACAATATCGACGTGAACGATTTCACCATCATCCAGGAGGCAGACGAGAACAAGGCGGCTGCCAAGGCCTGCGAGCTCATCAACAACGGCGAGGGCGACATCCTGATGAAGGGTCTCCTTTCCACCGACAAGTACATGCGCGCCATCCTCAACAAGGAGCGCGGACTGATGCCCGGCCCGAAAGCCGTGCTGTCGCACGTCACCGTGATTGAGACGCCCCGCTACCACAAACTGATCGTGTGCGGCGACGTGGCCATCATTCCCGCCCCCGACCTCAACCAGAAGATCGCGATCACCAACTACTTGGTGAACACCGCCCGCGCCCTTCAGATTGAGAAGCCGAAGGTGGCTGTGCTGGCCGCCACCGAGCAGGTGCTGCCCGCCATGCAGGCCTGTGTGGACGCGTGCATCATCAGCAAGATGGCCGAACGCGGACAGATCAAGAACGCCATCGTGGACGGTCCCCTCGGCGTGGACCTCGCCATCGACATGGAGTGCGTGCAGATCAAGAAAGTGAAGAGCGAAGTGGCCGGCGACGCCGACTGCATCGTGTTCCCGAACATCGAGACCGGCAACGTCTTCTACAAGTGCAACACCAAATTAGCCGGTGCTGAACTCGGCGCCATGGTGGTGGGTGCCAAAGTGCCCTGCGTGCTCTCTTCCCGCGGCGACTCCACCAACACAAAACTCTATTCCATCGCTTTGGCAGCGTTAGTAGCCAAATAATCATGATGAAAGCAAGACGATTGGCAACTGTACTGCTGGCGGCCGCACTGTTCGCAGGCTGTCACAAGGGTGTCACCCTCACCGACTCGGACAAGGTGGACCAGAACATCATTTTCCAACTTTACAAAGCAAAATGCGATGCAGAGAGCGGGAAGATGGAGGTGTCGGCCGTGTTCCGCCTCGACCACCGCAGCGGGGAGCAGCTCCGCCTCACCGAACCCTCAACGGTGACGGTCAACGGGCAGGAGATGGAGTTGAACGAAAACGGTGAATATACCCGCTCCATCGGGAAGTACCAGCAGGTGCTCCCCTTCGAGTACACCAACAACAACCGCCAGCAGTTCAAGAATTCCATCATCACCAACACCATAGCATTTAATCAGGAAAACATCACGCTCAGCAAGTCCAAGACCAACCATGTCACCGTCAAGGCCGAGCCGTTTGAAGAGAGCGAGAGCGTGAGCTGCATGCTCACCAAAGGCGACGAGACCGTGGAGATTGACTTTGACTTCGAAAACGGACGGCTCACCATCACCCCCGACATGCTGGAGCCCGTGCAGGCCGGCGAATACAACGCCCGTCTTGTGCGAAAGAACTACGGTTACCAGCTGAAGGCCCTTGACCGCGGCGGCGAGTGGGAGAGCCAGTATGTTTCCCTTTCTAAAAAAATCACCATCCAATGAAAACTACTTTAAGAACGCACACCTGCGGCGAACTCACCGCGAAAAATATCGGCGAAAAAGTCACCCTCTGCGGCTGGATCCAGAAAATCAGGAATCTGGGCGGCATGACCTTCATCGACCTGCGCGACCGCTACGGCATCACGCAGCTCGCCTTCAACGCCGAAACCAACCCCGAGCTGTGCAAGCAGATTGAGCCGTTCGGACGCGAATGGGTCATCCAAGTGACTGGCACCGTGGCCGAACGCTACAGCAAGAACAAGAACATCCCGACGGGCGACATCGAGATTCTCGTGGAGAGCATCAACGTGCTCAACGAGTCGATCACCCCGCCGTTCACCATCGAGGATGAGTCCGACGGCGGCGACGAAATCCGCATGAAGTACCGCTACCTCGACCTTCGTCGCAACCCCGTGAAAAACAACCTGTTGTTCCGCCACAAGCTGGGTATCGCCATCCGCAACTACATGAACAACATCGGCTTTGTGGAGATTGAAACCCCCATGCTGGTCAGCTCCACGCCGGAGGGCGCCCGCGACTTCGTGGTGCCGTCGCGCCTCAGCCATGGCGAGTTCTACGCCTTGCCGCAGTCGCCCCAGACCTTCAAGCAGCTGCTCATGGTGGCCGGCTTCGACCGCTACTTCCAGATTGTGAAGTGCTTCCGCGATGAAGACCTCCGCGCCGACCGCCAGCCCGAGTTCACCCAGATCGACTGCGAGATGTCGTTCGTCTCCCAAGAGGACATCCTCCAGACCTTTGAAGGCCTTATCAAATACATCTTCAAGGAAACCAAGGGGATGGATATCGGGACGATTGAGCGTATCACATGGCACGATGCCATGAAGTACTATGGCAGCGACAAGCCGGACGCCCGTTTCGGCATGCGTTTTGTGGAGCTGAACGACGTGCTGCAGCATCGCGATTTCAAGGTATTCAACGAGGCTGAACTGGTGGTGGGCATCGTGGCCAAAGGCTGCGCCCACTACAGCCGCAAGCAGCTGGATGAGCTCACCAACTTTGTGAAACGCCCGCAGGTGGGCGCCACCGGCCTCGTGTATGTGCAGTGCCAAGAGGGCGGCCACTACAAATCCTCTGTGGACAAGTTCTACGGTCAGGAAGACCTCGCCGCCGTTGCCCAGAAGTGCGGTGCCGAAGAGGGCGACCTGATTCTGATTATGGCAGGCCCCCGTCTGAAAACACAGAAGCAGCTTTGCGAGTTGCGACTGGAGATGGGCCGCCAGCTCGGTCTGCGCAAGGCAGGCGAATACAAACTCCTATGGGTCATTGACTTCCCGCTGTTGGAATGGGATGAGGAAACCCAGCGCTATTATGCCATGCACCACCCGTTCACGGCGCCGAAGCCCGAACACGAGTCGATGCTGGAGACCAACCCCGGCGAGGTGAATGCCAACGCCTACGACTTGGTCATCAACGGTACCGAAGTGGGTGGCGGTTCCATCCGTATCCACGACAAGAACTTGCAGAAGCGGATGTTCAAGGCGCTCGGTTTCAGCGAGGAGGAGGCGCAGAAGCAGTTCGGCTTCCTGATGAACGCCTTCCAGTACGGTGCCCCGCCGCACGGCGGTCTCGCCTTCGGTTTCGACCGTATGTGCTCCGTGCTCAGCGATGCCGACTCCATCCGCGACTTCATCGCCTTCCCGAAGAACAACGCGGCCCGCGACATGATGCTGAACGCGCCGACTCCCATCTCGGATGCACAACTCAAGGAGCTGGGGCTTCTATAGCCTCAGTCCTCCTCTTTTGTGAATACAAAATATTGGAAATGAATTATATAGAATTTGACAAAGAGAAATTAGTCAACATAACTTTCGCCAAAGACCGCGAACTGCTGCGCTGTAGCCGCACCGGTGCTTTTGCCAACACCTCGTTGCTGCGGCTCAACACCCGCAAATATCACGGACTGTTCATCGTGCCGCAGGACGGCATCGACCACGAACGCCACGTGCTGGTCTCCAACCTGAACGAGAGCGTCATCATGAACGACATGGAGTTCCGGCTGGGCATCCACCAGTACAAGGGCGGCATCATCGACCCGAAAGGCAACAAGTACATGCAGCGTTTCGTGGCCGACCCCGTGCCCACCTACTACTTCCGCGTGGGAAAGTTCAACTTCAAAAGCGAAATCCTGCTGCTCAACAACGACGAGCGACTGATTATCAAATACACCATCTTGGACGAGGTGGAATCGGTGGCTTTCCAGTTCCAGCCGCTGCTCGCTTTCCGTCAAATTCATCACCTTACCCATAAAAATGATGCCGCCAATACCGGTTTCGAGAAGTGCAAAAATGGTGTAAAGTATTGTTTATACGAAAATTACACTCCAGTTTATTTCCAATGTTCTGAAGAAATCTATTATGAGCACGCTCCTGTCTGGTATGAAAATTTTGAATATGAAAAAGAGATTGAGCGTGGATATGAGGGGGTGGAAGATTTGCTGAATCCCGGCAAAATCAACGTGAAACTTACCAACGGAGTATTATACCTCTCCATCGGTACCGAGCCCATCGACCCGTCGAAGCTGGAGCAGCTCTATCAGGAAGAGATGCAGCAGCACACCAACCGCAGCACCTATTTCAACTGTCTGAAGAATGCGGCGGAGCAGTTTATCGTGAAGCGCAACGGCAAGACCGAGATCATCGCAGGCTACCCGTGGTTCGGCCGCTGGGGCCGCGACACCTTCATCTCGCTGCCGGGACTCACGCTGGCCCTTGACAAGCCCGAACTCTGCAAGGAGATCATGGACTCGATGCTGAAAGAGCTGCAGGGTGGACTTTTCCCGAATATCGGCTGTGGCAGCGACAACGCCTACAACTCGGTGGACGCGCCTTTGTGGTTCATCCGTGCCGTGCAGCAGTACGCCACCTATACGCACAGCGAGAAGAAAATCTGGAAGGAATATGGCGAAGCCATCCGTTCCATCCTCCACGCCTACCGCGAAGGGGCGCTCTTCAATATCAAGATGCTCGACAACGGACTCATCTACGCCGGCTGCGAAGGCAAGGCCCTCACATGGATGGATGCCATCGTGAACGGCAAGCCCGTAACCCCGCGCACAGGCTGTCAGGTGGAAATCAACGCATTGTGGTACAATGCGTTGTGCTTTGCCAGCGAAATGGCCAAGTTGGCCAAAGACAACGACTTTGTGGCCGAGTGGAAAGAGGTTATCAAAGCATTCCCCGACCATTTCAAGGCCACCTTCTGGTCGAAAGAGAAGGGCTGGCTGGCCGACTATGTGGATGGCGACTACAAGAACTTCCAAGTACGCCCCAACATGCTCATTGCCACCTCGTTGCCCTACACCGCCATCAGCGAAAAGATCCGCCAGCTGATTTTGAAGAAATGCACCGAGGAGCTGCTCACCAACAAGGGCATCCGCACGCTGTCGCCCAACGACCCCGACTACAAGGGGTACTATGGCGGCGACCAGGCCACCCGCGATGCCGCTTACCATCAGGGCACCTGCTGGCCGTGGCTACTCATGTCCTTCACCAACGGCATGATTGCGGTTCATCAGAAAAAAGCCTACCCCGTGCTGGAGAAAATTCTCTACGATTTTGAGAGCGACATTAAAGAATATGGTATCTCAACCATTGGAGAGGTGTTCGACGGCGCGCCCCCGCACCATCCCAATGGCTGCATCTCGCAGGCGTGGAGCGTGGCCGCCCTGCTCTACATCAAATGGGTGTTGGAAACTGGCAGAACCCTGTAAACCAGTACCATGTCATACACCATCACCGATTTCGACAGAGCCATGATGCGCCGCTGCATCGAGCTGGCGCGCCTTGGTCTGGGGCATACGGCACCGAATCCCATGGTGGGCGCGGTGATTGTACGCGATGATCTCATTATCGGCGAGGGGTACCACCATCGCTGCGGCGAGGCACACGCCGAGGTGAACGCCATCCGTTCGGTCGGCGACCTTTCGCTGCTGCACGACTCCACCATCTATGTCAGTCTGGAGCCCTGTTCGCATTTCGGCAAAACGCCACCCTGCGCCGACAAAATCATCGAGATGGGCATCCCGCGCGTGGTGGTCGGCTCCACCGACCCCAACGAGAAGGTGAACGGCAAAGGCATCGCCAAGCTGCGGGCCGCCGGTGTGGAGGTGGTTACCGGTGTGCTGGAGGCGGAGTGCGACGAGCTGAACAAGCGGTTCTTCACCTACCACCGGCAGCACCGTCCCTACGTCATCTTGAAGTGGGCGCAGACGGCTGACGGTTTTATGGATATTGACCGGCAGGAGCAGCCGGACGGGAAGTATTGGATCACGCGGCCCGAGACGGGCGTGCTGGTACACAAATGGCGCAGCGAGGAGCAGGCCATCCTCATCGGATACCGCACCTACCTGAACGACCGGCCGCAGCTTACCACGCGGCACTATCCGGGGAAGAATCCCGCCCGCTACATCACCACGAGAGACCTTGAAAACACACCGCCCGTCGAGGGGTTTACCCTGCTGCCCGAAAAGCCTGCAGAGGTGCTTCGGCAGCTGTACGACAGCAAGATACAGTCGGTGATTGTGGAAGGCGGCCGCAAGACGCTGGAGCGTTTCATCGCCAGCGGGCTGTGGGACGAGGCGCGCATCCTGACCTCGCCCGTGCGGTGGGGGAAAGGCATGCCAGCACCGGAAATAGAAGGGAATCCCGTTTCAGAGCTGTCGATAGCCGGCGACCAAGTGAAAATCCTGCGACGGAAAAATTGTTGATTTTTTCTTAAAAAACAGAAAATCATTCAGATTTTTTTGTAATTTTGCGCCCGCAAAATTTTAACAACCATGATGCTTCTATTGCCAATCATCAGCATTGTATTGTGGGTGAGTTACATCATCTTCATATTGTGCAAATTTGGCATTCCGACCACCATTTCTGAGACCTACTACCTGCTCAGCAAAAAGTGGGACTGGCTGTTCGCGGCATGGTGTTTTCTTACCGCCACGCCCCTCTGCATCTACTGGTTCATCATTGCACCGCACGGCCTGAAATGGTTCCCCATCGCCAACTGGGTGGCCATGGTCTCCATCGGACTTTGCGCCTGCTACAAGTCCGGTCCGAAAGACCCCGAAAGTGTGAAATGCATCAGCAAGGGCGACGACGTGCCGGCTGAGAAACAGAAGGTCAAACCCGTACGGGCTCTCATCGACTATTCGAAGCGACTGGTTGCCAAATTCAAGCCTAAAACCTTGTTTAAATACGGATGGAAGCGTCTGGCCCACTATGTCAACGCCTTGGGAGCCATTGTCCTCAGCACTGTGTATCTGTGGATTACTGCCAAGATTACGGTCATCGCCAGCCTGCTCATCTACTTCTTCTCTATTTTGATTGGCACGCGGGTGCAGGCGGTTTACAACTGGAAATACTCCACCAACCACAGCCACAATGCGTGGGTGTTTTTCGCCGAGATTATCTGCTTTGTGCAGCTGTTTATCTTTATCCTGATTTAGTTTCTCGCTTTTTTCCTTGAAAAAATTCTCTCTTTCTGACCATTCACAGAAGAAATATCTCTATGGTTTGCAGAAAGGCATCGAGCGATAGACAAAAAATTGGAGTTGGGAATAATTATCCTGAATATTATTGTAAATTTGCGCTTTATTTGTATAATATAAGAAATATTATATAAATAACTTTTAATCAACATTTTACAATAAAAACAAGACTATAAAAAAGAACAAGAAATGTCGGTAAAAATCGGAATCAACGGCTTTGGAAGAATCGGGAAGATGGTGTTCCGGCTGATGGAAGGTCGGGACGACATGGTGGTTGCACATATCAACGACAAGATGGACACGCACCTGATGGCGCATCTGCTGCGGTACGACAGCATACACGGACGTTTTGCGGCGGACATCAGCTGCGACGAAAACCACCTGTATGTGAACGGCCGTACCATTCTCGTCACCAACTTCACCTCACCGGAAGAGATTCCGTGGGGCGAAAGCGGCGTGAGCATCGTCATCGACTCGTGCGGACGCTTCAAGACCCGCAGTCTGCTGCAGGGCCACTTGCGCGACAGTGTGCGGAAAGTCATCCTCAGCTGTCCGCCCGACGACGCCTCCATCGAGCGCACGGTGGTGATGGGCGTGAACGACCACACCCTGACCGCCACCGACGACATCGTCTCCAACGCCTCCTGTACCACCAACTGCATCGCGGTGATGCTGAAGGTGGTGAACGACGAGTTCGGCATCAAGCGGGGATTCATGAACACGGTACATCCCACCACCAACAACCAGAACCTGCAGGACGGCTACCACGCCGACTACCGCCGCGCCCGCTCGGCCATCGCCAACATCATCCCCACCACCTCGTCGGCGGTGCGGGCCGTACACCTCGTGCTGCCCGAGATGCGCAACATCTTCGACGGCTTCGCCACCCGCGTGCCCGTCGCCGACTGCTCGTTTGTGGAACTCACCGCCGAGCTCAACTCCCCCACCACGGCCCACGACATCCGCGAGGCCTTCCGCCGCTACGCCAACGGTCCCCTCAACGGCATCCTCGAATACTCGGAAGACCCGCTCGTGAGCAGCGACATCACCGACAACCCGCACTCCGCCATCTTCGACGCCCTCGCCACCAAGGTCATCGGCGGCAACTTCATCCAGCTCCTCGGATGGTACGACAACGAATGCGGCTACTCCTCCCGAATCATCGACCTGATCAAACATATCCAAAACTATGATTAACGAAATCAAATCCAAGGCGTTAGAGGTCAACCTGCGCAACACCAACGTCGAATATGAAATCCCTGCTGAGCACCAGTGGTTCATGGGACTTTCCGAAAAACAGTGGGGGCTCCACAAGCGCGTGATGGAGTTCTTCGCCGAATACGACCACCCCATGTCGAACCGCGCCGAGGTGGTGAAAGCCCTGCCCAACGTCACCATCAACGACTTCTGGCTCTACAAGGAGCTGCCGCTCGAAGACCAGAAGCGCGTAGTGAATGTGACGCTCGACATCTACGAGAAACTGCTGTCGGAAAAGCTGCGCCACGCCTGGGCCAAGGACCTCGTGACCTACTTCCTCCGCTTCATCGAGAGCAACGACGCCGTGCTCACCGCCTGCGACAACGGCGTGGCCCGCTGCATCGCCCTGCTCGACCGATACATGGACGACAACGCCTTCGACTACTACTGCCACATCGGCCAGTTCAAGCTGAAACTCACCCTCGCCGCCCAGCACCCCGAAACCGCCGAGGCCACCTTCAAGATGATGCAACGCCTCGTACTCAGCCACATCCAGTTCTGGCGCGATACCACCCGTATCAACCAGTGGTACGAGGAACACAAGCAGAAGATGTCGCAAGACTATTCGAAGTCGCTTGCCGAGCTTGACGCCCCGCTGTTCGACGAATATGCCCAGCTGGCCAACAACGCACAAACATGGCAGGAGCTGTGCGACAACGCCTTCACCTTCAACGACATCATCAAGGCTTTCGAAAGCAAAATATCCACCTTCCAGTACACTTCCGAGCAGTTCTGCTACATCTTCTACCTCCTGCACCTGCCCGGCACCATCGACAACCACCCGCAGCTGCTGGTGGAACTCAACAAGGTCATCAAAATGGTGAGCCATGAGCAGGACGAGGCACAGTGCATCGCCTCCATGGACGACCTTTTCGAGCAGTTTGTGGACTTTCGCGACAGCCATCTCAACCTCATCCTCGACTCCATTCTGGAGTTGGGAAAAGAGATTATCCATACCGACAACCGTGTACTTACCAGACATTTAGAAAGAAAAATCATCGACTTCGGCTTCGTGACCCCGGGGGTGAAATACGTCACCAACGACTGGGAATTGAAGGTGAATCCGTGCCACATCAAGAACGTGCGCGTGTGGTTGGAGCTGATTGAGTACGCACCCGAAACGATGCACAAGCTGCTGTCGGCGCTCATCATCAACCTGCGCGTAGGCGGCATCTTCGTGTTCGACACCGATTTTTTCCAGAAAGACATCACCAAGCTGCTCAACTCACAAATTTCGCCGGTTTACAAGCAAACCAAGCAGTTGGCGCGCATCTTCCCCGTCTATTTCAACGAAATCGGTGCGGAAGGCGAGCTGCGCGACGTATCCACCAAGATTGACGAATTGTCGCACCGCAACGACAAACTCATCCATTTCCTCCGCAAACAAATCCATACCGAAGGCAATAACTCTCACATTCAGATTACGTTAGATGTGATTGATTTTTGGAATGATTTGAAGAAAGAACGTCTAAAAGAGATTCTGCCGCCCAACGTCTATGACCAAGTGGATGCCGATGGGCAATGGGTGACGGGCGTGCACGAATGCCTGCACAAGTTCTGTGAGTTCGCCGCCCTGCCGTTGGAGGAACTCATTGAGCTGAAGAAAGATCAGATTGAGCAGATTGCAAGAAAAGTCAAACACGATGAACCCATTGACATACAGCGTGTCTGTCTGATTATAGAACTTTATCAGCTTTTAAAAGAGAAATACATCTTCGACTCCACCGACATCATCAACATCATGCGGCGCGACAGCTTCGTGGAGACCGAAGACACCAACCGGTTGGAAGAGCTTCTCAACGGCAACGACCCCGTGGCCACCGTCAAGCACATCTTCACCCTGATGAAGAAGCTCAACAACATCATCTTCGACCCGAAAGAGAGCAAGGGCTGGGAGAATGTGGTGTACAAACGGCACATCGCCTTCGGCATCCCCTCCATGTACGGCTACTATCGCGAGGTGAAGTTCGACGCGCTCGGACTGATTTTCCGTTTGGAGCGCATCGTCACGGTGCTCATCCACGACATCATCGAAAACCTCAACACCAGCGTATTCACCTTCAATGCCTTCAAAGAAATCTGCGGCACGATACAGCTGATGCACGAAGGCATGATGCTGGACGGTGTTTATGACCAAGGTTTCGACTCCAACCTGCAGATGCTGCACTACAGTCTCAACTCCGGCTGTTTCACCATCGAGCAGTATATCAACATTTTCCAATTCATGGAAAACAGTCTGCACGAGATTATCAGCAACTACTTCATCCGTCCGTACGAGCCGCTGCTGAAGGTCATCATCCCGCAGCTTACCGAGGATGCCCCCGACGACAAGTCGCAGATGAAGCGGTTGGTGGCGCAGAAGTCGGAAGTTTTCTTCCGCGAGCTGCTCTCCTCGTCGTTCCTGATCCAGCAGCTGGACAACTTCATCGGCGAGATTCTGAACAACCTCCGCACGCAGGCCAACCTGCTGACACAGGAGGAGGCGCGCAACCTGATGACCTACGACCAGAAGCTGGCCTTCAGTCCGCTCATCAAAGAGACGCCGGCGGTGGACAACCGCGTGTTCCTCGGTGCGAAGGCCTACTACCTCAAGAAACTGTACCTCAACCACTACCCGGTGCCGCCGGGCTTCGTCGTCACCACCGAGGTGTTCCGCCGCATCGACGCCATCCAGAAAGTCGCCTCCATCAACAACGAGTTCGACCGCATCCTGCACCGCCATCTGGTGGGCATCGAAAAACTCACCGGCCTCAAGTTCGGCGACCCGAAGAGACCGCTCCTGCTGAGTGTGCGCTCCGGCTCGGCCATCTCCATGCCGGGAGCCATGAACACCTTCCTCAACGTGGGCCTCAACGACACCATCACCGAGGAGCTGAGCAAACAGGACAACTACGCATGGACCTCATGGGACTGCTACCGTCGTCTGCTCCAGACCTGGGGCATGGCGCACGGCCTCGACCGCAACGACTTCGACCAGATCATCCTCAATTATAAAAAGAAATATGGCGTGACGCAGAAAATCGAGTTCACGCCCGACAACATGCGCGAAATCGCCTTCGCCTACAAGCAGTTCCTCATCGACAACAACGTGCATTTCGAGGAGCATCCCTTCCGCCAGCTGAAGCAGGCCATCATCTGCGTCTTCGACTCCTGGTATTCCGAAAGGGCGAAAGTGTACCGCAACCACATGCACATCGCAGAGGAGTGGGGCACGGCCGCCATCGTGCAGAAGATGGTGCTCGGCAACATCCACCGCGAGTCGGGTTCCGGCGTGGTGTTCACCCGCGACGTGAAGCGCAACCAAGGGAGTGTGCACCTCACCGGCGACTTCTCCTTCCTCAGCCAAGGCGAAGACATTGTGGGCGGACTTATCAACACACTACCTATCAGCGAATTCCAAAGAAATTCAGAATACAAAAACGCTCCCTTCTCCCTGCAAAGCCAGTATCCGGAAATCTACAACAAGCTGCGCGAGCTGGCCAAGAACATGCTGGAGAAAGACGGTTTCAGCCATCAGGAGATCGAGTTCACCTTCGAGACCTCCAAGGCGGAAGATTTATATGTGCTGCAGACCCGCAACCAGAACGTCACGCGGCAGGATGCCGTGGAGACCTTCGCCGCCAACCCCGAGGAGATGGAGAAGGTGGGCAACGGCATCGGCATCGGCAACGGCGTGCTCAACGGCATCATCGTGTTCGACATGGAGGACATCCAGAAGGTGCGCAACGGCGACAACCCCGACCAACACATCGTGCTGGTGCGCCCCGACACCGTGCCCGACGACATCGAGCTGATCATCGAGTGCGACGGCCTGCTCACCGCCCGCGGAGGCGCCACTTCGCATGCGGCCGTCACCGCTGCCACCCTCGGCAAGATCTGTGCCGTGAACTGCGACGCCCTCATCGTTCACGAAAAAGAGAAGACCCTCACCATCAACGGAACGCCCTTCAGTGTGTTCGACCCCATCGCCATCGACGGTCACAACGGCATCATCTACAAGGGGAATTACGATGTGGTGATTGATGAAATTGATTGAACGGGTTTGACAATATTATAAAAAAGAAAAGATGTATCAGTTTAACGCAAAAGAGACGAGAAAAGAGCTGGTGGCATGGATTGCCGACTGGTTTGAGCGGAACGGGAAAGGCTGCAACGCCATCGTGGGATTGTCGGGCGGGAAGGACTCGACCATCATGGCGGCATTGTGTGTGGAAGCATTGGGGAAGGAGCGTGTGATTGGCGTGGGAATGCCCGACGAGGGGCAGGACCTGCATGGAGCCGACCGCATTGCCGCGCATTTCGGCATCCGATTCCTTGAAGCCAACATTGGTGGCATGACCGGTGCATTGAAAAAGATGTTTGAAGGTTTCAGAGAAGGAAGCGGCAGGCCGTGGGGGTTCGACATGTCGGTGCAGGCCGAGCAGAACATGCCGCCGCGCCTCCGCATGGTGACCTTGTACGCCATCAGCCAGTCGAACAACGGTCGTGTGATGGGCACCTGCAACCTCAGCGAGAACTACATCGGCTACCTCACCAAGTTCGGTGACGGGGCCTCAGACGTGGAACCGCTGGCCGAGCTGACCGTCACCGAGCTACTGCAGATCGGCGACCTGATGGGCGTGCCTTACGAATGGGTGCACAAAGTGCCCACCGATGACCTTCCCCACTCCAAGACCGATGAAGAAAAATTCGGCTTCACCTATGCAGTGCTCGACAAGTACATCCGAGGCATAGAGACGCCCCCCGACGACATACGGGAGAAGATCGACCGGATGCACCGCAACAACCTGTTCAAACTACAGCAGGTAGAGACCTTCAAGCCTTTCTAAACAATTAGTACAAAACAGTATTCCAGCCTTATAGTATCTCTCCGAATATCTTTGGAGAGATATTTTTATAAAAAAACAAAAAAATAGTGGGCGAAGCCTTTCCATGTCAGAAAAAAATTGTATTTTTGCCCGCTAAATTGTGTAATAGAATATTTATTAAAAAAACAAAACCAATATGAAGAAGACGTTATTATCTGTTCTTTTCTGCTGTTTGTTCGTGTTTGCCTTTGCAGACAATGTCATCACAGTGCAGGAGGCCAAGACGGTTTCCAAGAACTTTATCACAGCGGTCAGTCCGACGACTGCGATTTCGGAATCCGACTTCATTTTGAAGCAGACTGCCCGTGACGAGAACGACGAGCCGTTGTACTATGTTTTCGGCATCCGTAACGGCGGTTTCATCATCGTGTCGGCCACCGACGCTGCCACCCCTGTGCTTGCCTATTCTCTGGAAAACGAGTTCAAAGCCGAAGTCTGTTCTTACTTTCTGGACAACTACAAGGCTGACATTGCCAGCGTAAAAGGCACCACCAACGTGCAGGCGGTCAAAGAGTGGGAGTTCCTCCGCAACTACACCCCCACCCGCGACTCCTCCAACTACTACATCGTGAGTGAAGTGAAGCCTCTCCTCACCTCCACTTGGAATCAGGTGACCTACTACAACAACCACTGCCCCGCACAGGCCGACGCCATTCAGAATCAGATCAACCTTGACTGCGACGGCCACGTGCCCGCAGGCTGTGTCGCTGCTGACATGGGTGTTATCATGCACTACTACCGCTATCCTGAATATGGCACCGGTGGTGTGGGTTACCACCCCATCCACTACGTTGTCAACAACAACAACGAAATCACCGATACGATCACCTATCCTTGGCAGGTTCAGAACTTCAATGTTCTTCACGATTACAACCTCATGCCGAACTCCATCGATGCCTACACTGGCGAAGTTGCCAAGTTGCTCTGGCACGCTGGCATCTCCGTGCAGATGGACTATGGTCCAAGCGGCTCCGGCGCACAGTCTGCCGACGCCCTCACAGCATTGAAAAACAACTGGGGCTATGAGCGTACTGCACAGATGTACAGCCGTGGCGACTACTCCAACGTGAAATGGTGCGACACCGTTGTCAATGAAATCAACAAAATGCGCCCCATCTACTACTCCGCTGCCAACAGCGAGGGCGGTCACGCCTTCATGTTCGACGGCTACCAGATGCGTATTTTGGTCAATACCACCACCGTTTATGGAGATACCATTTACACCATCAACCATGTTGACACCATCGACCATCCTGAAGCCATCATCTCCGACTCCACTTGGAACGACACCGACAGCGTGTGGGTGTATGTATATGACACCGTACACACCTACACTTACGATACTATTTATGATATCTCACACACCGAAAGTTTGATCACCTACGTCAACGATACCACTGACTATCATTCCCTCAACACGCTTCCGTTGGTTCACATCAACTGGGGCTGGGGTGGCAGCAGCAACGGTTATTACACTATTTCCGGTTCCAACCACGTGGGCACCTACACGCAGAACGAGGCCATGATGATCGGCCTATACCCCGCCAACCAAGCTCCGAAAGACACCACTGGACATGTGAACGTATATGGCACACGCGGTTCCATCAGTGACGGAGCGGGCAACCTGTTCTACCGTCCGAATACCGACCGTACGTGGATGATTGCCGCTCCCGGTGCCACCCGTTACAACATCAAGTTCCTCCGCATTGACACTGAAAACGGTGCCGACGAAGTGATCTTCTACAAAAACGGCGACCTCAACAACGAAGCTGGTCGTTACTCTGGCAACACCTGCCCCACCACCTCCATCAACATTGTTGCTGACAGCGTACTCGTGCGCTTCGTCTCCAATGGCAACGACGTGACCGGCCGCGGTTTCGTATTCGACTTCACCGCCACCACCCCGAGCGGTTACTGCGATGCTGAGACCATTCTGCCCTCCGGAAGCGGCACTTTCACCGACAAAGGCAACGCCAATGTTGATGAAAACACTCCTTACCGTCCGGAAACCACTTGCACGTGGAGAATCAACGGTTTCGACAAACTGTACATCTCCTATCCGCAGATTGAACTCGGCGCTGGCGACTTCATCGACATCTTCGATGTGACACAGCCCAACAAGAAATTCCTCCTCTATCGTATCGACAATTACAACTGGCCTTCACAGGATGTACTGGTCATCGACGGCAACACCCACAAAGTCATGATCCGCTTCGTGTCCGACAACTTCGAGGAGAACAACGGTTTCACCATGACCTATGAAACCATCAACAACATCGACGAAAACAACGGTCTGAACAACATCGCCGTTTACCCGAACCCCGCCAGCACCACCCTGAATGTGGACCTCTCCTCCGACTATGACGGACAGATCACTTTCAGAGTGATGGATATGACCGGCCGCACCATCAGCAGCGAAAGCATCCATGCCGATGGCGGTGAGCTCCACCACACGTTCAATGTGAGCAACCTTTCAAAAGGTCTCTACCTGCTCAGCATCGAGGGAACCCACGGCAAGAACATCCGCAAATTCGTGGTTGAATAATCCCCACAACATCATACTCAAAAGTGCCCTGAATCAGGGCACTTTTTTTTTGTAACAATCTGCGATTTTTTACGTTCAAAAAATCGTGTGCCGTATCAAAAAATTTACTATTTTTGTGGCTTGTAATTTTTATGACAAAAATCCATACATTATGAGAATATTCAGAGTTCTGTTCATTGCCGCCGCCCTATTGTTTGCCTGCGGCGTAACTTCTTCATTGAAAGCACAGAAATTGAAAACCGACGATGTGCCGGGCGATGTTACCCAGTCGTTCGCATCGGAATATCCGGATGCCAAGGTCACCGGATGGAGCCTTGAGTCAAACAACTACGTAGCCGCCTTCAAGGACGATGGTTCTGACGGAAAGGCCTACTTTTCAAATGACGGCACATGGCTCAAGACCATCTATCCCATCCCCACCTCAGAAATCCCGCTGAGCATCAGCACCTACGTCACCAGCAACTATCCCAACTACGAAATCTCGGTCTGCAACCTGCGCGAGATGCCGAAAGTGGGCACACACTACTATCTGGAAGTCCGATTCCCGGAAGTGGGCGGCAAAGACGAGCCTTCCGTGCTGACCTTCAACTATGTAGGCAACCTGCTGGAACGCAAAGACCCTGAAGGATGGGTATTGCGCACCGATGAACCCGCACGCCCCACCACCGACCGCAATGTTGCCCCCAGCAAACCGGCCAAAGTGGAAGTGGTTTCCAACGACCGTGCTGCCAAGACCAACGACGAAGTGAAGGAGGAGAAGAAAGTCAAGGAAGAGAAACAGAAAGAAGCCAAGGAGAATGCCAAGGCTGAGAATGCAAAAGCCGACAAACCGGCCGACAAGGGCAAGAAAGGCAAAAAAGAGGCAGAGGCTCCCCACGATCCTTGGGCTCAATACGCCATCGCTGAAAAAGATGTGCCCACCGCTGTCATGAAGACCTTCAAGAAGAAAGCCACCAAACCCGAAGACACCAAATGGTTCAAGGTGGGTGAGACCTACGTGGGCAAGTGCATCATGAGAGAGTTCCCGATGGAAGTTTTCATCTCTTCAAAAGGTGTGTGGAAGAAAACCTACTCCTACATTGCACAAGACCGCATCAACAGCTCCATGATGAAGCATATCGAGACCTACTACAAGGGCTACAAGTTCAGCTTCGCCTACAAGGAATTGCGTGCCGACAAGAAGAACAAGGTTTATATCGAATTCTACGAAAAGAAAAACTGGAAGAAGAAACTGCCTACCGGCGCTTGGTTTGACGAGAAGACCCGCAAGCTGATCCGCACCGTGGACCCGAACTTCGAAGATCCCTTCAACGATCCCGACCTGTTCAACGATGTGAAGATGAGCGAGGAAGACATGCAGGCCGCCATCAAGGAACTGCCTGCCGGCGTCAACTCCTACATCGCTGCCAACTATCCCTCCTACACCATCCGCAGCACGGAACCCGAAGAGGACAAAGACCTCGGCGAGATCCATCGCGTGGAGATTGCCTCCCCGGGCAACAGCGTCATGGTGCTCTATTTCGACAAGAGCGGCAATTTCCTCAAGAAAGAGACCCACGACGGCATGAAGACCGTGAAGTCGTACGGCGACTATGATGAGATTCAGGTTCCCGAAGTGGTGCTGAATGCCTTCAAGGCCAAATTCCCCCGCGTGGTGGATGCCGTTTGGGATGAGGACGAGAACGAGAACTACGACGCCCAGTTCCTCGGCACCAAAGGCCGCGAGATGTGCATCTTCACACCCAACGGCGTGCTGCTGGAAGACCTCTACTTCCTCGATGTGAACAAGCTCACTCCTGAAATCGAACGCTATATCAAGGACAACTACGGCAAGTCTGAGATTCAGCAATACTTCTCCGTGAAGAAAGACGGCAAGAACTACTACAAGGTCATCATCCTCCCCAACAAGGAGAAATACCCGAAGTACCTGTGGTTCACCGCCACTGGAGAATTTGACAGAGTAGAAGAGTAATGGCGTACTTGGAAATCAAGGTTCGGTTTTCGCAACCCGAGCCATGGAAAGACCTCTTCGCTTCGCTCTTGGGCGATGCCGGCTGCGACAGTTTCATGGACGGCGATGAGGAGAACATCCTGCTCGCCTACATCAAAGAGAGTGATTACAACGAGGCCGCCATCGCCGACGTGCTCACACAGCACGGCTATGACGTGGAGCTGACCTACGAAATCTCCAAAGTGGAAGAGAAGGACTGGAATGCCGTGTGGGAGGCGGACTACGAGCCTGTGCTGATTGCCGACCAGTGCTACATCCGCGCCCCGTTCCACGCCCCTCGTCCGGATGTGGCCTATGATATTGTGATTGAGCCGAAAATGTCGTTCGGCACGGCGCACCATGAAACCACCACCCTGATGATTGAGTACCTGCTGACCGAAGAGCTGCAGGGCAAGCGTGTGCTGGACATGGGCGCGGGCACCGGTGTGCTGGCCATCCTGGCGCATCAGCGCGGGGCGGCAGCCATCACCGCCATCGACAACGACCCGTGGGCCTACGAAAACAACCTCGAAAACAACACCCGCAACGGCATCAGCGACATGACCGTGAAACTCGGCGACGCCCTCGCCATCGGCGACGACCGGTTTGATGTCATCATCGCCAACATCAACCGCAACATCCTGCTCAACGACATGCACCATTACGCCAAAGCCCTCGATGCGGGCGGATGCATCTTCTTCAGCGGATTCTATGAAGGGCGCGACCTCGACCTGATCAAAGAGAAGGCGGCCTCTTTAGGGCTCACCTTCGACTCCTATAAGGAACGCAACCACTGGGTGGCGGCCAAATTCGTGAAATAGCCGCACCACCGAAAGCAACATTTCGCCATCGGGAGCGTTGTATATGATGTATTTTCTCATTCTAAAAAAAATTACAGAAATGAAAAAAATCGTTCTGACACTCATGGTCATTCTCTGCGTGGCCGTTTCCTGCCAAGACGCCGTCACCATCACCAAGGAGCTCAAGCAATCTTCGGTAACGCTGAACGACAACAACCTCTCCACCGGCAAAACCGCCGAGCTGCTGTTGGTGATGAACAAGCAGTGGCCTGACGAGGTGCAGGACACCATATACAGCCTGCTTCAAAAACCGCAGGTGGGACTTCCTCAGGCGGAGCCTATTTTCAGCATCTACCACATCAACCCCGACCTGTTCACAGGCGACTTCACCCGCAGGGCCAACATCGTATATATGGATGTAAACGCTTCATACAAAGAAGCCGAATGCAAGATGGAGAAAAATCCGTGGAGCAAGCCACAGATTTATGCGCACATCTGCGCCCCCACGCAGGAGGATGCCATCACCTGCCTCGCCGTCAACCGCGACCGCATTCTGGAGACCATGTACGACAACGACATCGCCAAGCTGCAAGTGGTACAGTCGAAAAACGCCAATGTAGAACTTCAGGATTACATCCAGAAAAAATTTGGCATCTTGATGACCGTTCCACAGGAATATGAAATCGGAAGAGAAGGCGATGATTTCCTGTGGCTGCTTTACCGCACCAAGAAAAACGACCGCTTCATCATGATTTACACCAGTCCGAACAAAAAACTGACCCGTGAGGCCATGATGATCAAGCGCAACTACATCACCAGCAAATACATTGAGGGGGAGACCAAGGACATCCACCCCAAAATCACCGAATATGCCAACTATCCGCTTCACCAGCCTTTGAAAATATGGTCGAAGGAGGGCGCTGAGCTCCGCGGATTGTGGGAAACCACCAACGATTACATGGGTGGTCCTTTCTACCAATTCTCCTTCATCAACATCAATGGAGAATGTGTCACCATTGACGGCAGCGTGTATGCTCCCGAGGATCAGAAAAGGGTTTACATGCGGCAGGTGGAGGCCATTGTAAAATCTGTAAAATAATTTTGCAACATTTCTGAAAAAGCTGCGTCTTGCAAATTGTGAAACCAATGGAAGAAAAGGAATTGGTGGCAGCATGTCTGCAAAACGACCGCAAAGCGCAGAAGGAGCTCTACGACCGCTATGCTCCGGCAATGATGGGTGTTTGCAGCCGCTACGCCAACTCCAAGGAGGAGGGGGAAGACATTCTCATTGAAGGGTTTACAAAAGTCTTTGCCCATTTGGAGGAGTTTCACTTTGAAAGTTCTTTGCCAACTTGGATGCGGAAAATCATGCTCAACACGGCCATCAGCTTTTTCCGGATGCACCACAAGCACCACAATGCGCTTGCCCTTGACGATGCCTTCGAGGCGGATTGGCGGGAGGCGCAGAGTCTGCCATCGGACAAAGTGATGGAGAAGGATCTGCTGCAGCTGATACAGCGGATGCCGGAGACCTATCGCGTGGTTTTCAACCTGTTTGTTGTTGAAGGACTTTCACACAAAGAAATTGCGACAACATTAGGAATCCAAGAAAGCACGTCGCGCTCACAGCTCACGCGTGCGAAGAACTGGTTAAAAGAAAGGATAAGCCGATGAACGACAACGAGATAAAACAATTATTGGAAAACATAGAGGTGCAGCCGTCGCCGCGCTGCTGGGAGGCCATTGACGGGGCGTTGGGTGCAGCCGCCGGAAGTGCTTCCGCAGCCGCCACGAAGGCCGCCGCACAGGCCACGCGCCACCTGTCGTCCGCAGCCGTCAAGGCCATCATCGCCAGCAGCGTTGCCGCCGTCGTCACTGGCAGCGCACTCGTCACCGCACTGCTCCTCTCCCACCCCGACGAACCCGCCACCACGCTGGCATCCACCACTACCGAAACCAGCGCCACCGCCCCGCAATCCGACGCCACCGCACTTCTCCCCGACACCTCCGCCATAACGCTCTCCCCTGCCCTCCCGCAACA
>JBGURX010000020.1:0-84396 GCA_045132235.1 Bacteroidales bacterium
ACCGTTTGGTGGAGACAAGGGGAGGTGACAAACGTCCACAATTAGGGGATTTAAATGGTTGGAGCCAAATTGAGACATTTTCCTCGATGGTGATGCTGATTTATCGTCCTGAATACTACAAACTTGAATTATTTAAAGATGGTTCTATATCTGAAAACATGGCCGACATCATGGTGGTAAAGAACAGTTTTGGAAGTACGGGCGATGTGCGTATGACCTTTTACAATCGTGCCGGTTTCGGAGAAGATTGTGACACTCCCCTTTAGTGTATAGGCGCCCTAATATGGCCCTCTACTAATATTCAAAAACGTCTTACCTTTAGTCGCGGTTTGCCTCCGAGGCGAGCAGCGGACTATGATGCTTGAGGTGGCGCAGCACCAGCACCAAGATGGCCACCAACAGACAGACGATGCCGGAAAAGCGAATCCATCCTAAGAAACAGTCCAATTTCCCCAGCAGGGCAGCGCGGAGGTAGTCCACCACGGTGAAACAGAGCGTGATGGCCATGAGTCCGGGGTACTCGCGGCGCAGCACAGAACGGAAATGGAACGGCACATCGCCCTTCTGGAAACGGCGGAACTTCGGGATGAAGGCGGGCACCTGCATCGACCAGTCGATATACTCCTGCCCGAACTCACGCTCCAGATAGCGCTCCTCCGCAAACATGATGCGCTCGTAGTAAAGCCAGAACATCAGCGAGGTGGCCACAAGGAAAGGAAAGTCCATGATGAAGATGAGCAGTCCGAGCCACATGAGGTAGTTGCCCACATAGAGCGGATGGCGCACAATGGAGTATATCCCTTTGGTATTCAACTGTTTGGCCAGCTGCTTGTCGGTATTGCGGCCGGAGGTGCCGTGCGGGGTGGTGCCGATGGTATAGGCGCGGATGGCCATGCCGGCCAGCGACACGGAGACCGCCAAAAGCGTCACCAGCACTTTCACCCAGCAGGGTGTAAGCGCATACAGCAGCAAGGTGTTGGTACAGAAAAGAATCGGCGTGCAGGCCAGAAAGACCAGCACAGGCATGATGCCGCGCTTTTTGAACAGCCAGTTGCCGGATTTTTCGAAGGAATGAAGTAATGCCATGGTTCGAAAATGTATAAAAAAAACGCTTTTTCAAGCGTTTTATAAGGTTTATATCGGGTTGAAGGGGACTGAATCTTAGCCTCTCTTCTCTTTGATACGAGCTTTCTTTCCGGTGAGTCCGCGGAGATAGAAAATTCTGGAACGACGAACCACACCGCGCTTGTTCACCACGATCTCGGTGATACGGGGAGAGGTGAAGGGGAAGATTCTCTCAACGCCGATGCCGCCAGAGATTTTGCGGATGGTGAAGTTCTTGGTGGCGCCGGTGCCAGCGATCTGCAGAACAACGCCCTGGAAGTGCTGGATACGCTCTTTGGAGCCTTCAATAATCTTATAAGCGACGGTGATGGTGTCACCAGCCTTGAAATTCGGATACTCTTTCTTCTCTACGAAATTATCCTCAACGTACTGAACTAATTGCTGTTTCATCTCTCTTTATGTTTACTTTTTTACTTCTAAATTTGAGCGTGCAAAAGTACAACTTTTTTTAATATAAAATACAGGGGGTGAAGATTTTTTTACTAACAACTTATTAAACGTCTGATTTCAGGCGTTCTGCATTCTCAGCCACCTGCAACGCCTCGATGGTCTCTTCGATGTCGCCATTCATAAAACCGATGAGGTTGTACATGGTGAGGTTGATGCGATGGTCGGTGACGCGGTTCTGGGGATAGTTGTAGGTGCGGATCTTCGCGGAGCGGTCGCCGGTGGAGACCATCGTCTTGCGTTTGGAGGCGATTTCGTCGAGATATTTCTGGTATTCGCGCTCGAAGAGGCGGGTACGCAGTACGCTCATGGCCTTCTCGAGGTTGCGAATCTGGTTCTTCTCATCCTGAATGGCCACCACGATACCGCTGGGGATGTGCGTAAGACGCACGGCCGAGTAGGTGGTGTTGACGCACTGGCCGCCAGGACCGGAAGCGCAGTAGGTATCTTTGCGGATATCGCTCATTTTCAGTTCCACATCGAACTCGCCCGCCTCAGGAAGCACCACCACGGATGCCGCCGACGTGTGTACACGCCCCTGTGCCTCGGTCTGCGGCACGCGCTGCACGCGGTGCACACCCGACTCGTATTTCATGATGCCGTAAGCGCCTTCGCCCACAATGGTGAACACAATTTCCTTGTAGCCGCCCACCGTGCCTTCGGTCATGGAAACAACATCGATTTTCCAACCCTTCTTATCGCAGAAATGCTGGTACATGCGGAACAGGTCGCCGGCGAAGATGCTGGCTTCGTCGCCACCGGTGCCGGCACGGATTTCCACCTGCGCGTTCTTGTCATCCTGCGGATCTTTCGGCAGCAGCAACACGCGGATCTCATCCTCCAGCTTCTCCTTCTCGTCCGACAACTGGTCCAGTTCCTCCTTCGCCATGGCGCGGAATTCATCGTCTTTTTCGTTGGCCAGCACATCCTTCGCGTTGGCGATGTTGCCGATGATGTTCTTGTACTTCTTGTAAGCCTCCACCACGGGCTGCAAATCCTTGTAGTCCTTGTTCAGCTTGATGTAGCGCTTCATGTCCGACATCACATCGGGCTGGGCGACATCCTCGCCGATCTGCAGCCAACGCTTATAAATCTCCTCTAATTTGTCTAATAAATCGTTCATTTTTCTACCTGAAATTTGGGACTGCAAAATTACATGAAATTCTTGAATTCCAGACCGCCCCGACACCGATAATTTGGAAGCAGCCATCGCCACGAGAGAGTTTTCAACAATTGTTAAAAACTTTTCAACAATATTTCCATTCCCCACCTCCGTCATCCCCCAAAAATTATCTACTTTTGCAAAGTAATTTTAAACTTAATTTATGATGAAAAGAATAGGATTGCTATTAGTGGGTTTGTTGGCCCTGCTGATGGTGGGTTGCGGACCGCAACACAGCCCCGAGAACACCGTTAAAGCCTATTACAACGCGCTGTTGGAGCAGAACTTCGACAATGCTGCACAATACCTTTACCTTGAGGATTTCCCCAAGGCGAACCTCGTGTCGCAGAAGCTTTCTGAGACCTACCAGAAAGACAACCGCGTGGTGTCATTCAGCGTGCTGGGTTCCGCCCGCACCACCAACGATGCCGCACAGGTGGCCATCGCCTACGAGATTGCCAAAGCCCCCAAAGGCAGCGATGCCAAGAATGTCATCCTGCTTGATTTGGTCAAAATAGACGGGAAATGGTATATTACCTTTTAAATTATTGTAAAACATCCATCATGAAAAGAATCCATATCATCCTTATCTCATTGTTAACCATTGTTTTGGCAAGCTGCGCCAAACAAGACAACCCCAAGCAGGCGGTACGCACCTATTACAACGCCATGCAGGACGAAGAGTATTACGAGGCGGCCAAATTGTGCCTTCCCTCCCACCTCTCCACCGCGCAACAGGCCAGCCAGCTGCGCAGTAAATACACGAAATTCGTGAAATACTACCGCATTCTCGGCGTGCAGCAGATCAACGACACCGAAGCCGTGGCTGTGGTGCGCATCAAAACTCCGTTGAGCAATGTCACCGGCGACATCCTCGAGACCGTCAACCTCACCAAAGAGGGCGGCAAATGGTACGTCGGCAAAAAGCCCAACAAAGACCTTGAAGAGCTGATGCGTGCCTACCAAGAGGGCGGCTACGACCTCGAAGAGGATTTTCCTTACGAATATGCTGAAGAAGAGGAAGGAGATTAAATTTCCTGCCCATCACAAAGTTCACGCCATTGCTTTTGTAATGGCGTTTTTTTATTGAAAAACTGCATGATAAACGGCCGCTATCTGCTGACCGATGACCGGCTTTGAGAAATGCTCCACCGCATATTTCCTGATGGCCTCGCGATCATACTCTTGATGATGGTCGAGCATAAAAGTCACCTCCTGAAGCAACTTTTCTTCATCGCCTGCCGCCAGTAATCTGCCGCGCGTCTCGTCCACAATCTCGCGGATGCCGCCCACATCGGTGGTTACCACCGGCAGGCCGCACGCGAACGCCTCGATGAGGACGCAGGGCAGGTTCTCAAAATTAGAGAAAAGCAGGAAGAAATCTGCGTGGGCATAGAACTCCGCAATCTCCTGCTCGCTCTTGCGGCCATGAAACACCACCACATCCTCCAAGCCATTTTCTTTCACATACTGCTCAAGGTCGGGACGGGGATATTCGTGCACCACATCCAGCACAAAGTCGCGGCGGCGTTCGGTGAGCCGCTGTATAACTCGCAGAATGCCACTGAAATTCTTGGCCTCCTCGTGGAGGGTGGAAACGTGCAGGATGTGCTTTTTCTCGCCACTCCCCTCGCCCGGCACAAACAACTCGGTGTCCACCACGTTGGGAATCACGCGGAAGGGCGCGGTGATGCCGTAGCCCTGCATGTTGCGCTGCAGATCCTCGCTCACCGGCATGATGCGCTTGGCGCGGTTGGCGATGGCACGGATGGCACGCAGCACCTTCGGCGTCATCTGCTCACGGTTCTGCGGCTGGTAGATGGTCCAGTGCTCGGTGAGCACGTAGGGCAGCTCGTACCAGCGGCTCCATAGGTAGGTGATGCGCCCAACCGGCAGCGTGACGTGCTGGTGGATAAGGTCGGGGGTGAAGAAATGACGACGCACGTAGCGCAGTCCGTACTGGTAGGCAGAAAACAGCAGGCACTTGTTCCACCAGCCGTGGCGGGAGCGCCTGACATGCACATATACATGCTTGAAGTTGGGATACTCCACCACCTCCACGCGGCGCGCCGACTCCTGCTCATCTTCCAGATAGCAAGAGAGCACGACAGAGTTCACCTCGTCCGACACCGACTGAATCTGCTTCAGGCAGAAATTGCCGGCGTAAAGGTGCTCAGGAGTGGGGAACCAACTCAGCAGATGCAGCACATTCAGTTTTCTATCCATCTAACTAAACGTCAAGTTGTTGCAGATATTGGTGAACGGTATTTTCAAGACCGAGGTAGAGGGCGTCGCAAATCAGGGCGTGGCCGATGGACACCTCCAGCAGGTTCGGAATGTGGGTGGCGAAATATTTCAGGTTGACGAGCGACAGGTCGTGACCGGCGTTGAGGCCAAGACCCTGACGTTGTGCTTCCTCGGCGGCGGCCACAAAGTCGCGGATGGCGGCTTCGGGGTTGTCGGGATAGCAGCGGGCGTAGCTCTCGGTGTAGAGCTCAATGCGGTCGGTGCCGGTCTGGGCGGCCCATTTCACCATCTCCACGTCAGCATCTACAAAAATGGAGACGCGGATGCCGTCGCGGTGATAGCCCTCCACGAGGCGGCGCAGCAGGTCGCAGTGGTCGCGGGTGTTCCAGCCAGCGTTGGAGGTCAGCGCGTCGGGCGCATCGGGCACAAGCGTCACCTGTGTGGGCACCACATTGTGTACCAGTTCGTTGAATGAGTCGGAGGGATAGCCTTCGATATTGAATTCGGTGCGCACCTGCTTTTTCAGGTTATACACATCATCATAACGGATGTGCCGCCCGTCGGGACGAGGGTGCACGGTGATGCCTTCCGCGCCAAAACTTTCGATGTCGGCAGCCACCTTCAGCAGGTTGGGCATATTGCCGCCGCGCGCATTGCGCAGGGTTGCAATTTTGTTTACATTGACACTCAGTCGGGTAGTTTTCATAGTGGATGATTATTTAAAATGGAAACGAGAGCGCAAAAATACGACATTTTTCAAAATTGTTGTATCTTTGCCGTCCGAAAATCTAACCTAAAACAATATACTATGAACATTATTGACCAAATCAAAGAGAATGCCAAAAAGTATGGCAAACGCATTGTATTGGCTGAAGGCGAAGAGGACAGAACCTTGAAGGCCGCCAGCATCATCATGGAACAGGGACTTGCGAAGATTGTGCTCCTCGGCAATCCGGAAGTCATCAACAAAAAGGCCGCTGAGTTCGGTTTGAAGAACATCAACGACGCCACCATCATCGACCCGAAGAACAACCCGAAGCAGCAGTTCTATGCTGAGATGCTTTGCGAAATCCGCAAGAGCAAGGGCATGCAGATGGACGAAGCCATGAAGCTGGTGCAGGATCCGCTGTACCTGGCCACTCTGCTCATCAAGAACAAAGAGGTGGACGGTGAAGTGGCCGGCGCACAGAACTCCACTGGCAACGTGTTGCGTCCCGCCTTCCAGATTGTGAAGACCTTACCCGGCATCTCCGTGGTGTCCGGCGCTTTCATCATGGTTTTTAAAGATACGAAGTGGGGCGACAATGGCGTGATGGTTTTCGCCGACTGCGCCGCCGACCCGAACACCGACGAGAACAAGCTGGCCCAGATTGCCGTGGTGACCGCCAAGACCGCCAAGAACATCGCCTGCATCGCCGAGCCGCGCATCGCCATGCTGAGCTTCTCCACCAAGGGTTCCGCCAAACATGAGCTGGTGGACCGCGTGGTGAACGCCACCCGCATCGCTAAGGAGATGGATCCCACCCTCGTTATCGACGGTGAGTTGCAGGCCGATGCCGCCATCATCCCGTCGGTAGGTGCCAGCAAGGCTCCCGGCAGTCCCGTTGCCGGCAAGGCCAACGTGCTGGTGTTCCCCTCTTTGGAGACTGGCAACATCGCTTACAAGCTGGTGCAGCGTTTCGCCGGCGCCGACGCCATCGGACCCGTCATGCAGGGCATGGCCGCTCCTATCAACGACCTCTCCCGCGGCTGCTCCGTGGAAGACATCGTCAGCACGGTGGCCGTCACCGCCTGCCAGGCCGCTTCCATGTAAGCCTCCCGTCAGACTGACCGGCGCATCCGCGCCTCCCTACGGCATCCTCACACCCCGATGAAAATATCGGCAACGGCAGAGAGGATGCCGTCTTTTTTCGTATTTTTGCAGCGCAAAATCCTTTAGCAGACAATGAGTACCGAAAAGAACAAATGGGGTGGACATCTGGCGGCGCTGGCCGTCTATATCATCTTCGGCATCAACCCCAACTGTTCCAAGGCGATTGTCCCCGAATACATCCATCCCGAAGTGTTCACCGCCCTGCGCATGGTGTTCGGGGCGGCAGCCTTTTGGCTCATCTCATTCTTCACACATAAAGAAAAAGTCGCCCTTAAAGACCAGAAAATCATGATTTTTGGCGGGGTGATCTTAGCGGGCACACTGATTGCCTTCAACGAGGCGTTCCGCTTCACATCGCCCTGCTATCTGTCGCTGATTTCGGCCACCAGTCCCATCATCGTGATGCTGATGGCTGCTCTGTTTCTCAAAGAACCCATCTCGTGGCGCAAGTCTGCCGGTGTGATGGTCGGCTTCAGCGGTGCGCTGCTTATCGTGCTGTTTTCATGGAAGATAGATGCCAATGCCCATCCTATCGGCTTGGCCTTGAGTTTCCTCAACATCCTCTTCTACGCCAGCTACCTGCTGATTACCCGCAGCACGGCCGCCCGCTACAGTCCCGTCACCATGATGAAATGGATGTTCCTGTACGGCAGCTTGATCTGCGTGCCGGTGGCGGCGCCGTTCCTTTCCGCCGATACCTCCCCCATGCTGTATCATGCCGTGCCGGTTTCGGCCTACCTCAACATGGGTGTCGTGCTCATCTTCGCCACCGTGTGTTCCTACTTCCTGCTTCCGCTGTCGCTGAAGGTGCTGCGACCCACCACGGTAAGCATGTACAGCAACCTGCAGCCGCTTGTCACCTCTGCCGTCGCCATCGCCCTCGGACAGGACATCCTGACATGGAACAAGCCCGCCGCGCTGGTGCTCATCCTCATCGGCGTGTATCTGGTAACCACCAGCCGCAGCAAAGCCGATGCGAAAGCGATGAAGTGACAGGCAGTTGCCCCCTCAGAACCTCAATACAAGGTGAAGGTGATGGGCAGCTGGAAATAGGAGCGGCACGGCTGGCCATTGTTCTCCCCGGGCTTCCATTTCGGCATGGCTTTCACCACGCGGATGGCTTCTTCGTCAAGAAAGGAAACGACACTTCTCAACACCTTGATACAAGAAATTCTGCCGTCTGTTTCCACCACGAATTCAAGCATCACCACGCCTTGCCAACTACCCTCCCGAGCGTTTGGCGGATAATGGCAGTTGGTGGCAAGGAATTCCTTTAATGCAGTCATGCCGCCGGGAAATTCAGCACGGGTTTCAGGAATACGGACAATGGGGGTCTTTATACCCTCACAATCATCATCTAAATCATTTTCCTCAGAGTCCGATTCAACCCATTCTTCTGGATCTGTTATAAGAAGTTCTTCCACAGTGTACCAAAGCACTTTCTGCGTACGCTTATCTATAAGTTTTGTTGTCACTATCATCAAGGTCATTGTTGAATCCTCAATAATCTCTCCCCCCACTTGATAGAAAGGGTGGTCATCCGCAACTTTCACATCATAAATGCCGGTCTCTCCGTCATCTCCAAATGCACTTTCATCAATGGTTGTGATAGAATTGGGAATGGTGACAGTTTGCACCTCATAGCATCCCACAAATGTCCGTTTCCCGATGGCAGTAACGGGATAACTCTGACCTTTGTAAGTGACTTTCTCTGGAATGACTAAGTCTCCGGTAAAGTCTTCGTCATCAGTGTTTTGGAGAGCAACGCCCACCAATGCCACAGTTTTCTGGTCGGCTTGGATTTGATATCTGAGTTCTATCCCAGGGCAGCACATTTGTCCAAAAGTCTGCGCCTGCGCGCCTATGGCGACGGTGGCCAGCAAAATGAAGAAAAGGAACAGTTTTTTCATAATGTGGTCTATTACTGGTTTCACAAAATCTGAAAAACAACAGTGCAAAAATACATATTATTTTCTGATTTCCAAATGTTTGTTGTGGTTTTTTGCTTCATTCAGGCAACAAAACAACCGATAATCTGTTTTCTTCAAAAATATTTTTATGAAAAGAATCCTATCTCTGACGCTGCTCTTGGTGGCAGGCATCCTGTTGGCAAATGCACAAAGCTCTCGAAAAGTGCTATTCATTGGCAATAGCTACATCTATACCAACGACTTGCCGAACATGATCAAGACGTTGGCCCTTGGCTGCGGCGACACTCTCGACTACAGCCAGAGCACGCCGGGCGGCTGCACCTTCCAGAACCACCTGTCGAACAGCACCACCATGGGCTATATCAACGCCGGCGGGTGGGACCATGTGGTATTACAGGAGCAGAGCCAGCTGCCGTCGTTTCCGTACAGCCAAGTGCAGAGCGAATGCTTCCCGTATGCGACACAGCTCTGCGAGGCCATCCGCGGGGCAGCACCGCAGGCAGGGATTGTGTTTTTTATGACATGGGGGCGCGAGAACGGCGACGCCAGCAACTGCGCCAACTACCCGCCGCTGTGCACCTACGAGGGCATGGACAGTCTGCTCTGTGCCCGCTACACCGAGATGGCCGAGCAGAACCATGCCGCGCTATCGCCGGTGGGACGGGTATGGCACCATCTCCGCGACGAGCAGCCCTCGCTGGAGCTGTACAGCTCCGACGGCAGCCATCCCTCTGTGGCAGGCAGTTACGCCGCGGCGGTCACCTTCTACACCATCCTGTTCCGCAAAAGTCCGGCCTGCATCAGCAACGACCTTTCCGTTGACCCTGCTGTGGCCCAGCAGATACGGGAGACGGTACAGCAGGTGGTTTACGACAGCTTGGACTACTGGTACCGTTTCGTGGACACCACGCAGGGTGTTGCGGACGTGGCGGGCGGCGGTGCGCTGCGCGTGTGGCCCAACCCGGCGGGCAGCTATGTGGAGGTAGATTTCGGCGGCGCAGCGATACAGGAAGCGGTGGAGCTGACGTTGTACGACGGGTTGGGCCGGGCCGTGCGGCGGGTGGCGGTGAGTGAAGTGCCGGCACGCATCGAGTTGACGGGCTGTCCGGCAGGACTCTATCTGCTGCGTGCCACGGCGGGCGGCCGTGCGGTAGGAAGCGCGAAGATCGTGCGGGGGGAATAGCCTTCCATTATCCACCACGCTCATTTTTCAGTTTTCAATTCTCAATTTTCAGTTTTTATCGTATCTTTGCAAACTGAATTCTTGATACTAATATTTTAAATTATGGCATACACAACTCCAAAAACCTATCCTTATACGGATGAACAGATTCAGGCCAGACTTGCCGAATACCAGAACGGCAATCTGCGCTATTTCGACTTTCCGAAAGCCTATCGTTTCATTCTGAGTGTCATCGACCTCACCACGCTGGAGGGCTCCGACAATGCCGCCCGCGTGCAACAGCTGTGCGAGAAGGCGATAGCTTTCCGCGACGATGCCAATGGCATTCCGTCAACGGCCGCCGTGTGCGTCTATCCGCCCTTTGCGGCGCAGGCCAAATCCATTTTGAAAGACACTGACATTCACGTGGCTTGTGTGGCAGGCGCTTTCCCCGCCGGACAGTCGCCCATCGAAATCAAGATAGCCGAAGTGGCCTATGCGGTGGCACAGGGCGCCGATGAAATCGACATGGTGATTTCGCGCGGCAAGTTCCTCGAAGGCGACTACCAGACCGTGTATGACGAGATCGCCGCCATCAAGGCCGCCTGCGGGCACGCCCACCTGAAGGTGATTCTCGAGACCGGCGAGCTGGGCAGCGCTGACAATATATATAAAGCCTCCCAGATTGCCATCGCCGCCGGTGCCGACTTCATCAAAACCTCCACGGGCAAAATCAAGGTCAATGCCACGCCCGAGTCGTTCCTCGTGATGCTCGACGCCATCAAGGACCACTATGAGGCAACCGGAAAGATGGTCGGCATGAAACCCGCCGGCGGCATCGCCGACGCTCCCACCGCCATCGCCTTTCTGAAAATTCTGGAAAATGTGCTGGGCGAAAAATGGCTCTCCAACCGCTATTTCAGGATAGGCGCAAGCCGCCTCGCAGACAAGATTAGAGCGGAAATTTAATTTTTTTTCAAAAATTTTCTAAATAGATGATTTAGAATAAAATAAAAGTTGTATTTTTGCACGCTTAAAAATCAGACCTATAAACCATTACATTTTATAACCAATTTTAATACATTTCAATTATGACTAAAGCAGAAATCGTAAACGAAATCGCCAACAAGACCAACCTTGACAAGAGCACTGTTCAGGCTGTAGTAGAAAAATTTATGGATACCGTTAAGATGTCTCTGTCCAACGACGAACCCGTCTATCTGAGAGGCTTCGGTAGCTTCATCATCAAAGAGCGCGCCCAGAAGACCGCCCGCAATATCTCCAAAGGCACTACCATCACTATCCCCGCTCACAAGATCCCCGCATTCAAACCCTGCAAGACTTTCTCCAACTCCGTAAAGAAATAATTTTTCATAACCTTAAATAATCACTACTATGCCTAGCGGTAAAAAAAGAAAAAGACACAAGATGTCTACCCACAAGCGTAAAAAACGCCTCAGAAAGAACAGACACAAGAAGAAATAATGCTTCTTGTGTAACCTTACAGAAACTAAATTGCAGTCCGAATCGACTGCAATTTAGTTTTTTCTATTTATTCTCCTAAATCTATTCTATGGCTGAACTAACGAAAGAATTAATCATCACCACCCATCCGGGTGAAGTGCAGATCGCGCTTCTTGAAAACAAGCGTCTGGTCGAGCTTCATCAGGAAAAAGCCACTGAGCAGTTCAGTGTCGGGAACATCTACGTGGGGAAGGTGCGCAAAATCATGCCGGGGCTCAACGCCGCATTCGTCAACATCGGCTGCGACAAAGATGCCTTCCTCCATTACCTTGACATCGGCCCCAACACCCTTACCCTTAACGAATTTGTGAAAGGCGTCATCGCCGGCGGCAAACGCTCGCTCGGCGCTGTCACCCGCCAGCCCGCACTCGAAAAGTCGGGCAAAATCAGCGATGTGCTCTCCACCGGACAGCCGGTGCTGGTGCAGATTGCCAAAGAGTGCATCTCCACCAAGGGTCCCCGCATCACCACCGAGATATCTTTCGCCGGACGCTACTCCGTTCTGGTGCCCTACGGCGATAAAGTATTTGTGTCTCAGAAGATTAAAGCCTCCGCCGAACGCAAACGCCTCCGCCAGATTCTGTCGGGCTTCAAGCCGCGCAACTTCGGCGTCATCGTGCGTACCGTCGCCGAAGGCAAGACCGCCGAAGACCTCGAGAAAGACATCAACCAGCTGGTCAAAAAATGGCAGGCCATGATCGAGAAGCTGGTCGGCGCCGTGCCACCTGTCAAAGTGGCCTCCGAACTCGACCGCACCTCCTCGCTCATCCGCGACATCGTCAACGACTCCTTCCACGCCATCCATGTTGACAACAAGGACCTCTATGATGAGGTCAAGAATTATATGCACTCCTTCTCCGATGGGAAGGACATCCCCGACATTGTCAAGTTCTATAAGGACAAAACGCCCATTTTCGAGCATTTCAATGTCGCCAAACAGATCAAATCCTCCTTCGGGAAGGTGGTCACCATCAAAAACGGCATCTACCTCGTCATCGAGCAGACCGAAGCGCTGTGCGTCATCGATGTCAACAGCGGCAACCGCGTGAAATCCTCCAACTCACAGGAGGAAAACGCACTGCAGGTCAATCTTGCCGCCGCAGAGGAGATCGCCCGCCAGATGCGCCTCCGCGATATCGGCGGCATCATCGTGGTCGATTTCATCGACATGGCCACCGCCGCCAACCGCACCCAGCTCTACAAGCACATGAGTGAGCTGATGACCGCCGACCGCGCCCGCCATACCGTACTGCCCCTCAGCAAGTTCGGACTGATGCAGATCACGCGCCAGCGCATCCGCCCCGTCACCACCATCGACATCCTCGAACGCTGTCCCGTGTGCCAGGGTACCGGCAAAATCAAACCGGCCATCCTCATCGAAGAGAACCTTGAGAATGTCATCGACTTCCTCTTCCAAGAGCAGCGCGAACGCAAGATCACCATCGACCTGCACCCGATTTTGTATGCCTATTTTACTAAAGGATTGATCAGCAAGCAGGTGAAGTGGTATTTTAAATACAAGAAGTGGATTCGCCTGCGCCAGAACCCCGACTGCCACATGCTGCAGTACAAGTTCTACAATCAGGATATGGAGGAGATTGTGCTGTGGGACACGCAGCCGAAAACGAATAAAAACGACAATTAGCGGGTTATGATTCTCATTACCAACGACGATGGTTACGCCTCCAAAGGCCTCCACGCCCTTGTGGCGGTTGCCAAGGAATTTGGGAAGGTGGCAGTGGTGACCCCCGACGGTCCCCGCTCCGCCACCAGTCACGCCATTACCATGAACACCCCGCTCCGACTCCACCATTACCATACCGACGACGATGGGACCCGCTATTTCCGCACTAACGGCACTCCCTGCGACTGCGTGAAACTCGGACTCCGCGTTGTGCTGAAAGACCAGCCGGTGGACATGGTGCTCTCTGGCATCAACCACGGCTCCAACTCCTCCGTCAGCCTGCTCTATTCCGGCACGATGGGAGCCGCCATGGAAGCCAGCCTCGCCCGCGTGCCCGCTATCGGTTTCTCGTTGCTTGACTACTCTCCCGATGCGGACTTCTCCGCCGCCAGTCACTATGTAAGGGCTATTCTGCAAGAGATGTTGCGACGGCCTTTTGCCGATGATACATCGCTGAATGTCAACATCCCCAACCTGCCGCTTGAGGCCATTAAGGGCATCAAGGTGACGCGGCAGGCCAAAGGCTACTGGCAGGAGGAGCTGGATGAGTGTATAGACCCTTACGGCGGCACCTACTATTGGCTTGCCGGCCGCCTCATCATCACCGACGATGGCGACGATACCTGCGAGTGGGCGCTCCATCACGGCTATGTCTCTGTACAACCCGTGCAGAATGACTTCACCCACCATCAAATCATCCCTCAGCTTAAATTTTTGGAAGAAATATGAAAAAGTTAATTGAAAAACTGCGTCGCGACTCTTGGGGAATGGGCATTTTCCTCGGCACCGTCGTGCCCGCCCTCACCTTTGGTGTGCTGCTGGGACTTTTTGCCGCCGCCCTCGCCGCCGCCCCCCGCACCGAAGCCCGCGATGTCTTCGACATCAACACCATCTGTAAAATCGTGCTGCTCAGTATGGTACCCAGCGTCTTCGTGATGCGCCACTACCTGCTGAAACTGAAATACGACTATACCGGACGCGGCATTCTCCTGATGACCTTCATCATCGCCGTCATCTTTACCATACTCAACTTCGTGTTCTAAATCTATTTTTGGAACCCCTGCATAATCTCCTCCGCCGACTTCTCATAGCCGCCGGCTTGCAAGTACGCAGCAATGTTTTTCGCTAACTCCGTGTCAGGAAATCTTTCCACCAAGTTGCGATAGGTCTTCGCAGCCTCTTCCCTCTTTCCCAAATTCTCATAAATCTGCGCCTTATAATAATAGGCATAGATAAGGTTTTGATAGTCAGGGTAATTCTGACGCAGCTTTTCCAAAATATTGATAGCCTCTTCCGCCTGTTGTGTCCGCTGCTGTTCGTTGGCATTGCTGAACGCCACCTGCATCTGCATGACACCGGCATAGAGCAGGAAATGCGGACTGAGTGTGTCAGAAGGAACGCTCTTCGCATATTCAACAGCCTCATCCACAAATTGTTGCATCTTCTTTCGGTCCATACTGCCCACGCGTGTCAAAGAATCCACCTCTTTGTATAACGAAATGATTTCCTGCGAATTAAGTACTTGCACGGGTTGCGGTTCCGTTTGGCTTTCAGGAGTTGCAGGCTCTGAGTGGCAGCTGACAAGCAACATCGCGATGCTGGCGAGTAAAAGAAGCTTTTTTTTCATCTTGGAGATTATGAATAGGCTGTTATTTGCGGGCAGTTTTGTAGCTCGGACGCACTTTTCCGCCGGCAATGTCGGTGAGCTTGCGCTTGATAATCATTTTTTTAAGGTTGGAAAGATGATCGGTAAACACCTGTCCTTCAATATGATCGTACTCATGCTGGATGATACGCGCAACACAGCCCGAAATGGTCTCGTGCTTCTCCTCCAAATCCTCTGTAAGATAGGTGATCTCAATGGAAGTGGGACGATAAACATCCTCGTGGATGTCGGGCAGACTCAGACAGCCTTCGTTAAAAGGCTCCTCTTCGCCAAAACGCTTGGTGATGACGGGATTGATGAAGGCTAATTTGCGGATTTCCTCGTTGGGATAACTCTCTTTGAAAGGAGCGGAATCGATGACAAAAATGCGCAGCGACTTGCCCACCTGCGGACCGGCAAGTCCCACACCATTAGCGTTATACATCGTTTCAAACATGTCGGAAACCAGCTGCTTGAGCTCCTCTTTTCCCATTTCTACGTCAACGGCCTGTTTTCTCAAAACGGGCTGTCCATAAAGATAAATCGGTAATATCATGGTTCTAAATTATTTCTACTGTTCTCAATTTCAATCTGTTGCAAATAAGTTTGCAGGATAATAGTGGCGCTGATGGTATCCACCAAAGCCTTGTTCTGCCTCTCTTTTTTCTTTAATCCTGAATCAATCATCGTTTGGAAGGCCATCCGCGAGGTGAAACGCTCGTCCATGCGGGCAATGGGAATATCAGGGAAACTCTTCTTCACGCGGTTCACAAACGGTTCTATGTAGCGGGTGGAGTCGGAAGGCTCGTTCTTCAAAGTTTTGGGTTCGCCAATGACGATGATGTCAACTTTTTCTTTTTCAATGTATTGCTTAAGATAGTCGAAGGCTTGGCTGACGTGTACGGTCTCCAACGGGTGCGCGCAGATGCGCAACTCATCGGTGGCCGCGAAGCCCACCCGTTTCTGTCCGTAGTCAATGGCGACAATCCTTCCCATCAGAATCCTTGTTCAGTGATTGTTTTCTGCAGAAGATCCGAGAAATATTCGTTGTCTTCCTTTTTGTATCGCCGCAGCACCCAGTCTTCCGCCAAATTGTTGAAGTGGTTGTCCTTCACTATGTTGATATTGTTGGGATGCTGTTCCATCAATGCGTATGCACGGTTGATTTCCTCGTCGGAATATTCGCGGTAGGTCTCTTGGTGAATGAGAATGTCAGGTTGCACCTTGGGAGTGAGGGGCGTGTCAGGGTGGGCGGGATAGCCCATCGGGATACAGGCGACGGGAATGACGTGCTTGGGAAGTTGCAGGATGTCAATAAATTGCGGTGTATTATAGGTAATGGTCCCTAACCAGCAGATGCCAAGTCCAAGCGATTCGGCGGCCACGCAGGCATTCTGGGCGGCGATGAGCGCGTCGGTGACGGCCCACTGGTAGGCCTGCAGGTTGTGGTAGGCGTCGGTGGGGGTGTTGCGGCACTCGCAGTAGCGGTCGAAGCGGTGGAAGTCGGCGCAGAAGGTAAAGATGACAGGCGCCGTGGTGGCGATGGGCTGGTTGAAATGTGCCGGCGCCATCTTGCGCATCATCTCCTTGTCGCGCGTCACAACAATGCTGAAAAGCTGCATGCCACCCATGGTGGAACCGTTGCACGCAGCGGCCAGTATCTTATCAAGCGTCTCTTTGTCAACAGGTTGCTCCGAAAATTCGCGGATGCTGCGATGCCGGAGCATGGTATCAATTGCGTTCATGTCCGTGGATTACAGTTTCTTGATTCCGATGATTTCGCGCACGTCGCGCACGGTGGGGGCTGCACTGGCATGGGCTCTTTCCGCACCCCGCTCGATGACCTTGCGCAGGTAGTCGTCGTTGCTGCGCAGTTCAAGGATGCGCTCGTAGATGGGCGCATTGAACGCCGTGATGTCGGCGGCCAGCTGCTTCTTCATGTCGCCGTAGCGGATGCTGCATTTGTTGTACTCCTCTTCGAAGAACTTTACGGTCTCTTCGCTGGAGACGGCTTTCATCAGCATGAAAAGGTTCTCGATGGCCTGCGGTTTCGGCTGTCCGGGTTCGGTCGGACCGCTGTCGGTCACCGCCTTCATCACTTTCTTCTTGATTACTTCAGGAGCATCGGAGAGATAGATGCAGGAATTCTCGTTGTCGGATTTCGACATCTTGGTGCTGCCGTCCAGTCCGGGAATCTTCACCAATGCCTGTCCGAAGTTATAGGCCACGGGCAGTTTGAAATACTCCACGCCGTAGAAGTTGTTGAACCGCTGGGCGAAATCGCGCGTCATCTCCAAATGCTGCTCTTGATCCTTGCCCACCGGCACTTTGTCGGCACGATGCACGAGAATGTCGGCAGCCATCAGGATAGGATATGATAGAAGACCGGCGTTGACATTGTTGGGTTGACGGCGCACCTTTTCCTTAAAGGAACTAACACGCTGCAATTCACCCACATACACATTCATCGAAAGCAACAGGCTCAGCTCGCAAACTTCCGGCAGGTCGCTCTGGATGTAGATGGTGGCCTTCTCGGGGTCCAACCCTGCCGCCAGATAGTCGATCAGCACGTTCTTCACATTCGTGCGCAGGTCGGCGGGATGGGGATGTGTGGTGAGGGAATGATAGTCGGCAATGAAGAAATAGCAGTCGTTTTCTTCCTGCATTTTGATGAAATTCCGCAGGGCGCCGAAGTAATTTCCGAGGTGGAGGAACCCTGTGGGTCTGATACCGCTTAATACTTTATCCATAATGAAAATTTGAGGGTGCAAAGATACAAAAATGTTAGCTTATAGGGGCAGATTTTGGTAAAATCATTCTGCCGATGTGCCATCACTTTGCAGAGCGCAATACCGGGCATACTCGCCGCCCAAAGCTATCAACTCGTCATGCGAGCCCCGCTCCACGATGCGGCCGCCCCGCACAAACAGAATTTCATCCGCCCGCCGGATGGTGGAGAGCCGGTGCGCCACCACAATGGTGGTACGTCCTTCCATCAGCCGCTGCAGCGACTGCTGCACCATGTATTCCGATTCGGTATCCAACGCGGAGGTAGCCTCGTCCAAGATGAGCACTTGCGGGTTCTGCAGTACTGCCCGCGCAATGCTCAGCCGTTGCCGCTGCCCGCCCGACAGCATCATGCCCCTATCGCCAATCACCGTGTCATACCCATTTTCCATCTCCATGATGAAGTCGTGCGCCAAAGCCGTCTTCGCCGCCGCCTCCACCATCTCGCGCGTCACGCCCTCCTTGCCGAAGGCAATGTTGTTATATACCGTGTCGTTGAACAGCGTAATGTCTTGGTTGACGATGCCGAAAATACCGCGCAAATCGCTGATTTTGATCTCCCTGATGTCGGTTCCGTCAATGCGAATGCAGCCGCTTTTTACATCGTAAAACCTTGGCAATAAATCCACAATGGTCGATTTGCCACTCCCCGATGCGCCCACCAAAGCCATGCTCTTCCCCTTCTGCAACGTGAAACAGATGTCGTTCAGCACCTCCGCACCATTTGTTTGATATGCAAAATGTACATGGTCGTACTCAATCTGTCCGTCGAAACGCTTCTTTTCAATCGGTTTCGGCGCCTCTTCGATCACCTCCTCCGCATCGATCACTTGGAAAATACGGTCTGCCGATGCCATTCCTTTCTGAATCGTATAGTACGATGACACAATGGATTGCGCCGGCGGGATGATACGGGCAAAAATCACAATGAACATGATGAGTTTCTCGCCCGTCATGGCCGCATCGGACAATACAAAGTTGCCGCCCAACAGCAGCACAATCACCAGCGCGAGGATGCACAGAAATTCCACCAGCGGCGCCCCGATTTCAGTTTTGCGGAAAATACGACGGTTCAGTACATAGAAACGGTCGTTCATCTTCCGGAATCTTTTATCTGCATAATCCACCGCCGTGTGCCCCTTGATGATGCGCAACCCGCTGATGGCCTCGTCAAACGCAGAGGTCATCCGCCCCAGTATCTGCTGCGCCTCCGACGAATTTTTCTTGATGCTCTTCCCAATTTTCGCAATCAATAGTCCCGCTGGCGGAAGGATAATCAGGGTAAGGAATGTTAATTTATAACTTATTGAAAATAAAGTTATTAAAAAGACAATCACCAAAATAGGATCTCTGAAAAACATCTGCAGACTGCAGACCACCGACCACTCCACCTCCTGCACATCCGACCCGATACGGTTCATGATGTCGCCTTTTTTCTGTTCATGGTAGAAAGATAAAGGCAGAATGAGCAGTCTGTGATACACATCGCGCCGCAACCCTTGGGAGATGCCTGCCCGTATCGACGCATTGGCATACAGCCCCAAATATCTAAAGAGGTTGGAAAACAAAGTACTGACAATCATTGTGATGGCAATGAATACGAGCGCTTGGAACTGCCCATGGTCGCGGATGATGATACCCATGTAGTAGTAGAAAGTGTCCAAGATGGAACTGGCATTCAGCGTCAGATCCGGCCGCTCGGTCACCGCCGTGCCGTTGCCGAAGAGCACCGACAGGAAGGGCGCCACCATCGAGAGCGAAAACACCGAGAAAACTGCATAGCAGAGGTTGAAGACAAATATCAGTACGATGTTGGCCTTGAAAGGGGTGAGGTAACGGAGAATGCGCCGGAACTGCTTCATAATGGCAGATTTAGAATTTTCTGTAGAGCAATGTCCGCGTGCCGTTGCTCGGCCTCAAAGGTCTGTCCCGCAAGGTGGGGTGTCAGCACCACATTACGGAAATGCGTCAGTTCTTCAAGTGCTGCCGCCCACTCTTCTTTCGGCGGAATTTGCAACCGCACCGACTCGTATTCCAGCACATCCAGACAGGCGTAGCCCACCTTCCCGCTTCGAAGGGCACGAACCAGCGCAGCCGTATCCACCACATTGCCGCGACAGGTGTTGAGGAGGATCGCGCCATCCTGTACTTTTTTCAGAAAATCATCATTTACCAAATGATGATTTTCTGAAAAATAATTGATATGCAAAGAAATGACATTACATTCCCGCTGAATCTCTTCCAAAGTGGCCACATGTACAAAATCATCAGGAATTTCACTTCTGAATTTGTCATAAACATAAATCTCGCAGCCAAAATGGCGGAGTATTTTGGCAAACGCCGGACCGGTATGTCCGTACCCGATAATGCCGATTTTCTGCGCACCGATTTCATGTCCCTTGTTGGCTTCCCGCTGCCACTCCCCTTGCCGCACCTCGCGGTCAGCTTTCGAGAGGTTCTTCAACGCACACAGCAGCAGTCCGAGCGCATGCTCCGCCACCGACTGCGCGTTGCCTTCCGGCGTGCTCAGACAGGTGATGCCGCATTTTTCCGCGTAGGCCGTGTCGATGTTCTCCACCCCGGAGCCCAAGCGCACGATGAAACGCAGCTGCCGCTTGGTGTCGAGCAGGTGCGCATCCACCGGGAAACGGCTGCGGATAATGAGCCCGCAATAATCATCCTCCAGCTGGCAGAACTCATCGTAGGTAAGGCCCATACGGGTCTCGCAGTCGTAGCCGTGCGCAAGCAGCCCCGCCTGCAGCGAGGGTGCGGCACGGTCCACAATGATAACTTTCGGTTTTGCAGTACCAGCCATCACTACGACATTTGTTCAACGGGCATCACAAATGCGCGGATACCTTGCTGCGGCGCGCTGGCATCCAACTTGTGGATTTCATCCATCAACGGCTGTACCTTCTCATCCGGAATGAAAGTGATAATGGCGGAGTTGAGAGTCGGCCATGCGTGGGTGCCGTAATGCGGCTCGCCAGTCTCATTGCCACGCCCCTGCACCTCTTCCCAGAAGGTGAATCCACGGATTTCCAACCGGTCAAGTGCCTCAATCATTTCTCCATAAAATGCTTTGTAAAAAGAGATGAATACTGCTTTCATATTGTTATACTTGTTTTATTATCGTGTTGAATCAAACTCATCATAATCAAAATTATCCTCCCAAATTTCGTAGTCAAAATCATCCTGCGGAATTACCCCATCTCCATTCGATGGCGAGAACGATACATCCCAAATGTTGTCAAAATAACGGCAGCCACAATATTTGCGCGCCTTCCGGTTCATTTTCCGCTCTAGAAAATTGGTGGTGCGGTTGTATTCCTTCCAATCGCTTGCCGTGATATGTCCATCTAAGGCCACAAGTCGTTTGCAATAGGCCATATACACGGAATGTATCTGCTCGCAGTTCTGTGATGCGTCGATTGCTTTCTCATAGGGGGACCACGGATTGTCTGTACGCAAATAAGCCTCCTGCGATATTCTGCAGGAGGCTAAGGTAGTGATTGACAATGTGATGATACAGAAAATCCGTGTATTCATTCGGTGGGATTATCTTCTGGAAGAGGATGAGCTGCTGGAGTGAGAACCGCTGGAATGTGAGCTACTTGAGGAGTGTGAACTGCCGCTGTAGCTGCTTCCCGAACGAGATGAAGAGGAACCCGAGTAGGAAGAACTGCTACGGCTTGAGCTACTGGAAGAGCTGGAGGGTCTGCTATAGCTGGATGAGCTGCGTGAAGAAGAACTGCTGCTGTTGGACGGTCTGCTGTAACTCGATGAACTGTTAGAGGAATTTGAAGGTCTGCTGTAGCTTGATGAGCTGCTGGAGGAAGAACTGCTGTTGGAAGGTCTGCTATAGCTGCTGGAAGAATTAGTCGTTCTGTTACTGTTAGAAGGATTGTAGGGATGGCTCAAGCTCGAGTTGCTACTGCTGTTAGCCGGTCTATTGTAAGAATTGTTGGAGTTGTTGGAAGGACTGCTGTAGCTGGATGAACTATTGTTATTGGCCGGTCTGTTGTAGGAATTGCTGGAGTTATTGGAAGGACTGCTGTAGTTGGATGAACTACTGTTATTGGCCGGTCTGTTGTAAGAATTACTGGAGTTGTTGGAAGGATTGCTGTAGCTGGATGAACTATTGGTATTGGCCGGTCTGTTGTAAGAATTGTTGGAGTTGTTGTAGGAGTTAGCCGGTCTGGCACTGCTATTGTTGTAGTTAGAGGGCAGCGGGGTGCGGTTATTGTTGCTGGGAGCCGGAGCCGTTACGCTGCTCGGTCGGTTGGAGTTGTTGTTATAGTTGTTCGTGCTGGGAGAGGTTACACGGTTGTCATTATTGCTCGGAGCAACCATACTGTTGCTGTTAACCCGGCTGGAGTTATTGTCAAGGTTGGGGTTCGTCACACGACTGGCACCATTATTATAGTTCGGGGTGACCGTGCTGTTGTTGTTCACATTGGGATTGTTCACACGACTGTCGGCGTTGTTGTTGGTCGTCGGAGTGGACGGTTTGTCAACCTTGTTGGAATTGTTGTTCACGCTGGGATTGTTCACGCGGTTGTCAGCGTTGTTGTTGGTCGTCGTAGTGGACGGCTTGTCAACCCTATTGGTATTGTTGTTCACGCTGGGATTGTCCACGCGGCTGTTAGCATTGTTGTTGGTCGTCGTAGTGGACGGCTTGTCAACCCTGTTGGTATTGTTGTTCACGCTGGGATTGTCCACGCGGCTGTTGGAGTTGTTGTTCGATGTTCTGGAGTAGGGGTTGACATCCTTATTGGAGGAGTTGCTGGAGGCAGTGGAGGCGATGGCATCGTAGCGTTCGTTGAAGCTGACAGGTGTCATCGTGCGGGTGGAGGCGATGCTGTTGTGATCGCGGTTGTTATTGTTCACTCCGCCCGTGTTGCCGTAGCCACTGGGACGTTCACCTCTTCCATTACTACCCGAGTTGGTGGAGGAAGCCGACTCTCTGTGTCCGATATAGAAGGAACCGTTGTGGTCGTAGTTGTTGTGGTAGTAGTTTGCATGACTGGCGGCGTAGTATCCATCGTGGAATCCATTAAGGTAGCCGTTGTGATATCCGTGGTGGTAGCCGTGGTAATAGCCATGTCCATAGTGGTAACCGTAGTGATACGGATGGTGATACCAACCGTAGTGATACGGATTGTAGGGATGATGGCAGCTCCAGCCCCAACCGTAATTGAAACCGTAGTGATAGTAGCCATAATCGTAGTAGTACGGACGATAGTAGTAGGTCGGCCACCACCAGCTGTAACCGAGGTAAATGCTCACGCCCCAGCATGCAGGATCGTAGCTGTACCAGTAGTTGTTGGTGAAGTACGGATCATAGTAGCTCCAGCCGTAGTTGCAGCAGGAGTGGAAGCGGCGGATACGGGATGAGTAGTAGTAGTCGTAGTAGCTGTCGTCATCATAGTAGTAGTTGTTGGTGATGTACGTGTTGCCGTTACCATCAGAATATGAGCTGGAGTTGGAAGAAGTGCCAGCATAATAATTGCCGGTGTTCGGATCATAATACGTGTTGCTGTTGGCATCGTAATACAACCCTGTTTCTTCATCGTAATAATACGTTACATTATTACTATTGTTGGAAGAATTGTTGTAATTCGCCGCATTGTTATAGTTGCTGGACGAATTATTGGCCGTAGCATTCGAGTTGGAATAACTGGAAGTTACAGGAGCCGGCCTTGTGTATTGAGCATCATTCGAATTGCTATAGATGTCATCATAGTAGGTCAATGACTCTAATTTACAAGAAGTTGCCAGTACGGCCAACATAAGGGCGGAAAAATACACTAACTTTTTCATAACTTAATCTCCTTTCTGTTTGCGGCTGGGTGATATTATTTTTGTATTTTTGCAAACTTGATTTTAAGACCACAAAAATACTAAAAAGTTCAAATAGAAAAGGAAAAAAATGGCAAAAAATTTCACTACACGGGCAGAGAATTATTCGCAATGGTACAATGACATTGTAAAAAAAGCTGACTTGGCAGAAAATTCCGCCGTCAGAGGATGTATGGTCATCAAGCCGTACGGTTATGCAATATGGGAGAAAATGCACGACGCATTGGACAAGATGTTCAAGGAGACGGGGCATGTAAACGCCTACTTCCCGCTTTTCATCCCCAAGTCGTTCCTCAGCCGTGAGGCCGACCATGTGGAGGGCTTTGCGAAGGAGTGCGCGGTCATCACCCACTACCGTCTGAAAAACTCTCCTGACGGCTCCGGTGTCGTGGTGGACCCTGAGGCCAAATTGGAGGAGGAGCTGATTGTGCGCCCCACTTCCGAGACCATCATCTGGAGTACCTATAAAAACTGGATCCAGTCGTACCGCGACCTGCCGCTGCTCTGCAACCAGTGGGCCAACGTGGTGCGCTGGGAGATGCGTACCCGTCTGTTCCTCCGTACGGCCGAGTTCTTGTGGCAGGAAGGCCATACCGCCCATGCCACCGAACAGGAGGCGCGCGAGGAGACCGCCAAGATGCTGAATGTGTATGCTGATTTCGCCGAGAATTACATGGCCATGCCGGTGCTTCGCGGCGTGAAGTCCCCCAACGAACGTTTCGCAGGGGCTATCGACACCTACTGCATCGAGGCCATGATGCAGGACGGCAAAGCATTGCAGGCAGGCACTTCGCACTTCCTCGGTCAGAATTTCGCCAAGGCCTTCGACGTGCAGTTCCTCAACAAGAACAACAATCTCGAATATGTATGGGCCACCTCGTGGGGCGTTTCCACCCGACTGATCGGTGCCCTCATCATGACCCACTCCGACGACAACGGACTGGTGCTTCCTCCGAAGCTGGCTCCGATTCAGGTGGTGATTATTCCTATTTATAAAAATGATGAGCAGAAAGCCGCTATCGGTGAGAAAGTTCAGGTGCTGATGAACAAGTTGAAGGCAAAGGGCATTTCTGTGAAATACGACGATGACGATTCACAGCGTTCGGGCTGGAAGTTCAACGAGTATGAGCTGAAGGGCGTTCCGGTGCGCGTGGCCATCGGTCCCCGTGATTTGGAGAACAACCAAGCCGAGGTGGCCCGCCGCGACACCCTCGAAAAGGCCAACTATCCGTTGGATACTTTGGATGCAACCATCGAAGGACTGTTGGAAGAGATCCAGAAGAACCTGTTCCAGCGTTCGCTGGAGTTCCGCGACAGTAATATCCGCAAGGCCGACACTTGGGAGGAATTTGTGGATATTTTGGACAACAAGTCTGGGTTTGTGTATGCCCATTGGGACGGTACCACAGAGACCGAAGAAAAGATCAAAGAGCTGGCGAAGGCCACGATCCGTTGCATCCCGTTCAACAACCCGCTGGAGGATGGCAAGTGCATCTTGACGGGCAAGCCCTCCAAACAGCGTGTGGTGTTCGCAAGAGCATACTAATCAATGTCTTGTTGAAAAAAAAGAGAGGCTGTTTCAATAGAAACAGCCTCTCTTTTTTTATGGCAAACGGACTATTCTTCGCGTCCGTGGCAGTTTTTGTATTTCTTGCCGCTGCCGCAGGGACAGGGATCGTTTCTTCCCACTTTTTTCTCCACGCGGATGGGGGCGCTGCCTTTGCCACCTTGGGCCACCTGCCGTCCGCTGCCCACCTCGCTGCGACTGGTCTGCAACTTCTTGGCATCTGATTCGGGCAGTTTGGCCTCCTTGATCTGGGGCTGCTCCTGCTGGAATTCAGGCAGGGCGCCTCTCGTGAGGAAGGAAACGATCTCGCGGTTGATGCGGCGGTTCAGGGTGTCGAATAGTCCAAACGACTCGAGTTTATAGATGAGGAGCGGATCCTTGTGCTCGTAGGAGGCATTCTGCACCTCGGTCTTCAAATCGTCGAGGTCGCGGAGGTGTTCTTTCCATGCCTCATCAATGGCAGCGAGGGTGATGCTCTTTTCAATGGAGAGCTTGATGCCGTAGTTCTTGGTCTCATAGCAGTATTTCAGCGGGGCGACCACGTTCAGCATCTTGGTGCCGTCGGTGATGGGCAGGGCGATGTTGATGTAGCGGTGACCGTCGTTGAGGAAGACGCGTTCCACGATGGGGTATATTCTATCGCAAAGGCTTTCCATACGGCTGTTGTAGTTGTCGATGACCAGCTGACGCACCTCTTCTTTCATTTTCTCAGGACGGCCTTCAAGGAAGTCATTGTCTGTTGCGTATGGTGATTCGCAGCCGCAGATGGTCAGCAGGTCTTCACAGAATCCTTCATAATCCTTGGCATCCCAGTTTTCGAAAACAATATCGTCGGCCACTTTGTTGAATATCTCGGCGAGGTCAATGGGAAGACGGTCGCCGAAGAGGGCGTTGCGACGTTTCTTGTAAATACTGTCGCGCTGTGAGTTCATCACGTCATCGTATTCAAGCAAGCGCTTACGGATGCCGAAGTTGTTCTCCTCCACCTTCTTCTGTGCGCGCTCGATGGACTTGGAAATCATGCCGTGCTGGATGACTTCGCCGTCCTGCAGTCCGAGGCGGTCCATAACGCTGGCGATACGCTCGGAGCCGAAGAGACGCATGAGGTTGTCTTCGAGAGAGACGTAGAACTGGGAGCTACCCTCGTCGCCCTGACGGCCCGCACGGCCTCGCAGCTGGCGGTCCACACGGCGGGAGTCGTGCCGCTCGGTGCCGATGATGGCGAGACCGCCCATCTCCTTCACACCGGGTCCCAGCTTGATATCGGTACCACGACCGGCCATGTTGGTGGAGATGGTGACCGTGCCCGGCTGTCCAGCTTCGGCCACGATGTCAGCCTCCTTTTGGTGCAACTTGGCATTCAACACATTGTGCTCGATATGCCTCATCTTCAAAATCTTGGAAAGAAGCTCTGAGTCTTCCACCGAAGTGGTACCCACAAGCACGGGACGACCCTGTTCGTGCAGTGCGATAATCTCCTTGACCACTGCATCGTACTTCTCGCGTTTGGTTTTATACACCTTGTCGTCGTAGTCGATACGGGCGATGGGTTTGTTGGTGGGGATGACCACCACTTCGAGTTTGTAGATGTTCCAGAACTCGCCGGCTTCGGTCTCGGCGGTACCGGTCATACCGGCCAGCTTCTTGTACATACGGAAGTAGTTCTGGAGTGTGATGGTGGCGTAGGTCTGGGTGGCTGCCTCCACCTTCACATTCTCCTTGGCTTCAATAGCCTGATGCATGCCGTCGGAGTAGCGGCGGCCTTCCATGATACGGCCTGTCTGCTCATCCACAATTTTCACCTTGTTGTCCATGATGACGTACTCCACATCCTTTTCGAACATGGTGTAGGCTTTGAGCAGCTGCTGTACGGTATGGGCACGCTCGGAGGCGATGGAGAAGTTGCGCAGGATTTCGCTCTTCTTGGCGGCTTTCTCCTTCGGCTCAAGGTTTTCAGCATCCAGCTGGGCGAGCTCGGTACCAATTTCGGGGAGCACGAACAACTTGGCCTCCTCTGCATTCTTGGAAACAGCCTCGATACCTTTCTCCATGATGGTCACACTGTTGAGTTTTTCTTCAATGACAAAGTGAAGACCATATTTACCGAAGGCAATTTCCTTCAGCATATCAAGCTGGGTATTGGAAGACGGTGCAGTGGCGCTGCTGAGGGCTTTGAGCATCTCGGCCAATTCTTTCTTGCGGTCGAGGTGCTGGCAGGAGGAGTGTTCGGCAGTAAGAGTAGCCGTCATCATGTCGCGGTAGTCGATGAAATTGTCAGCGTTTTCCTTGCCCAGAATACGGTCGAGGATGGCGAGGTTGCCATAGAGGCACGCGATGTTGGCGAGCGACTTGGCAAATTTGCCGGAGTCTTCCATGTCAACGGTCTGTGAGAGCTGTTTTTTGGCGTCGGCCAACAGATGCTCGCAGTTCTTGCGGGTGTCGGAAGCCTCTTTTCTAAGTTCTTCCACTACCGTTTTCTGTGCAGCTTCATCGAGGGCGTTGTACTGGTTAAGTGCGTAGTTGAAATCATCGAACTTCTTATTGCTCTTGTGGATTTTCTCGTTGATGTCGTCGTCGAGCTGGGTCAAGTCGTTGTCGATGATGAACATGTTGCGGTTCTGTTCCGCCATGTAGAAGCCTTCAGTGCGCTGGAGAATGTTCTTGATGTTGGGTTCGCTGAGGAATTTGATGAGAGCTTTGTTTTTGGGAAGACCTCGCTGGCAGCGCAGCAGTTGCTGGGCACCGAACTCCTCGGGTTTGATGTTGGGATTTTCGGTGACGAGGCGTTTAGCTACAGGCAGAATCTCCTGAATAAGAGTCTTTTGTGCGTTATAAAGTTTCTCTACAATGGGTTTGTAGCGGTCGAACTCCTGCTGGTCGCCGCGCGGGGTGGGGCCGGAGATGATGAGCGGGGTACGGGCATCGTCGATGAGCACGGAGTCCACCTCATCCACGATGGCGAAGTTGTGCGGACGCTGCACCAGCTCGGTGAGGTTGCGGGCCATGTTGTCGCGGAGGTAGTCGAAACCGAACTCGTTGTTGGTACCGTAGGTGATGTCGGCGTCATAGGCTTTTTTACGTTCCGGAGTGTTAGGCTGGTGCTTGTCGATGCAGTCCACGGTAAGGCCGAGAAATTCGTAAAGGAGGCCCATCCACTCGCTGTCGCGCTTGGCGAGGTAGTCGTTGACGGTGACCACGTGGACGCCTTTTCCCGGGAGAGCGTTGAGATAGACGGGAAGGGTGGCCACGAGAGTCTTACCTTCACCGGTAGCCATCTCGGCGATCTTGCCTTGGTGCAGCACGGCGCCACCCATAAGCTGTACGTCGAAGTGACACATGTCCCAGCGGATCATGTTGCCGCCGGCCTTCCAGCTGGTCTGGTAGATGGCCTTGTCGCCTTCGATGGTGACGCATTCGCGGTAGGCGGCGATCTCGCGATCGAGGTCGGTGGCGGTCACCTCGATGGTTTCGTTCTCCTTGAAGCGGCGGGCGGTCTCCTTCATCACAGCGAAGGCCTCGGGCAGCAGGTCGTCGAGCACCTTCTGGGTGGTGTCGTAGCTCTTCTTCTCAAGATTTTCCATCTCCTTATAAAGAGACTCCTTCTCTGCTACAGGCATCTCATAGTGTTCCTCAAGACTCTTCTTGATTTCGGCGATGCGGTCTTCGTCTTCCTTGATGGCTTGGTGAATGATATCCTTGAACTGTACCGTCTTGCCACGAAGTTCGTCGTTGGACAGTTTTTGCACATCGGCGAAAGCCTCTGCCACGTATGCTGCGATGGGTTTCAAAGCCTTTAAATCCCTATCGTATTTAGTTCCAAATAGTTTTGCTAAGAAATTTGCCATAATTTAATAATTATCCATTTTATAAAAAACGCGGCAAAGATACAAAAAAAGTGGGTATGCTGGAGGGCGCATTGGCAGTTGGTGAAAAAAATGTAATTTTGCCCCGCAATTCAAATGGAGCGTATATGGGAAGTAAAATTAATCCTGAATTGGAGGCATACGTGGAGCGTGAAATCATTCCGCGGTACGACCATTTCGACCCTGCACACCAGCGCGACCATGTACGGATGGTCATCCAGCAGGGCTTGCAGCTGGCCGACCAGCTGGATGTTGACCGCAACATGGTGTATGCCATTGCCGCTTACCACGACACTGGGCTGTGTGCGGGGCGGGAGCGGCATCATATTGTGTCGGCGGAAATCATCCGCGCCGACCAGAAGCTGCGGCAGTGGTTTACGGAGGAGCAGATTGCCGTGATGGCGGATGCTGCCGAGGATCATCGTGCCTCCGCAGACCATGAGCCACGTACATTGTATGGCCGCATCGTGGCCGAAGCCGACCGTTTCATTGAGCCGAACACCATTATCCGGCGGACGGTGCAGTACGGGCTGGAACACTATCCCGAGCTGGACCGCGAGCAGCATTTCCAACGCACGCTGACGCATTTGCACGAAAAATACGGCCGTAATGGTTATCTGAAACTCTGGTTCCCCGACTCACCGAATGCGCAACGATTAGCGCAGCTGTGGCAGCTGATGGAGGATGAAGCTGCGTTGAGGCGGATTTTCGAAAAATATTTCTATCCGCAAAAATGCAGCATGCTATATTAAACTTTGTAATTTTCGTGCATTTTCAATACGCTGACTAATGTTTTTTTTAAGCGATTCGGGAGAAAGCACTTTGATTTTGTCGGAGTGGCCGAATAGATAAGTCTCTAATTCATAATTAGGTATAACCTTCAGGGTAAAAATGTTATCAGGACGCTTCTTCATTGAACCGTGAATGGGCTTAGTCAGAAAATAGCCTAAATAATCTTCTTCAACCTTTAGTATTACAGTTTCTTCCTTGGCATTTTCGGGGTGTGTTACGCCGACGATATCATCAAAATACTCTGTGAAATCAATGTCGGTGTTTTCTCGGAAGCTACCCTTGGTCTCTTTGACAGAGTTCATCCTGTCAAGGGCAGGATTGATGACCTTGTTAAAGCCATCATGCCAGCAGAAAAGAAACCACCTATTGTTGTATTGCTTGAGATAGTAGGGTGATACCACCATTTCCTGTTCCTCTTTGCCAAAAGGTGTGTATCTGATCTTCACCTTTTTTTTCGCCACAATAGCGTCAAATAAAGGCGAAAAGAATCTCAGTCCCTTGAGGTCGATGTTTTGGTCGAAACCCACGGCACCGACAGAATTACTGTTGATTTCAAAAGTGCTTTCGAGCTTGCCAATAACCTCTTCCATCCATTCGAAGTTCGGGAGCCCTTTGAATCGCCCAAGCATAGCGATGGCATCAGCCAGCTGCTGGGTTTCCGTAGCGTTAATTGGTTGTTTGCGGATAGAGAAATCCGGATCGGCGTAGCGGTAATAGATTTGCCGTCCATCACGGATTCGCTCAATGGGTGCATCATAACCATCGGGACTTTCCATAAACTGAATGTCGTAAAAAATCTGCCGCCGTTGCACACCGGAGGTTCCGGGGTCATTTTCTTCCAGCGCTTCGTTGCAGGCATCAATCAAGTTTTCAATGGTGTAAGCCTTATGCACGTTGCTCAGGCATCGGTCAATGGTCATGTAACGGATTACAGCATTTTTATTGGTTGGCATGTGACAGTTTTTTTTTATCAGTTTACATCAGATTATACATCATCCAGGGCAAAGTCCAAAAAATCCATGCCCCATTCGTTTTCGCTTATGTCTTGGTATTTTTCATTTTTATTTCGGAATGCAATTCTCCTGCTTTCCTCCCGATAATCAAATACAAAATGACAAGAGCTACACAGAAGATAATTCAGATTTTTTACTCCTCTCCCGAGACTGCCTTCACAATTTATGCATAACATACTCTTTTTCAGTCTCTCCCCATTTTCACCAAGTTCTTTTCTTAGTTTTTCTACTTCATTTTTGATGGCCTCCCTATCCAATCGGCCACGTTTTTTGAAATGTTCATCGGCTTGCAGCTTGTCGAAGTCAAATCCAATGTTCGAATCTGGGTAGCGGAGAAAACGATAATGGTATTTTTCGTCAAATGAAAGGGTGGACGATTGAAAGTACTGGACATACTCCTTCAGTTTTTGCGGGTAAGTGTAGGTATAGTGTGTCTGATAGAAATACTGCACCAGCAGCAGTTTCCGAAGGAAACCACCCACGCGTTCCGCACTGTCCGCATCCAGAGGATTGATATCGACAATTCTACCGGAGCGTTTGCCTTGCTCGGAATACGAGAAAACATACAAATCCTCTTTCTTTAATTCAGACTCTGCCGTTTGTGTCTCATTGCCCACCACCACAATGCGTTTTTTCAGGCTTTCGCCCACTTTGAGTTCGAATATCCCATGCTCCGTTATGTTTAATTCCATCGAAGTCCAGTGCGGGTGTGTCGCCTTCCAGCCAGAATAAGTGCCTTCTATCGTATATTTCCAATATTCCTTCAAGACATACACAATCAATGCTTCTGCATAGCCTCGGATTCCGATCATCACGAGCTGTTCTGTCCGAAGCTTTTCCTCTTCGGCAGCTGTCGGATTCACATTGCACAGCTTGTCCCATAATGCGCTCAAATACCGGTAATGCTTGTGATTGACCATGACATTGGTGTCCCTGTATTCAATGCTTTGCACCGTATATTGGTTCACAAGCCCGAACAATTCATTCTTTTGCAGCTGTGACAACTGCTTGTATAGTTGGACCAGCACTTCTTCCGTCTCATTCAGTGTTTTGGAATACTTGCTGTCAGCAGAATAATATTCATCAGAATAGGTGCTCCCTATAAGTTTCAGATTCCTATCAATCTTTTCATGCCATCCCTTTTCATACTCCTTGTCCTGCAGCAGTTGTCTATATTGTTTCAAAAACTCCTTGATATCCTGTACCTCCTTGACTCTGCCCGACAAATAGACCAGCGTCCGTTTCACGAACGCAACCGCAATCTGGTTTTCATACACATTATAATTGAGCTCCAACTCCTCATTCAGGATTTTACGGGGCTTGAAATCGACAATGCTCTTCGAAATCCAATCCTCCGTGTGCGAGGCAAGATGCTGATAGCTCCTGTTCGGCAGTCTTTTGGCTCTAACGACATTCACTTTTTCAATGGTTCTCTCCAAAAGATAATGCGGATTTCTGAAAATTTCTTTAATATGGGAAACATTTTCGTTCAATTCTTTCTCAAAATCGTTGAGGAACAGCTTTCTTTTAATCCGCTGGATAATCGGGTTAACGGCAAATTCATTGGAAGGAGATTTTTCAATAGAGGCATACAACTCAAGAAAAAGTTCCTGCACACTCTTGTTTTCCTCCAAAAGGATTTCCTGACGGATAACCTTTTTTGTGGGAAAAGTGGCGTAGGTCAAATCGCGTCCCTCGCAGGTGAATCTTCCGAAATCCATCACTTCCGGAAGATCCTTTTCCTCAAGAAATTGCCCCTTGTACCGGTCAAATACTTTCATTACTTTTCTTTTTTCTGGATTTCCTCATCAAGAAAACCAAGAGCTATTTGGGGCTCTTCTTTATTAAATCCATTCTTAAACAACTCTTTATACTTCTCCTTGAAAGCTGTCAGGCTGCCTTTATCCAAATCATACCTGTTTTTCAAGGTTCTGAAAAGGCGGCTGGTAACCAAATGGTCAGCTGCTTCGGCAAGTTTCCCGCCACAAGCACGATAGGCGCAAATAAACCGTTCCGCCTGGTTCTCAAAACGATTACCTATGCCGATACCCTTGGCTGCCAACATATCCTTCAATTCAGCATTGTCAATAAAATTCTTAAATGTTGTGAATTCCCCTTTATGAGCATTAGAGGAGTCCTTGAATTTTTCTTCCAACCAAGAATAGGTGACTACATAGTCATTAATTTTACCATTTCCCACCTTGGCATAATTCTTGGGCATCTCCATCAAGTTGGAGCGATCGTAGGTCTTCGGAGCGAACTCAAGCGTGGTTTCATCGTGATTTGCCGTGCCGATGAACCGCACATTTTTGGGGACGCGCAATTTTCCTGTCCCATCATCTTTATTAACTAACCTTGGAAGAGTATCAAGGGGGGCATTTATCCTGATATACCGTTCTTGCTCCGACTGCTCCAGAAGGGAGAGGAAATCGGCGAAGTAGTGCTCCGGACGGGAAAGGTTCATCTCATCAAGGATAATCAAGAAGAGGGTATCCTTGTATTTGGGCTGATTGGCCGCATACAGCGCCTGGAAGAAATCTGTCTCATTGTACTTGTGGTCAAACGAATTGTAGTAGCCCATAAGGTCCATGTTGTCGCGCCAACCGGATTGTACCGCACAAATCCGGTAGGGCTCCCCGTTTTTCCCTTGAAATTCCGATATGTCTGTCAGTGCTTTGGCAAATTCACGCGGCAGACTGGTTTTTCCGGTACCGCTGATGCCCTGCAGGATCGTGATGGGTGACATATACAGTCCGGCAATGAAGGTCCGGATGGTTCTTTCATCATAGTAGAAATTTTTGCCTGCCATCTTTATTTGGACGAATTGCACCAACTTCTCAAGGTCATCCGGGGCGTTCCCTTCTATCATTGTGTTCTGCATTGCAGCATCATTGTCCATTTTGTTGGCGGTTTCAAACGCTTCACCCGTCTTGTCCCGTTCCCCCTTCAGTTGGTCAATGGTGACATGCAGATCGTCAATTGTTCTGCGCAATGATGCCTCACGAGCTTCCGCCGATTCGATTTTGTTTTTATAGGATTCCAATTCGATAATATACGAATCATTATTGTGAAGCAATGCCTTAAGTTGCATGATTTCTTTCTCGTCAACTTGATTTTTAAGTTCTTGCACCTTTTGCTGAAGTATTTGCTTTTCCTTCTGCAATTGATCCACTTCCCGTTGTTCGGGTCGTTCGTTCAACTCATTTTCAAGTTTTTCCAAACGATCTTTCATCGCCTGGTATTCAGGGAGCATTTGATCAAGTTCAACATCCATAAATGCCGCTTGGATAGCTTCGATTTTTCCTTGAAGATTGTCATTTGTTTGAACAAGTCGCTTATTCTTTGACTGCTCCATTTCAAGCGACCTTCTTGTCTGTTCCAACACTCCTTCATACTTTTCCTCATACTTTTCCCTAAGATCCTCTTCGAATAATTCCTTACCTGCCTCAAACTTTTTCTGTTCCCTTTCCAGTTCCATCTGCTGTTTTTTCAGCTCGGACGCTTCATCCACCTTACTGAAAATATCCTCCAAGTTTTTTTGGTGCAATTCATTCAACTTTGTCAAATACGCTTCTGTGTCGGTGAACACCTTTTCGCCAGACTCCCGCAGAGTGCCTATAAGATGGTTTATTACCTCGGTGTATTCTCCGTTGTCGAGGGCTAATTCCCGCTCGAGGACATTTTTTTCCCTTTTGTTAAGTACATACAGTTTGTCCTTCATCTTATTTTTTGCTTCATCCACACTTTCCCGGTCAGATTGAAGTGCAGTTTCCTCTGTCTGCTTCTTTTCATTCCATTTTGATTGCTCATCCTCAATTTTCTTCTGCAGGCTTTGCAGCTGACTGCGTATTCCCAGCAACTTTCTCCAGTAGTCATCAACAGCATTTTTTTCTTTCGCTCTATCGAACTCCTCCTGATCTTTTTGTGGCAGCGATTCAACCACATCGACCTTATTCTCCTCACACTCTTGTTGCAATTCGCGCTGCAATTCATCAGCATTCTGAATCTGCTCTTCATTCGGTGCAGCAACCTTTGCCATATTTTGCGTTTTTTGCGAGGCACTCTGTTTCTTGTTGTGATTGTTTTTTTTACCCATGGTGATTATTGTTTGGTGATATATTCATTTATAAATTCTATGATAAAGTCGTAGTAAGATTTAGCCTTTTCCTTTGTAAGGTTTTCGTCAGGGCCATGTGTCTGCCGCCCGCCTATTGTTCCATGTGCACAGGTGTTGTTCCTCCAGTGTGCTATTTCAATCAGAAGTTCAATTTTCCCGTTCAGCATGGAAAACAGTGGGGAGTTTTTGTCCAATTCATATGTTAGGGCAAAGGCAGCCAAATGCTGGATGATGCCTTGAGGATTTTTTATCTTCCCTTTCATCGCATTCAGCAATTGATTCGGCACAGAAGTCTCCCTTGAGAACAATTTGGATTTGTAAATATTCTTTATGGCTTGCTTCTTGTCGTTTGTTGAATCCGTATTGTCATCGGGATAGCGGTTTACCAACTCTTCATAAACGGATTGCCTATTGTCCCTATCGTGCTTGAATACATTCTCGAAGGCAGAACAGATGTACAAAATCATTTCCTTTGCAGAATTTTCCCATTTTTGTGGGTTGTCTTGGATGTGAAGATGCTTCTCTATAATCTGCTCACAGTAGCCTTGTAGATTTTTATCCAAATTATAAAAATCAGTAGAAAAACTATCGCACACGACCTCATCAATCCTGTTTTTCAGATCCTGGTTATATTCCTCCAATCTCTTATTACGGGAGGTCTGTGCATCCTCGAACCTTTTCTCAATCTCACTGAGCAACGTTTTGTTTTCCTTTGTGTTAAGATAAAATTTCAGTTGCACATTGTCGCCATAGCCAAAGGGATCCAGCACTTTCCAGTCCGGATTGTAGATTCCGTCTTCACCCTCCAGATAGATATAGGTACACACCCAAACCTTTTCGGGACGATTGGTCGGGATGTAGCGGATGCTTAGTTTCGGAATCGTTGTTTCCACGGTGTCCTCCGACATCGAGTCAAACTGTTTGCTGTAGGTGTCTTTTATGATTTCCGCAATTTGTTTTTCCGACAAGGCGGATTTAGTTTTTTGCCGGAAGACGATCTCGTCCAAATAGAACACGGAGTCATCCCGTTCATCACCATCCCCCTTTTCGCCTCTGATGATGCGTGGCTTTGGATCGGACGTGACATCCGGGCGGACGATATTTTCCACATAGTAGGGATAGTATCCCTCGGTGTCAATATACTGAAACAGGTAGCCTATCCTTCGTTCATTCGGGTTGATGACCAGTCCGTCTATTTCCGACAATTTATTCTTTCCTTCCTCAGAGAGGGCGCCATACTGGGTGAGTAACCCTTTTCGCTGCAGGGCATTCGCCACTATCTCGATGAGTTTTTCATCCAGCCCTGTCATTTCCGCTATTCTTTGTGTTGCCATCCCCGGTTTCGCCTTGAACCGCAGGACGGTCTTTTCAAAGAAATCCAATCCCGAAGAAAACGCACATGTTTCAATACGGTACATGTACATGGGTATCGCCACCCTCAGAAATCTGCGGGATGGGCTTGCCGTAGTATTGCAAATAATGTTATTGTATTCTATTTCCATATTTTGAGCTTGGATCTGAAAACGTCTTGTAAAATTCAAAAAGGCCTTCCACGTATTTTTGGGCGAATTCGTCTTCAAACATTTGGGCATCGCCCACCACGATGATCATTTTCCGAGCGCGGGAAAAAGCGACATTCAGCCTGTTTTCCACTGTCAGGAACCCGAAAACCTTGCCGGGGTTTTCGTCCGTCCTCTGGATCTCATTGGAGCGCACCGTACTCAGGATTACGATGTCAAATTCCTTGCCCTGGAAGGAGTCCACGGAACCGATCCTCAATTTTTCGCGGCCATCCGCTGTCTCTTTGTATTTATCGGCAATGTCGTATTCTCCTGTTGCCGTTTTCTTCGCATATCCAGCATCAGATGCTTCTTTATACAGGGATGTGACCTGTTGAGCGTAAAACGTGATGATGCCTACACTCAGGTTCTCGAACTCAGGGTCTTTCTCCATTTCCTTCAGCAAGGCGAAAACCCGTTTGGCTTCGGCAGGCCGGCTCTTGCTTTTTCCTCCGAGCTCTTTCCCCGACTGTTTCGGCACATTGCAGAACACTCCCACCTTGTCCTTTGCCCATTTGAGCTGGAGACGATGCTGTTTTGCCTCAGCCTGCTCATTCCATCCCATTCCCGGCTGAAGTTCCCCATTGTAGTACAGCCTGCTGATAAAATCGCCGATGGCTGGATGCATACGGAACTGCGCTTTCAATGTGATGCAGCGGGGGATGCCACTTTTTTCCATGTTTCTGAAAATGATTCCGAAAAGGGATTCCTGCAGTTTTTTCTTTGCTTCCGCCTGCCTCATCTCTTCGGAATAGGTGGCGGCCGTCTCTTTGGCGATAGACTCTTCCAAAAGATGAGGCAGCTGTTTCTGGTCACCGACAAGGATAATGCGCTCTGTCGCCTTGGTCATTGGTATGAGGAGGTCCAGGGGGTTCGAGCGGGCCGCCTCTTCCAGAACGACATTGTCGAAATAACTGTACTCTCTCATAGTATAGCTGCCCGACACCTGGTTGGTGGCTGCAATACTTTCCCCGTAATTCACAATCGACTCCCTGATGTAGCCGGCATCTGCCAGGTCTCCCAAAATCTCTTCCAAGACAGAGGTAAGGAACGTATCTTCGTCCTCGTAGTCCAAAGACTCCTTTTTCCGTGCCCACGAAATCGCCTCATCCATCCAGCACTTCAAGGAAGCATTGTCGCTGATGTCAATCTCATTACTCTCCTCGAGTATGCGTGCCAAGTACTTGTTTTTCATCTCCTCCAAACGAGGAAGGAAGTCAGGCTCCGCATACTTCATTTCCGGCGGTGCCGATTCGATAAATGCACGGTCATTGTCATCAATATCCATTTTCTTGCTGAAACGAAGGAGGTTTTTGTATCCGTCATCATCGTAGGCTTCCGGCGTGGTGCGGAGACTTTTGACAAGGCCTTCCACCTTGTCCCGTTCGGAGTCCTTAAAGCCCGATGGTGCAAAATTGCTTTTCCATGTGCTGACGAGCGCATCATTCTCAATAATACCCGCACGAACCCAATCGTCTATTTGCTTGGTTATATCCGATTTGTTATTCTCTTTTTCAAGAATTTGCTTGAGTTCCACCAGCTTTTTGGACAAGCGCGACGACTCAGTTTTAGGGGCAAGTCTTTGAAAAGAATCATTCACATGGTTCCTTATGTCCTCGACCAGCTTATCTTCAGGTTTGAAGCTATTCTGCGTTTCCTTGCCGACTTTTATCGTGGGGAGCCCTAGTGTAGAAACTTTGGAGGCGATATGTTCAACCGTATCGTTTTGGAAAGCCGAGACGAGGATGAGTTTCCGGTCAGCGCATTTCTTCTTGGAGTCGCGTTCTGCAATCTCCAATAACCGGTCGCAGATTGCCGCCACCACTGTTGTCTTGCCTGTCCCGGGAGGGCCTTGTATGATGGCAATGTCCGGTGTGTTGACCGCAATTCTGACCGCCTCTTCCTGGTCGGGGGTCAACCCGTCGATACCGAACTTTTTCCTGAGAAAGGAGCGGGTGCGCTCAGTCAGCGTCTTTTCCGAGCGGGACTTTTTCCCCATACTTTCAACCTTGTTTTCAATAGCGAAAAGAAGGTTGGTGGTCAGAAACCTCCTTTGGTTACGGAGGAGCGAGACCGCCCTCTCCCTTCGTTTGAACACGACCTCATCCCCTTTTGTCGAAAGGACAAGCCTGCCTTCCGATGGAAGGGTGTATGTATCGTCATCAAACTCCACCTCGTCGTTGGATCCTAATAACCTTGTCTGCTCTTCGTTCAATTTAACCCGATACAGTTTTGCATCACCCTTTTGTTCCTCTGCTCCCTCTTTCACCAATTCAAACGAGGCATATCGAAGTTCATCCCTGTGTTCCTTAAACACAGCTCTCTGCTCTTCGGACAAATCCAACTTGACTCTTGATGTCCCATTTTTCAGGAATCGCCGATCCCTGAATTTCACCTCTCCCAGATCCGATTTCAAATTTTCCACACAATCCCGCTCAATTTTCGAATATCGCTCCCATAAGTTGATAAGTGTTTCCCCTTTGGTTTCGCTTTCGCGTATGCTCTCGTAGGTCTGCCGCATTTGAGATGCCTCAACAAAACGGATCTCGTTGTAGAAGACAATCTGAAGGTCTGCTAAATCGTCGATGTTTTTGGGCAAACCCTTCTTTGCCTTCTTCTTTTTCACCACCCACTTCTCATTCTCCACTGCCACATCAATGGAGCCATGGAGTCCGTACAATGTGAATGTAGTTGACCCGTTTATGTAGGTCTTCACAAGCAGAGCCTCCATTGCACCTGCATCCCACACAAATTCCCTATGGAGTTGTTCCGGTATTTTCTCAATCTTTTCACTCCGGTTGGATTGGATGTACTGATCCCCAAAACCGATTTCAAAATCGCTTTCAAAATTTATTATCTTGCTGCATGGAAGAAATTGGATTTTCGCGCTTTGTGTATTTTCGTCGAAAAAGTCAATCCAGAACAGATAGGAGTTCAGTTCTTCGTTTGGTGATGGCGTGACGGATGATAGTTTATCCGGGTCATCCATCTTCATCCGCATAGGCATCGTCTTCCTGTTATTTCCTTCTTCAAGAATGTCAGCGGAGAACAAAATCTCGCTTCCTTCAATTTTGATGAAAGAAAGAAGCTGGGGCGGCTTTAGCCAACTGACATCATCTGAAATCAGCTGACCCGTGAGGAAGTTGCGGTAATTTTCCTCTGGAAAATGTTTGAAAATATCTGCTATTACCATACGTTAGTCAATGGTTAAAACTCTTTGTGGTTGATCGCAATGTTCCACAGAAATCATCATTTTTTCCTTGGTCTCTTTCTTTGCGATGCGAATTCTGACGGGTCCGTTAAATTCTCTGACGTATTCTCCTGACCTTTTGTATATATAAAAACGATGATTGTCCTGCGGAGTCAATACAAGAATGTCTTCTCTATCACCCGATTCTACTGAAATGAGCAAGAAAGGTTCCGCAGGGTGTGACGGCGCGATAAAATGAGAGGCGTTGACCATTCTGGGTGTGCTCGTGGTGACAACGAGTTCCTCATACACTTTCTGTTGCAGCTGGAAACTGCCTTTCCCGTTTTCACACATCTTGTGGGTAACCTCATCATAATATGGAATCTGCTCCCAACGTCTCATCTGGATTTTGTATGCCTTTTCAATTATCTGCCCGCATAATGGACACTCCGTCCTATGTCCATACAGGAAATCCATGTTGCATTCAGGATTCGGACAGTGCACTAATTCGTTAACGGCCCTGTGCAGTTCATCATACCATTCGCCCATAGAGGGTCTTTGTATCGGGTCGTTGAGCCCCTCCTCGAACGTCCGACGGAAAAGTTCGTGCACTCTTGGCGACATCATGATATCGGACGGGATAGCCCTAGTCAGAGCATTGCGAGTGTCGTTCCTATTATCCACCCACGGGAGCTTTCCAGCCAGAGCGTCCTCCTCAAGTTCCGGCTCTCCCTCGTCAACATAGTCCCCTATAAGTGGATGATTGGTGGTCAGCACCATAAATGCCAGCACGGCAAAGGAAAAACAGTCCGACGAGGGCGTATTGGGAGCCAATTTGTTCACAATCTCCGGGGCGCCGAACCGCGGCGTGTATATATTCTGGACCACGCTCGACTTATAGCGGAGGTTGTCCAAATCAATCAGGAAAATATTGTTTTTTTCCGGCCGTTGCGAGACAAACACGTTGTCAGACGACAGATCGCAATACGCCAGTCCTTTTGCGTGCAGTGAGCGCAACGCAGAGGCCAATTCTCTCAGCAACGCATACCGTTTGCGCAACCCTCCTGTCTCAAGAAACCATTTTTGAAAGTCACTGTCACATTGCCCACGATATATCCACTCGGTCAACGGTATCATTCCGGAAGCGAATTCGGCAATGTACCCGCTTCGTGGAGCGGTGATTTCCCATAATGGGCACGCGTATATGTTTTTGTCCAAATGCAAACTGATGAGGAACTGTATTTTCGACCTGAGGAGGAGATCATCATGATTGCCAAAGAACAACTTGGCGATATACCGGCCGCCCTGAAGGAGGTATGTGCGTCCCTGACCACCTTCGGCAAGGGCTTTCTCAATCTGATATGTATTTCCTTTATTGTCAATTACTTCACCCATAATCATCTCAAATTACGCCACCCAAACACCAAAGTCTTGTCATCGCTGTTTTTGGTGGACATTATCTCCTGTATTTCTTTCTTTAACGTATAGTTCCGATGCTTTCGTGCCATTGAACCATATTTTTTCTTAAAGTAGTCAAACAGCCCGTCAAGTTGTTCTGGCACAATCTCATCGGCGAAACCGTCTGTGGCAATCATAAAATCGAACGTATCGTCAAAATACAGATCAACGAACTTGAAGTCGCTGATTTTGAAGCGATTCCCGAGACAGCATGTTTCATTGATGAATTCTTTGTCGGAAACGTGCACAAAGGTGGCTCGGTCGCCATCCTTCCTGTAGGCGACCATCGTGTCACCGAGCTGTCCAAGCAGAACATGCTTGCGGTGTTTATCAACCACCAGCAAGGAGAGAGTCGTGCTAAAGTCGCGCATACAGGAAGAAAGTTTTTTGACACGGGCCGCCCATGCGGAGGCGAGTGTACGACATATCTCGGACGATGAATGTTCATCTTCAAAATGACGCATGAAATACCTCACCGTCTCCTCACACGCAAACCGTGAGCCTGAATCAGAATGCGAGGCGGATCCCAATCCATCTGCCATTGCCACGATGAGCAAAGAATCCGTCTCGCATACCAGACGATGGTCCTGATAGGGAATGCCTTTCGTCTTCATTCCGCGATTGGCCGCCTGTAGGATATCAAACGTCACTGACATGGTTAGAAGTCGATTATGTCGTCCGACGGAATAACCGGTGCAGCAATCTGATCCGGCGACTGGCTCTTCAGTCTTTGTGTCACCGACATCGTGACAAACCGGAAGAACTTATGGATGTCGCGGGCGTTCTCGCCCGAAACAAGATACTCCGGATTACTGACAAACTGCATAAGCATCTCCTTGTCGGCATCTTCACCGATGGCCATTGCTATGCGGAAGGCCTTGGACGAACGGCCGTCGTTGATCAACTGAGCGAGCTTCGTCTCCCACTCATCATCATTGGGCTGTCCATCCGTCAACAAGACAATAGTCGGTCTATAGGCACGGGAGGGGACGCGTTCCCTGTCCTCAATCATCTCCTTGATCAGTTGGAATGCCTCCCCCATAGGCGTGTTGCCTTGGGCAATAAATCCCGCAAATTGGAAATGCTCCAATGGAGTCAGCGGCATGTCGCAAGTGGCGCCATTTGCCCCGAAGCTAAACAGAGCCAATTGAATCTCCGCCACCGAGCTGGATTCCTTTTTCATGGAATCTACAAACTCGTTCAACGCATAATTCAATGCAGTGATTTTACCATCGACACTCATACTGCCACTACGGTCAACAGCAATAATTACAGGGAGGGGTCTGGGTTTCTGGTGTGTGAAATTGTTTAAGGTTTCCATAATGATTTGATTTTATTGGTTAATTATCGACAGCAAAAATACACTATTTCTGTGCAACCATCCTGCACTCAAAAAAAAAAAAAAAAAAAAAACTGTAGAATACTTTAGAACATCTTCCAAAACAAACAAAAACCGCCCCCATCTTGCGATGAAGGCGGTTTTTCGGTTCGTCGTAAAGACGCACGGCGGTGCGTCTTTACTCCATGTTGCGGTATTCGTCAACGATGCCCTTGATGTCGGCGGGGGTGAGACGGCCATAGACCTTGTCGCCAACCATGGCAACAGGTGCCAGACCGCAAGCGCCCACGCAACGCAGACAGGTCAGAGAGAACTTGCCGTCGGGAGTGGTCTGGCCCACCTCGAGGTTGAGTTCTTTCTTGAAGGCATCCAGAACCTTCTCAGCGCCACGCACGTAGCAAGCCGTGCCCAAGCATACGCTGATCGGGTATTTGCCCTTCGGGGTCATGGTGAAGAATGCGTAGAATGAAACCACACCGTAAACCTTGGCGGTCGGAATGTGCAGACATTCAGCAATCAACTCCTGGACCTCAGCGGGAAGATAACCCAAGAAGTCCTGCGTCTGATGCAACACGTTGATCAATTCACCGGGATCATTGTTGAATTTGTTGCAGATGTCAATGACTTTGGCTCTGACATCCTTGTTCAATTTGATGATAATCTTATCCATTTTTTGAAACTTTCTTGATTACTAAATTATTTTTCCAAATCAACCTCAACCGTCGTCTGTCTGTCGAAGTAGTGCGTGTGCAACAGTTCGTGTGACTTGTGGCCGCACGGCTCGCCAAGATATTCTTTGTAAATAGCCTGGATAGACGGGTTTTCGTGAGATTTACGGATGGGCATTTCGCGGTCGGCGCGGTAGATGGCCTCCCAACGAGCCTTGATGATGTCGCTGTTACCGTGGTGCAGCGGCTGACCACCACCGTCGATACAACCGCCGGGGCAGGCCATGATCTCGATGGCGTGGAACTGGCTCTTACCAGCCTTGATGTCCTCTAACAGCTTGCGGGCGTTGTGCAGACCGTGAGCGATACCGATGTTGAGTTTCAAGCCGTCAACGTCGATGGTAGCGCTACGCACACCTTCCAAACCACGGAGTTCCTCGAAGTCGATCTTCGGGAGCTGCTTCTTGGTGATGACTTCGTAAGCCGTACGGACGGCAGCCTCGATCACACCGCCAGTGGTACCGAAGATGACAGCAGCACCGGTGGATTCGCCGAGCGGGCTGTCGAACGGGATGGGATCGAGGGAGTTGAAGTCGATGTTGGCCATCTTGATGAGGCGGGCCAGCTCACGGGTAGAGATGGAGTAGTCCACATCGGGATTGCCGTTGACTTTGAACTCGTCGCGGCTGCATTCATATTTCTTGGCCAAGCAGGGCATCACAGAAACGCTGATCATATCCTCGCGTTTGCAGTTGATCTTCTCAGCGAAGTATGATTTGGCAATGGCGCCGAACATCTGCTGCGGAGATTTAGCGGTGGACGGAAGGTCGCGCATTTCCGGGAATTGGTGCTCGAAGAAGTTAACCCAAGCGGGGCAGCAGGAGGTGAGGATCGGGAGCGGAACGCTCTTGTCGCCACCCAAATATTTGGTCAGACGACCGATGAGCTCGGTACCCTCTTCCATAATGGTCAAGTCGGCGCTCCAGTCGGTGTCGAAAACGTAGTCGAAACCGAGAGCCTTGAGAGCGGCGGCCAGCTTGCCAGTGACGATGCTGCCGGGTTCCATGCCGAACTCTTCGCCGAGGGCTACACGCACGGCGGGAGCCACCTGGACGACGGTCTTCTTGGTCGGGTCGGCAATAGCGCGGATGATCTTGGGAGTGTGATCCACTTCCGTAAGGGCGCCCACGGGGCAAACGGCGACACACTGACCGCAGAAGGTACAGGGTGAGAGTTCGAGGTGCTGGTTGAAAGCGGTGGAAACCACTGCCGGGAAGCCACGTTCGATAGCGGAAAGGGCACCCACGGTCTGCATTTCGTTACACATGGTCTCGCAACGACGGCACATCACGCACTTGTTCATATCGCGGATGATGGACGGAGAAACCTCAACCTGGTAGGTGGATTGTTCGTGACCTTCACCAACGAAGGGATTCTCGCGGATACCGAAGCGGATGGCCAGGGCCTGGAGCTCGCAGTTGCCGCTCTTGGCGCACTGGAGGCAATCGTTCGGGTGGTCGCTGAGGATGAGCTCAAGGACGGTTTTGCGGGCGTTGATCACGCGGATGGAGTTGGTGCGAACGACCATGCCTTCCATACATTCGGTGACGCAAGCGGGAGCGAGGTTTCTGCGCTTCTCAACTTCGACGACGCAGATACGGCATCCGCCGGGTTTGTTGTGGACATCCATGCCTTTGAATTCAAAGTGGCAAAGGGTCGGGATGTCGATGCCCATGCTTTGTGCGGCTTTAAGAATGGTAGTCCCTTTCGGAACTTCAACTTCTCTATTATCGATGGTTAATTTGATTGTATCCATTTATCTAATACTTTATTATTTAATACTAATTGCGTTAAACTTACATTTTTCGTAGCAAGTGCCGCACTTGATACAGGCGTTCTGGTCGATTTCGTGCGGGTTCTTGACGGTGCCGTGGATAGCGCCAACCGGACATGCTCTTGCGCAGGCGGTGCAACCCTTACACTTGTCAGGATCGATGACATACTGTTTGAGGGCCTTGCACTGACCGGCAGGACATTTCTTATCGACAACGTGTGCCACGTACTCATCCCAGAAGTTGTCGATGGTGGACAACACCGGGTTCGGGGAGGTCTGACCCAAGCCGCAGAGAGCAGTGTCTTTGATGACGTGGGCGAGGTTACGCAATTCTTCAAGGTCTTCCATCGTGCCCTTGCCTTCGGTGATCTTCACGAGGATTTCGTGGAGACGCTTGTTACCGATACGGCAGGGTGAGCACTTACCGCAGGATTCTTCCACGGTGAATTCGAGGTAGAACTTGGCGACGGAAACCATACAGGAGGTTTCGTCCATCACAATCATACCACCGGAACCCATCATAGAGCCGGCAGCGATGAGGTTTTCGTAATCGATCGGGGTGTCGAGGAACTTCTCGGTCAAGCAGCCACCGGAGGGGCCACCAGTCTGGACGGCTTTGAACTTTCTGCCGTTCTTGATACCGCCACCGATTTCGTAGATGACTTCGCGAAGGGTGATACCCATCGGAACCTCGATCAAACCGACGTTGTTAATCTGGCCTGCCAATGCGAACACCTTCGTACCTTTGGATTTCTCGGTACCGATGGAAGAGAACCATTCCCAACCCTTGTTGATGATAACCGGAATGTTGGCGAGGGTCTCGACGTTGTTCACGTTGGAGGGTTTCTTCATGTAACCTTCAACGGCCGGGAACGGCGGTTTGAAGGTGGGTTCGCCGCGGAGACCTTCCATGGAGTGGATGAGGGCGGTCTCTTCACCGCAGACGAAAGCGCCGGCACCGTAGCGGAGTTCGATGTCGAAATCGAAGTCGGTGCCGAAGATGTTCTTGCCGAGGAGGCCGTATTCACGGGCCTGGGCGATAGCGACCTGCAGGCGGTGGATAGCCAGCGGGTACTCAGCGCGGATGTAAACCAAACCCTTGGTGGCGCCGATGCAGAAACCGCCGATAGCCATAGCTTCGATGACGGTGTGCGGGTCACCTTCGAGGATGGAACGATCCATGAACGCGCCCGGGTCACCCTCGTCGGCGTTGCAGATCATATATTTCTGGTCGGCCTTGTTGGGACGGCAGAGGCTCCACTTCATACCGGTGGGAAAGCCAGCGCCGCCACGACCACGGAGGCCTGATTTCTTGATATCCTCGATGGTAGCTTCGGGATCATTTCTCTCCAGAACGCTGGCGAGAGCTTTGTAACCGTCGCGGGCGATGTACTCGTCGATGTTCTCGGGGTTGATGAAACCGCAGTTACGCAAAGCGATACGCATCTGTTTTTTGTAGAAGCCCATGTGTTTGGAGTCGGCTTTGTGCTCCTGGCTCTTCGGGTCGAGATAGAGGAGGCGTTCGACTTTTCTACCCTTGATGATGTGCTCGTCGATGATTTCGCGGCAATCTTCGGGTTTCACCTGGGTGTAGAACGTGTTGTCGGGCAGCATTTTCACGATGGGGCCCTTTTCGCAGAAACCGAAACAGCCGGTACCCACGATCTGAACATCGTTCTCTAAATTTTTCTCCTTGAGGAGCTGTTCGAAATTCTCTTTAATCTTGGCGCTTTGGGAGGCGTGGCAACCCGTACCGCCGCAAATCAAGATATGGTATTTGTAATTAGCCATTCTGTAAATATTTTATGGGTTATTTATCGATTTTTTCATAGTTAACGGGGATGATGCCGTCGAGCAGCTCGTTGCCCACGAGGTATTTCTCCACCAATTCGGTAGCCTTGGCAGGGGTGATGTAGCCGAAAACGACGGGATCCATGCCGGGTTTCTTCACCTCCACGGTGGGTTCGGCGTAGCAGTAGCCCATGCAGCCGGTCTGGGTGACCACAACGGGAAGTTTGCGGCTGTTGCACTCGTTGATGATGGTTTCCATCACCTGCTTGGCACCGGAGGCGATACCGCAGGTGGCCATGGCGACCTTGACCTGGATCATGTTGTCAACATTGTCGCCCATTTCGCGCAACTGCAAATTGGATTGAAGCTCTTCTCTTTTCTTCTTCAAATCCGCTAATGACTTGATTTTTTCCATAGTTACCTTGTTTTTGTTTATAATTTATATGGTAAAATTTGATATTCCAAATCCGCGGCAAATTTAAGAAATAAAATGATATGAAATGGGGATAGTTGAAAAAAAAATCCCCTCTTTTGGGGAGGGGGGAAGAATGCTCTTATCGCACCATCTTTTCGGGCACCACCCACGCATCGAAATCCTCGGCAGTCACCAGCTGCAGGGCAATGGCGGCCTCCTTCAAGGTGCACCCTTCGCGGTGCGCGTACTGCGCAATCTTGGCGGCATTGGCATAGCCGATATGAGGGTTGAGGGCGGTGACCAGCATGAGGGAGTGGTCGAGGTGTTCGCGGATACGCTTCGTGTTGGCCTGCACGCCACGCACGCAGTGCTCCTCGAACGAGCGCACCGCATCGGTGAGCAATCCCATAGACTCGGTGAGGTTGCGGGCGATGAGGGGCATGAACACGTTGAGTTCGAGGTGGCCCTGCATGCCTCCGGTGGTGACCGCCACATCGTTGCCGATGACCTGGCAGCACACCATGGCGAGGGCTTCGCACTGGGTGGGGTTGACCTTGCCGGGCATGATGGAGGAGCCGGGTTCGTTGGCGGGCAGTATGAGTTCACCTATGCCGCTGCGCGGACCGGAGCCCAGCAGGCGGAAGTCGTTGGCTATCTTCATCAAAGAAACGGCAATTCGTTTCAGCACTCCTGACATCTCCACCAGCGAGTCGTGCGACATCATGGCCTCGAAGGTACTGGCGGCGCGGGTGAAGTTCATGCCGCTGAAGAGGTTGATATAGGCCACGGCCTTGTCGGCATAGCCCTCCGGCGTGTTGAGGCCGGTACCCACGGCGGTGCCGCCCACGGGCAGTTCCATCAGGCGGGGCAGCGCGGCGTCGAGCGCCTCCATGCCGTGTGCCACTTGCGAGGCGTAGCCCGTGAACTCCTGACCGAGCGTCAGCGGGGTGGCGTCCATCAGGTGGGTGCGGCCGATCTTAACGATGGCGGCAAACTCGTCGGCCTTGGCGCAGAGCGTTTCATGGAGCGTCTGCAACGCCGGTTTCAGTCCGGCCGTGGTCCACAACGCCACCGCCATGCGCATGGCCGTCGGAAAGACATCGTTGGTGGATTGCGAACGGTTGACATCATCGTTGGGGTGGACGAACCTCCCCTTCCCTCCTATCTTTCCATTTTTTATAACTTCCGACCTGTTCGACACGAACTCGTTGACATTCATGTTGGTTTGGGTGCCGGAGCCCGTCTGCCACACAGGCAGGGGGAACTCGTCGTTCCACTGTCCCTCCAGAATCTCATCGCAGCACTGGGCGATGAGGTCGCGCTTCTCCTCGGGCAGCACGCCGCAGTCGCAGTTGGCATAGGCGGCGGCCTTTTTCACCACAGCGAGACTGTTGATGATTTCCATCGGCATGGTCTGGAAGCCGATGGCGAAATTCTGGCGTGCACGTTCTGTCTGTGCGCCCCAGAGATGTTCGGCGGGCACTTGCACCTCGCCCAGCGAGTCGTTTTCAATGCGATAATCCATATCTTTTCTCAACAATTATGACTTGCAAAAATACGGATTTTTCTTTTATATCATTTTTTTATTTAATTTTGCCCAGCAAATTTTATCACAATGAAACACTTCACCCTTGTCCTCATTTCCATCGTCATGATGGTGGTACTCATGCCGTCGCTGCAAGCACAGAGCACCCCCTCCGGCCCCATTGTCATGAATTTCTCGAAAGAGCACTACAGCCATGCCGTACTGGCTAACAACGACCAGCAGCTGGTGGCCTACTGCAGTCCGATATGGCAGAAACTGAAGAAGTGTTACCACTCCATCGTAACCTACGACAAGACCACGAACATCACCTCCTCGTGCGTGCTGAACCTCTCATCGGATTACAAGCGGCTGGTCGCCTTCGATGCCGGCGACTCCTACTTTGTGGCCTACTCGCGTTATGCGAAAGCCACCGAATATGAATTCTCCACCGCCTCCATCCCCAAAGACTGCGCCAACGACTATACGGTAACCCCGCGCACCGTGCTTGCCCTCGACATCGACCGCAACGGCTATGTGCAGTCGTTCGTGGCCGAATCGGCCGACCACACCAAACACGCCATCGTGCTGGTGGGCATCAACAAGAAGGAGATGGCCGACAAATTTTACTTTTATGTATATGATGATGCCGGGCGGGAGGTGCTCTCCAAAATTCTCGCCCCCGAAATCAACGGGGACAGCTTTTCCATTGAGGATCTGGAGGTTACCAACGATGGCGATGCGCTGCTGTTGATGCGCACCGGCCGGAAAGACAAGACTGGCAGCTCCTCCATCCACCTGCTCACCTGCACCCAGCAGGGTGGCAAAAGCTATGTGGAGCCGGTCCGTTTCGGTGAGATCCAATCCATGCGGCTGCTGGTGCTGAACAACGGCAACTACTTTGTGGGCGGCTACTGTGCGGAAGAGCAAGAAAAGCCCACGTCGGAGTATTTTTCCTGCATCTTCAACAAAAAATTATGGAACTTCGAACCCGCCAAGCACTTCAAACTTCCTGAAAATCAGCAACCCAAGCACGAATATATGCTGCTCTATTTCATCCGCTACTACACCCATTGCGCAGCCCTCCATGAGTTAGACAATGGTGAGGTGGTCATGCTCGGCGAACACCGCGCCATGGTGGTTGAGACCGGACAAGGCACCACCTACTACCACTATGCTCGCGACATTGTGTATCAGCACTTTGACGCCGACGGCGGGTCGATGCACGCCAAAAGACTCGCAAAATACCAGGCCACCCAATTCGAGAAAGGTGCCGTAAACTTTAATGCAGAGTGGTACACCTACGACAAGTTGGGCATCTCCTTCAGTTCGTTTGTATCCGGCAATTCCGTGTACGTTCTGTATCAGGACCATCAGGATAATTTCAACAAGAAAGACGGTTCCACCATGTACTCCACCATCACCACCCGCGCCAAGAGCTGTACCGTGCTGGCACGGTTAGATGACGACGGGCCGACTATGAAACTGTTGATGATGCCCGGCAAGGCGAAACGGACGCTCCACAACCTCTGGCTGTTTGACGGGAAAGAGTTCTGGTATGGCATGTACAACCTGAAGGATTATTCATTGGAGCGCAGCACATTAAACGACATTTTTTCAGAAAAATAATAAAAAACCATGACTCCCCTCCCCTTTATGACTGCCGAAGAGGCCGTGCGCCTTGTGAAATCGGGCGACCACCTGCACTGGCCCTGTGTGGCCGCCGCTCCCGAGCACCTCATCCGTGCCCTCGTGGCCCGCGCCAGCGAGTTGGAAAATGTTACCATCACCCATCTCTATACCGAAGGGTATGCCGACTACGTGCTGCCCCAGTATGCCCGGAACTTCCACCTCGACTCGTTCTTCATCGGCGGGAATGTGCGCAAGGCTACCCAAGCCGGCTATGCCGACTACATCCCCTGCTCGCTGTCCGACACCGCCCGCATCATCCGTGAGGGGCACCAGCCCGTGAACGGCGTGTTCATCATGGTGAGCGAGCCCGACGAGGAGGGTTTCGTGTCGCTCGGCACGTCAGTAGATTGCACGCTGGCGGCCATCGAGCGGGCGGAGTATGTCATCGCGCAGGTCAACCGCTACATGCCGTTTTGTTACGGCGACGCCCGCATCCCGATGTCGAAAATCACGGCATGGGTGCGGCACGACGTGCCGTTGGCGGAGGCCGAATTCCCGGCGCTGAGCGAGCAGGACATCGCCATCGGCAAACATGCGGCGGCCTTGGTACCCGACGGCGCCACGCTGCAAATCGGCATCGGCAACATCCCCAACGCGGTACTGGCACAGCTCGGCGGCCACCAGCATTTAGGCATCCACTCGGAGATGTTCTCCGACGGTGTGCTGCCCCTGATCGAGCGCGGCGTGATTGACGGCAGCCGCAAGCAGGTTGACCCCGGTAAGCACGTGGCCACCTTCTTGAAAGGAACGCAGAAACTATATGATTTTGTGGACCATAACCCCGACGTGCTGATGCACGATGTGGCCTACACCAACAATCCGGCGGTGATTGCCCGCAACCCCAAGGTGGTGGCCCTCAACTCGGCCATCCAGATCGACCTCACGGGGCAGGTGTGCGCCGACTCCATCGGCACCACTATGTTCAGCGGGTCGGGCGGGCAGCTCGACTTCATGCTGGGGGCAGGTGCGAGCGAGGGCGGTGTGCCCATCATCGCCATGCCTGCCGCCACCGGCAAAGGGGTGAGCAAGATTGTGCCCACGCTGACCGAAGGCGCCGGCGTGGTGACGCCACGCACGGTGGTACACTGGGTGATTACCGAGTACGGGGCAGTGAATCTCTTCGGAAAACCGATGCGCGAGCGCGCCAAACTGCTGATTTCCATCGCCCATCCTGCCGCACGGGAAACGCTGGAGCGGGCAGCATTTGAACGATTTGGGGGAAACAATTAAAACCTATCCATACAGGTTTTCAATTTCGTGGAAACGGCGGTTTCTTTGTCGGCGGCGATGAGGAAATGGTCGGCGATGGTGTCCACTTCGGCGCGGCGGGTGTCGGCGTCCACCTGACGTGTGGCGAGGTGGGCGGAGGAGAGAGCCACCACGCGCCAGTCACTGCACACGTCGCGCAGCATGGCGGCGGCCTCTTTCAGCTCGTCGCACTGCAGGATGGGGGCGGCTTCATCGAGGAAGTCGGCATAGAGGAAGCGGTAGCCCGCGCCGCCGGAGCCGATTTCAAGCATACGGTAGATGTGGATGAAGAACTTGCGGTCGTGGTCGTCGAGCTCCTTTTCCCTATAGGCGCGCACCACATCGGCCATGCTGCGCATGGCGCGGATGCCCTCGAAGGAGAGCGGATGATGGAGCATCTTCCAGCACACTTTGCGGATGCTCTTCACAATCGCCTTTTTGATGTCAAATTGCTGTGAAGGCTTCTGTTTCAGATAATAGATGTTGCCGATGATCGGCGGGATATGGAGGTTGAAGCGCGATTTCTGCAAATCCTGTGCGCTGATGGTCTTGAGTACCTCGCGGGGCTCAAAATTGTCCATCACCAGATAGTCGTCGTCCTGCTTGCCGGCCACGAGCACGCTGTGACCGTTGAAGAAGAACCGCTGGTCTTCGGCGATGAAAGAGAGAGAGGATACTTCTGTGAGGATGCCGACAGGGATGCCTTTTTCGAGCAGGGCGTCCATATCGCGCATCGCCTTCCGCTTGTTGAGGAGCCAGTAACGCCTGTAGCACACGGGGGCGCCGATGCGCTTGAAAAAGGTGGTCATGATGGTGCCTTGCCAGCAGCGGCAGGCGATGACGCGGATGCCGCTGAACTTCACAAACCGCGGTGCGCCGAAATCCATTCCCGCTCCCAGACCGAAAATCATCGCTTCGCTGTAATCCACTCCAAAAAAATGGAGAATGTTGCGTACCGTGCCGGTTTCGCAATGGATGGGAGGGAGGATTTCAAAATTATTCATTATCAATAAAATAAAAGAAGAAACGATTGCATCGGCAAACGCGGATTTCCTTTTTCAAAAATAATTTGCAAATATAGCACATTTTTCATTGCCTCCCCCACCCTTTCACCATTTCCAAAAAAAAATTGTATATTTGCCGCGAAAAACAAAATCCCATCCAAAATGAAAAAACTTCTTTTTACCCTCCTCTGCATCTTTATCCTGCCGGCGATGTTCGCGCAGAAAACATCCGAAGCCTTTGAGAGAGGCCTCAACCTATTCCAAAACGGAAAATACGAAAAGGCACTTCCTTTTTTTGAAGAAGACCTTGCCCAGCAGCCCAAATCCGGCTATTCGAATTTCGCTGCAGGAGCCTGTCTGATGAAGATGGAACGCTATTCGGAAGCCATCCCCTACTTGGACCAAGCCATCAAATACATGCCGAAAGGGGAACGACCGCTCGTATATATGCAGAAGGCGAGCGCCTATTACGGCATTGACAACAATGCCGCCGCGCTGGAAGTGCTGAACGAAGCCATCAAAAAGTACCCGAAACTGCCGGATCTCTACATCACCCGCGCCAGCCTCTACCAAGCAATGGAGTACTATCCATCAGCGATAAACGACTGCGACAAAGCCCTCGCGCTCGACCCTGCCAACGGCCAAGCGATGTTTCTAAAGAGCCAGCTGCTGTTGGACAAGGAACAGTATGTTGAAGCGCTGACCTTGGCGGAGCAGGTGCTGGCGCAGGAGCGCAACAGCGCCTATCTGCGCCTCTACATCTCCATAGTACACTGCGCGCTCGAACAATACGAGGAAGCCCTCGACAACTTCATCAACTACCTCACCCACGAGGAGTACTATGAAGAGTCATTCGAAGTGATGAAAATTCTGGCCGACACGATTCCGGAGCAGCTGTTCGAGCGTTTGGATGCGCAAGCCATCAAATACCCTTCCAGTGCCACATGGCCCTACATGGCTCTCAACGCCTGCCACTACATCAACGAATACCACCGGGGCATCAGCTACGCCCAAAAGTTGCATGCCATTGCCAACGATTCCACCTCTTACGAATACCTTATATCCACGATCACACGAGCCGATGAGTACGAAAAGGTGCTGGAGCTTTTGAAAGAAGCCCCCCAGTGGGGTTACAGCGACGAAGAATGCATGACTATGACTTTCAATACCCTTTTCAATACAGTACACTACGACGAACTGTTGGCTCTGTACGACTCCCTTTTCCCCGACCCGACCCTTGACACCAACTACACCCATTTCCCTTTCGGCTGCTATGCCAATACCCAGCAATGGCAGAAAGCCCTTGACTGGCTGGAACGCATTTTGCCACAAAATAAAGACAACGAAGATTTCCCCGTTTTTTATTACAACGCCATCGCCAAAATCAAATTATTGCAACACGACACCCTCGCCGCACAAGCCGCCGCACACAAAGCCATTGAAACCGACCCCGACCGGATCATCGCCTACTATTTTATCGGCGACAAAGAAAAAGCATACCAGCAATTGGCAAAAAAATACGATTTCGACAGCGAAGATGGTTACGAATTATATAATATTGCGACCTGCTACGCCATGATGGACGACCCCACCAACGCACTCATCTATCTCCGAAAATCCTTCGAAGCCGGCTACTATTACGGTATGGGCCGGAGCATCGCCATCGACTGCGAGCTGTACAACCTCCGCAACCTGCCCGAATTCAAGGCCCTGCTGGAGGAATTTGCCGAAAAGCAGAAAAAGTAATTATTCGAAAATAAAGGAGACCTGCAGCATCTTCGAGCGGAGCGACTGCACGCTCTGCGCGTACATGTTGTCCTCTTTCACCAGCAGGTTCATCAGTCCGAACGACATCTTGAACTCGGTGGTGAATTTGAAATAGGTGCAGTAGAAGTCGATGCCCACACCCACCTGTGCCTGCACGTCGTGCGGGTAGAGTTTGAGCATGATTTCGTTGGGATTGCTGTTCTTTTTCTTCGCCGCCGATATGAGGTCGAGGCTGTATTGTGCGCCGCCAATGACGTACGCACGCACGTTGTGCATACGCGACGACTTGAACTTCACCAGCAAAGGCAGATCCAGATACACCGACTCGATGCGTTTCTTGGTAATCAGCTGCGAGGCATCGGGGTAAAGGATGGTGTAGCGCACCACGCGGTCGCCGAAGGAGAGTCCGGGGATGAAACGCAGGTCGAAATACTTGCCGAGACGAAGGTTGGTGACGATGCCGAGGTTGAAACCGCTCATGGCGGCAGTGTTGATGACCATGAGGGAATCGTACTGGCTGAGGTCGTTGTCGGAGCGGATGGAGAAGTCGAACTGGTTGTAGCCGAGAAGGAAGCCGAAATGGAACAGCTGGTTGTCGTATTTCTGGAGGTTCGGCACGCCAAAGTTGAATTTTTGTGCGTGCCCGGGAATGGACAACGCCAACACCATCAGGAGTATGAGAAGAGCTTTACACTTTTTCACTTTAAAAAATTTAGAAAGATGTAACGACAGAAAGCGTCAAATATTGCACGGGAAGAAAATCAATATTATTCCAGATCCCATGCCTCTTTGATGCCCTTGTAGTCGATGCGCACCTGACCGTTGCCGATATACTCGGCCCCCACTTGGATGTCCTCCCTGTTTTCCATAATGGCGGTCATGCTCACCTTTCCGTCCGTCCAATCGATGGCACCCTTCTGGTTGGCCGCCTGACGGATGGGGGTGTCAATCTGGTAATTCAACAATGCACAGCCTAAGCAATAGATGCCCGAACCCTCCAGCTGATAGGCCGACTCGCCGAGCTTAACCGGTGTGGCTGCGGCAGTCAGACGCAAATTCCACGATACCGTATCGCCAGCCATAGGGTAATACTCCAACTCCGGAGAGATAAACAAATCAGAGGTTATTTCCCAACAGCCTGCCTCCACACAACTGACGTTCAAACTGCCACATGGGAATCCGTATTTTCCCATCAAATAATCATCATCCACATAACTAAGCACTTCCCATGCGCTCCCCATGTCGGAAAGCAGAGTCTGGTGGGTATTGATGGATTTTTGCAGCTGTTCACCTTTGTAAATCAAATAATTGCCGTTCTCATCCACACGGATGCGCTCATTGGGAAAATATTTATCCTCAATCTCAATACGGCCCAGACTGTCGGCGGCGAGCCATGCGTTGAGGTAGAAGGCCGTCTGCACGGGACTTTTCAACACGTAGTTTGTAATGTTGAACCAACATTCGTGGATCTCCTTGCCGCGCTGGGTGGGACGACGGTCCTTGTCGCCACACTCCCAGATGCAACTGGTGAAAAATACTGAAAGAATGCAGAAAGTGAAGATATACTTTTTCATGACTAATTATTTTTTTGACCATTAAAACGATAACCGAAGCCCAATCTAAAGATGCCCATCGGGCCGACACCAAACTCGGCACTGCCGTACCACTTGTAGCCCACCTGCACGCCCACGAAGGTGAGCTGACCGGCGAACTGGGCGAAGGTGCTTTCCGTATTCCTGTTGAAGTTCACCACGCTGAAGCCGAGACCGATTTCAGAGTAGCAAGTCACGATGGGTTTGTTGACCCACGAAAAGCGGACAGTGGGGATGACGGAGAAGATGTGCGTGTACTCGTAGTGGTCGCGCAGGCCGGTGGGACGGTCATACACCGGCTTGTAGAACCCGCAGTAGCTGACGTTACCGCCCACCCAGAACCACTTGGCCACACGGTAGGAGTAGCCCGCATTGAGGGCGAACGACGACCACGTGATGCCATCGTACTGGTCGGGGGTGAACCAATACCACGGATTGTAATCCTCCCACGGATCACTGATCATTCTAAAGAACGGCAAATTGTCGGTGGTGGCAGCGGCGATCACCGGGTCGCCGATGGTGAAATGCGCCTCATGGCGGGGCAGCAGCTGCTTCCAAGAGGACTTGCTTTGAACCGTGTCGCTCTGGGCCCACCCGGTGGTGGCGACCAGCGACAGCAGCAGGATGATGAGGGTTGTTTTTTTCATGATGATATTTTTTAGGAGATGGTGCATGCATTTTGTTGAGACAACGCATGCATTTTGTTGAGACAACGCATGCGTTGTCTTTACTTTTCAGTTTTCAGTTCCTTTGTGCATTTGATGCCGAAGAAGACCAAGTAGGCGTATGCGAGTATCGGCACGAGGTAGGTATAGTGGTAGCCGTGCATCGCATCGGCGAGGAAGCCTTGCAGCAGCGGGAGCAGCGCGCCGCCCACGATGGCCATGACCAGCAGCGAGGAGCCCTGCGCCTTGTACTGGCCCAGCCGTGCGATGGCGCTGGAGAAGATGTTGCCCCACATCACCGAGTTGAACAGTCCCGTGCCCACCAGCAGCCAGATGGCGGGATAGCCCGTCACCACCATGGCGCAGATGAGGAAGATGATGTTGACCCCCGAGAAGACGGCGATGAGCTTGGTGGAATGCGACTGTCCAGCCATGAAGGCGAAGATGTTGATGACGATGAACGCCAAGTAGGGCAGCATGTCTTTGGGAGAGAAGGTGTGGGGATGGAGGAAGTAGGTGATGCCCAGCAAAGCGGCGAAGGTGGCCAGCGACACCACGGTCATCAGTCCGTACTTGGCGAATTTGTTGCGGAAATTGACGAGCGACAGCGAGCCGAGGAAACGGCCGATCATGAGTCCGCCCCAGTAGAAGGCGAGCAGGATGTTGGATTTTTCTTCGGGGATGTCGGGGATGAGCTGTTTGGCGCAGTTCTTGAAGCTGCTGCCGATGCACACCTCGGCGCCGACATAGCAGAAGATGGCGAGGATGCCGAACAGCAGCAGCGGGTCTTTGAGAGCCTGGGCGCCCATCTTGACCTTCTCTTCGTTCTTGAAGGAGGGCAGCGGCACCACGGCAATCATTACGGCCAACAGCAGGAACATGCCGCAGAGAATCAGGTAGGGAATGTGGATGTGGGCGGCGTCGCTGAGACGGGCGAGCATGATGCCGCCGACCATCGGGGCGAGGGTGGTGCCTAAAGAGTTGAATGCCTGCGACAGGTTGAGCCGCCCGGAGGCCCCGTCCGGCTCACCGAGGATGGTGACATACGGGTTGGCCGCTATCTGCAAGAGGGTGACACCCAGACCGATAACGAACAGTCCGACCAGAAACAGCACATACGAGTGGCTGACCGACGCGGGATAGAACAGCGCGCAGCCGCCCGCCGCCACAACCAGTCCGGCGAGGATGCCGTACTTGTAGCCCAACTTGCTGATGGGGTCGCCGGCCACCACCGAGATGATGAAATAGACCAACGAGCCGATGAAGTAGGCACCGAAGAAAGAGAACTGCACGAACATCGACGCGCCATAGCTGAGCTCGAACATATCCTTGAACTTCGGTATCAGAAGGTCGTTCATGCAGGTGATGAAGCCCCACATGAAGAAGAGCAGCACGATAACTGCGAATGAGATGAGTTGGGTGCCTTTTTTCATATCATTTAAAATGGGCTGCAAAATTACTATTTTAAATTGAAAATTGAGAATTGAAAGGTGAAAAATCTGAAGAACGTCACCGCACACCTGTATCATCACACACTCACAATAAAATTGTATCTTTGCACCCCAAATTTCAGAGACGATGACCGAAGATGAAATGATGCATTTGCTGCACTCCCCACATCAGGGAAATCTGAATGATTTTTTTGTAAATCAAGAACATAGACTGCACCTCTCGGGGCTGTCCGGCTCGTCGCTGGCCTTGGCGGTGGTCCCGCTGCTGGAGCCGCTCACCCGCAACCATCTCTTCATCTTCCCCGACCGCGAAAGCTCCGCCTTCTTCTACCACGACCTCGAAAAACTCCTTTCAGATGTCAACCGACCGCTGGAGCAGAAACAGGTACACTACTTCCCCGCCTCCTACCGCCGTCCCTACGACTTGGAGGAGGTGGACAACGCCAACATCAAACTTCGCTCCGAAATCATCAACAAGCTTTTATATGAAGAGAGCCGGAGCGTCATCGTCACCTACCCCGAGGCCATCGCCGAAAAGCTCACCTCCACCCGCTTCCTCAAAGCCAACTCCTACACGGTGAAAAAGGGCGAAATGCTTCCCCTCGACATCTTCATCAACTTCCTTTACGAATACCAATACCAGCAGGAAGATTTCGTGTTCGAGCCCGGCCAGTTTGCCTGGCGCGGTGCCATCTTCGACATCTTCTCCTACTCAGAAGAATATCCCTATCGCATTGAGCTGTCGGGCGATACGGTGGAATCCATCCGTCTGTTCGACACCAACACGCAGCTCTCCATCCGCGAGGTGGACCAGCTGCACATCATGCCGCTGGCCTCGTCGCTCGAAACGGAAGAGCAACGGGTGAGTTTCTTCGAGTTCCTGCAGCCCAACGACCTTTTCTGGGTGAAAAAGTGCGGCGACGTGAAGACCACCATCCAGCGCAACTACAAAAAGGTAGTGGAGGAATTTGAGAAGAACGACTCCCCTATCGGCCACGTGCTGCCCGAAGAGCTGTACATCGACGGCAACGCCTTCATCGACCGCTTCCAAGAGCACGACTTCGTGGAAATCGACTCCACCTTCTTCCACGAATACGACCGCAATGTGGATTTCTACATCCAGCCGCAGAACGCCTTCAGCAAGAATTTCGACCTGCTGCTGAACGAGTGGATCGACAACCTCGAGCACGGCTACGAAACCGTGTTCCTGACCGAGAACGAGCAACAGCGGGCGCGCATGTCGCACATTATGAACGACATGCTGACGGCCTACAACCTCCAGAACAAGACCGAATACACCGTGGAGCAGCTTTTCCACTCATACCCTTTCATTCTGCACGAAGGCTTCCGCGACGAGGAGGGCAAGCTGTGTGTTTACACCGACCATCAGATTTTCGAGAAATACCACCGCTTCGTCATCCGCGACCGCTACAAACGCAGCGAGGCCTTCACCCTGAAGGAGATTTACGACCTGCAGCCCGGCGACTACGTGGTGCACATCGACCACGGTATCGGCGTGTACGAGGGTCTGGCCAAGATGGAGGTGAACGGTGTGGAGCAGGAGGCCATCCAGCTGCGCTATAAGGATGGCGACCAGCTGTTTATCAGCATCCACTCTTTACATAAGATTACCAAATACGTCGGTAAGGACGGCACGCCGCCCACCCTGCACCGCCTTGGCTCGGGCACGTGGGAGAAGATGAAAGAGCGCACCAAACGGCGCGTGAAGGAGCTGGCGGTGGATCTTATCAAGCTGTATGCCAAGCGGAAAGCGCAGAAAGGTTTCGCCTTCTCGGCCGACAACTACCTGCAGACCGAGCTGGAGGCCTCCTTCATCTACGAGGACACGCCGGACCAGGTGAAGGCCATGCACGATATCAAAAACGATATGGAGGCCGACTGTCCCATGGACCGCCTGCTGTGCGGCGATGTGGGGTTCGGCAAGACCGAGCTGGCCATCCGTGCCGCCTTCAAGGCTGTGTGCGACAGCAAGCAGGTGGCCGTGCTGGTGCCCACCACCGTGCTGGCGCTGCAGCACTTCACCACCTTTTCCGAACGACTCCACAACATGCCCTGCCGCGTGGGCTACATCAACCGGTTCCGTACCGCCAAACAGATCCGTGAGACGCTGAAAGATCTGAAAGAAGGGAAATTGGATATTCTGATCGGCACGCACCGCATTTTGGGTAAAGATGTGGTTTTTAAGGATTTGGGATTGTTGATTATTGATGAAGAGCAAAAGTTCGGTGTGGGGGCGAAAGAGAAACTGCGCGAGCTGAAGGTGACGGTGGACACGCTCACCATGTCGGCGACGCCGATACCGCGCACGCTGCAGTTCTCGATGATGGGTGCCCGCGACATCTCGGTCATCATGACGCCGCCGGCCAACCGCTACCCGATACAGACCGAGGTGCACACCTTCGACGAGGAGATCATCCGCGACGCCATCCGCTACGAGATGCAGCGCGGCGGGCAGGTGTTTGTGGTACACAACAAGGTGCAGAACATCATGGAGGTGGCGGGACTGGTGAAGCGGCTTGTGCCCGACGCGCGGGTGGCAGTCGGTCACGGCCAGATGGAGGGCAAGGAGCTGGAGCAGGTGATGATGGACTTCATCGACGGACGCTACGACGTGCTGGTGGCGACCACCATTGTGGAGTCGGGGCTCGACATCACCAACGCCAACACCATGATTATCAACGATGCACAGAATTTCGCGCTCAACGTGCTGCACCAGTTGCGCGGCCGTGTGGGACGAAACAACAAGAAGGCCTTCTGCTATATGCTCACGAAGCCGATGGATACCCTCAACGACCAGGCCCGGAAGCGCCTGAAGGCCATCGAGGACTTCTCCGAAATCGGCAGCGGCTTCCAAATCGCCATGCGCGACATGGACATCCGCGGGGCGGGCGACGTGCTGGGCGCCGACCAGAGCGGATTCATCTCCGACATCGGATTCGAGACCTACCAGAAGATCCTCAACGAGGCCATCCTCGAGCTGCAGGACCAGAACTCGCTGGACGATGCGCCAGACCAGCCGTTGGTGCAGCGCGAGTGCATGCTCGAAACCGACCTCGGCCTCCTCTTCCCCAGCGACTACATCGCCAGTCTGAGCGAAAGGATGAGCCTTTACAAAGAGCTCGACCACATCCGCACCGACGAGGAGTTAGAGAAATTCCGCAGCAAGCTGTTGGACATGTTCGGTGCGCTGCCGAAAGCTACGCAGGAGTTGCTGAAAACCATCCCGTTGCGCCGCATCGCCGCCGGCCTTTTCTTCGACAAAATCGTGCTGAAGCAGAAAATGATGGTGTGCCATTTCATCGACAACAGCGAGTCGCCCTTCTACCAGTCGGCGCTTTTCGGCAACATTCTTTCCTTCATGCAGCGCAATTTCCCGAAGACACAAATCAAGGAAACGAACAAAAAACTGACGCTTGTCATCCAAAATGTGCCCACCATCGAGCAGGCATTGATATGGATAGAGCGTATCGACCGCGAATGCAACACAGCGCAATAAATTATCCATCAATATTTTATAAAAAATTTTAGATAAAAATAAAAATTTGAGAAAGAATGCTGTGCGAAACGAAAAAAGTTGTAATTTTGCACCCTCTTTCAGCGAGAGAATGTCTCCTTAGCTCAGCTGGTAGAGCAATTGACTCTTAATCAATGGGCCCAGGGTTCGAGTCCCTGAGGGGACACCAGAAGCCGCCAAATGGCGGCTTCTTTATTTATTGGTTTTCAAATACTTACAAATATCTCTTCCTGAGTTTATGTACCAATCACCCTATCGTTGGACATACTTTTTATTTTCCATCAACAGACTTTCCAAAACCACACCAGCAGGGCAATCTGTATCAACAACATAACCGGCACACCATAGCGAAATTTCTTGTGCTGGGTTTTATGGTGCCAAATCCCCATCCCCAGCCACGCGCCGACGCTGCCGCCAATGGCCGCCAGTCCCAACAGCACACTCTCGGGAATCCGCCACCGCGCCCGCTTTGCCCTCCACTTGTCGATGCCGTAAAGGAGGAAGGTGACCACGTTGATGGCGAGGAGGTAGAGAGTGAGGAGAGCGGTAAGGGAAATATTCTGCATGGCTTAAATAACTTACTTTATTATTAATCAGGTTGTTATATGGTTTTCTATCACATTCTCGGAAAAAAAATCATCCCTCGCAAAGCGCTTCGGGTGTGCAACCGAGAACACGTGACAATGCTAATACGCTCTGCGCCTCTGCCTTACGGATGTCCTGATCTCTTTGTTCGTAGGCCTGGATCATTCTGAGTGTCACCCCCGACAGCACAGAGAGCTCTCGTTGCGTGATATGCTGCCGTTTGCGTATCGCCTTCAACCTGTTTTGACGAGTGTCTAACTGTCGTTGGAGGATACTGTCCGCAGTCTGAACGAACTTCGAGAGGTCTGCTTCGTGCAATGTAGGGTAAAGTGATAGTATCGTGTTGATATCCAATCCATTTCTTTGGATAAAGGAGAACGAATAGGCGGTGTGCCACTGGTAGTATGCCAGCGCCCAGCCCGTCCAATATTCGGGGGTGCGGTCTAACGGAATGTAGGTCGTGTCAGATATGGACCTGTCGGAGGATCTATCCATGACAATCTGCACCAGCTCCATTCCAGACAACCCCGAAATGTAACGGGGATTCCCCGACTCTATCTGCATGGCAACCCCGCTGGCCAAGAACAACTCATAGAAAACCGATAGGTCGAGATGCAGGGCGTTGACGGCACAGTCAAGCATAGTGCCCATATTGTGCATGGCATCCTCAAGGTACAACTGATTATATGCGTGGGTCATCATTAGTCCATTTTTGTCTAAGAATATCAATCATATAGAAGGCATCCATGGCAGTCGGTGTGGATTTCTCGTTCTGAAATTCATCCCGCGCTTGGCGGTCACGGGACTGCCTTTTCGGAAAATAGAGACTGCTGTCAACCGAAATGCTCTCCTTGAAAGTCAGGTGCGTGAAAGCCTTCTCGCTTTTAACCACCACCTGTTCCCCTAACTTCCCCAAAAACATCGCCTTACGAAGTTGTTCCAACGAAATGGTGTTGTTAAGGAAAGCATTGGCAAAAGCAAAATAGGAATCATCCGCACGATAACCGACAATGAGGTCGTATTGCTCGTATTCGGGTAGAAAATGTTCCAAAAGATACGTTCTTGCCTCGACGGGCAAACCTTGCGAAAGTACGAAAGTTCTGTTTTTTAGCAAAATTGAGAGCCAATTCAGTATATGATACGGTTTGTCGTTCAAGTGCAGGATGCTTAATCCATCCAAATCCAATTCATAACAATTGGCAAAACCGTCGTTTTTTTCTGTACTGGCCCACTCTTTTGCAAGTTCCAGATTTTCAGTGCAGTAAAAACCAAGGCCATAGTCGTTTTTCAGGTTCCCGATACCGAAAACAGGCTTTTCAATGACCTTCGTCGAACCGTGATACAAGATGATGTTTTTCATAAAACTATCGTTATAACGAGAGTTTGCAAAAATACAAAAATATTTGATTGAGGATAATGATGAAAAAAAAATTCCTGAAAGCTAATATTTAAAACCGTAGGGCTGCCATATTATGACAGCCCTACATGGTTCCTAACGTTCTTTTGCAGAGACGTTTCATGAAACGTCTCTACGGATGACGACATAGATATTACCGTGTGAAATACAGTGACACCTTCCCTCCTAGCACACGATATTCACAATCTTCTTCGGCACCACGATGACCTTCTTGGGTGTCTTGCCGTCGAGGTATTTCTGCACGTCGGGGTCGGCCATGATGGCGGCCTCGATCTCTTTCGGCTGCATGTCGGCGGGGAACACACGCTGCAGGCGCACCTTGCCGTTGAAGGAAATCGGATATTTGGCGCTGCTCTCCACCAAGTACGACTCGTCGAACTTCGGGAAGGCGGCGTCCACCACGCTGCCGGCATTGCCCAGCAGGTGCCACAACTCCTCGGCCACGTGCGGCGCGTAGGCGGCAATCAGCACGGCCAGCGGCTCCACAATCTTCCGCTTGTGACACTTCTGGTCAGTGAGCTCATTCACGGCAATCATGAAGGTGCTGACAGCCGTGTTGAACGAGAAACGCTCGTTGTCTTCCGACACCTTCTTGATGGCCTTGTGCAGCGACTTGTACTCCTCGCGCGTCGGCTCATCATCATAGACACAGAACTCGTTGTTGCTGTCGTGATACAGCTTCCACAGTTTCTTCATGAAACGGAACACACCCTCGATGCCGTTGGTGTCCCACGGTTTCGACAGCTCGATGGGCCCGAGGAACATCTCGTACAGACGGAGCGTGTCGGCACCGTACTTCTCCACCAAATCGTCGGGGTTCTGCACGTTGTATTTCGACTTCGACATCTTTTCAATTTCCCATCCGCAGATATACTTACCCTCCTCCAACTCGAACTCCGCATCGGCATATTCGGGGCGCCATGCCTTGAACGCGTCAATATCCAGTACATCGTTGTGTACAATGTTGACATCCACACGGATAGGTGTCACTTCGTACTGTTTTCTGAGATTGAGCGACACGAACTTGTTGGTGCCGTTGACACGGTACACGAAGTTGGTGCGCCCCTGAATCATACCCTGGTTGATGAGTTTCTTATAGGGTTCTTCCTTGCAAACGATGCCAAGGTCGAATAGGAACTTGTTCCAGAAACGGGAATAGATGAGGTGGCCGGTGGCGTGTTCGGAGCCGCCGACATACAAATCAACATCCTGCCAATACTGGTTTTTCTCCTTGGAAATGAATTCGTTATCGTTGTGCGGATCCATGTAGCGGAGGTAGTAACCGCTGGAACCGGCGAAACCGGGCATGGTGCTGTATTCCATCGGATAGCCCTGATAGGTCCAGTTGGCAGCACGGGCGAGCGGCGGCTCACCGGTGGCGGTGGGCTTGTACTCGTCGATTTCGGGCAGCAGCAGCGGAAGCTGTTCTTCCGGAATCATGTAAGGCATACCGTTTTTGTAATAAACCGGGAAGGGCTCGCCCCAGTAGCGCTGACGGCTGAAAATGGCATCGCGCAGACGGTAATTCACAGTGCCATAACCAATTCCCATCTCTTTCACCTTCTCAATGATGCACTTACCAGCCTCTTTCACCTTCATCCCGTTGATGAAGTCGGAGTTGACCACGATACCGTCTTTGGTTTCGAAAGCCTCTTTCTCGATGTCGCCGCCGGCAATCACCTCACGGATGGGGAGGTTGAAATGCTTGGCGAAGGCGTAGTCGCGGCTGTCGTGGGCGGGCACTGCCATGATGCCGCCGGTACCGTAGCCAGCCAGCACATATTCGGCCACCCAGATGGGCACCTGCTCGTGGGTGAAGGGGTTGACGGCATACGCACCCGTGAACACACCGCTCACCTTGCGCACTTCAGTCTGGCGGTCGGTCTCCGAGCGGTTGCGCGCCCAGGTCACATACTTCTCCACCTCCTCTTTCCGGTCGGGAGTGGTAAGCTGCTCAATCAGAGAATGTTCCGGACAGAGCACCATAAACGACACGCCGAAGATGGTATCGGGACGGGTGGTGAAAATGTCGAGAGTATTTTCGTTATTCACGATGGGGAAACGGATAAAGGCGCCTTCGCTGCGGCCGATCCAGTTGCGCTGCACCTCTTTGATGGAGTCGCTCCACTCGAGGGTTTCCAAACCTTTAAGGAGGCGTTCGGCGTAGGCCGACACACGCAGAATCCACTGTTTCATCAGTTTGCGCTCCACGGGGAAGCCGCCGCGCTCCGACACGCCGTTCACCACCTCATCGTTGGCGAGCACCGTGCCGAGTCCCGGGCACCAGTTCACCCATGTGTCGGCGATATAGGCGAGACGGTAGTTGAGCAGCACCTCCTGCCGGCGGGTTTCATCCATCGCGTTCCATTCGGCGGCGGTGAACTCCAGCGGCTTGGTCTGGGCCACGTCAAGACCTTCCGTACCGTTGGCGGCGAAGGCCTCCACCAGTTCCGAAATCGGTCGGGCTTGGTCGGCCTGATTGCAATAGTAGGAGTTGAACAGCTGGATGAACACCCACTGGGTCCATTTGTAGTATTTGGGGTCGGCGGTGCGCACCTCGCGGTCCCAGTCGAACGAGAAGCCGATTTTGTCGAGCTGCTCGCGGTAGCGGGCGATGTTCTGGCGGGTGGTCACGGCCGGGTGCTGGCCCGTCTGGATGGCATACTGCTCGGCGGGGAGGCCGAAAGCGTCGTAGCCCATCGGGTGAAGCACGTTGAAGCCCTGCTGCCGTTTGTAGCGGGCATAGATGTCGGAGGCGATGTAACCGAGGGGGTGTCCCACGTGCAGTCCCGCACCGGAGGGATAGGGGAACATGTCCAGCACATAGAACTTCGGCTTGGAGGGGTCTTCCTCTACATGGTAGATTTTTTGCTTGCGCCACTCATCCTGCCAGCGTTTCTCAACTTCTCTAAAATTGTAATCCATAATGATTTATGATAAAATAATCGATGTTTAAAAAAGAGAATGCAAAATTACACATTTTTTTTGGGAGAAAGGAGCAGTATGACATTTTTCACCACAAAAAAAGGGAGACCTCCATCTCCCTTTTCACATTTATATAATATAGTATAAAATCAGTCTTTCACGCAGCGCACGGAGTAACCATGCCATTTCTGCACTTCGTGGCGTTTGAAATCGTTGTCATAGTAATGGGTGATACGGTTCCATGCGTATGACACGGATTTGCCGGTAGTGCTCCAGAAGGCGGCATCGAGAAGGAGATAGTCAGCATTGATGTCGAAATTCTTCCATGTGAAGCTGCCATATGCATCGCGCAAGCCAGCACCCACCATGTTGAAATTATACTCATTGTTGACCTTGTCGGTAGCGGCTTTCCAGTGTGCGGTGCCGGTCTCTCTTAACTTGGCAGCTGCCTCGTCCTTGCCGACCTTGTCCTCAAGGGTGCTCCATTCAGCGTCTGACGGAACATGCCAGCCGGTGGGACAGAGCTTGCCGCTGCTGGCAGCGTACCAGTTGTACAGGGCGCCGTACTCATCCTTGTTGCTGCTGTTGTTCTCGTACCAGCAGTAGGCAGGAGTTTTGGTGGTGGACCACGATCCGTTGTCGGTCACGTTGCTGATGCTCTTGCCGTCGTTGAACTTGGTGGTCTTGAGGTTCTCGGCGAACCAGGTCTGCGAGCCGATGACGACCGTCTTGTATTCGTTGCCGTCGGCATCCTTAACAGTTTCTCCAGCCTTCTGGGCGGAGAGCGACATAGCGCAGCCTACCATAAAGATAAGGGCCATGGTCTTGACGATGTTCATGCTAAAATTTTTCATAACTATAAGATTTAAATGATTAATTACCAAATTCTTGCTCTTTTTTCAGGGGCGATATACATCTTGTCGCCCTCTTTGATGTTGAATGCTTTCACAAAGGCATCGATATGGGGAAGCGTGCCGTTGACGCGCCATTTGCCCAGCGAGTGCGGATCCACCATCACGCGGCGGTTGATTTCGGCATCGGTGATGTTGTTGGCCCACACGGCGGCGTAGGCGAGGAAGAAACGCTGGTCGGCGGTGAAACCGTCCATGGTCTCGGCGATGCCGCCTTCAGCCTTTGCGCGCTGCAAGGCGTCATAGGAGGTGTTCAGACCACCATTGTCGGCGATATTCTCGCCAAGGGTGAACTTGCCGTCGGCGAATATACCCGGCAGCACCTCGATGGCGTTGAAGTAGTCCACCAGTACCTGCGTGCGCTCTTGGAAATTCTTGCTGTCCTCTTCGGTCCACCAGTCGTTCACATTGCCCATCTTGTCGTACTTGCGGCCCTGGTCGTCGAAGCCATGCGTCATCTCGTGGCCGATCACCACACCGATGGCACCGTAGTTGGCGGCCATGTCGGCATTCAGGTCGAAGAAAGGCGGCTGCAGGATGGCGGCGGGGAAGCAGATCTCGTTGGTGGTGGGCTCGTAATAGGCGTTCACCGTCTGCGGCGACATCTGCCATCTGTTCGGGTCAACAGGCTGTCCGATCATGGAGAGCTGGTAGTTGTTCTCGAATTTCATGATGGCGAGGATGTTCTTCATGTAGCCGCTCTGGTCGATGATGAGCTGCGAATAGTCGCGCCACTGGTCGGGATAGCCGACCTTGACGATGATGGCGTTGAGTTTCTCCTGCGCCTTTTTCTTGGTCTCCTCGGTCATCCAGCTGTTCTGGGCGATGCGGTCGCCGAGGGCAGCCTTGAGGTTCTTCACCAGATGAATCATCTGCTCCTTGGCTTCCGGCGGGAAGTACTGTTTCACATACAACTGTCCCACAGGTTCGCCAAGCAGTCCGCTGACGGAGGCCACCACGCGCTGCCAGCGCTCTTTGTTCTGCGTTTTGCCCGACAAGGTCTTGCCGTAGAAGTCGAACTGTGCATCCACAAAACCGCTGCTGAGGTAGGAGGCGCACTCGTTGATGACCTGTGCGGCCAGATAGGCCTTGATGGTTCCCAGATCCTTGCTCTTCAGCAGGCGGTCCATGCCTTTGAAGTAGCTGCTGAGCACCACGTTGATGGAGTCGGGCGTGGTGGGCACTGCGGAGGCGATATAGCTGTTGAAGTCGAAGGTCTGGAACAGTGCGGCGGTCTGGGCAGGGGTGAGCACGTTGTTGGTCTGGTCGGGGTCGCGCAGCACATCCTTGTCGATGAAGATGCGCGCCAACTCGGTCTCAAAAGCCCACACATTCTGTGCGGCGTTCTTGGCTTCCGCCTCAGTGGTGAAACCGGAAAGTGCAAGGTATTTCTGCACCATCGTGATGTAACCGTCCTTGAGGGCGGCCTTGGGCTGCAGGTAGTACTCGCGTTCGCCGAGGCCGAGACCGCTCTGCATCAGCCATGCGATGTTCATCATGCTGTTGTTGGGCGAGGCCATGCAGCCGACGCCGAACAGCGGAGTGAAGCCGTAGCTGTGCAGCTCGGTAATCACACCCGTCAGCTGGCTGCGGTCTTTCACCTGTGCAATCTTGTCCAGCAACGGCTTGATGGGGGTGACACCCTGTTCTTCGATGGTTTTCTCATCCATGCCGGCATTGAACAGGTCGGCGATTTTCTGCTCGTCGGTGCCGTTGGCGTTTTTCTTGGCGGCCACCTCGCTGATGAGCTTGTGCAGCTGTTTCTCCGTTGATTCGCCCAGCTGGTCGAAAGAGCCGTAGCGTGAGTAGGCGGGCGGCAGCGGGTTATTTTTCATCCAGCCGCCACAGGCATACTGGTAAAAGTCGTCTGCCGGATTGGCGCTGGTGTCGAGATTGTTCTTCGAGATGCCCGACACGAGGGCCTTCTTGCCCTCTTTGTCACCGTCATCCTTGTTTTTCTTACATCCACAAACTAACACACTGAGACACATCATCAGAACTATTACGGAGGTCGTTTTCTTATAATTCATTACCCAATTGTTATTTCAAAAAATAGAATACTACACAATATCGTTGCAAAAATACATGATTTTTATCATACAACAGGCATTATACCTTATATTTTTTAGAACTTTTCTCAAAAAAAATCTATTTTTTCGACATTTCCAACATTCTCTCGATGGGACGACGGGAAGCATTCATCAGCTGCTCATCCATCACCAGCTCGGGCGTTTCGTTTTCCAATGCCGATAAAATATTTTCCAAAGTATTGTATTTCATATATTTGCAATTGGCACACTCGCAGTCGCCGCCATCTTTTCCATTGGCATCCGACAGCGCATAGAATTTCTTGTCGGGGTTTTGGCGGCGGAGTTCGTACAAAATGCCCTTTTCAGTCACCACCACAAACTCCTGCTGCTCCGACTGGGCGACATGTTTCAGCATGGCGGCGGTGGAGCCCACAAAATCGGCCAATTGCAGCACATGCTCGGGGCATTCGGGGTGTGCGATGACCTGTGCGGAGGGGTAGAAACGGCGGAGCTGCTCCACATCCTGCGCCTGAATTTGGTCGTGCACGTGGCAGGCGCCTTCCCACAGCACCATGTCGCGGCCCGTCATGCGGTTAATGTAACTACCTAAGTTCCAGTCGGGTGCAAAGACAATCTTCTCATCTGCCGGCAGGGCGTTGACAATCTGCAGGGCGTTGCCCGAGGTGACGATGATGTCGGACAAGGCCTTCACGCCCGCCGAGCAGTTGATGTAGCTCAGCACGGCATGGCCGGGGTACTGTTTCAGAAATTCGGCGAACTCCTGCTCCGGACAGCTGTCAGCCAGCGAGCACGAGGCGGTGAGGTCGGGAATCAGCACCTTCTTGGTGGGGTTGAGAATCTTGGCGGTTTCGGCCATGAAATGCACGCCCGCGAAGAGGATGATGTCGGCATCGGTGGAGGCCGCCTGCCGCGACAGGGCCAGACTGTCGCCGACGAAATCAGCTACTTCCTGTACCTCGGGACGGGTGTAATAATGGGCCAGAATGATGGCGTTTTTCTGCTTTTTCAGTTGGTTAATGCGTTCTTTCATTGTGGGTTGTTTATGATGAAATAACGTGGCAAAATTACGATTTAATTCGGAATCCATCATCCGCCAGCACAACAATTTTATTGCTTTTTCACCAAAAATTCCGCAGAAATGGAAAGTTTTTTCAATAAAAAGATGAAGGTTTGCAAAAATCGTGTAAATTTGCAACCGCTTTTTCTGAAAGGTCATCCCTTCTTGTGAAAGTATAAATTTTTTATAATCAATATATTAAAAAAATTATTATGAACAACGCGAATTACATTTTCAGAGAACCGAAAAACGAACCCGTTTTCAGCTACGCTCCCGGCACTCCCGAACGCGCAGCCCTCAAAGCCGAACTTGACCGCCAGTACAAAAAGGTGGTGGAAATCCCGCTGATCATCAACGGCAAGGATGTGAAGACCGGCGATATGGGCACCGTGGTGATGCCGACCGAACACGGCCACGTTCTCGCTAAATATCACAAAGTCAACAAGGAATGTGTGCAGATGGCTATCGACGCCGCCATGGCCGCCCGCGAGAAATGGGAGAGCATGCCGTGGATCCAGCGCGCTTCCATCATGATGAAGGCTGCCGAGCTGCTGGCTACCAAATGGCGTTATGTGCTGAATGCCGCCACCATGCTGGGTCAGGGCAAGAGCCCCATGCAGGCTGAGATCGACTGTCCCTGCGAGGCCATCGACTTCCTCCGTTTCAACACCTATTTCGCTTCCAAGATTTACAGCGAGCAACCCATCTCCGACCACACCATGCTCGACCGCAACGAGTACCGCGGCATGGAAGGTTTTGTGTATGCCATCACTCCTTTCAACTTCACCTCTATCGCCCTCAACCTCAACGTGGCTCCCGCGCTGATGGGTAACGTCACCATCTGGAAGCCCTCTACCACCGCTATCCTTTCCAACTATTATATTATGAGACTGTTGCAGGAAGCCGGTCTTCCCGACGGTGTCATCAACTTCTTGCCCGGCAGCGGCTCCGTCATCAGCGAAGTGGCCTTCAAGTCACCCCACTTGGCAGGTATCCACTTCACCGGCAGCACCTCCACCTTCAAGAGCTTCTGGAAACTCATCGGCCAGAACATCGACACCTACAGAACCTATCCGAAGATCGTGGGTGAGACCGGTGGCAAGGACTTCATCTTCGCTCACAAGAGCGCTCCCGCCCGCGAGCTGGCCGTGGCCATTCTGCGTGGTGCCTTCGAGTACCAAGGTCAGAAATGCTCTGCCGCTTCTCGCGCTTACGTTCCGAAATCCCTCTGGCCCAAGACTTTGAAACACATCCAGGAAATGATGAAGACCGTGAAGATGGGCGATGGCCGCGACTTCGGCAACCTCATCAACGCCGTCATCGACGAAAAATCCTTCGACAACATTGAAGGCTACATCAAACGTGCCAAGAAATCAAAGAATGCAGAGATCGTGCTGGGCGGCAAGTGCGACAAGAGCGTCGGTTACTTCGTAGAGCCCACCATCATCGTGGCCAACACGCCCGACTACGAGTCCATCCGCGAGGAGATCTTCGGACCCGTCATCACCGTTTATGTATATCCCGATGCACAGTACGAGAAGACCCTCAAGCTTTGCGACGAGACCTCTCCGTACGCTCTCACCGGCTCCATCTTCGCTGCCGACCGCAACGCCATCGAGACCGCCGAGCAGATGCTGCGTCACGCTGCCGGTAACTTCTACATCAACGACAAGCCCACCGGCGCAGTGGTCGGTTGCCAGCCCTTCGGCGGCGCCCGCGCTTCCGGCACCAACGACAAGGCAGGCAGCGCCCTCAACCTCTACCGTTGGATCAGCGCCCGCTGCATCAAGGAGACTTACGTTCCCGCTACCGATTATGGCTATCCTTTCCTGAACCCCGAAAAATAATAGGTTAGGGAATCAATATGAAAAAGCGGCACCCGAACGGGCGCCGCTTTTTTGTCAAACATTTGCAACCCCGTACAAGCGTACGGCAGCATTATTATTGGTTAGAAAAAATTACTGCAAAAAAAATGTATTTTTGCAAGTTGAATATATTATGTTTTTTATGAAAAAAATTATTGCACCTACAATCTTTCTTCTTTTCTTTTGCTTGACATGCTTACATGGTTTTGCGCAAGGCAAACAGGATTTTTTGGATGTGAATTATGCTTCCATTGAAAAATTTGTCACCCAGCAGGAAGCGCAATATGATTCACTGATGCAGCGCTTTATCAAGGGTGATACAACTTTGACACTAGATGAAGTGAAGTATGTCTTCTATGGGTGCTACTATTCCCTGAAGTATGACTATACGAATCCCTCTCAGGAATTGATGACTGCCTATAAAGAAAAACGCTATGAGGATGTGCTGAATTTGGGAAGTAAGGAATTGAAGAAATCCCCCGCTCAGTTGGCCATCTTGTTCAGAATGTGTGTTGCGGCACTTGAACAAGAGGATGAAGAAAAGGCCCAGTTGTACAAGACACGTCTTCTCCAAATTGTGGATGTGATTCTCTCTTCTGGCGACGGGAAGTCTGCCAAAACTGCCTATAAAGTGTTGGAAGTGTCGGATGAATACGTCATTCTTTATGGAGTGTTTGGTGTGAATGTGAAGCAGCAGGCACTCTCTGGGAATTGCGATATTATGACCGTGTATGAAGGTGAAAATCTGGATGAAACGGTTGATATCTATTTTGACGTTACCTTGCACATGGCCACTTTGAATAATCTATTTGGCACTCCCTCTCACAAAAAAGCCAAAAAGAAGGGACACAAGAAGTAGGCGCACCACCATTCCGTCGCGAGCACAGCGAGCGGCGGGACTTCCAGCATGCCATCTGTTACGTGTTGAAGTATTAAAAAATGTGTGGAGAGTTAAACCGTATTGAATTTTTATCTACTTTTGCATAGTTATAGTAAAACTTTGTAAAAAAAACAGCTCATGAAAACAATCATTAATTTCATTATCGCCATATCCACTACAGCTTTATTGTGTTTTTCTTGTACGCACTCTGACAAACCAAGCAATCCTATGAATCATTCCCCAAAAACGATAACTCAATTAAAACAGGAAATAGTAGAAACAGGTGACACTTCCGCTTATAATTCCCTTGCCATACAACTACTGGACTTTAAATATGGAGATGAAGATTTACTTCCTTATGCCATGATTATGGCGAACCAATATGAGTATCCGCAAGCATATTTTGATGTATTTTCCAGTATGACAGCGCCTTATATGAACAATATCAATCAAATAGATTCTCTGACCGCCCAATTAGCCATAAAGTATTTGCTGGTAGCGTCAGAGAAAGGGCATGGGCAAGCCTCTGAAATTGTTGAAGCTCATTCTATAACAGAGAATCAAGACGCTATCAAACAGCTAGACATGATATTCCAATAGCAGTGATAAGGTGTTGAGAACAAGGCGGGAGTAAAACAATAAACTCAACATCGAGCCGTTATAATACAGATAATGAGGGATAAAAGTGGAGGAATAAACACCATTCGCCCACAAAATTAAAATTCGGCCATATGAAAAAGTTACTTTTCTTCTTGTTTTTTATCTCGTTCATTAAACTTACCTCCGGACAGGATTTGTCTGGAGATTGGCAACAGGGATCGCCCTTGCTCAACCAGTCTCAATCATTTTATTCATTTGATGGTGAATCAGATGGAGAGTACCACTATTTTCCACCCTATGGCGATTTTAATATTATAAGTTGCATAAAAGGGCACTTCCACTTGGATTCCGACTCAATTACATTCAGACTTGAGTCTGTTGTTTATTACACTGATTGGTCTGTTGAGAGAAAAGCATTTAACAATGTTGACCTGTCGGAAATCATTTACTGGGGAAATTCTATCGACAGCAATCGACTTGCAAGGGACATGTCTCCCCGGTCACAAATCGTGTGGGAGATGGATAGTTCCCACAATGTGTACGGAAAGCAACAGTACCGTCCGACAACATGCAATTATTGGGGATTATCCTCGCGACAAAGAACCGAAAAGAAAATCAATCCGCCACGCGAATACAGGGCCGCTTTTTCATACGATGACCAAAATAGTGGTTATCTTATGATTGACGGTAACAAACGGGCAATCCGTCGGATCACCATTGATGGCGAGGAGTTCTATTATATATTCCCACAAATAGAATAGACCAACCCCTGCTTTTCATTTACAAAAGAAATCAGATCGTTATGGATTCTGTACGATAATGTTATTGTTTTTTTTCGTATTTTTGCAGCCGCAAATTTTGTACATAACTAAATAGTAACCATACATGAATATTCAGAACGAAAAAAAGAGTGAGCAGATTCAGATTGTGACCATTGAAATCTGCAAGGATGATTATGCAGCCAATGTTGAAAATGCGTTGAAAAAACAGCGCCGCGTGGCACAGGTCCCCGGCTTCCGCCCGGGCAACGCCCCTATGCCGATGATTAAGAAAATGTACGAAAAGTCGTTCATCGCCGACGAAGTGAACCGCATGATGTTCGACGAACTCAACAAGTACATCCGCGAGAACAACATCGAGACCCTCGGCGAACCGCTGCCGGTGAACGACAAGACCGTAGTGGACTTCGAGCACCCCGACAAATTCGTCTTCGCCTTCGAGATCGCCAGCCAGATGCCGTTCGACATCAACTATGACGAGCTGCCCGAAATCACCCGCTACCAAATCACCGCCTCCGACGACGAAATCAACAACTATATCGAAGACCTGCGCAAACGCCACGGCCAGTACACCTCGCCCGAGACCATCTCCGACAGCGACTTCGTGACCGTGGAGTTCAACGAGAACGACAACGGCAACTTCTACGCCAACGACCTCAGCAAGGCCGGCAAGAAGCTCTTCATCGGCAAGAACGTGAAAGAGGTGGTGACCGCCGACGTGCTCACCCTCTTCGACGACGACAACAAGCTCGCCAACTTCCTCAAACTCACCCCCGAGATGATCCAGAAAGACCAGCCCGACATGCGCGCGATGACCATCAAGTACATCGGTCACCTCGAGCCTGCCGAGATCAACGACGACTTCTTCAAGAAAGCCTTCCCGAAGGGTGAGGTGAAGAACATGGAAGAACTCCGCAAGGAAGGCGCCGCCAAGGTGGAGGCCGAATACGCCACCTCCATCCGTCAGAAATTCATGAACGACGCCATCACCACCCTCGTGGACAACCTCAAGATTGAACTTCCCGAAGAGTTCCTCCGCCGCTACATCCTCGCCGCACAAGAGGACATCACCGAGGAGAAGCTGAATGCCGAGTTCGACAAGTATATGGGTTCCTTCAAGTGGCAGCTCATCGAGAACAAGCTCACCAAGGAGAACAACATCAAGGTGTCCGAAGAGGATATCCGCAACTATGTGCGCGACTTCTTCCTGAAGAACTACTTTGCACAGTTCAACGCAGAGGACGTGGCCGAGCGCGTGGACGCCATGGTGGCCGACACCCTCAAGAACAAAGAGACCGTGAAGAGCATTTACGACCAGCTGTTCGACGAAGCCATCGGCAACGTGCTGCAGGACAAGATGAAGAGCAAGGTCAAGAAAGTGACTTTCAAGGAATTCGCCGACGAGCTCTATGGCATCAAGGATGACAAGAAAGAGGAGAAGAAGCCGAAGGCCAAGAAGACCACCGCCAAGAAAGCCGAAGCTGCCCCCGCTGCCGAAGCCACCGAGGAGGCCAAGCCGAAAGCCAAGAAGGCTCCTGCCAAAACGAAAAAAGCAACCCCCAAAGCTGAATAACGCATGAACGATTTCCGGAACTACGCCGTGAAGCACCACGGCATCGCCAGTCTGCACGTTGACAAATACATGTCAGCGGTCAGCGACTATCTCACTCCCTACATCATCGAGGAGCGCCCGATGAACATCACCCAGCTGGACGTGTTCTCCCGTCTGATGAAGGACCGCATCATCTTCCTCGGCGTGCCGATCGACGACGACGTGGCCAACATCATCCAAGCGCAGCTGCTGTTCCTCGAGTCGCAGGATGCGGAGCGCGACATCCAGATCTACCTGAACTCTCCCGGCGGCTACGTGCATGCCGGTTTGGGCATTTACGATACCATGCAGTACATCAACCCTGATGTCTCCACCATCTGCACGGGCATGGCGGCCTCCATGGCAGCTGTGCTGTTGTGCGCCGGCGCGAAGGGCAAGCGTTTCGCCCTCCCCCACTCCCGCGTGATGATTCACCAGCCGCTGGGTGGCGCACAGGGTCAAGCCTCCGACATCGAAATCGAAGCCCGCGAAATTCAGAAACTCAAGAAAGAACTCTACGAAATCATCGCCAACCACTCGGGCAAAGACTACGACCAAGTGTGGAAAGACTGCGACCGCAACTACTGGATGGTGGCAGCCGAAGCCAAGGAGTACGGCATGATTGACGAAGTGCTCGGAAGGAAATAATCGCATGGCAAAACACACCAAATCTGATGGATTCTGCAGCTTCTGCGGCTGTCCGGAAACGCCCAACGAGCCGTTGCTTTACGGTTTGTCGGGTGCCATCTGTGAGCAATGCGCCCGCGCCGCCGTCAACCTGATCGACAGCGAACGCGCCAAGGCGAAGTCCTCCAAACCCGTCATCAAGCTGTTGAAGCCCAGCGAAATCAAGGCGCACCTCGACCAGTATGTCATCGGACAGGACGAGGCCAAGAAAGTGATTTCGGTGGCCGTTTACAACCACTACAAGCGCATCCTGTATGCCACTCAGGAGGATAATGATGTGGAGATTGAGAAATCGAACATCATCATGGTGGGCGAGACCGGTACCGGCAAGACTTTGATAGCCAGAACGATTGCGAAGATGCTGGATGTCCCGTTCTGCATTGTGGACGCCACCGTATTCACGCAGGCCGGCTATGTGGGCGAGGATGTGGAAAGCATCCTGACGCGTCTGCTGCAGGCCGCCGACTACGATGTGGCCCGCGCCGAGCGCGGCATCGTCTTCATCGACGAAATTGACAAGGTGGCGCGGAAAGGTGCCGAGAACCCCTCCATCACCCGCGACGTGTCGGGCGAAGGCGTGCAGCAGGCTCTTCTCAAGCTGCTGGAAGGCTCGGTGGTGAACGTGCCCCCGCAGGGCGGCCGCAAGCACCCCGAACAGCAGTTCATCCAAGTCAACACCCAAAACATCCTCTTCATCGGCTCCGGCGCATTCAACAACCTCGACCATATCATCGCCGAAAGGATGAACACCAACGTCATCGGCTACAATGCCAAAAACCGCGTCATCGACAAGGACAACATCATGCAGTATGTCTCCCTGCAGGACATCAAGTCGTTCGGACTCATCCCGGAGCTGTGCGGGCGTTTTCCCGTCATCACCAGCCTCGACAAACTCGATGCCGATGCTTTGAAGAAGATTCTCCTCGAACCGAAAAACGCCCTCGTCAAGCAGTTCATCAAACTTTTCCAGCTGGATGGCATCCAACTTTCATTTGATGACGAGGCCATTGACTACATCGTGCAGAAAGCCGTTGAACTCAACCTCGGCGCCCGCGGTCTGCGCTCCATCGTGGAGAAAATCATGACCAACGCCATGTACGAGTTCCCCAGCTCGCAGCGCAAAACCATGAGCATTACCCTTGACTACGCCAAAGAACAATTTGAACACTCCATCTACAAATTCCTCAACTGAGCGTCTGTTATGTAAAATTTTATGATGATGAATAGAAAAAGTTTCCTGGTCATGTTTGCCATCCTTCTGATGACAAACATTTTGTTTTCACAGAACGTCACCCTGAACGTCACGCTGCTGAACAGCGATGCGGAGAGTGTGGAGCTGAAGTCGGCCTACGACAAGGACATGCCCGTCGTGGCGAAGGCGAAAATCGCCGACAATCACTTCACCATCAAAACCAAAATCACCTCCCCCGACCTTTACGCTCTGGCGTTCTCCAGCAACCAGTCGTTCCTGCTCTGCCTGAATCCCGGCGAGAACATCACCCTGACCATCGACGGCAACAACATACAGAGTGTGCCCGCGGTCAGCGGCTCCGAGTCGATTCTGTTCACCAAGGAGCTGACCGACATTTTCGCCTCCCGCCAGAAAGTGCTCGACAGTCTGAACTATCTGGTGCAGCACAACCCCGACCAGCTCTATTTCACCAATTTCGCCAACAAGTTCCAGCCTTACTATCAGGCGCAGACCGCTGCCGCCGAGGATGTGAAAGCTGCGCTGGAGTGCAACGACTCGCTGATGGCCCTCAACGCCACGCACGCCCCCAAAGGCACGGTGGACAAGAAAACGGTAGATACCTACCTGACGACAAGCATCAAGAACCTGAAGGTGATGAAGAACTACTACGCCTCCTACCGTACCTACGCCGACAATACGCTGCCTGCCTACCAGAAGACCAAACCCGGTATGAGCAGTCACTACGAGGATTTCAACCTCACCTACACGGCCTACAGCAATTCCGTGGCAGAGCACGACGGCAACGCTGAAACCCTGTTGGCCAATTACATGGAGAAGGCCGGCGCCCTTCTGACGGAATACGACGACCTGTTTTACGATGGCAAACTCGATGCTGCCAGCGCAAAAGGCAAGTTCGCCAACCGTATTGTGGCGTTGGTGAACGAATACGGCCAGCGGGTAGCCGAAGCAAAAGCGGACATGGTGCAGTCGGCCGAGTTCACGAAGACGACAGGCAGCCAGCTGCTGAAGCAGGCCGCCAACACCGTGCAGACGCTCGTGAACGGCTACCAGAAAGAGTTCAACACCCGCGATGCGGTGGCCACCGCCAAGGCCCGCCAGCTGATGATGGACCACAAGTCGGATCTCGCCGCCCTGATGTTCCTTGACAACTTCGCGCAGGACAAGGCCATGCAGACCGAGGTGGTGACAGCGCTCAATGGGCTCTATCCGGAGCATCCGTTGGTGAAGGAGCGTTGGAACAAGATCAACACCCCGCAGTACCGCACCTCCGAAGGCAGCGTGGCTCCCGAGCTGGAGTTCAACGACCCGGAAGGGAAGACGCGCAAACTTTCCGACCTGCGCGGCAAGGTGGTGTTGATTGACTTCTGGGCATCCTGGTGCGGTCCGTGCCGCAGAGAGAATCCCCATGTAGTGTCAATGTACCAGAAGTATCACGACAAAGGTTTTGAGGTGTTCAGCGTTTCGCTCGACAAGGATGCCAATGCTTGGAAGGCCGCCATTGCAAAAGACGGACTGGTATGGCCCAACCATGTGAGCGATTTGAAAGGCTGGGGCTCTGCCGCTGCCAAGCTCTACGGCGTTTCCTCCATCCCCTGCACCTTCCTGCTCGACCGCGAGGGGCGCATCCTTGCCAAAGGATTGCGTGGCGAAACCCTTACGCAAGCCCTCCAGCAGATTTTCGGAGAATAAAATCCCATTATAAAAATGAAAAAAGCCCTCCTCTTCCTGCTGCTTTTTTCATTCATTGCCTCTGTCTCCGCACAAAATTCTGAAACGTGCCACACCATAGAGGGAGTGAAGGGAAGCAGCGTGGCAGTGGATCCTAATGGCAATGTCTATGTTATCGACGGGCCGACGCTGCATAAATTGGCGCGCAACGGCAACGAACTGTTTCCCTACCAGTACAGCAATTTCCAGTTGGGCGACATCAGCTCAGTAGACGTTGACAATCCGTTGAAAATCATGTTGTTCTATCAAGATGAAGGGATGATTCTTTTTTTAGATGAAAAGATGAATCCCCTGATGGAGCCGCTCAACCTGATGGATGCTGGATTTAACAATATTTCCCTCGCCACCTACTCCACCGACAATACCATCTGGCTTTACGACGTTGTATTACATGACTTGATCAATGTGAATTTCCAACTCAAAGAACTATCGAGGAACCATCTGTCGCTGAAGGATTTCGAGCCAACGCAATTCATCTCATTGAAAGAAAAAAAATTAGCGATGTATAGTCCTGCTACTGGCATGGCCTTTTTCGATGCTTTCGGCACCTATCTGAAAACCATCCCCGTACGCACTGATGCGGACTGGTGCCAGGTGGACGAAAAGTCCATATACTATTTAAAGTACGGCTCACTGGGACCCTCTCCGGAAAAAACCTGGCTGTTCTACCAATACAACTATACAACGCTCAGAGAAGAATTATTGGGTGAACTGACCTGCAGTTTTGAAAAGTTCGCATACAGCAATGGTTCAATCTGGGCCATTGATGGCCAGCATCGCCTGAAATTAACCATTCCCATCCCCGCAGAATGAAAAAATGGTCGCTCTTCCTGCTCTCCCTCCTGTTGGCACTGCCCATGTTCGGACAGCGCAAGGGCAAGGGCTGCGACTTTGAGTACTGGGCCGACTCGCTCGACCGGCTGCGCGTGGAGGCTATGACTGCCCGCACCGAGGTGGAACGCTACGGCCTCAACGACGACTTCATGAACCTGCTGGAACTCACCCTCCACGAGGACAACTCCTTCAAGTACGGCTGGGATTCGGTCAAGAATTTCTCCGTGCTCGCCTCTCCCGACAAGCTGTTCAAAATTTTCACATGGTTCATTTATAAAGATGATTTTACCGTAGAAAATTTCGGCTTCATCCAAGTGTATAACGACGGCCGCAAGAAATACGAGGTGTATCCGCTGTACGACAAACGCGCCATCATGGACTATCCGCAGACCACCATCGGCAACCACAAGAAATGGTACGGAGCGGTATATTATAAGATGGTGATGACCAAAACGAAAAGCAAGACCTATTACACGCTGCTCGGCTGGAACGGGAATGACATGTTTACCAATCAGAAAGTGATTGAAATTCTGTATTTTAAGAATGATATGAGTCCTGTTTTCGGGGCGAATGTCTTTAAGAAATACACCGACAAGGCGTACCGGATTATTTTCGACTATGCCAAAAACTCAGTGTTTTCGCTGAAATACGAGCACCACACCTACGATGTGGGTACAGGCAAGCGCGACCCGAAGACACACACGGTGGTGTATGAAACGCAGAGTGCCGACATGATCATTTTCGACGACATCGCCCCGATGGACGATTTCATGGGCAATGTGGCGGCTTTCATGGTGCCGGAGTCGAGCCTGAACCATGGCTTTGTGCAGGACAATGGCAAATGGCTGTACATCGAGCGGGTGAACGGGCGCAATCCCGACAAGGAGCGACCGGCGCACCAGCTGAAAGAGCGCGAATACTACAAGCCCTGAGGTTACTGGGCGGTGGCGAGCGTCACCACGCTGACGCGCGTGCCGGGCACTTCCAAGATTTTCCGTATGGCCGCCTCGGTGGTCGCCCCCGTGGTGAGCACATCGTCGCACACGATGACATGCTTGCCGGCTATCGCGTCGCCATCCGACACGGCAAACACCTCCTTCACATTCTCCCAGCGGCTGAAGCGCGACTTGTGGGTCTGCGTTTCGGTGAAGGTGCTGCGCACGAGAATGTGCGTTTCGTAAGGGATTTGCAAACCCTTGCTCAAGCCCTTGGCAATCCACTCGCTCTGGTTGTATCCTCTGATTCTGAGTTTTTTAGGATGAAGGGGGATGGGCAGAATGCAGTCGGCGTCGGCGAGGCAGCCTCGGGCGTGCAGCTTCTTCCCGTACATCTCCCCCAGATAAGCCCCCACCTCCTTGTTGCCTTTGTACTTCAGCTGGTGCAGGATGTTCTGCACGCAATTCCCTTTCCTAAAACTCAGAAACGCGTATGTGTTTTCCACCGGCACGCGGCCTCGGAAAATCTGTTCCAACGGATGATTTTCAACTTTGTGGGAGTCGGTTTCGGGGAGATGTAGCTGACAATTCAGACATAAATGTTCCTCATTTTCTTGAAGAACATCACCACATGACAAACAAAGACGAGGGTAAAAAATTGAGAGTAAATTGTTTAGGAGAGAAAAATTTTTTGTCATCACTATGCAATTTTGTAGTAATTTTGTAGTTCAATTAGAGTGCAAATATACGATGTATTATGGAAACTTTCAATTCATCCAACCCAAAAAACAATAATAATTTTGTCCAGGACCATGCCGGCTTGTGGGCTATCCTGACCTGTGTCTTTTTCGCCACGACGGTATTGTTTGCTGTTCTGTACTTTACGAAGAGTTCCTCCTATAGAGAGGTGATTGCCAAGGAGCAGCAGACCACGCAGGACAATCAGGATTTGGTGCGCCAGCTCGACTCTTTGAAGGCCGAACACGCCCGCATCAAGGCCGAAGCAGGCGACCTGGCCGATTCTCTGGCACAAAAAGACAGTTTGATCATGGCTCAGATTGCTGAGATTGAAGGATTGATGGCACGCCAGGCCGATTACAACAGCATCAAGCGGAAACTGGAGCGCGTGCAGAAGATCTCGAAAGAGTATGTCCATCAGATGGATAGCTTGATCAACATCCAGCATGAGTTGGAGCAGAAAAACGAGCGACTCAACACCGAGCTTACCGAAACAAAGGCCGCTAAGACCGCTGTGGAGCAGGAAAACCAGCAGCTGTCGGAAAAGATGAACGAGGCGGCGCAGCTCACGGCCAACAACATACGTGCGTTCTGTGTGTACAAGAAAAACAAGAACAACCCAGAGGTGGAGACCAAGAAGGCCAGAGATGCCGAGCGTATCAAGACCACGCTGACGTTGGCGAAGAACACGCTAGTGCCCGCCGGCACGTACAACATCTATTGCCGTATCTCATGTCCCGGCGACGGCCATGTGCTCTGCTTGGGTAAGAGCGATGCCTACTCGTTCGAGAACAACGGCCAGCGGTTGCAGTACACCTGCAAGTCCAGTGTCAACTATGTCAACAAGGCTGAAACGGTGACCATGTACTGGGATATCTCCGCACAAGACCAGAAAAAGTTCAAGGAGATGAAGGGAACGTTCATCGTGCAGGTGTTCTCCGACAACGGACTGTTGGGCGAGTCGCGCTTCACGCTTGAATAGCGGGGAAATTGAAAACTGAGAACTGAAAGGTGGTGACGGGGAACCGTCGCCACCTTTATTCTTTTGTGCATTCACTCTGCAATTTATCAATTTTCAAGGGCTTGATAATATACTTGTTGCGTCCCTTCCATGTACTCAGCCAGACCAGCTGTACCGTAATTAACAGGCACTCTCCCGGCTCAAAAAAGTGCTGATAGCGCGTGTAATCCTCGCCCAATAAACATAGATCGATAAAATCATCATGGTCTTCCACCGTGAAGATTCCGAATGGTTTATTGCTCTTTCCAACCTTATACTGTCTTTGAGTGACATGAACCGCCACCGTGAGTTCTTGATTGACAAGTTTACATCTTTCCATGGGGTCGGTGATCATTGACAGCGTGGCATTGGTGACACCCTTGGTGAGGGAACGATACTTATCGAGGGGATGTTCCGGGAAATAGCGGTCGGCCAGATAGGAGGATAAGCCAGCTGGCATCTGCTCGCTGACAGCAAGATACATCTCGGAGTAGGTGCGTGTAAAACGCTGGGGCAGCACCTCCATCGACAACTGCAACGGCAAACGGCTCTCCAATTCCGCCAGCAAATCGACATAGGCATTCTCACCCTCACGGAGATGTCTGAAAAAAGCGCCGCCCAACTGATAGGATGGACAATACAGCAGATTCATAAAGCGGAAATCGGTAGTGCAGCGTATCACTTCCAGCAGCTCAGTTTCCATACAGGGATTGTTCTGTCTGAACCACTGCCGGGCGTTTGCGTCATACTTGAGGTTGGTGATGGCAATCAGATGACAAATATTTTGCTTGATGCCAGCAAGATAACCGCCTTTGCGACTTTTGTACTCGTTTTGCAGATAAACAAAGAAATTCTTGTAAATATTTTCCTCACAATAGTTCTCTTCCTGACTGTATGCCTTGGCAAAGACCGCTTTTTGAGCCTTTAGGTACTCCATAAACTTGCTTTCGATGCAGAGCGTTGTCTTCCGGTCGCGGCTGAGGAGCACCACATCCATGTTGGCGGGATGCCTTCCTTCCAACACCTTCATCTTCACCTCGAAATAGACCTTGTCGTACTCCACCCCGTC
>JBGURX010000021.1:0-77787 GCA_045132235.1 Bacteroidales bacterium
CAGTGTGTCGAGGCCGGTGCGTTGCAGGGCCACCGACTCCATATCGTCGTTGTAGCGGGTGGCGGTGCCGTGGGCGTTCACGAAGGCGAGATGCGGGGTGGCGCTATCAGGCAGAATCTGCTGGAGGGCTTTCACGAGGCCTTCAGCGGTACGCGAGGGAGCGGAGATGTGGTTGGCGTCGTTGCAGAGTGCCCCGTTGACGAGCCACAGGTCGGTGGGTTCGGGCTGGTCGGCACGGGCGAACACCATGGTGGCGGCGGCCTCGCCGAGGTTCAGCCCGATGCGGTCGGCGTCGAACGGGCGGCAGGGTTCGGGCGAGAGGGCCTTGAACGACTGGAAGCCGGAGATGATGAACTGGGAGAGCACATCCGCGCCGATGACCACGGCATAGCGGTAACGGCCCTGTTCCAGCTGCCGTTGGGCTACCACCTGTGCGGCGCAGCCCGATATGCAGGCGTTGCTCACCACCACCGGCTCGTTGGGATTGCCGAAGTACTGGGCGATGAGCTGGGCGGAGCGCCACAGGTATGGGCGTTCTTTCTCGTAGCCCTGCAGATCGCGCAGCAGCTCCACATTCCCTTTGGTGGTGGAGAGAATGAACAGCACCTCGCTGCTGGCGGCGTCGATGCCGGCGCGGACGATGGCGTCGGTGGCCGAGAGGAGGGCGCATTTCTCCATCTTGGTGTAGCGGATGTTGTGTGGGTTGGGCAGCGCGAGGAACTGCTTTTCCAGCAGCGCGTTGTTGATGACCGATGCGCAGAACGGTTCCGGCAACGAGAAGCCTTGTTCGTATGGCTGCTGCCCGCTGTGTCCTGCCAGCAGACTTCGCCAGTTCTCCTCGGTGGTGAAGCCCAAGGGGGAAATGATGTTATCTCCGATTTTCTTAATCACGTGGTTGTTTTTTTTGGAAATGCAAAAATACAAAAATATCCTAATTTTTTTGCAGCATTTTTTACAGGAGTGCGTCTTTGATGAAAAGAAACGGAGACCACCTTTCGGCGGCCTCCGTTTCATAATAAATTGGTTTTTTGTAGGGCTGTCATAATATGGCAGCCCTACGTTTTTATGTCCCATCGGGATTCTTATTTCTCCTGCATCTCTTTCTGCAAACGTTCGTTCAGCAGGGGAACGATCTTGTTGAAATCGCCCACCACACCGAGGTCGGCCACGCCGAAGATGGGCGCGTCTTTGTCGCGGTTGATGGCGATGATGAGGTCGGATTCCTCCATACCGGCGAGGTGCTGAATGGCACCTGAAATACCGATGGCCATGTAGAGGTTCGGACGCACGGTCTTACCGGTCTGTCCCACCTGCACGTCGTGCGGCATCACGCCGGCATCGACCATGGCACGGGAAGAGGAAACCTGTGCGTTGAGGGTCTTGGCGAGGGCACCGAGTTTCTCGAAGCCTTCTTTGCAACCCACACCACGACCGCCGGAGACCAGAATCTTGGCCTCGGTGATGTCCATCTTGCCCTTGTCGGCTTTCACCTTCTTCACGAGCTTCACGGCGAACTTGCTGGGATCGAACACCGGCTTGAACTCCATGATTTCACCCTTGCGGGAGGTGTCGCGGGTCATCTTCTGCATCACGCCCGGGCGCACGGTGCTCATCTGCGGACGATGCTCCGTGCACATGATGGTGGCCATCAGGTTGCCGCCGAAAGCGGGACGGGTCATCATCAGCTCTTTCTCTTCCGAAATCTCCAGCTTGGTGCAGTCGGCGGTGAGGCCGGTGGCCAAACGGGCGGAGAGGCGCGGACCGAGGTCACGGCCGATGGTGGTGGCGCCGAACAGGATGATGTTGGGCAGATACTTGTCGGAAATCTGCGCAATGGCCTGTGAGTATTGCTCGGTCAGATAGTCCTGCAGCTCGGGACAGTCGGCATACACGACTTCGTCGGCGCCGTACTCGATGAGGGTCTGACATTGGTTCTTGATGTTGTGGCCGAGGAACATTGCCACGACCTTCTCGCCCAGGATCTGTGCCAGTTCGTGGGCCTTGCCGAGCAGTTCGAGACCGACGGGCTGGATGACACCGTCGCGCTGCTCAACGAATACGAATATATTTTTGTAATTTGATTTGTCCATGATAGTTCCTCCTTAAATGATGAATTTTTCTTTCAGTTTGGCAACGATGAGGTCAACGGCCTCTTCGGGGGTGACGTCGAAAACTTCGCCGGCCACCTTCTGGGGCTTGGTGAACGATCTCTTCACGCGGGTGGGTGAGCCGTTGAGACCGAGTTTTGCCTCTTCGATGTCGATTTTGTCGGCATTCCAGATTTCAATTTCCTTCTCGTCGTAAGCGTCGAGGATGCCCTTGACGGTCATGTAGCGCGGTTTGAAGGCGGAGGCGAGCACGGTGAGGAGGGCGGGCGTGTGGACTTCCAGCATCTGGTAGCCGTCTTCGTCTTCCTTCTTCACGGTGAGTTTGTCCTTGCCGTCGAATTCCACGCCCGCCACGTAGGAGATCATCGGGGTGTGGAGGTGTTCGGCGATCTGCGGGCCGACCTGTGCGGTGTCGCCGTCGATGGCCTGGCGGCCGGTGATGACGAGGTCGTGCTCGATGACGCGGAGTGCGCCGGCCAGTGCGTTGGAGGTGGCGAGCGTGTCAGCGCCGGCAAACTTGCGGTCGGTGAGAAGGATGGCGCGGTCGGCACCCATAGCCATGGCCTCGCGGAGGATGGCCTCGGCCTGCGGCGGTCCCATCGTGATGACGGTGACATGTGCGCCAAACTGGTCTTTCAACTGGAGGGCCACTTCAAGGCCTCCCTTATCGTCAGGGTTCATAATGCTCGGCACACCGTCGCGAATCAACGTACCCGTTGCGGGGTTGATCTTGATTTCGGTGGTGTCCGGAACCTGCTTGATACAAACTACAATTTTCATACCTATTTTTATTTTCTGATTTCTAATTAATTAAGCGAACAATTTGGCGGCAATGACCATTCTCTGGACCTCGCTGGTGCCTTCGTAAATTTCGGTGATCTTGGCGTCACGCATCATTCTCTCCACCGGATACTCGCGGGTGTAACCGTAACCGCCGTGGAACTGCACGGCCTTGGTGGTCACCTCCATTGCGGTTTCAGCGGCGAACAGTTTCGCCATAGCTGCGTCGGCGGAATAGGGGATGTGCATGTCTTTCTTGTAAGAAGCGGAACGAACCAGCAGACGGGCAGCCTGAACCTTGGTTTCGAGGTCGGCCATCTGGAACTGGGTATTCTGGAACTTGGCGATCGCCTTGCCGAACTGTTTGCGTTCCTTGGTGTATTTAACCGTCTCATCCATAGCACCTTGTGCAATACCGAGAGCCTGTGAGGCGATACCGATACGGCCACCGTCGAGGGTCATCATAGCGATTTTGAAGCCCTTGCCGAGTTCGCCGAGGAGGTTCTCCTTCGGAACTTCGCAGTTTTCGAAAATCAGCTCGCAGGTAGCGGAGCCGCGGATACCCATCTTCATCTCCTTCTTGCCGATGCTGAAGCCCTTGAAGCCCTTCTCCACGATGAAGGCGGAGATGCCCTTGGTACCTTTCGACTTGTCGGTCATGGCCATCACGATGAAAACGGAGGCCTCGCTGGCGTTGGTGATGAAAATCTTGGAACCGTTGATGATCCATTTGTCGCCGGCATCCACTGCGGTGGTCTGCTGCATGGCGGCGTCGGTACCGGCGTTGGGTTCGGTAAGACCGAAGGCGCCGATCCACTCACCGGAGGCGAGTTTCGGGAGGTACTTTTGCTTCTGCTCCTCGGTGCCGTGCTCCAAGATGGGAGCCATGCAGAGGGAGGTGTGGGCCGACACGATGACGCCGGTGGTAGCGCACACTCTTGAGAGTTCCTCCACGGCCATCGAGTACATCTGGTTGGTGCCGCCCTGTCCGCCGTACTGCACAGGAACCGGGATGCCCATCACGCCGAGTTTGCCGAGTTTCTTCACGGTCTCGATCGGAAATTTCTCTTCTTCGTCAACTTCCGCAGCCAGCGGCTTGACTTCGTTCACTGCAAATTCGCGAATCATCTGCAGGAACAACTCTTCTTTTTTTGATAAACTGAAATCCATTGTATTGTTTGTTATGATTTGATTTTTTTTGACTTATGATGATTTTTTTGCGAAAATAAATCAGGGTGCAAAAATAATAAAAAAATGGAATACTTCATCCTTATTGCTTCACCACCTTTTTCACGGCCGTCACCCGACCATCTTTCACCAACTTCACGAAGTAAATGCCGGTGGCATAATTCGACAGGTCGATTGCCGCGGTCTGTGGGGACGCACCGCGTGCGTCCGATATGCCAACCACATCCAGCAATCGTCCATACACATCCAACACCTGTATTTCCGCATTCTCCCATTGTTCATTGTTCATTGCACATTGTACATTCACCATACCGGTGGTGGGATTGGGATAAAGGGAAAGGTTGGAGATCCCATTCTCCGCAATGCCCGTGGTTTGCAGTGTGAGGTGCAGCGTGACTGTGCTGTCGCAGCCGAACTGGCTGGTGAAGGATTGGTTGTAATCACCGGAAGAATAGTAGGTTTCGTTATTCCATGTATAATGGTCTTCCTCTGTTTCCACCGTAAATTCAGTATGGATGTCGCCGCAGTAGAGTTGGGTGATGAGGAACACGCCTGAGCTTTGCGGCACTGTCGGAAAACTGTATTCGAGACAATTACCACTCAGCTCAAAAGAGCACTCCTCAGGGAAGTTCCCCAATTTCCACTTGAGAGCGAGTTCGCCTGAGATGACGGGCAGTGTGATGGTGGTGTCGCTGCCGTCGGAGAGGGTGATCTCGGCGATTTTCTGTACGCGGTTAAATACCTGTATGGCATTGCCCTGCCAGCTGTCGCCATAGCTGTCGTGCATGTGGAAGGTGATCTCGCAGCCATCGGCGTAGGTCACCCATGTGGAGGCGGTGTTGCGGCAGCCGTTGGTGTCGGTCACGGTTACGGTGTAAAACTTTGGAACTGAAGGAGAAACGGTGATGGACTGTTCCGTGCTGTTGTTGCTCCACTGATAGCTCACTCCCTCGGGGGCGGTGAGGATGACACTGCTGTTGGCATCGGCCATCACTGTGTTGCCCGTAATGGCGATGTCGGGATAGGGGTAGCACGGATCCGGCTCCAAGTTGAAGATGGCACCTTGGTAGGTGTTGAACTCATAGCTGCCCGGGTTGAGGTTGGAAACGGCAAAGTAGCCGTTGTAACTCCCTTGCCATCCCCAGTTGAAATGGAAATAGTTGTCCTCGTCGTATCCGTCGCACACGAAGGCATGCCCGCCATCGTCGCCGCTGCCGCTATAGTACACCGGCCGATCGGCGTTGAGCTGCGCCTTCAGCCCGTTGACCCATGCACTCTCTCCGTTTTTGTACTGGAAAGTGCTGCTTTTATACCCGAAATAGTTTTGCATGGCGGCTGGAACATTCTCGCTGTTGGCACCGCTGGCGTTGGGTCCGTACATCATGTTGACACTCACCCCGCAATGATACAGCAGTTGGGCTATCTGCCCGACCTGCGTGCTTGAACTGCTGCTGGTAAGGGCGTTGGGCATGGCATTATAGTTGTAGGTGGCACTGCCGAAATCTGCATATTGTGATCCATAGTCGGCGTAGCCATACTGGGCGTAGTTGGCCACATAGCTATGATGCCCATGTCCCTGTGTGGGCCACTGCCAGTAACGCATGATCTGTCCCATGGCGGTGGCCACACAGCCCGTTACCGCCTTGTTGTTGCCCGTGCCCGGACAGAGATTGTTGTAGTAGGGGCTCTGGCTCCATGTGGTGCTCAGCAGGGGACCCACCACCACCTCGCGGCTTGCAGCAACCGGCTCCGCATCGAGCAGCTGCTGCCACGCCCCCTCCATGGTGGGATAGGCGCGCTCGTTCGCTCCCGCCGCAATGTCGCTCACCGCATCGCGGTACGTGGCAAGCCATGCGGCCATGTTGGAAGGAATATCCTCTGCATCGAAATGGCCATCGGTGCTGTAGCCCAGTATCGGCAGCACGCTGTTGTCGGCCGCCATCACCACAAAACCACCGCCCTCGCTGTTGAAAATATACACGCAGGGCGTCTGCTGCGCGTCGCTGAGCTGATAGGCCAACTGTAACGAACCGGCACTGCGGCTCTGTCCATGTTGCGACAGGAAATTTGCCGCCGCCTGCCGTGCCGTCAGCGTGTCCACCGGACTGGCATTCAGCATGAAAGTGGCGATAAAGAAAAACAGAAAAAAGGATAATAATTTTTTCATAATGATATGAATGATAATCAATTATAATTAATGCACATACTCGTGCATGTCCAAACTCATGATGGGATCCAAGTCGGAGAGGTTCTTCGTTTCGATCTCGAGGAAAACCGTGGCCGCCACTCCTGATGAGCGGTCGGCACCGCAGCGCACATCAATCACACCGGGGAAGTCGGCCCGGAATTTCTCATCGTTAAACTTTTTCCCTTCCGCATCTGCCGGCATTTCCAGCACCGTGAAGGCGTAGGTGAGGTCTTCTTTCCCATTCCACATCTCCTCTTTGGAAACACGGCGACCTTTCAGGAAGGAGAGCATCGGATGGCATCCGCTCACAAAGACTTGCAGCTCGTTCAGACAGAACCCCGTGAAACGCAGCGGGTTAATCTCGATGGGAACGGCCTTCTGACCATCGTAACGAAATTCGATGTGCATCGGGAAGTTGGTCAGATGCAGGGTCTTGTTGATGTTGGTCAAGAACTGGGTGAAGGGTTCCTCGTAGCGGTCGAAAAGTCCTTTGTTGGTGAGGTACAGACGGTCGGAGGTGTCGGATTCGTTCATGAATTTGTGGTGGAAGATGTTCAGTATCACCGGTTTCTCATTTTCATCGTAATAGGCATCCACCGCATATTCTTCGCCGTGAATGTACTCCTCAATCAAGAAACGGCTTTTGCCGACCACAAACTCCGGGAAATCGTTGCCGGCCTTTGAAAATTCTTTCAGGAGATTGTCCACCGCCTTTTGGTATTCCTCGGCATTATGCACCACAAAAACACCTTTGCTCAAGAATCCCACCGACGGTTTGATGACGCAGGGAAACTTGATGCTTTGGGTGTCGGCCTGCTTCATCTCATTGATGTTCAATTCTTTGAAAAAGAAATCGGGATAAATATCGCGACAGATTCTGCGGAATGCCGATTTATCTTTTACGATAGAGATGCTGTCTAAAAAGCGCTGGTTATCAATATGGTCGTAAATCCATCCGAGGGCATTTTCGGATACGGTGTACAATTTCCCTGCCTTTTTATATTCCTCGCTGAATTCTTGGTCTGACAACACCTTGCCCTTCGCTATGCGCAGTTCGGCCATCTCATTTTTTAAAACGGGAATCTCATTCTTCTCCAAAGTTTCCACCATCAAATCCGATACAAACGGTTTTCCCAAAATAACCATAATGACTTGTTTTATAGATTTTTAAAATTGAAAATTTATCTTTATAAAATAGAGTGCAAATTTATAAAAATATCAGATATTTTGCGAAATTCCGAATCAATGTTGCAACTTCCTCCGATATAAATACTTTACTTTGATGAATGAGTCTTTGAAAATCGCCAATTTAGGGTATTGTAAGGCTATGTCGAAAGGTGGAATTTTGCCGCCGAAATTTTATTATAGCAAAAGACGAAAAATAAACTAAAACAACAAAATTATGGATTTAAAAATAGGTGATATTCAAGAAACTGCATTGATAACATTGGCCATCCGTGCCAGCGAGACGGACCGTCCCAATGCGAGAATAAAAGATCTCAAAGCGAAGGAAATCATTGATACGCTGGGGGTGGATGTGAGCCAGTACGACCCTTTTATGTCGCATGAGGGTGTCGTAGCGAGAACCATCATGTACAGCAACCAGTTACAGGAACTTATCAAACAATATCCCGATGCTTTATGCATCAACTTGGGCTGCGGATTTGATGATAAATTTGTGCAGGTGGATAATGGTGAAATCGTATGGTACGACGTGGACTTACCCGATATTATTTCGGTTCGTCGAAAAATATATCAAGATCGCGAGCGTTGTATAATGAGGGATGGAAGTGCTTTGGAGTCGGATTGGACAAAAGGCTTGCCCAAACGCTCTACGACGATTGTGGTGATGGAAGGTGTTTTGGAATATTTCACTAAAGAACAGGTAACTACTTGTCTCAATATGTTGTGCGACTCGTTTGAACATGGCTTTCTGCTGGCGGAGCTTCACCACCCCATCTTGGGCAAAAATACCCAGCATCATGATGCGGTGAAACACACCAATGCCCAATTCCATTGGGGAACGAAATCAGGGAAGGAATATCTTGATTTAGAGCCTCGTATGAGTCTGGTTTCAGAACGGAGTTACAATGAAGAAATGCGGAAATATTCTATCCGTGCCAAGCTTTTCGCATTCTTCTTGCCGTTTTTGAACAATCGGCTGGCGGTATATAAATGGTAAATTATGAATCACTTTTTACAATCATTTTGGGAAATTACAGGGGGCATGAGCCCTTACCTTTTGCTGGGCTTCCTTATTGCTGGCGTACTGCACGTGTTTGTGCCTAAAAAATTCTACCACAAATACTTGTCGCAGAACAACCGGATGTCGGTGGTGTATGCGGCCTTGTTGGGGATTCCGTTGCCGTTGTGTTCGTGCGGCGTAATTCCTACCGCCATCGGACTGAAGAAAGAAGGAGCCTCCAAAGGAGCGGTGGCCTCGTTTCTGATTGCCACGCCGCAAACGGGCATCGACTCCATCTTGGCCACCTTCTCACTGATGGGCTTGGGCTTCGCCATCATTCGTCCTGTAGCCGCCTTGATCACCGGCATTTGCGGCGGACTGCTGGTGAATCGCTGGGTGAAAAACGATGATGTAACGGCTGATGTATCAGATACTTGCACAATAGAACGAGGCAATCCGTTGTGGCGCGTGCTGAAATACGCTTATTTCGACATGATGCAGGACATCGGTCTCAGGCTCTTCATCGGTTTGCTGTTGGCGGCGCTCATCAATGTGGCTGTTCCCGATGAGTTTTTCCTCACTTTCGGGCATCAGCCCTTGCTGCAGATGTTGGTTATTTTGATCGTGGCGGTGCCGATGTACATCTGTTCCACCGGCAGCATCCCCATTGCGGCTGCGCTGATGCTGAAAGGTCTCTCACCTGGTGCCGCGTTGGTGATGCTGATGGCCGGTCCCGCCGTCAATATCGCCTCCATCTTGGTGGTGCGCAAATCACTGGGGAGACGTTTCACCTGGATTTATCTGCTCACCATCGTCAGTTTTTCTGTGCTTTTTGGATTGTTGATCAACGCGTTTGGAATTAATGCTTTCGGTATGACCGAAGGCTGCGGAATGCATAGCGCCTGCTGCCATTCGGAGGCCGCTTCGTCCAGCGTTTTTCAAATTATCTGTTCGTCATTATTACTATTATTCATTATCATCGCTTTGAGTATGAAATTTTTTAGCCGATTCAAAAAACAACAAGAGATCCCTGAAGGGACAGTCGTTTATACCGTGGAAGGAATGAATTGCAGCCATTGCAAGGCCTCTGTAGAGCAGGCGGTGCGAAGCCTCAAGGGAGTGACTTCCGCTGAAGCCAATCCGGGTGCCAAAACACTTGCCGTAACGGGTACTGCCTCAGCGGAAGAAATCCGCAAGGCCGTGGAAAGTGTGGGATTCGTGTTCAAAGGGGAAGCACGATGAAACGAATTCTCACCTTGATCATCATCGCTTTAGGGGCTTTTTGTGCGCAGGCCCAAACTTTCATCGGCACCATGACGGTGGACAGTTATACCCGAAAAAATGTGACCGTAAAACTGCAATCCACATCTTCTTCAGAGACATGCTCCATCACGATGTATGATGTCAAGTTTTCTTGGTTGATGCCTGTTACTCTGGATGTTACAATAAAACCTGTTACCAAGAAAAACGGGCAGATAACAGGAAACAACATTGTGCCCACCAACGACGGAAAACGGTACGAAAAATACACCGTGCGACAACTGAAGGGCACGGTCAGCAACACGAAATTGCAATTCTCCTGTCAGATGGGAAGCAAACGGCTTTCGTACGAAGGAAAGAAGAAATAGGGTGGCCTCACGGTGTCGGATGGATGATGACCATCAGGTTGTTGACGAACATATTGATGGCCATGGCCAACAGAATGACACCGAAGAATTTACGAATGATGAAGATGAGGTTGGCGCCTAAGAGTTTCTGAATCTTGTCCAAGAAGCGGATGACGAGGTAGTCGAGGATGAGGTTCAGCAGCAGTCCGAGCAGGATGTTGACCACGGCGTAGTCGGCGCGGAGGGAGAGCAGGGCGGTGATGGCGCCGGGGCCGGCGATGAGCGGAAAGGCCACAGGCACGATGCTCGCGCCGCCGCTGTTGGGTTCGTTCTTGATGATGTCGCGACCCAGCACCATCTCCACGGCAAGGATGAACAGCACGAAAGCCCCTGCCACGGCGAAGGAGGCCGAGTTGATGCCGAAGAGCCGGAAGAGCGCGTCGCCTGCGAAAAAGAAGAGCAGGAACAGTCCCAACGCCGTGAGGCACGCCTGCGCCGCCTTGATGTCCTGGTTTTTCTCCCGTATGCTCATAAAAATCGGGATAGACCCCAAAATGTCGATGATGGCGAACATCACAATAAAGGAGCTGAAAATCTCTACAAAGTTGATTTGATGGAACATAGCGGTCTGGTTTATTGCTGTTTGGAGCGTTGCAATTCCCTTCTATTTCTTCCAATATAAGTGAAATAGAGCACCAAGTCGGTGGCTACCAGCACGGCGTTGAACACATAGAGCCAGATCACGATATCGTGGCTGTACAATGCCTTGTGGATGATGCCGAAGATGTAGCCCAAGATAATGAGCGACATAAAGATTGGACTTTTGCCAATTACGATTTTGGTGCGCAGCGATTTGGCAATAGACAATGGCCAGCTGACCGCGAAACAAAGCAGGAACAAGACTTCCCAGATGCTGAAATGTGGCATATTTTTATTTTTTTAGTTAGATATTGTTTTTACAAATATAATGATAATGTGAACCGAAACGCTTGAAGGCGGCCTCCTCCAGCTGCTCCTGAAACTGGGGATGCGCTACCGAGATGATGAGCTTGGCCCGTTCCTGCAAGGAGCGTCCATAAAGGTTCACCGCTCCGTACTCGGTGATGAACCAGTGGATATGGTTGCGCGTGGTGACAGCCCCCGACCCCAAGTCCAAGGCTGGCACAATTTTGTTGATGCCTTTGCGGGTGGTGGAGGGCATCGCAATGATGGCCTTGCCGCCTTTGGCGCGCGACGCACCATACACGAAGTCGATCTGGCCGCCCACGCCGGAATAGATTTTGTCGCCCAACGAGTCGGCACATACCTGTCCCGACAAATCCACCTGTATGGCCGAGTTGATGGAGGTCATTTTGGGCTGCTGCGCGATGATAAACGGGTCGTTGGTATATTCCACGTCTTTCATCAGCACCTGCGGGTTGCCATCGATGAAGTTGTAGATTTTTTGTGAACCCATCACAAAAGTGGAGACGATTTTGCCACGATCCAACTTCTTGCACTTGCCGTTGATGACGCCTTTTTTCACCAAAGGCAGGATGCCGTCGGAGAACATCTCGGTATGGATGCCGATGTCCTTGTGGTTGCCGAGGCACGACAGGATGGCGTTGGGGATGGAGCCGATGCCCATCTGGAGGCACGCCCCGTCTTCGATGAGTTCGGCACAGTAGCGGCCGATGGTCTTCTCCACCTCGGTGGGCGCGGGCGCGTTCACGGTGAGCAGCGGGTCGTCGTCTTCCACAAAATAGTTGATTTTGCTGATGTGGATTTGGGAGTCGCCGAGCGAGCGGGGCACGTGCTTGTTGACGACCGCGATGGTGAACTCCGCACTCTCCATAGCAGCGAGGGTGGCATCCACCGATGAGCCGAGCGAGACATAGCCGAACTTGTCGGGCGGGCACACCTGAATCATCGCGACGTTGCACTTGATATATCGCTCACGGTAGAGTTTCGAGGTTTCGCCGAGGAAAACGGGAATGTAGTCGGCCAGTCCTTTCTGGACGCTCTCGCGCACGTTGGCCCCCACGAAAAAGGCGTTGTGCTGGAAGATTCCCTCAAATTCGGGGTTGACGTAGGGCGCGGCGCCTTCGGTATGCAAATGGTGGATATAGACATTCTTCAGCTCCCCGGCGCGTCCGCGCTCGCAAAGAGCCTTCACCAAACACTGGGGCACATTGGATACCGAACTGATGTGGACGTGGTCGCCCGACTTGATGACCTTGACGGCTTCTGCCGCCGTAACTGCCTGATACTGTTTCTTCATTTCTTCATCATTTTTTATTTCATATCAAAAACAGCAGCAGAAAACAAAATGAGAATGGCAAGCGCACATACGCTTCCCTGACAATTCCCAAGCTTTTGTTCCCGAAAGCTGCGGACACGGAAACGGGCAGGTCTTCTGGCTTGTTCCACTTCCGGCGTCTTCCCGATAAAATATCAGTGACGTAGGTGCCGGAAGCACATTTCGGAACTCACAGCTACGGGCATAGCCCCTGATTTTCACAGGATTCCCTATTAATCGGTGAGAACCCGATTCCGGCGGCAAAAGTACAATAATTTGTTGAATTGTTGATTCGTTTTGTTTACAACCCCGTCTTGATCTTGCTACGGTCATCGCTGTCGGGTTTGGCCGCGCCTATCTTTCTGTAACCGTTGAAGTTGTAGCTGATTCCTAACCATACCATCCGGCTCTTGCCGTGCAGCATATTGCTCATCCGATAGTAGTCGGTTTTCCCGACACCTTGCAAGTCTCTTGCTGTGCGACAGCGGTACAGCAGAGAATCAGGAGGATGATGAAAAGCGCGAGGCGGCGGGGCATAGGTGTTTTATGTGAAATGATGGGGCAAAAGTACGATAATTTTTGAAACACCCAAGCCCCCGCCTCATTTTTCCGTTCTATAAAAGAAAAGACTATGCGATTCCGGCTGCTTTTCTTCCTTCTTTTTATAGGGTTGATGATGATGGGGAACGCCCAGCACATCACCATGAAAAACTACCAGCAAAAGGTGCCGCCCAGAGGGCTGGTACGAATTTCACAAAACGCGTATAGGGACCGCAATCCCATCTCCAACCTCGACTGGCTCGAGTACCTTTATTGGTTGGAAAAGATTTATGGAAAAGAATCGGAAGAATACCAAGCCGCCCAGCCCGATATGCAGATCCTTCTCCAGCAGCTGCCCGACAGCATCGCCACCTATTATTTTCGGAATCCGGTGTACAACTCGTTTCCCGTGTTGGGCATTTCGCCCCAGCAAGCCCGCACCTACTGCCAGTGGCGCACCGACCGAGTGGCAGAATGGATGCTCGTCAAGTTGAAACTTTTACCCAACTACAGTGACTGGGGTCGTGAAAATCAATTTACCATTGAGAATCAAGAGATTCCGGTGGGATTGAAAATCCTCTACTTCTTCCTGCCCACCGAAAATACAGAAACCCGCTACGGGTTTGTATGTTTCGCCGAGTGGCGGTAGCGCAATTTTGTCACCCATATCAGACAAATCGTCATCCTTGACGGACAGATTGTCGCCATTTGATCATCAAATGGGCGGGGTGCCATTTTGGCACGCTCTTTGCAAATCCTATTAGCGGTTCGCCGAGGCGAAAGCGGAGGCGGCCGAAAAAAACAAAATGTCTAACAAATTAAAAATGGAGGTGTATTATGCTACCAGTAATGTTTAAAAACAGTTGGTTTCCGACAGTGTTTGAAGATTTCCTGAACAATGATTTTATGCCTCGTGCCAATACCACAGCACCGGCAGTCAATGTGAGGGTAGATGACAAGGCCTACACCATGGAGGTGGCCGCTCCGGGTATCAAGAAGGAGTTCTGCCGTGTGAGCATCAATGACGAAGGCAACCTGAATATCGCCATCGAGAACAAGGTGGAACACAAAGAGGAAGAGAAAAAACACCACTACTTGCGCCGTGAGTTCTCTTACACCAACTACGAGCAGGCCTACACGCTGCCCGAAGACGTGGACAAAGACCACATCGAAGCCAAGGTGGAGCACGGTATTCTGACTGTCACCCTGCCGAGGGTGCAGAAAGAGGTGAAGAAACTCTGCCGCAACATCAACATCGGATAATCTTCAAAACCAATCCAACGGAAAAAGCCGCAGCTGAACAGCCGCGGCTTTTTTTGTAATGACTTACCTTCACACTGCGCTCAACAATTTTATCCCAATAAATTTTCTTACTTTTGCAACTCCAAATTCGCCTCACCTAAACCCTTCAACATGGAAAACCACAGAACCGTATTGTACCTTCATGGCTATGGCAGCGATAAGAACTCATACACTGGCAACACACTCAAGGCCCTTTTCCCGCAGCATCGTTGGGTGCTGGAGACCTTCGACCTGCTCGATGTCTTCGCCATGCGCGAAAAACTCCGCCATCTTATCGACGCTGAACAGATTGATACGGTGGTCTCCTCCTCGCTCGGCAGCATCTACAACCTTTTTATCAAGAATCCCATCAACCCCACTCGTGTCATCAATAAGGTTCTCATCAACCCCTGCTGTTTTCCCTCCCAATTGTTAGGCAGCATTGCCCAATTGTCGCAAGAACAGCTTGCGATCTGCAAGGCGGTGGAAACCAACATCTACCAGATTCATCGCGAAAATACGCCGAAGAATTTATTCGGCATTTTCGCCAAAAATGACGAACTGCTGCAGTATCACGACTTCTTTGTAGGCCGCTACGGCAACGCGGGCATCGACGGCCGCATCACCTCCACCAACGCCATTTGGGTAGAGGGCGGCCACCACCACCTTTCGCCAGAGGTGCTGCTCGAAGCCGTCGGCCAAGCTTTCAGCTATTTCGACTCGATGGCTGCGGAGAAACCCGTTGCCCCCCAACCCGAAAAGCCCATTCTGTACATCGATATGGACGGCACTTTGGTGGATTTTGAAAGTGGCATTCAGCGACTCACCACGTTGGAAAGGATACAGTATGACGCCTACTTTGACGAGGTGCCCGGCATCTTCGCCCGCATGGAACCCATGCCCGGTGCCGTGAATGCCCTCGCCCGACTGTCGAAGCGGTACGATGTGTACATCCTCTCCACCGCCCCGTGGCGCAACCCGACGGCCTGCAATGACAAACTGCATTGGATCCACCAACATTTTGGGAAAGAAGAAGATAGCTGTCTGTATAAACGGCTGATTTTGTCGCACCACAAGGATTTGAACAGGGGAGAGATTCTGATTGATGACCGACCTCACAAGAACGGGGCGGAAAAATTCCCCCGCGTGCTGCATTTCGGCGTGCCGCCCTACGACACGTGGGCCGCAGTGGAGAAGGCGCTGCTCGGATAGCAGCTACTTACCGAACGGCAGCGTCAGCTGCGCCCCCACTTCGAGATGGGGACACTCTCCCATGAAGTCACGTTTTTCGAGGAGCCGGCTGATGCGATACTGCACGTAAACCGACACGAGGTCAAAGCCGATTCGTGCCCGCACGCCCCACTCCAAACGGTTGACCACATGCTGATCGTCGTGCTCGCGCACGCGAATGCCTTTGTCGCCGATGGTTTGCCGGCAGCCGAAATTCCAGCGACCGTAAATGCCCGTGTCGAAGAATACGCCATAGCCGAACAAACCGCCGGCAGCAAGACGGAACCGCTGGTAGATTTCAGCCGTAAGATGCCCCATGCTCAATTGGTAGTGCGGCCACCTCTGTTCGGAGAGTATGACGCTGGAAGGAAACACTTCAGAGTACAGCCGGTACCAAGTGCCGCCCAGCTCCAAATTGCCGCCCAGACTGTACCACTTGCAGAAGTTGTGCTTGTAACGAAGTCCTACAAGGAAGCTGACCGATTGTCCGCCCTTCACGATGCCGTCGCCGGGGTCATCCATATAGATGCCGTTGCTAAAGGGCACAGGAAATCCCAACGATAGGTAGGGCGCAAAGTTGTAGCGGGCATTCACTCCGCGCTTTTGGGGGCGATCGCTTTCGGCGGTGTGACTCTCCGTGGTGCGCCAGAAAATCCGGCGGTTGTACATCTCTTTGGGAATCTTTTCGAGAACATCTTTATCTGAACGATATTCAACGGTATATCCATCATAATGGGCGCGCAACACCCAGCCGTTGATGGTTTTATAGTTGGCTTTCGGAATTCTGATGATATTTTCGCGCTCCTTGATGAGGAGGGTTTTGTACACCACAATGCGGCCGTCGTGACGGGCGATGTGGTAGAGAAGATGCCCGTCGCGGATGCACTCGTCAGGTACTACGATGAAGATGGCAGAGTCGTTCTCGTAGAGTTTGAGAGTGGGCGGTGTAGCTTCCTTTTGGGGAGCGACGAAGTAGTCGGCTTGCGGCACGCCGTAGCCGTACTGGTAATCATAGTAGGGATAGAGATTTCCAGATTTCTCGATTTCCTCCATCAGCTGGCGGTTGGTCCAATCGCGGTGGGTTTGCCAGGCGCAGGCGACGAAGCCGGCGGTGAGGGGACTGGCAAAGGAGGTGCCGGAGGCTTTGGTATAGGGTTTCGAATGTGAAGGGTTGGCCACCTCCACACGGGTGCCCATGGCGCTCACATTGGGTTTGAGGCGTCCGTCGGCACTGGGTCCCAGCGAGGTAAAGGAGGAGGGATTGCCGTCGCGGTCGATGCCGCCCACGGCCAGCACACCCTCTGCATCAGCCGGTGTGATGATGGTGCGCCACGTGCGGTCGTCGCCCTCGTTGCCCATCGAGTTGCACACCACGATGCCCTTCTCGGCGGCCATCTGCGCGGCCTTCGCCACTACCGAGGTGCCGTCCATCTGGTTCGGGTTGTAGCGGTCCTTGCCGTAACCCAACGAGCTGTTGATGATGTGGGCCCCGTTGCGGTCGGCCCACTCCATGCCCATCGTCCACCACACCTCCTCGATGCGGTTCTCGAGGCCGGTTTCGGTGCGGGCCAGCAGGAACTCGGCGCCGGTGGCGAGGCCCAGCGGCTCACTATGCTTCCCGATTCCCGCGATGCAGCTCAGCACCATCGTGCCGTGCGAGTCCCAGCCATACACATTCTCCTTCTTCAACGGGAAGTTGTAGGTGGCCACAATGCGATGCCCATCCCGCAGGTGCTGGAACGCCGGGTGGGTGTCGGCCATGCGGAAGCCGCCGTCCAGAATGGCAATGCGCATGCCTTCGCCATGGATGCCGTTGTCAAAAAAAGCCTCCCCGTTCATCAGCATGAGCTGTTCGGGAAGCTGCACGGGGGCGGACTGACTACTATGATCTGTTTCGTCAATCTCAACCTCGGCGGGCTGAAAGTCGCTGGCGATGTGTTGCACCTGCTTCACAAAAGGAAGCTGCGCAATTTCTTCTATTTGGAAGGTTTTGATTGCCAACGCATTCAGCCATCTGCTTTCTCCTATCACCTCTTCCGAAAGAGCGGCAGTTTGGCTTTTGTACTGTTCGTTAAGCGGAAAGTCGGTGGAGTCGCAGAGCGGAAGGCCGCACTGCAGGCGTCGTTCGATGGCCTTGGGATGAAAGTACGTGGCGGGATCGAAAGAGGTCTCTTTCTTATCCTTGAAAAATACCCAATAATACTCTTGTGCAGAGACGGAGGTTGTGATAAGAATAAGTATTAGGAGGGAAGAGAAAAGGATAAGCGGGCGTGAAGTTTTCATTTTTTAATTTTTGAACGGATGTTGATGATGTAATCAGCCACCTCTTCAATGGTTTCTTCACTTTGGAACAGGGCCATGGAGGGATCGCGGGGAAGGAAATATTCGTAGAAGAGATATACGTCAACAGCGTGACTGTCGAGCGCGATTTTGAACATCCGCATGGCAGGACTGTTCTTGAGCTGCTTTTTGTTGTAGGTGAGATAGGTGTTGACAATTGCCTCTTTCACGCGCATGAAGGCGCCTCCACCCATGCTGGCCGCGTAGCCGGGTTCATGTTCCCAAACGGCATTCACCAAAGCATAGGCAAACCAGTCTTCATCGTACTCAATCACCACCACATCCTTTTCTCTCTCCTCATTGTATTCGGTGCTGATACGGCACTTCGGGTCAAGATACCAGTCCACGTAAGCCACTTTGTTGGCTTTGAAAATGCCGTTGAGCATGATGTTCAGGTTCTGGTTGTTGCGGTTCAGCACCTTGGCGATGGCAATCTCTTTGAGCGCCCGTTTCGGCTCACCGGTGTACATGCAGGCGTGGGCCAGTCCCCAGTGGGCGAGGTAGTCGATGTAGTTGGCTTTCACGGCTTTTTCATACCATTGCTCTGCTTGGAGATAATTTTTTTCATGGAAATAGGTGTCGCCGATATACACCATCACCTTGTAAAGGTTGGGGTCAATTTCCAACACTTTCAGATAATAGTCACGCGCACCCGAGAAGTCGTAGTCGCCGAAAAGCTCTTCCGCTTTATCGTACATCTCCTTCGCTTTTCCTTCCATTACATACTCCTTGATGTCGTAAGAGGAGTCTTGCTGAACACGGAAAAGGTTGTGAGGGAGCACATTGTTGGAAAAATCGCTGGCTCTGAAATTTGCAGATTTAAGGGTATAAGAGACCGGTGAGTCGGTCATGATTTGCACGATTTGCGACGGGGTGTGGATGTCGTGCGACTGGGCGAAAAGGCCAACAGTTGTCAATAAACAAAGGATAAAAAGGGTTAATTTTTTCATGATGGGAATGTTTTAATTTTTTAATAGGGCAAAAATACATTTTTTTTCGATTTCTAAAAGAAGAATTCTGATTTTTTATGTAACTTTGCCGTTGATTGTGGAATTTTGTGGAGGAATTATTAATAAATTGTATATCAATAATTTATAAAATATGAAAATTCCAGCTTCTGAATTACCGCTGACTTCTGACGGCAGAATCTACCATTTGGGCATCTTTCCGCAGGATTTGGCCGACCATATCATTGTGGTGGGCGACCCCGGACGCGTGCCGGATGTCTCCAAATATTTCGACACGGTGGACTTCACCCATGTGAACCGCGAACTGGTGGTGCACACTGGCACCCTGCGCGGCCAGCGCATCACCGCCCTCTCCACAGGCATGGGCACCGACAACATCGACATTGTGATGACCGAACTGGATGCCTTGGCCAATATCGACTTGAAGGCGATGGAGGTGAAGCCGGAGCACCGCACCCTCAACATTGTGCGCATCGGCACCTGCGGCGCTTTGCAGAAAGAGATTGATGTCCACTCGTTCATCGCCGCAGAGTACGGTTTTGGTCTGGACGGCCTCATGCACTTCTACCAGCATGGCGAAGGTTTCGACGAGGAAATCGTCAAGGCGTTTGTGGAGCATACCGGCTGGAACGAGCGCCTGCCCTATCCCTACTGTGTCAAAGGCAGCAGCGAGCTTTTCAACCGCATCGCTTTCGACATGGTGAAAGGCGTGACTGCCAGCGCCCCGGGCTTCTTCGGTCCGCAAGGCCGGTCGGTGCGCGCCCAGCTCCAATATCCCGACCTCAATTCCAAAATCGACTCCTTCCGCTTCGGCGACCGCAAAATCACCAACTTGGAGATGGAGACCTCCGCGCTGTATGGCTTCGGCCAGATCATGGGGCACAACGTGCTCACCATCTGCCTCGCCATCGCCAACCGCATCACCCACGACTTCTCCAAAGACTATCATCCTTATATGGAAAAACTCATCCAGACCGTTCTCAACCGCATTTTCTAACATCAACCATTATGAAAAGAAAAACTCTCCTTTTCGCCACACTCTTCATCGCAGCGGCAGTGCTGGCTGCCAGCTGCAAGCACAAAGGCGACAACACAGAAGAAGCCCCGCAGAAAATTGTCTCGCTGGACCTCTCCGACAGCACGGCTTTCCACGAGCTGATCCACTTCTACATCACCAGCGACATCATCCCCAAAGAGGCGGTGCTCTGCGACCACGAAAGCAAAGGCGGCATGCACACCTTTGAATGCCTGGCCGAAGACCTCGAGCTGTGCGCCCCCGACTACCTGCAGGACTCGCTGCACGGCACCTTCTTCCAAGAAATTGTCTATCACCCGGGCTCCTCCGGCGACAACAACATCTATATCTGTAATAAAGACGAAAAGGGATTCCACCTTCTCAAAACCATCATCGGCACCACCAACCCCGATCTCGGTCCGCAAGACGAGGTGGTCAACGGCTACAAGGTGCTCTACTACCAGACCGAAGACAGTGCCTACAAGCTCTATTACGACGGCAAGGATTTCGTTACGGAACCCGTCACCGCCCCAACTTTAGCCAACAACTAATCCGCCATGCAGTTCACGCAACCGCTATTTCTCATCGGCTACGCCGCCATCCTCATCCCCATCCTCATCCACCTGTTCAACTTCAGGCGGTACAAGACCTACTATTTCTCGAATGTGAAGATGCTGCAGGATGTGGCGCAGAAGACCAAACGCGAGTCGCGGGTGAAACACCTCATCGTGCTGCTGCTGCGCTGCCTCGCCATCATCGCCCTCGTCACCGCTTTCGCCCGCCCCTACTTCCCCAACCACAACGCCGAGCAGAAAAGCGGCAACCTCGTCACCATCTACCTCGACAACTCCTTCTCCATGGAGGGCAACACCCCCGAAGGCACACTCTTCTACGACGGTATCGAAAATGCCCGCCAGATCATCAGCCATTTCGACTATGCCGACCAGTTCATCCTCTACAACAACGACTTCACCTCGCGTCAGCGCATGAAACTCACCAAGGAGGAGGCGTTGCAGGAACTCAGCAACTGGAACATCTCGCCTAACAGCCGCACATGGAAAGAGCTTCTTCCCTTCGAGAAAAGTGCCTGCACAGAGAGTGCCGACAAGAATGTCTTTCATTATTATATTTCTGATTTTCAAAAGAATAACTTTGACTTCAATGATTTTTCGACGGCTGCGGGCAGTGCCTCCTACCTCATCCACAAGCCGGCGAAAAGTGTCAGCAACGTGTCGATTGACAGCTGCTGGTTCCTCTCGCCCGTGTTCCGTGCCGGCCAGCAGGTGACGCTCACCGTGCGGCTGCGCAACTGCGGCGAGGGCGAGGTCATCAAGCTGCCCATGAAGCTGCATGTAAACGGCGAGCAGAAGGCGATGGCGGCGGTGGACATCGCGGCGGGCGGCACCGCTGAGTACCAGCTCAACTACACCCTGTCGGACGATGCCGTGCAATGCGGCACCCTCTCCATCGAAGACGCGCCCATCACCTTCGACAATAATCTCTACTTCACCTACCGCGTGTCCGACAACAGCCGCATCACCGTCATTGATGAGAAAGAGCAGAACCGCTACGTGAACGCCCTTTACGGCAAAGACTCCATCTTCGAATACAGTGCGATGCCTGCCGGCCGCATCAACTACAGCGTCTTCTCCGGCAGTGCTGTAGTGGTACTCGACGAGGTGAAAACAATTTCGTCGGGGTTGGCCGACGAGCTGGCGAAGTATCTGAACAGCGGCGGCACCGTTTTAGTGCTTCCCGCCGAAGAGATGGAGGCCGCCTCGTGGAACAGTTTCCTGTCGGGTGTCGGTGCCAGCCAGTATGGCAGCCTCGTGCAGCAGGAGCTGAAGGTGGGCAGCATCAACTACGAAAGCATCTACTTCAAGGGCAGCCTCGACCAGAGCGACGAGCGCATCGACATGCCCACCTCCACGCAGCATTTCACCTTCAGTGACTTCCACTCCGACGAGACCGTGATGACCTTCGAGAACCAAGCCCCGCTGCTGACCGTGAACAAGGTGGGCAACGGACGCATCATCCTGTCGGCGGTGGCCATGAACGACCGCTTCGGCAACATCCACAAGCACGCGCTTTTCTTCATCCCGCTGCACAACATCGGCATCCGCACGCTGATGCAGCAGAAACTGTACAACACCATCGGCCGCGACCATTCGCAGAGCGTGTCCAAACGGGCGGAAGGCTCCGAGAATGTGCTGTCACTGAAGTCGCAGCAGGGTGGCAAGGAGATCATCCCCGAACAGAAAAACCTCGGCAGCGAGACCATGCTCTTCTTCAACGACCAGCTGTCGGAGGCGGGCATCTACGACGTGCTGCACGACGGCGCGAAGCAGGATGCCGTCGCCTTCAACTACGACAGGAAGGAGTCGCAGCTCATCTACCACACCGACAAGGAGCTGCGCGATGCGGTGAGCGCCCAGCCCAAAGAGAGCCACGTGCAGCTCATCACCGGCGACTCGCAGGACATCAGCGGCCAGATTGCGGAGACCATCCATGGCAAGCCGCTCTGGTTCTACTTCATCCTCATCGCCTTGGCATGCCTGCTGGCGGAGGTGGCCATCCTCAGGTTGTGGAAACACCGCGAGAAAACTCAAGTTTGAAATCACTTTAAATATATAATGTATTATGAAAATGACAGATTTAGAACCCAAAGCGATTTTTCATTATTTCAATGAAATCTGCAAAGTGCCCCGTCCCTCCAAGAAAGAGGAGAAGATGACCGAATGGCTGCTGAAAACCGGCAAGGAGCTTGGCTTGGAAAGCAAACGCGACAAAGCCGGCAACGTGCTGATTTCCAAACCCGCCACCAAAGGCAAGGAGAATGTCACCCCCGTGATTTTCCAAGCCCACATGGATATGGTTTGTGAAAAGAACAACGACACGAAATTCGACTTCGAGAAGGATGCCATCCAAGCATACGTGGATGGTGAGTGGCTGAAGGCCAAAGGCACCACCCTCGGTGCCGACGACGGTATCGGCATCGCCATTGCCCTCGCCTTCCTCGCCGACAAGAAAATCGAACACGGTCCCATTGAATGCCTCTTCACCGTGGACGAAGAGACCGGCCTCACCGGCGCTTTCGCCCTGAAACCGGGATTCATGACCGGCAAGATTCTCCTCAACCTCGACTCCGAAGACTGGGGTGAGATCTTCATCGGCTGTGCCGGCGGCAAGGACACGGTGGCCACCTACGAGTGCGAGTATGAAGACCAGATTCCCGAAGATTCTGTTGCCTATAAGGTAATGGTCGGTGGTTTGATGGGCGGTCACTCCGGTGACGACATCAACAAGAACCGCGGCAACGCCGTGAAGCTGCTCAACCGTATTTTGTGGAACGCCTATCAGGAATACGATGCCCGTATCGCCGACATCAACGCCGGCAACCTGCGCAACGCCATCGCCCGCGAAGGCTGGGCCATCGTGACGATGCCGAAGGGCAAGGCCGCCGCTTTCCGCAAATATGTGGCCAAGGTGGATGCCGACTTCAAGAACGAGTTCCACACCAGCGACCCGGGTGTGTTTGCCGAGTGCAAGAAGATGACCAAGCTGCCGGAACACATCCTCAACGAGATGCTGCAGATCGACGTGATGAACGCCCTATACGCTTGTCCGCACGGCGTGCTGGCCATGTCGCAGGACATCCCCGGCTTCGTGGAGACCTCCACGAACCTCGCTTCCGTGAAGCTGATCGACGACAAAATCGTCATCACCACCAGCCAGCGCAGCTCCGTGGAGAGCCGCAAGCAGGATGCCTGCGACCACGTGTCGTGCGCCTTCTACGCCACTGCCGCCGACGAGGTGACACAGGGCGACGGCTACCCGGGCTGGAATCCCAACCCGAACTCACAGGCCCTCAAGCTGTTGGTGAAAGCCTACAAGAACATCTTCCACGAAGATCCCGCCGTCAAGGCCATCCATGCCGGCCTCGAGTGCGGACTCTTCTCCGAGAAATATCCTGAACTCGACATGGTCTCCTTCGGACCCACCCTCCGCGGTGTTCACTCTCCGGATGAAAAGCTGGAGATTGCCACCGTGCAGAAATGCTGGGACCTCATCCTCGAGTTCTTCCGCCTTTTGAAATAACCGATTTTTCATCAGAGGAGGATTTGCCACAGTAAATCCTCCTCTTTTCATTTTTTCACCCTTTATCTTTTATGAAACACCTTCTCCTCCTCTTTTTTCTCATTCCCTCCCTGCTTTTCGCACAAGTTTATCCCCAACACAAACCTGATAAAAACCTCAGTGAACTGAGTATCAGTGAGTTGAATAAGCTTTTCGACGAAGCGAACCTCGCCCACAAGACCAAGGCCGTGCAGGCACATGCCGACACGATGTGCAAACGGCTCAACGGCACGCTGCTCATTGCGCAGAACGATGTGGTGCTGGCCCATAAGGCATCGGGGTACAAAGTGCTGGACAAGAAAGACCAGCCCATTGCCGAGGGCACTTGCTTCGAGTTGGCTTCCGTATCCAAAGAGTTCACCGCCGCCGCCGTGCTGATGCTGGTGCAGGAGGGGAAAGTCAGTCTCAACGACTACCTCGGAAAGTATTTTCCCAGTTTGCCCTATTCCGGCATCACAGTGCACAACCTGCTGTGCCACACCTCCGGACTGCCCGAGTACTTCAACTTCAAGGAGTCGTGGTGGCCGCAAGGGCGCCTCACCAAGAATCAGGATGTGGTGGATGTCCTTGTTAAATACCAGCCCAAAAGGATTTTTGCTCCCGGCACCAGCTACAAATACACCAATACCAACTATGCCCTGCTGGCTCTGATTGTGGAGCAGGCTTCCGGCAAGAAATTCGAGGACTTTGTCAGGGAGAACATCTTCGAGCCGGCCGGCATGACCTCCTCCTTCTACATCACCGAGCGGGCCTCCAAAATTGGATACAGCATTGCCACAGGCCATAAGGCCGATCGTATTCCGCAGGTTATCAAAGGGTTGGATGGAACTTTCGGCGATAAGGGGATGTACTCTACCATCAATGATTTGTTTGCATGGAAGAAGGCCTATTTCACTAACTATACCATTCTTCCCAAAGAGATAGTGGAGATGGCCACCACCGCCCAGAACACTCTCAAAGATGGCAAAAAGCCTTCTGAGGATTATGGCTACGGCTGGCATTTGGAGGAGAATCCCTACTATGGGCATATCATCTATCATGGCGGACTCTGGCACGGCTTTAACCACGTGCTGCTCTATTATCCCGAAAGGGACATTTTCATGGTGTTTCTGAGCAACTACTGCAACCGTGGTCATCGCGGACAGACTGCCAACGTGCTCCGTATTCTCTGCGGTGCATAAGTCTTTCTTTTTTCTCTGAAAAATCAAGTATTTTATAATCAATTATTTAATAATTGAAAAAAAATTCATGTAATCTGCTGTGGGTACAGATTTTTTTTCTAATTTTGCACACTTAATATTAGAATAAAACCGTTTTCAGATATGAGCGAGAAAAAATCACCTAAAGTTGACCTTGAATCCAGGTTAGTCAACTTCTTTCTTTTGGGTTGCGCCATCGGCCTGACCCTCTCTCTGCTGGCGCTTGACATTTGGGCCAATGTGAAAACTTCCACCGGTGCCTCTATTGCTACCGAGGCAGAACCTGCCGTGGAGGACCTGCAGATGCCGAACACCGATATTGAAACTCCTCCGCCACCAGAACCGGAGCAGACTCCTGAACAGGAAGAGGTTGTGGAACAGATCTTGAAAGAGACTCAAGAGGAAGTGGCCACCAACTTCGAGTTCAGTGTGGAAGCCGATGATGAACTTGCCATCGAAGGGGATGATGAGGAAATCAGTACAGAAACAGAGGTGATTTTGGTGGATGAACCCATTGTGAAAGTTCCTCAGGTGAGAGCTGAATTTCCTGGCGGTATGGCCGAGTTGAGAAAGTACCTCGCAGAGAATTGCCAGTATCCTGAAGCCGCCCGTACAGCTGGATGGCAGGGTGTGGTTCTGCTTGAGTTTGTGGTTGAAAAAGATGGTAGTATCAAACAGGTCAATGTGTTGAGAAGCGTTTGCCAAGCTCTTGACGAAGAGGCAATCCGTGTGGTGAAGAGCATGCCGAAATGGAAAGCCGGTGAGAACAACGGACAGAAGTGCCGTTCCTTCTTCCAGCTGCCGATCACCTTCTCCCTGCAGTAACCTTTTGCATACAGATAAAAGAAACAGCCCTGTAACTTGTTACAGGGCTGTTTCTTTTATGCCATTTTTAAATGAATAATTTCTGATTAAAACCCCCACATGTCAATGGTGGCCATGTCGTCGCTGTAGAAGTCAAGGATGTCGAAATCCACCTCATCGAGATCGTTCTCATCAAGGTTTTCGGAGATGAACTGCTCGGTAGCGGCATCTGCCACGGGTTGGGTCTTGGCGGTGGGGCGGGCTTTTGTGGCCGGCTCGGCAGGCGTGTCGGTATAGGCCAGCGCTTTGTCAAGGTCGAGTGTGTTTTGCGGAGTTTGGGCAGGGGAGGGGGGCGTGTTTTTCACGTGGGCTACCTTGTCGCCTGTCAGTCCCTCCGGATCACGCAGCATATTAAAAACATAGATGCCCGTTCCCATCAGCAGGCCGGCGCAGGCGGCTACGGAGGCGATGCGGATCAGGCGGCGGCGCAGCACCAACGTGCGGCGGCTGCCTTCGGCGGCCATGCGCGCCGACACCTCAGCGGGAAGTTTTTCGAAATAACCCTCAGGAACAGCATAACCCTCGTTGTTGCGATGTGCCTCCAGCAGGGCGGACACTTGCGCATCCTCCGCTGCAATGCGGGCCATCACCTTGTCGGGCAGACTATCGAAATAGCCCTCCGGCGTAGGAGCCTGATGATTCTTGTATTGGTCTAATATCTCTTCCATCGGATTTTGGGAAACGTTCTCTTGACGTGAGAGTTGCGGAAAAGTTTAAACGAATTTGAAAATTTTTCAAAGAAAAATCACTCCAAATCCAAATGTTTGATAGAATCCTTATCGACTTTTACCTCGCCCCACACCTTTTTGGTGATTTTGAGGGCTTCGGCGGTAGTAAGTTTGTCAGTCTGTTCGAGGATGCGCTGCACGAAGAAGCACTGCCGGATGTCGGCCTTATTGTTGACGACAGCCTCGGCGAGGGCCTTGCAGGTCTGGTAGCCGCAGATACGGCAGTCCACCTGGGGCAGGTCGTTGGTGATTTCAAACACCTTTTTCATCTTGCGCATGGCGATGGAGATATTGTCATCAAGTTTGTCCATCGAGCGGGGCTGCACTTCGCCCACGGCCATGTTGTCTTTAAGGTAATCCTTGTAATTGAGGATGTTATTCTCTTGTGGGGTGACAGCTTTGGGGCGTTGCTTGGCGCGTTTTCGTTGCCGTTCGGCGATGAGGAATCGGTTGCCGGCGCAGAGGATTCCGCCCGCACAGCTTTCGTCGCAGGCACGCAGCTCTAGGAAGTCAATGTGGTCAAGGTCTTCATTTTCGAGCTTGTCGAGGAAAGCCGACACGTTGTGCACTTCGTCGATGGCGAGGTTGCGGCCCACGGGAATGTCTTTGATCTCGCCGCCGGTGAGCGACCAGAGAATGCTGTTTTTGGAGAGGGGATGGAAGTCGAACTCATCTTCCCTCAGGGTGTAAACGCCCTGTTTAATGACGCGGAACACCTTGTTGTACAGGTAGTTCATGTTGATTACACCGTCGATGTTGGATTTTTCCTCTCCGACAGGGCTCTTCACGGCGGCGATTTTGGCGGCGCAGGGAGCCACATAGAAAATGCCGATGTCTTCGGGCGCATTGCCGCGTTCCACGAGCACTTCGCGGATATAGAGGGCGGTGACATCCAACGGGGGCTTCGTAAGCAGCAGGTTATCTACCAGAGAGGGATATTTCACCTGGATGAGGCGCACAATGGCAGGGCAGAAGGTGGAGATGATGGGCTTTTCGGCTGAAGTGTCCTTCACCTTTTCATTGATAACCTCCTTTAGTACATCTACGCTCTTTTCCACCTCATACACATATTTGAAGCCGAGGTGGTAGATGGCGGAGAGGATGGCCCGCTGGCTCACCTTTTCTGGAAACTGCGCGCTGAAGATGGAGGGCACCAGCAGTACGGGGCATTTGAAGTTGTAGATGGTCTCGAAGTCATCCTGCTCGATATAGATGGCGTTCATGGGGCAGGTCTGGTAGCACATGCCGCAGTCGATGCACCGGTTGGGATCCAAGATCGGACGTCCGTCTTCCACATGAATGGAGCATGTGGGGCACACGCTGGTGCAGTGCGAGCATCCGATGCACAGGTCATACTTGAATTTGAGGGCGTGGTGGATGTGTTCCATAGTGAGTTAGAAATAGTTGACAATTTCTACTGTAGTTCCTTTTCCGACGACCGAGTTGACGGTGAGCTTGTCGGAGTTGCTCTGCATGTTGGGCAGTCCCATACCGGCGCCGAATCCCATCTCGCGCACTTCGGGCGAGGCGGTGGAGTAGCCCTTCTGCATGGCCTGGTTGATGTCGGGGATGCCGGGGCCTTCGTCTTCGAGACGGATGGAGACACTGGTGTCTTCCAAATCCACATAGATGGTGCCCCGGTAAGCGTGGGCCACAATGTTGACCTCGGCCTCGTAGAGGGCCACCACGGTACGTTTCACAATCGCCGGGTCCACACCCAGCTGTTTCATCATCTTCTTCACTTTACTGGAGGTGGTGCCTGCATTGGTGAAATCACCACCTTCCACATTATATTCAAAATGCATAATCTCTGATTTTTAATAAACCCCCGAAAGCCCTGCATTGAAAAGGGTTCCCGAAGTGCGGTACAAGGAAAGGTTTGTGGTGATGAGCAGCATGTCGTTGTCCTCGGCCAGCTCTTTCATCTCTTCAGTGACTTTTTTGCCACGGACAAACAACACCACTTTGATGTCAGACATTTCACACGTTCTGATGGTCTGCGTATTACAAAGTCCTGTGATGAGCATCACCGACTTGTCGGTGCGCAGTGTCAGCACGTCGCTCATCAGGTCCGAGGCGAAGGCGCAGTCGATGTCTCTGTCGCAGAACGCCTCGCCCTCCACGACAGTGCCTGAAATTAAGGATGTAATTTCTTGGATTTTCATTGTAATAATAAAATTGTCATAAAATCGGGTGCAAAGATACGACAATTTGTTGAATGATGGGGTGAAAAATGAAGAGATGCCCGTGTCTTTTCAGCGGCTCAGGTAGAACAGGGTGTTGTCGCGCTGCGGGATGACGCTCTCGCGCATCAGTCGCAGAATCTGCTCCTCGCCGACGGCCTGGTATTTCTGCAGGTCGTTTTCAAAGTCTTCAGCTTTGCTGATGGACTCTTCCACCGCGAGGATGGAGGTGCGCCCGTCGAGTTTGATTTCGTTGCTGAGCAGTGCTGACTCGTTTTTGTTTTTTACCTTTTGAAGATTATGCGAGAAATGAGGACCGAACTGCAGGTCATTGTACAGAAACTGCTCAAGCTGGGCGTTGGCTTCGTGGATGTCCACGCCGTCGGCGGGGCGCGCCACCAAGGCGAGGATGCCGGGGCCTGCCGTGCCGGTGACAGTCACGGAGATGTCGGTGAAGAGCTGCCGCTTGGCGATGAACTCGCGGTAAAGGCACGACGACTTGGAGTTGCCGAGCAGGTCGGAGAGCAGGTCGAAGGCGCAGAAGTCGGGATGCAGGCGGTGGGGCATCTTCCAACCTTTGAGGAGCATGGGATACGGCACGTTGCGGGTGACCGTCTTCACACGGCCTGCCCGCTGCTGCGGCTCGCGGAGGTACTCGTGCGGCACGGGGTCTCCTGACGGGATATCGCCGAACCATTTCTCCACCATCGGCACCACCTCCTCAAAGCGCACCGGGCCGCCCACCACCAGCACCGCGTTGTTGGGTGTGTAGTAGCGGCGGTAGAAGTCGCGCACAATGTCCATGGTAACCGATTCAATATGAGATATTTTCTTCCCGATGGGCATCCATTTATAAGGATATTTCCTATAGACAAAATCGTTGAAAAGTCCCCACAGGTCGCCGAAGGGACGGTTGAGCGACACCTCCTTGAACTCTTCAATCACCACGTGCTTCTGTGTGTCGAGGCCTACGGGGTCGAAGGCCAGCTCCATCATGCGGTCGGCCTCCAACCAGAGGGCTGTTTCAAGGTTGTCGGCGGGCAGAATCACATAGTACTGGGTATGGTCCTGCGAGGTATAGGCGTTGTTGATGCCGCCCACCCGCTGCAGCGGCGCATCGTAGTTGGGAATGTTTTTCGAGCCGCAGAACATGAAGTGCTCCATCAGGTGCGCGAGGCCGGTCTGGTGCGGATCCTCATCGCGCGAGCCTACACAATATATTATATTACACGCCACCAGCTGTGTGGTGAAATCTTCGTGCACAAGAAGTCTCAGTCCGTTGGAAAGCGTATGTCTGCGGAAAGGGATAGGCATAGAGCTAGTTTTGGAAGGGTTTTGTCACCACGAAGGTGACGTTCTTTTCGATGCGTTGGCGGAAAACCCACAGCAGGACGAAGTACAAGGCAGTGAGACCGAGCGACACGGCCACGTTGACCCACTCGACCGAGCAGACGAGGTACATGAGGCAGAAGGAGGCGAACAGCACGATGAACGGCACCAAGTAGCAGATCAGCACTGCTTTCATGGCGAGCGTCTGCCGCATCTCCACGGCCACGGTGTCGCCCACGGAGAGAGCGAGGTGGTTGACATTGACGGCCGTCACCACCTTGTCGCGGCTGTCGGCGGCGCCACAGATGCCTTTTGCATGGCAGCCGGAACAAGCCGACCCTACCGTCATCTTTACCGTAACCTTCAATCCATCAACAGATTGAACAACTCCTTCGTGTTTGATATTATGCTCCATCTTCCTCTTTTCTCCGTTTAAGTTCGTCATCAATTTCCGCGGCCAGTTCGAAATTCTCCGTCTCCTCTGCCGTTTTCAGCAGTTGCCGCAGCTGCCGTTCGGAGGCCATGGTAAGGTCGAGCGGGATGGATTCACCGTTGCCCAATTCGAAATGGTCGGGTTCGCCGTCTTCAGTCAGCCTGTCCGGCTGGGCGGCCTCCTGCGATTGCAGAAACTTATCCTTCTGGCTGTAGGAGGTGGCGTTGAACACCGACTCTTCGAAACAGATGGGGGCATTGGCCTTGAGGGCCAGCACCACCGCATCCGACAGCCGCGCATCAATTTGAAAATCCCCTTGCGGCCCTTGCAGTTCGAGATGGGCGAGGTAGATGCCCTCGCGGAAGCCGTCCACCAGCAACTTCACCACTTTTGAGTCAGCGTGTTGGAGCAGAGTCATGAAGAGGTCGTACGACATCGGGCGGGGAAGCTGGATGTGGTTCAGCTCCAGCACCACACTTCGGGCTTCGTTGAGACCGATGAGCACCGGCACAAAGCGGTCGCCGCCCTTCTCGTGCAGCACCAAGGTGAAGGCATCGCCGGAGACAGGCATTCGCTGAGGGTAAACCACTTCGACTTCAATTTCCATTTTTGCGGATTTTGTGGGTGCAAAAGTACGATTTTTAATTCTAATTTGAAAAACATTCTTTCATCAACCCGCTGTTATACGGCACTATTTTACACTTAAATTATTGATTAATAATTAATTAAAATAATTTTTCAAAAATAATGGATAACATTTAAAAAAAATGTATTTTTGCGGTCTGTTGATTTGACCAATTATTGGGCGTTGGTGTAATGGCAACACTACAGATTCTGGTCCTGTCATTGAAGGTTCGAGTCCTTCACGCCCAACGAGAAGACCTGCATTAAGCAGGTCTTTTTTTCTGCCCTCTAACGACAGAAAATGACGTTCTTTTCTCAAAATTCTCACATTTTATAATAATTTTGAGCGAAGTGTTATACAATGAAAAAAAACTTGTAAATTTGCAGCCTTAAAATTATAAATATAGTAAAAATGGCAAATACCGAAAAATTAGGCGATTTGAACGATAACGTGGTCAACGAAAAGGCAAAAAATCAGACCAATACTGACAAATTAGGCTCCGTGCAGGGTGAAAAAGGCAAGTTGGCCGCATGGTATGCCAAGTACAAGAAAATCATTGACATCGTTTTCTTTGCGGTGATCATCGTGATTTTGCTGGCGATTGTCTATTACCAGTGGCTGGCTCCGAGATGGAACAACGCCGCTTCCGAAAATGTGCAGCCCACCATTGCCCAAGCCGTGCAGAACTCCACATTGAGCACTGATACTGCCGTGCTGAAAGCCGCTCTGGAAGGCGACGAGGCCGGCGAGACCGAAGGTTTCCTCTCTGTGATTGAGAGCTACGACCACCCCGGCTTCAAGACCGCCCGCGCTGCCAAGTTCAGCTTGAAATACTATGCAGCCCTCTGCTACCTCAACCTCGGTCAGGAAGATGAGGCGCTGGAGACCCTGCTGAAGATGAAAAAACGCGACAACTACCTCTGGTACGAAGCCCAGATGCTGATCGGCGACCTCTACGACGATCAGGATGACATGGACAATGCCAGAAAATATTTCCAGAAAGCCGCCAAGGGCGAGACTGACTTTGTGGCTCCTATCGCACTCTGGAAACTCGGTATGCTTTGCGAGCGTGAAGGCGACTGGGACGGTGCTTTCGAGAATTACGAAGAGATTCAGAAAGAGTATCCCGAAAGATACAACCAGATGGGTGTCGCCAAGTATTACGAACGTGCTAAAATCAAAGCCGGAAAATAATGGAGAAAAAGAAAAACCTTTCCGATATTTTCGTTCCCAACACCAATAATGCCAATTTCAAAATTGGCATTATTGTTAGTAAGTGGAATGAAACCGTCACCGGAGCGCTGAAAGAGGGCGCCATGCAGACCCTTTTGGAGTCGGGTGTGCCGCGGAAAAACATCCTTGACTTCGAGGTGCCGGGCAGCTTCGAGCTTCCCAGCGCGGCCGCCATGCTGCTGGATGCCAACGAGGACGTTGATGCGGTCATCTGCCTTGGCTGCATCATACAGGGCGAAACGCGCCACTTCGAGTTCATCGCGCAGGCGGTGGCCAACGGCATCGCCAAGGTGGGCATTGAATACACCGTGCCGGTCATCTTCGGCGTGCTGACCTGCGACACCGCCGAGCAGGCCGCCGACCGTTCGGGCGGCAAGCACGGCAACAAGGGCGTGGAAGCAGCGGCCTCATGCCTGCAGATGCTCCATACCCACCAGCAGATGTACAACAAGAAATAAATAATAGTACAATGAAGGTAGTTTTCATGGGAACCCCCGAGTTTGCCGTGGGTGCCTTGGAGGCCATCCACCAGTCGAAGCACGAGGTTTTGGCCGTGGTGACGGCTCCCGACAAGCCCGCCGGCCGCGGCCTCAAGCTGAAGGCCTCCGAGGTGAAGGAGTACGCCCTCGCGCACCAGCTGCCGGTGCTGCAGCCCGAGAAACTGCGCGATGAGAATTTCCTCGCCCAGCTGCGCGCACTGAATGCCGACATCTTTGTGGTGGTGGCCTTCCGCATGCTGCCCGAGGTGGTGTACGCCATGCCGCCCCATGGCACCTTCAACATCCACGCCTCGCTGCTGCCCAACTACCGCGGCGCCGCCCCCATCCACTGGGCGGTCATGAACGGCGAGTCCCGCACCGGTGTCACCTCCTTTTTCCTGAACAGGCAGATTGACACGGGCGACATCATCGGCACCACCGAGGTGGAGATCGGTCCGGCGGAGACCACCGGCGAACTCTACGAGCGGCTGATGCACTGCGGCGCCGAACTGGCGGTGCACACCCTCGACCTTGTGGAGAGCGGGCAGGCTCAACCGCGCCGGCAGGAGGAGAGCGCCGACCTCAAGCCCGCCCCGAAGATTTTCAAGGAGGACACCTTCATCGACTGGAGCCTGCCCGCCCGCGACATCTTCAACAAAATCCGCGGCCTTTCGCCCTTCCCGGGCGCCTGCACCCACATCACCAACAGGAAGGGAGAGACCGAGCTGGTGAAGATTCTGGAGGCTGAAATCACCCCTTTAAACGCTGTAAAACAAACGGGTACAATTGAGATAGAAGCAACCAATTCTTTCCAAATTTACGCCAAAGACGGCAAAATTTCAGTGAAAACCATCCAATTTCAGGGCAAATCAAGGCAAAAAATCACTGATTTTCTAAACGGATTCCATCCCGAGAACTACGAATTGGTTTTTGTATAAATCTGATTATAAAGCATTTATAAATCCCCATTATATTTTTTTTATCTTTTTTTATAAAAATTGGGGAAATTATGCCAAAGTATCAAAAATACTCTTATATTTGCGCTGCTAAAAGTTAATATATTAACCAATTAAATTTATTCAAATGAACAAGAGCGAATTGATTGATGCCATTGCTGCAAAAGCTGGCCTGAAAAAAGCTGATGCCAAGAACGCCCTCGAGGCTTTCATGGCTGCCACTTCTGACACTCTGAAAGAAGGTGGTAAAGTTTCTCTCGTTGGTTTCGGTACCTTCTCCGTCACCGAGCGCGGTGCAAGACAGGGTCGCAACCCGAAAACCGGTGCTACCATGACCATTCCCGCAAAGAAGGTTGTGAAATTCAAAGCCGGTGCTGAAATGGGCCGCTAAGCGGATAGCATTCAAGCAGATTAAGCCCCATGAAAATGGGGCTTTCTTTTTCATTAAAACTAAGATTACTATGAATTTCATTGAAGAATTGAAATGGCGTGGCATGATCCACGATATGATGCCCGGCACGGAGGAACAGCTCAGCAAGGAGATGACCACCGCGTATGTGGGCATTGACCCGACGGCCGACTCGTTGCACATCGGCCACCTCGTAGGTGTGATGATGCTGAAGCACCTGCAGGAATGCGGCCACAGGCCCATCGTGCTGCTCGGCGGTGCCACCGGCATGATCGGCGACCCCTCCGGCAAGTCGCAGGAACGCAACCTGCTTGACGAGGCCACCCTCCGCCACAACCAAGAGTGCATCAAACAGCAATTGGCAAAATTCCTCGACTTCGACAGCAAGGAGCCCAACGCCGCCATCCTCGTCAACAACTACGACTGGATGAGCAAGTTCTCGTTTCTCGAATTCATCCGCGACATCGGCAAGCACATCACCGTGAACTACATGATGGCCAAGGATTCGGTGAAGAAACGTTTCAACGGCGAGGGCGACGGCATGTCGTTCACCGAGTTCTCATACCAGCTGGTGCAGGGCTACGACTTCATGTACCTGAACCAGAACTATAACTGCAAGCTGCAGATGGGCGGCTCCGACCAGTGGGGCAACATCACCACCGGCACCGAGCTGATACGCCGCAAGACCAACGGCGAGGCCTTCGCCCTTACCTGCCCGCTCATCACCAAGGCCGACGGCGGCAAGTTCGGCAAGACCGAAAAAGGCAACATCTGGCTCGACCCCGCCAAGACCTCCCCGTACGACTTCTACCAGTTCTGGCTCAACTGCAGCGACGAGGACAGCAAGAAGTACATCCGCATCTTCACCCTCTTCAGCAAGGAGGAGATTGCGGCGATGGAGAAAGAGCACGAGGCTGCCCCGCACCTTCGTGTGCTGCAGAAGGCACTGGCCAAAGACCTCACCATCCGCGTACACTCCGAAGCCGACTACAACGCCTCGGTGAGCGCATCGGAAATCCTGTTCGGCAAAGGCACCGCCGAGAGCTTGGCCGCCCTGCCGGAAGAGATGTTCCTTTCGATCTTCGACGGCGTGCCGCAGACCACGATTGCACGCGACACCCTCAATGCCGGCATCAGCATCGTGGACCTGCTCAGCGACCACACGCAGATGCTCGCCAGCAAGGGTGAAGCCCGCCGCGAGCTGAAAGGCAACGGCATCTCGGTCAACAAGAACAAGGTCAACGACCAGTTCGTCGCCAACGGCGACTGCCTCATCAACGGGAAGTACATTCTGTTGCAGAAGGGCAAGAAGAACTACCACATCGTAAAGGTGGAATAAAAACAGAAGGACGGTCAAAATGGCCGTCCTTTTTAATAAAATAATAAAGGTATATCCAAGCGGATTTACCTCAGCTCCTTTTCAATCACATTGTTGATGCGCGAGTAGATTTCGCCGGCCACGCGGGCGTTGTTCATCGTGTAGAGGTGGATACCGTCGGCGTCGTTGGCCAGCAGTTCGAGGATTTGGGTGATGCTGTAGGCCACGCCGATCTCGAACATGGCCTTGCGGTCCTCGCGGAAGCGGTCGAACAGCACGCGCAGCTCGAACGGGATGGTGGCGCCCGCCATGTTCATGATTTTGTTGAACAGGTTGGCGTTCACCAGCGGCATGATGCCCGGGATAATCGGGACGGTGATGCCCATCTTGCGGGCGGCGCGCACGAGGCGATAGTAGTAGTTGTTGTCGTAAAACACCTGTGTGATAAAGAACTGTGCCCCTTGGTCCTGTTTAATTTTCAGGTTGACGAGGTCTTCGTAAAGACTCTCGCATTCGATATGTCCTTCCGGGTAGCACGCACCCGCCAGGCAGAAATTGTGCGAGCGGCGCAAGTGCTCCATCAGCTCGGAGGCATGCTGGAAGCTCTTGAGGTAGTCGCCGGTGTAGTCGGCGGGACGGTCGCCGCGGAGGGTCAGCACATTCTCCAACCCTTCATGCTCCAAAATATCGGCCAGCCGGTCCACCTCTGTTGTGTCGAGCGCACCGCAGGTGAGGTGCACCAACGGCTCGGCGGTGGTGTGGTGTTTTACATAACTGGCCAAGTCAATGGTATTCTGGTTGTAATCACCTGATGATTTGAAGGTTACACTGATAAAGTCGGGGTTGTACTGCTGCAGGGCATCGATGGTGCCCAGCACATCACTCACCTTGCTGACAGCAGGGTTGGGCGGAAAAACTTCAAAGGAAAGCGTTTTTTTACGCTTTAAGATTTCACTGATTCGCATGATTCGACAAAATATTCAATAAAGATTCGTAAAAATGCAAGTTGCTTGCTGCTGATTATTTGGAGAGATAGATGGTGAGGGTGGACTCTTCCACTTTCACAAACTCCTCTCCGAAGGTTCCCGACTCTTTCAGGTAGTCGGTGAGCTCGGTCTGCGTGAACTGGTAGCTGTTGAGGTTTTTGCCTTTGTGTTTCACCAGCTCTTCCACCGACAGGTCGAGCTGGCGGTTTGATTCGCGGAAGGCGGGGTTGAGGAGGGCGAACCCTCTGGCCTTGAAGGTGAGGCGGATGTCGGAAGAGACATCCGCCTTGTTCTTGCCCGCCGGCAGGTCGATGCAGTTCACCTTATAGTCGTAGGTGACCGTGTATTCGCGGGAGAGGGTGACAAACACCCATAGCATCGCACTGATAACCAGACAGATAATGAAAGCCAACGAGGGCATCTTCAGATGCCCCTGTCCGTTGATGATTTCCTGTCGGATCTGTTCGGCGGTTCTCATCGTGTACTATTTAAGAGCTGCTTCGTTGAAGGCGATGGCCGTCTTGTCCACTTCGATGTGGGTGTTGTCCTCCACGGCGATGACGAAGGTCTGTTCGCGGATTTCCACAATCTTGCCATGGATGCCGCCTGCGGTGACCACTTTGTCGCCTTTGGTGAGGGCTTCGCGGGCCTCCTGCAGTTTCTTCTGGCGTTTCTGCTGCGGACGGATCATGAAGAAGTAGAAAATGACGATGAGCAGCACAATCATACCGACGGTGGGAAGCCATGACATGGGTCCGCTGGGTTTCTGAGCTTGCTGTTGCAATAAGAAAAGGTAATTCATAATGGGTAAAGTTTATGGGTTATAAAAATGATTACTGTTTGATGACGTGGGCTTTGATGGTGAGCACGGCGGGCGACGGGTAGGCGTTGGAGGCCACGCGCACCTTGTTCTCCACATCCCCGTTTTTGGTTTTGGAGTCGAAAGTGACGTCGATTTTCCCTTTCTCGCCGGGTTTGATGGGGGCGCGGGGCGGGGTGGAGGTGGTGCAGCCGCACGATGCGCTGGTGGAGGAGATGACCAAGGCCGAGTTGCCGGTATTGGTGAAGGTGAAGGTGTGGGTGAGCTTTTCGCCCTGCATCACGTTGCCGAAGTCGTAGGAGGTGTGGTCGAACTGTATCTTCGGACCGTTGGGGTCGGCTTTGGAGGCTTTTCCGTCCTTGGTGTCGGCGGTGGCGGGAATGTTCACCACCGATTGGTTCTCCTTGCTGCCACAACCCGACAGGAGGGCGACGGAGAACAGCATCACAATCCCTACAAATATTTTTAATTTATTCATTACTAATAATTTACTAATTCAAGCTGCGATCCAAAAGGCCTCTTCCCTGCTTGTTGAGGCGACCCTCTTCGCGCAGTTCCCGTGCAATTTTATCTACCAGTCCGTTGATGAACAGGCCGCTCTTTTCGGAGCCGTAGGTGCGGGCAATGTCGATGTATTCGTTGATGGTCACCTTGGTGGGGATGCTGGGGAACTCCATCAGCTCGCACACGGCCATCTTCATCAGAATCATGTCGGTTTCGATGATGCGGTCGCTCTCCCAGTTCTTGAGGTTGGCCTCGATCATTTTCTGGTATTCGGCATCGTTTTTGATGGTGAGTTTATAAAGGTTTTTGTAGAAAAGCACATCCTCGGTCTCGTCTTTGTAGAGCGGCGACATCTTCACCTGCTCCTGCGAGGCTTTCCAGAAGTTGATGCCTTGATACACCTGCAGCAGCGCGTCGTTGTAGTCGTCGAACCAGTGCACAAACTTCTCCTCGAAATACCAGTGCAGCAGCTCGCTTTCGGCGAACACCTTTTCCAAGATGGTGAGGATGAGCTCCTTGTCGGCCTTGTAGTTGGTGTCGGGAGCGGTCATGTAGGCCTGATATTCGGGAAGTGCCTCAATCTGGTTGAACAGGTTGATGATGAGCTCTTTGTTCTCCACCCAGTTGATTTTGAGGGAGCGCCAGTAGCGGTTGAGCTGGTCGCACGTCTCCATCTGCCGGATGACGCGGTTCTCCACAAAGCGGGTGTTGGGGTTCAGGTCCTCCTCGGTCGGGAAGATTTTGTTTTTGCGGTCTTCCTGTTTGGTTTCAATATAATGTTTGATTTCAGGGAAGATGGAGTAGAAGTAAACGGAGAGCACTTCGCACTGCCGGATGGAGTCTTCCAATTGCTTTTCGCCCATATACAGCTGTGTATCAGGGTTGGCCTGGCGGGCGTAGAGGGCCTGCATCACTTTGATTCTCAAATATCTTCTGCTAATCATACTCTTTGACAAATTAGGCTGCAAAAGTACATAAAATCTTTCATTCTTTTCCCATTATTTCAGGAAAATCGTGTAATTTTGCACCCTCAATTCAAAAATAGTATATGGGAAATGAAGTACGGATGGGAGAATTTCAGATTCTTCCGCCAGTGGTTAAGAATTTACTGATTATCAATGCGCTCTTTTACTTGGCCGATGTGGTGTTCGGATTCAAAGGGATTGAATTGACCGATTGGCTGGGATTGCACTATTTCAAGGCTCCCGACTTTGCCATCTGGCAGCCGGTGACCTATATGTTCATGCACGCCAATTTCGGGCATCTGTTCTTCAACATGTTCGCCTTGTGGATGTTCGGGGCGGCCATCGAGAACTACTGGGGCACCAAGCGGTTTCTCGTCTTCTATTTTGTGGCGGGCATCGGCGCGGCCATCGTGTATGAGGCATGGCAGTACATCGACTTCACTTTCGTGAAGCATCTCTGGGATTATCAATTGGTACAAGTTTCACAATATCAGTCAATCACCGTTCAGGAGTATCTCAATTATTTCACCTTGGTGGGTGCTTCGGGTGCGGTGTACGGACTGCTGCTCGCTTTCGGCATGTTGTTCCCCAACTCGCTCATCTACCTCTATTTCCTCATCCCCATCAAAGCCAAATGGTTTGTGCTGATTTTTGGTGGTATCGAAGTTTTGTACTGCGTTTTCGCCTCCGGTGACGGTATTGCCCATATCGCTCACCTCGGCGGCATGCTTTTTGGATTTTTCCTTATTCTTTATTGGAAAAGAAAAGACAAGCGTAGAAATCCTTTTTATGAATATCCTTTTCAGTAATCTGCATTCATAACCCTTTATCCTCCATATCCCTATGGCAAAGAAAGAGTTGGTTAAAAAAGTTTTATTTTGGATTGTGTTGGCACTCAATATAGTAGCTGCACTGATGCTGCTGATGTCGTGGATGTCAGGTTTTGTACATCCCTCCATCTCGCGGCTGGTGGTGTTCTGCGGACTGGGTTTTCCCTATCTGCTGATCATCAACATCGCTTTTGTGCTGGTGTGGCTGTTTTTGGACTATCGTTTCTGCTTGCTTTCCATCGCTCTTATTTTATTGAATATTAATACGATAGATAAGCATTTTCAATTTCGGGGCGCGGATGTGCCGGAAAACTGTCCCAATGCCATCAAAGTGTTGAGTTACAATACGAACCTGTTCGGGTTGTATCAGGACAGTGACATGGGGCGGCGGCGTGCCGACTTGCAGGAGATTATCGGTTACCTGCAGGGAGTCAACCCCGACATTGCCTGTTTTCAGGAGTTTTTCTGGGACAAGAGCGAGACGTTGAATTTCCACACGCGCGACCAGGTGGCGGCGCTGATGAATGTGGAGGAGACGCCGCAGCACTGCTACCTCTACTTCACCGACACGTCGCAGAGCAAGTATTTCTTCGGGGTGGCGATTTACAGCAAGTATAAGATTGTGGATGCCGGTCCGGTGCTGGACGACCGCAGCTCGAATGCGATCATCTATGCGGACATCAAGTTCCGCGAGGATACGGTGCGGGTGTATAACGCGCATCTGTCGTCGATACACATGAGTGCGACCGACTATGCCATCAGCCGGCAGCTGACCACCAATGCCGGACAGGACCCGACTTTCGAGAAGAATGCGAAGAAGCTGTACCGCAAGGTGGCCGATGCCGCTGCCACCCGCCAGCAGCAGGCCGACTCGCTGCGCAGCCACATCGACCTGTGCCCCTATCCGGTCATCGTGTGCGGCGACTTCAACGACACGCCGGCCGGCTACTGCTACAACACCATCGCCCGCCATCTTGACGACAGCTTCCGCAAGAGCGGCAAAGGCCGCGGCATGACCTACCACGGCGGCTCCATGCCCAACTACCGCATCGACTACATTCTGCACTCGCCCTGTTACCTCTCCTACGGCTATACCGTCGGGAAAGAGATGGGCATCTCCGACCATTATCCTGTCACTTCCACCATCTCATTGTTGAAGAAAAAATAAATGTTCGTGATAAGCAAAAATCCCGTATTTTTGCAGCCCTTTTGTAACAACCAATTTTATTCATTCTAATTCTTAAAATTTTATGGAAGAAAAAGACCTTCTCCGCACGGAAAATGATGAAAATCAGCTTTCTAATGCGACTCCTGCTGCCGAAGAACCGGCGCAAGAACATGTAATTGAAGACACCACGGAACAGCAGACCGAGCCGGCTGTTGCCTCCGAAGAAACGGCTCAAACCCCGTCTGAGGAACCTGCCGCAGAGCCCGTTCAGGAAGAACAGGCTGAACCGGCACCTGCCGAGACTCCCGCCGAAGCCCCCGCTGCTGAAGCCGAGCCCGCAGGCGCACAGGCCATCATGGACGAGATTGAAAACGCCAATGCGGAACCCGAGACCGAAGAGGAGACCGAAATCCCCGAAGAGTCGGTGGAGCAGATTGAGGCCGAGTATGCGAATCTTTCGCTCGAAGAGGCCGTGGAAGAACTTCACCGCGTGGCCGCCGATCCCGACTACAATCGCATCAAACAGCGCGTGGGCGTGCTCCGTTCCAAAATCATCGCCCTGCTGAAAGAGGAGCGCAACCAGAAGTTGGAACAGTTCCTCGCTGAAGGCGGTCAGAAAGAAAATTTCGAACCCGAAAAGAGCGACCTCGAGCGCAAGTTCGACAACGCCCTCCAGATATTCAAAAACAACAAGAACAAATTCTTAGAAAATATTGAAGCCGAAAAGCAGCGCAACCTCGAGGCCAAGAACGGCATTATCGACGAATTGCGCCAGCTGCTGGAAGACAACGAGGCCAATCCGAAAAATCTGAAAGAGCTCAACGACAAGTTCAAAGAGCTGCAGGAGAGATGGAAAAGCGCAGGTCCCGTGCCGCAGAACGAGTCCAACAACCTGTGGCAGAACTATCATTTCTATGTGGAGAAATTCTTCGACATCCTCCGCATGAACCGCGAGCTCAAAGACCTTGACCTGAAGAAAAACCTCGAGCAGAAAATCAAACTCTGCGAGCAGGCAGAATCATTGTTGCTGCAGGATTCTATCAAGCAGTCGTTCAAAGAGTTGCAGGACTTGCACGAAAAGTGGAAAGAAATCGGTCCTGTGCCGGAGGACAAGAAAGAGGAGCTGTGGGAGCGTTTCAAGAATGCTTCCGACCAGATCAACCAGCGCCGCCGCGAGCACTACGAGCAGATCTATGCCGAGCAGCAGAACAACTACAACGCCAAGGTGGTGCTGTGCGAGCAGGCCGAGGAGGTTACCGCCCAGCCCGCCGAAACCGCCAAGGAGTTCAACGCCATCAGCGACCAGCTCACCGAGCTGCTGAAGGTGTGGAAGACCCTCGGCGCCGCACCTCCGAAGGTGAACGAGGAGATCTGGAACCGCTTCAAAGGAACTTTGGATAAATTCTTTGAAAAGAAGAAAGAGTTCTTCGGCAAAATCAAAGACGAGCAGCAGACCAACTACAACATGAAGGTGAACCTCGCCATCCGCGCCGAGGCCATCGCCAAGCGCACCGACTGGCGCGCCGCCACCGACGAGATTCTTCAGCTCCAGAAGGAGTGGAAAGAGATTGGCGCCACCTCGCGCAAGCACTCCGAAGCCATCTGGAAACGCTTCCGCACCGCCTGCGACCAGTTCTTCGAAGCCAAATCCAACTATTTCAACAACGCACAAGAAATTGAGGCTGAAAATCTTAAAAAGAAAGAAGACCTCATCGAGCGATTGAAGAACCACGCTTTCGGCGCCGACCGCAACGAAAACCTCGAGGCCATCAAGGCTTACCAGCGCGAATGGACGGAGATTGGTTTTGTGCCCAAAAAGGAGAAAGACCGCATCTATGCCGCCTACCGCGAAGCCCTCGACCAGCGTTTCGCCGACCTGAAGATCAGCGCGGAAGACCGCAAGCGCGACAACTACCGCAGCCGCATCAACAACATCCTCAGCGATCCCAACGCCGACCGTCTGCTCGACAAGGAGAAACGCTTCCTGATGAACAAACTCGACCAGCTGAAGAACGACATCTCCATCTGGGAGAACAACCTCGGTTTCTTCGCCAACTCGAAGAACGCCGACCTGCTGAAAGCGGAGTTCTCGAAGAAGATCGATGCCGCCAAGCAGGAGGTGAAAGAGTTGGAGTACAAGCTCAAGATGATGAACGAGAAGCCGAAGGAGGAGTAGTGTTGACACCGGCCGAGCTTATCCGACAGCATCTCAACGACGACATCTACACGCTGTCGGCACAGGACCGTTGGCACGAACCTTACGACAAGCGCTGGCTGCTCCAGCAGATCCAGTCGCGACAGAAAGCCAAGTCGAAGCTGCCGTCATGGTACGGCAACTTCGACTTGCTGTTTCCGCCCCCCTTGTCGGTGGAGCAGTGCTCGTCGGAACTCACCGCCGGCTACAAGGCGGCCCTCGCGCACGGCGGCTCCCTTATCGACATGACCGGCGGGATGGGCGTGGACGCCGCCGCCTTCGCCCGCCGCTGCGACACCGTCACCTTCATCGAGCGGCAGCCCGATGTGGCCGAGACCGCCCGCCACAACTTCCCCCTCCTCGGTCTCCGCAACATCGAAGTGGTTTGCGGCGACTCCACAGCGCTGCTGGCCAGCCTACCGCCCGCCGACCACATCTACCTCGACCCCGCCCGCCGCAACGCCGGCCGCAAGGTATTCCGGCTGGAAGAGTGCGATCCCGACCTGCTGCAGCTGCTGCCCGCCTTGCGTACCCATACCCGTCACCTGCTCGTGAAACTGTCGCCGCTCATCGACCTCACGCTGTTGCAGCGGCAGCTGCCCGGCATCACCACCCTACACATTCTGTCGGTGCGCAACGAGGTGAAGGAGGTGCTGGCGGAGGTGCGCTTCGACCTGCCGGCGGCACCCCCCGACATCGTGTGTGCCGAGCTGGCAGAACCCGCCCGCCAAGTAACTTTCAGCGAGGAAGATAGAAGCGCTGGTAGCGTGCCGCTGGCTGAAACGGTCGGCCAGTACCTGTACGAGCCGCACCCCACGGTGATGAAATCGGGCCTGATGGATGTGCTGGCGGCAAGGTTCCACCTCAGTAAGTTGCATCCCCACAGCCACTTATACACCTCCACGAAGCTGGTGTCCGACTACTTTGGACGCGTGTTTGCCGTGCAGCGTGTGTTCGGCATGGGGAAAAAGGAGTTGAAAGAGGGGTTGGATGGCCTGGCGAAAGCTAACATCACCACGCGCAACTTCCCGCTGTCGGCGGAGGAAGTGCGAAAGAAACTGAAATTGAGCGATGGCGGGGCGGTCACCCTTTTCGCCACCACAATGGGCAGCAACCAGCATGTTTTGATTCGCTGCGAGGCGGTTACTCCATCTTCAGCGACTTGTAGCCGATGAGTCGGTCGTAGGCGCCGCCGTCATCCAACAGATAAAGCAAAATTACATACTCGTTGCTGGTTTCCCAGTGGCTGCCTTCGATATAGGTCTCATCAATTCGTTGGGAGTTGTCGGGCACAAATACATATTGATAGTTGTAAAAACCCTGTTTGAGGTAAAGACTTGTCTCCCACGAGCTGATGGCGTTGTTGTACTGCATCTCCGCCTCCGGCACGATGCGCCAGTCGGTGAGCTGGCCGAACACATACACCTTGCCGCCCGTCAGCGGGTAGTCGGAGCGGAGGGTGAAGTAGGTGTGTACATACTCCTCGCGGTTCTCGCCCTCGAAATCCTCGGTTTTGTAGAAGCACCTGCCGGCGGCGGTGGTTCCCGACACGTAGGGACCGAAAGGCCGCGCCATATCCTCCAGCACGTAGGCCACGTTGCGGCCGCGTTCCAGTCCGCACGACACGATGCGGGTGCCGTTGTATTTCAGACTTTTGAGGTCAAAGGTGCGGAACTCGGAGCCGCCGTTGAACACGTTGCTGTTGTCGTCGTAGTCAAAGCTGTATTCGCCGGGCTTGCCGGAACGGTAGCGGAGGCCCATGATGGCATTGTCCCACCGGCCGTTCTGCACGATGGTGGCGTGGAGGTGTTGCGACGGGTTGCGGACGTTCCAGCTGCCCGTGTTGGCTACGAAGTCCACCTCCTGCTTCTCGTACATCACATTCACGTCGGAGGCGCGGTGCACCGAGGCGGTAATGCCTGCCTGCAGCGGCTCTATCACCATGAAACGGCGGGTGAGGACGGGATGGTCGGGCTCGTCTTCATATACATATAGAATATAGTTGCCCGACCGCGCGATGCGCATCAGCTCGCCCGGAAACTGGAGCTTATAGTGCACATAGTACTGCAGCGTGTTCATCGAGTAGCTGTATTCCGTGATCTCATCTTCCTGAAAACCATCTAAATACTCAATCTGGTTCATGCCGTCGAGTTGCCAGTCGTGCGTGCAGTGGATGAAGGTGTATTTGAAATAGCGCGGTTCGCCCTTCAGGTCGTCGAAGGTGAGGGTGAGGGGATCGCCGCCCCGCAGTGTCATCACGGGGAAGCCTATCTGGTAATCGCCGCTGTAGAGCTGCACGCTGCTGATGTCGTCGGCATACACCATGTCGGTGAGCTGGATGGCGCTGAAATCCTGCGCCCGCAGCAGCGTGGCCGAAAGGAGCAGGACGAGGATGACGATTCTTTTCATAGTCTATATGGTAAATGGTTTGATTACTCAAACCGGATGGCATTCACCGGCGTGATGCGCTTCGAGACGAAGGTGGCGGGAATGAGCAGCACCAACAGACAGATGACCAGCAGCACCACGTTGACAGTAATCAGGAAAACCCAGTCGAAGGAGATGGGCACGAACGGCACATAGTAGGAGTGCTCGTCGAGTTTGATAAGATGGAAATATTTCTGTAATAAACAGATACCGAACCCCACCACATTGCCGATGAGCATTCCCAACAGTATCATGCGCAGTCCCAGGCGGATGAACACCCCGCGCACGTCGGTGGTGGTCATGCCCATGGTTTTGAGGATGCCGATGGTGGGCGTGCGCTCCAGAATGATGATGAAGCAGGTGGAAATAAGCGTGATCATGCAGACGAGGATGGTGATGGTGAGCAGCACCATCACGTTGGTGTCGAACAGGTCGGTCCATTCGAAGATGGCGGGATAGAGCTGCTTGATGGTATGCGCCTGCAGGTCGTAGCCGATGTGCTGGTGCACATACTCGCCCACCTCGTCGAGCTTGTCGTAGTCGTTAATCAGGATTTCCACGCAGCCCACCTGATTCGTCTCCCAGCCGTTGATTTTCTGCACATGACGGAGGTCGCCAATCACATAGTGGTCGTCGTACTCGGGCATGCCGGTGCTATAGATGCCGCTGACGCGGAAGGCGCGGTCGAATTTCTTGCCGTCGTTCCAGAAATAGCCAAACACCTTGTCGCCCACCTTCAGTTTCAGGCGGTCGGCGATGCTGCGCGACACCAATATGCCTTTGGTGACGGTGTCGCCCGCAAGTTCCAGTGGCTTTCCTTCAACCAGATTCCGTTGGAACGCCTTCCAGTCGAAGGAGGCATCAATGCCTTTCAGCACGATGCCTTCCACCTGCTCGTCGCTTTTGAGCACTCCGCACTTGGTGGCCGCATACTGGATGTGCGCCACGTCGGGATTGCCGTGCAGCTCCTTTAGCAGGGCGGCATCCTTTGTGATGGGATGCACGTCGTAGCTGGGGTTGTTTTCGTAGTAGGTGATGCGGATGTGCGAGCCCATGTCAATCACCTTCTGCTCAATCACTTGGCGGTAGCCTGTGGAGATGGAGACGGCGGCGATGATGATGATCAAACAGATCGCGATGCCCGCCACCGAGAGCCGCACGATGGGGCGTGTCTGGCTTCCCTGCGACGATTTCAGCAGGCGGCGCGATAGCAACTGTTTGACGGATTGCATTTTATTTAGAATTTATAATTCACTCCCACTTTGACTTCCATGATGGAATAAACGTTCAGTTCATCATAGACGGGAAATAGGAAAAGTCCGTACATAGACCAGTGGTCGGTGATATCCTGCTTGTAGCCGGCACCCACGAGCACGCCGTTGGTGTTCTCGCGCCCGTCGGCACCGCCCGGGAAACTGAGCCATTCGTACTCGGCGTGCAGCACCAGCCGTTTCCAAATATAGCCCTCCACGAAGGCGCGCGCCCCGAAGATGTGCGTGAAATATTTGATGCCGTCGTAGCTTTTGTAGTAGCTAAGATGGTAGGTGCCGCCGATGCCCACGCAGATGAAGTCGATGCCGGGACAGATGCCGAAATGGGGCGAAATCTGCATGTTGAGCTGCGAATAGCTGACACCGAAACCCACGTTACCGCCCACCACGAACTTCACCTTCCGTTCGGCAAGGGGACTGTTGTCGCGTGCCATGAGACTTTTGGGCAGCGGCACATTCTCCACATCCGTCTGCGCTACCACATCGCCGGCGGTCAACACCAGCAGCAACAGGAGGCTGAAACAATAGCTTAGTTTTTTGTTCATTATCAATGGTTTACACAAATTTCCGTCTTACCAGATCACAGAGGGAGAGGTAGGCCGAGGAGTCAATGTCCCACGCGTAGTATTTTTTCAGCATGTCGATGGTCTGGAAAGCCTCGTCGATATTTTCGCACATATTCAGTTTCTGGATGGCTTTGCCGAAGTCCTCGCCTTTGCCTTTGAAGAGTTCTTTGATGTATAAGAATTTGTCGTTCAGTGAGATGGCTTTTGAAAGGTCGTCGATGTGGCCGTGTTGGAACTTGGAAGCCAGGGAGTTGTCCTCTTGTCCGAGCAGGTCGTTGAGCGAGCGTTTGGGTTGCGGGGCAGGGGCGGGTTCTTCGGCAAACAGCTGGGGCTCGGGACGGGGTGCCGGTGCCGGATGGGGTTCAGCCACGCGGACCGGTTCGGAAGCCGGTACCGGCTTGGGAGTCGGGGCGGGTTCGGGCTCCGCAGCAGGTTCTGCAACATCAAGGAAGGAGATGATATCGGGAATCGGTTCGGGAACGGGCTCCGGTTCTGTCACTTTAACGGGTTCGGGTTCTGCCACTCTGACCGGTTCAATGACCGGCTGAGGCTTGGCGACGGGAGCAGGTTGCGGTTCGGGCGCTGCCACTTTAACAGGTTCGGGTTGCACTTCGCGTACGGGTTCCGGAGCGGGTGTGGGTTGGGGAGCAACCATGCGGACCGGTTCCGGTTTCGGTTCAGTTTTGATTTCGCGTACAGGCTCCGGCTCGGGTTCTGCCACGGGGGCGGGTTCGGAAGTGGGAGCGGGCATGTCGGCACCCTGCAGCACGGCCATGTAGGCGTCGCGGAGCAGTTGCAGGGTCAGGTCGCGCTCAATAGGGGAGATGGGGAGATGGTTTTCGGCGATAAGTGCCAACTTATGAGCGATTTGCGCTAAATCCTCATAAAATTTTGCATTTTGTTCAAAATTATTCATGTTGAAAGTGGCTAATGGTATTAAAGTTTTTATAAATTTGCGTTCGCAAAAAAAGCGGCCAAAATTACAATTTTTTTTTCAATAATTTCATCAAAATGTATAGGGAAACAAAAGTTAATCGCAATATCAACAGAGGTTGGATTGAAGTGGTGTGCGGGTCGATGTTTTCGGGAAAAACGGAGGAATTGCTGCGACGTATCAAGCGTGCGAACTTCGCCAACCAGAAAATCGAACTTTTCAAACCCGCCATTGATGTCCGCTACGATGAGGAGGAGGTGGTGTCGCACGACTCCAATTCCATGATTTCGACGCCAGTGCACAACTCGGCTGAAATTCTCCTGTACGTGAATATCGAAGAGGTGGAGGTGGTGGGCATCGACGAGGTGCAGTTTTTCGACGACGGCATTGTGGAAGTGTGTAATAAACTCGCTGACAGTGGAATACGAGTCATTGTGGCAGGTTTGGATATGGATTATTTGGGAAAGCCTTTCGCCTGTATGCCGAAACTGATGGCCATTGCCGAGTATGTGACCAAGACGCACGCCATCTGTGTGAAATGTGGTGAGCAGGCGCAGTTCTCGCACCGCTTGGTGGCCAACTCGCAGCAGGTGCTGCTGGGCGAAAAAGACAGCTACGAGCCGCTGTGCCGCCACTGTTACAACGAGGTGATGGAGGCAGAGAAGCGGGAACGCTAAAACATTTTCTTGTAAAATTTCACCAATTCAAAAAAATCTTGTATCTTTGCCGCGCAAATTGTGTATTATACCTAAATTAAAATACAAGCTATGAAAAAATGCCTTGTAAGTGCCGCTATCCTGCTTTTCGCGGCCGTTCTGTTTTCCTCCTGCGAGAAAAACTGCATGTGCAAAACCACCCGCGTCACCGCCACCACCAACGATTCCCGCACCGATGACATGGGCAAGATGACGGAAAAGAAGTGCCTTGAATACAACGGCACCGTCAACGATGGGGAAGGCGTGGTGCGCACCATCGATTGCCATCTGGACTAACAAATTGTAAATTAAAAACTTAAATATTGTATAACATGAAAAAAATTCTTTGTATTTGCTTTGCTTTGGCTTTCGTTGTTTCAATGATTTCATGCCAAAAAGAGTGTGTTTGCAAAAAGAGCGTCAGCCAGCTGGAGACCTCCGACACCACCACCGTGGTGGACAGCACCACCACCACCACCACCGACAATTCCGCCACCATGGATTCCATCATGCTGAATGCCGGTCACATCTACGACAAGCGCGAGTGTGAATACCTGAACCTCGCCGACACCACCGTCAACACCGTGACCACGCTCACCTGCACGATGCAGAAGAAAGAGAAATAAAATTCGCGAACCCGTATAAAGGCCGTCTGCTTCAGATGGCCTTTTTTTTCATATTGCCATGAGTGATTTCAAAGACCAGAGCGACATTCTGCGCTCCAAACCCGTGCTGGAGGTCTTCGCCATTGCCTCCGAATTCTGTATGTTTATCGACAGAATCGAGCAGGCCGAGCCTGACAAAGCCTTGACATTCCTGCAGAGCATCCTGCCCGCGCTCTACCTCAAGGGGTCGATGCTGCCCGATGTGGAGGTGCAGGACGACTCCGCCAACGAGCGTTTCGTGACCGAGGAGGAGTACGAGACCCTGCGCTACCGCCTCGCCCGATACTTCGACACCCGCGACTACTTCTCCACCGTGGACCTCACCGACGGCAGCATCGAGTCGGTGCCCACCTCGCTGTCGGAACTGCTGGCCGACATTTATACCGACTTGAAGGACTTCCTCATCCTGTACGCCAAGGAGAACCCCAGCGCGAAGGAGAACGCCGTGGCCGCCTGCCACTATTACTACCATGTGGGCTGGGGCAGTCGCATCGTCACCGCCCTCCCGCAGATCCACCATCTTGTGGCCGCTGCCACGCTTCCGGAAGAGGAGTAACAATTTTCACTTTTTATTTCTCAATTTATTTCGTAACTTTGCCGCGTTATTCTCGAAAATCAATCATTAAAAATATTCATCATGAAATCCATCGATTTGGCTCCTTTGAAAGGAAAGAAAGTACTGGTAAGAGTGGACTATAATGTTCCGCTGAACGAACAGTTAGAGGTGACCGACACCACCCGTATCGTGCGCACGGTCAACACGGTGAAGAAGATTCAGAACGAGGGCGGCATCGCCATCCTCATGTCGCATCTGGGCCGCCCGAAAGGCGTGGCCAGCGACAAGTTCTCGCTGAAACATATTGTGACCACGGCCAGCGAGGTGCTGGGCACCCCCGTCACCTTCCTCGGCGATGTGCTGGATGCTGATGTGGAGAAAAAGGTGGCCGAATTGAAACCCGGCGACGTTGCGCTGCTCGAGAACCTGCGCTTCCACAACGAGGAGGAGGCCGGCGACGAGAACTTCGCCCGCCAGATCGCCCGCCTCGGCGACCTGTATGTGAACGACGCTTTCGGCACCGCCCACCGCGCACACGCCTCCACCGCTACCATCACGAAGTTTTTCCCCGGCCAGTGCTATGCCGGCTACCTGCTCTACGAAGAGGCCACCAACCTCGACATGGTGCTCAACAATGCCGGTCATCCTTTCACCGCCATCATCGGCGGCAGCAAGGTGTCGTCCAAACTCAAAATTATCACACATCTGCTCGAAAAGGTCGATAACCTCATCATCGCCGGCGGCATGAGCTACACCTTCCTTCACGCCATGGGCGTCAAGATCGGCAACTCGTTGCTGGAAGAGGATATGATTCCCGTTGCCAAGGACATCATCAACCACGCGCACCTCAAGGGTGTGGACATCTACCTGCCCATCGACAATATCTGCGCCGACAAGTTCGACAATAACGCCAACCAATACATTACCACCCACAACGATATTCCCGAAGGGTGGGAAGGCATGGACATCGGTCCCCGCACCATCCGCAAGTTCGCGGCCATCATCAAGAATGCCAACACCATTCTGTGGAACGGACCGGTGGGCGTTTATGAGTTCCCGAATTTCGAGAAGGGTACTCAGTCGGTGGCATTGTGCGTGGCTGTGGCCACCATGTCGGGCGCTTTCTCCCTCATCGGCGGCGGCGACTCCATTGCAGCGGTCAACAACTTCCACCTTGCCAACCAAGTCTCCTATATCAGCACCGGCGGCGGTGCCATGCTGGAGTATCTGGAAGGCCGCGAGCTTCCGGGCATCAAGGCACTCAACGAGGACAAGTAATTCCCCTTTATATCATTATTCATCTTAATTCAAAAAATGGAAAACGAAAACAACACCCTGACTGAACAGCCGCAGTACATTAATCCCGCTCCAGCGCCGGCCCCCAATTTCCTCCCGGTGGCCATCGTAGCCGTTGCGCTTGCAGCCATTCCTTTTGCAGGCATTGCCTCCATCATTTTGGGTGCAAAAAACAAAAAGAAAATCAAAAACTACCTTGCCGAAGGCGGTCCTAAAACAGCTATGGTAAAGGTCAGCTCTATTCTGAGCACGGTCGGCCTCTGGTTTGGCTTGGGTATGACCATTTATTGGACTATCTATTTCTCTGTGATTGCAATAGCTGCGATCTCTTCAGCAGCTGTGGCTTCGTTTTAGTATCAGCGTAATAGATTGTTGAGTCAGGAGTTTTTCTCCTGCTCACGATGTCGCAACACCACATTCACCTGCGGGTATTTGGCTCGCAGGTGGTCGGCAACGCTCTGCGCGAAATACACCGACCGGTGCTGTCCACCCGTGCAGCCGCAGCTGACACACAGGTGCGAGAACTGCCGCTCCAAGTAGTTGTCCACGCTCATGTCCACGATAGCGAACAGATGCTGCTTGAAAGTCTCCACCTCGGGATAGCGCTCCAAGTAGTCGATCACGCACTGGTCGCGGCCGGTGAAGGTGCGATAGGCTTTCTCGCGTCCCGGGTTGGGCAGTGCGCGGCAGTCGAACACGAACCCGCCGCCATTGTCCGACTCATCCTCTGGAATACCTTTCTTGAACGAGAAGCTGCTCACCACTACGGTCAGTTTTCCATCCTCTCTCTTTTCGGGAGTCCATCGCCGTGCCGTGATGGCTTTCATCACCTTCTCCAATTCCGGAACATTTATTGCAATCTTTTTATTTTCAATTAAATAGCGAAGATTTTCCACCGCTGGCGGGATGCTTTGCAGGAAATGGCTTTTCCGCTCGAAGTAGCCGCGATAGCCGTAGGCTCCCAGCACCTGCAACGCCCGGATCAGCACAAAGCCGTAATAGCGCTGCCGGAAATCCTTTGCGTCAACAGGCAGCTGTTTTTGCAGCTCCTGCAAGTAGTAATCCAACAGCTCCTCGCGCAGCTGCTCCGACAGTCCCGCCCGCGCCTGAACCAACAGCGAGGCGACGTCATACTGCAATGCGCCTTTTCTTCCTCCTTGATAATCAATAAAATAGACATCTTCGTCTTTAATCATGATGTTCCTCGACTGGAAATCACGGAACAGGAAAAAGTCGGAGGGGGTCTCCTCAAGGTAGTCCATCAGCGTCTGAAAGTCGTTTTCCAGCAGCTGTTCGTCGAAAGGGATGTAGGTCAGTTTGAGGAAGAAATATTTGAAATAGTTGAGGTCCCACTGCATCGACTGTCGGTCGAAGGCTTCGCGGGGGTAGCACACCGAGAAGTCGAAATCTTTGCGGCCGCAAAGCTGTATGCGCACCAGCTCGTGCAGCGCCGCCTTGAAGTAGTCCACCACGTCGCTGGGCAGTTCGCCGCCGCACTCTTTCCGCCGCTTTTCCAAGTAGCTGAACAGGGTCTCGTCGCCGAGGTCGGAGAGCAGATAGTACTGCCGGTCGTCGCTCACCGTCAGGAGTTTAGGCACGTTGATGCCTTCGCGGTAGAAGAAGTCGGTGAAGGTGAAGAAGGCCTCGTTCTCTTTCACGTCGTCGTTGAACACGCCCATCAGGGTGGTGCCGTCGGCGAGGAAGAGGCGGGTGTAGATGCGGTGCGAGCCGGACTGTGCGATGCGGCTGCTTTTAGTGACCGCCGCGGAGGTGTAGGTGGCGGCAAGGGTAATTAATTGATTGATTTCCATTTTATTTTTGAAAGGAAGATAGGGGAACGAGACCTGTGGATTGAGCTGTTCCCCATAGATTCGTATGGTTGTTGCTTCTTGCCTGCAAAAGTACGATTTTTTCCAATAATTTTTGTATCTTTGCTGCCAAAATGTTGTGATAGACGAGAAAATCATATCATTAAAGATTCTCTATAACCCATGTTGCAACCAGCACCCTTCATCGGTATTATACGGCATCGCATCGGCATTGATGGCGACGGGGTGACCACTTTGGCGGCCTTCCACGGCTGTCCGCTGCACTGCCGCTACTGTCTGAACCCGTCCTGTCTCGGTTCGGCGGAACGGTTGCGCTGTCTGACGCCGGAGCAGCTTTACGAGGAGGTGCGCATCGACCAGCTGTACTTTCTGGCCACCGGTGGCGGGGTTTGTTTCGGCGGTGGCGAGCCGCTGCTGCGCCCCGACTACCTCATCCGTTTCCGCGAGTTGTGCGGCTCCGACTGGCAGCTCACCCTTGAAACCTCCCTCAACGTGCCGGAGGAGAACCTGCAGGCGGTGCTGCCTCATGTGAATGCCTTCATCGTGGATATCAAGGACCTGCATCCCGACATTTACCAGCAGTACACCGGCCAGCCGATCACCCGACTCCTGCGGAATTTGGAACACCTTGCGGGCCACTTCCCCACCCAGCAGGTGGTGGTGCGCGTGCCGCTCATCCCCGACTACAACACCGACGACGACCGGGCGTGGAGCGTGGAGCAGCTGCAAGCCCACGGCTTTGAGCGTTTCGACAAGTTCACGTACCGCACGGAGGGAAACCGCCAGTAGGGGCGCGAAGCGGCCACTCAATATTTATTTCGCTGAATAATTTATATAATTCGCTGAAAAATAAATTGCGAAAACTATCGTTATTTCTATACCACCTCCTTCAAAACCAACTTTTTACAAAAAAAATCCCCCGCCATTATGAAACACATCCTCCTATCCATTTCCCTTTGCCTCCTCCTTGGTAGCGTTTCCGCGCAGAGCCGCAAGGATATCAGACAGTATTATTATTGGGTCAACCAAGCAGAACTGTCCATCTGCGACAGCAACTTCCAGCGGGCCTCCGACTGCTATCACACTGCTTTTACTTTCAAGAGAGCCTGCATCAGGGATGCCCATTTCGCATTTCAGCTCAACAGCATGTATCTCTACAACTTGGACCGTGCCTGCGAGGCGTTCCACTTCCTTGTGCAGGCGGGGGACAAAGCATACAACGAGTACGGCTCTTATTTGGAAGACACAACGGTCTATCCGGAGTTGTGGAATTGTATGAAGATTATATCAGATACGACCCAATCATTAGTGGATGAGAATCTGTACAATGCTTTGAATGAAATAAGAAAAGATGACCAAAGGGTGCGGATGGCCTTTTATGAGAGCGACGAACTTGCATACGCGACCATTGGCCACACCGACAGCCTGAATTTCCAAAAAGCACAACAGATTTTCAAACAGTATAAGGATATTGATGAATATAATTCAGGGGGTGCCGTAATGATGAGTGCGGTCTTCATTCATTTTGCCAGATTGCGATTGACGACGCCCGATGTTTTTTATGAAAAGTTGGTAAAAAGTGGGAACCTTAGTGCAGCCAGTTATATGCAAAACTATGACTATTGCTACCATTCCATCTTCAAAGGTGACGACAAGACCACTTACGGCACCGACCCTTCGTACACCTATATCATCAACAACACCTTATTTATCCGTTATCCTGACGATATTCAAAAAATCAATAAGAATCGCAAAAAGCTCAATGTGGCCGAAACGTGGGAAGATTATGTGACGAAGGTTCTTTACGTTAACCGGCACAAGGATGGATTCAGGTTCTATCCCAGGCAGTATGTGATTCGCGGCGGCGAAGCGGAGGAGGAACAGCATGAGAAAGATGAGCGTGCCCGTTACGACAGCGGTGAAGTAAAAGGGATGTATTACGAATTAAACACCAGAGAACAATGAAATTTGGCAAATTGTTGTTGTTTTTCGCCCTTTGGGGTGTGATTCCTATTTTCGCCCAGCGTATTGATACCGTTTGGATGGACAGCATCCCGATAGAGATGGTCTTCGTGGAGGGAGGGTCTTTTGTGCAAGGGTGCGATACGAAAGATACTTCCATTCATTGTCCACAAACGAGTACTCCAGCTCATAAAGTAGTGCTAAACGACTTTTATATAGCAAAATATGAACTGACACGTGAACTTTATTCGGCCATAATGGGCAAAGACCCTTCCATTTGTAGTTTTGAACATCCACGCAGGTTATGTCCTGTCGAGAATGTTTCTTGGTATGACGCACAGGCTTTCATTGACACCTTGAATGCGAGAACAGGGATGCATTTTCGTCTTCCTACCGAAGCAGAATGGGAGTATGCGGCTCGTGGTGGGAAGTATCACAGTCCGTTCCGTTTTGCTGGCAGCCATAACATCAACGATGTGGGATGGCGTGTGGAAACAGACCCCAAAGTGAGAGGACAGGTTTGTCAATGGACGAAACCTGTGGGGCAAAAGCAGCCGAATGCATTGGGACTGTACGACATGACCTGTAATGTCAAGGAGTGGTGCAGTGATTGGTTTTCGTCAGAATATTATTCTTTGCAGAACTCATTCAAAAATCCTAAAGGTCTGGCACAAGGTGATGAAAAGGTGTGCCGTGGTGGTAGTTGGGGTGAAGGAGATATAAAGAATTGCTGGGTGTCGACCCGGAGCAAAAGCAATCCTGAAACCCATTCTCCATGTATTGGTTTCCGCCTTGCGATGGATGCCGAAGATGTTAAACAATAATTTTACATATTATGAAACCTAAAAACATAATTCTCGTCCTGATGGCGATGCTGCTGTTGGTTTCGGCGGCGGCGCAGCCCAAACGTTCCAAAGCGGACGTTAAAAAAGAAAAAGAACTGGTAGGCGCTTTCGTGCGGATACCCGAAAACAGCTTCACTATGCAGGATGTGTATGACGACGGCACCCTCGGGCCTGAAGTGGAGTACAAGACGGCCGCATTTTATATGCTCGAGACGGAAGTCACGAACAAGGCTTACAACGGCTTCCTGAATGATTTGAAAGCGCAGGGGCGCACAGAAGACTACGAAAAAGCGCGCTTCCGCTCCGAGAACTGGTACACTCCGAGAAGCCACAGCGAGCTGGGGCGACAGTATTATGACAATTATCCGGCATACGACCATTATCCGGCCGTCACTGTGCCTTACGAGGGCGCATTGCTCTTCTGCCAGTGGCTTACCGAAAAGGTGGGCAATCCCGAATGGGTGTATGAGCTGCCGTCGCAAATCCACTGGGTGTGGGCAGCCAGCGGCGGGAAGGACGGTGTGCCCTACTCAATGGGCGAACCCTTTTTGACGGCAAGGGATGGTACCCCCTATTATCACTACCTGCATATTGATGATGCGTGGATTGCCCGCACGGACAGCGGATTCCAAGTTGTGGACAATCATCCCGGCACAATGCGTACCGACTTTATTGGCAGCGATATCCCCTTTCCAGCAAAGTCGCTACGGGCGAATGAGTACGGGCTGTACAATATGTGCGGCAATGTGGCGGAGATGGTCTCCAACCCCAACCTTGCGGTGGGCGGCAGCTGGCTCGACCCCGGCTACGACATTCGCATCTACAGCACCAAGGAATACACGCAGCCCTCGCCCCAGATCGGCTTCCGTGTGATTGCCCGCTGGGTGGGGAGGAAGGATTAAAGGATGAAGAGATTAAAAGATGAAAGGATGAAAAGATGAAAGGGGATAGGTGCTTTGTCCTTCCGTGCGACTTAACAGCCCAATGAATATAGAATTTTATGAACCTGCAACCAGATAAACCGCAATACCAATGAAAAAAATCCTCTTTACCATCCTCCTCTGTTTGGTATTTTATGCACTTTCCGCGCAGAGCCGCAAGCAAGTCCGGCAGTACTACTACTGGATTAATCAGGCCGAGCTGGCCATCTGCGATGATAATCTACAGCTTGCGGATTCGCTCTATACCCGAGCTTTCAGCATCAAGGAACCGCTGGCACGCGAAATGCGTACCGCCTACTGGGTGGCCGTTCAAACCGAAAACCACGAGAAAATCTTGCAGATAGCAAAATGCCGGATTGAATTGGGTGATGAGGGATTGGCTAATTCATATCAGTATATGTCGCCGCACTTTGACACGGTTGTTTACCAGCAATTGCTCGACATCGAGGCTCAAACGATTAAAACTTACTGTGTGAAATTTGACACGATCTTGGAGCATATCAATGAGCGTGACCAACGATACCGAATGCAAGGTATGGGGCGCTCACCGGAGCAGTTTGCATTGGATGATGAGAACCGTAAACTCATCAAGCAGTTTTACCGTGAATATCCTGACTTCAACGAATGCGTGGCGGGATTTTACTATATGGGAATGTTGGGTGTTGTATTACTCCATGCCGTGCAGACGGACCACTATGACTTGCAACCACTGCTTCGCAAGAAAGTGATGGCTGGGATTTTCCCTGCCCAGCAATATATGGAACTGGAAGATGTATGGGCACAAATACATTCCTCACGAAACGAAATGTACGGTGAAGGAATGGGAAGCGAAAACATCTATTATATCGGGAATACCTTGTTTGTAACACGTCCCGAAAACCTCAAGCAGATCAACAAGAACAGAAAAAAGCTGGGGGTTGCCGAAACATGGGAGGATGGCGTTAAAAAAATGATATGGGAATGCAAGCATAAAAACTCCTGCATTACCGGAAGCAGACATATCATAGTATTCGGCGATGAAGATGACGATGCCGCCGAGGTAGCGCGCTTGAAACAGGAAATCGATGCCGAGCACGCCAAAGGCGACTTTCATCGGATGTATTATGAAAGAAGTTCTAAAAATGAATAACCGATGAAACGAGCGCTCCTTATTTTATTGATACTCATTTTGTATTTCCCTGCTTCTTCTCAAAAAAACAAAGTGGTCTCAATTAAAATCAATGACAAAGTTAAAATCGACATGGTTTACATTCCTGCAGACACCTTTGTGCGAAAGAATTTCTATGGCGACACCTGCCGCCATTACCACTTAATCCCAATCGTAGCTGAAGGCGCCTATAATGGTTATGACACCATTGTGCTTTCAGGTTACTACATTTCAAAATATGAGGTCACACAGTTGGTTTATGAAACGGTGATGCACAAGAATCCGTCGTGGTACAACAAAGACAACACTCCAGTATTGCGATATCAAGAATTTGATTACAGAGTATGTCCGGTAGAACGTCTTTCCTGGTATGACGCGCAGGAGTTTGTGGATTCATTGAGTTCGCTCACGGGCCGGCATTTCCGCCTGCCCACGGAAGCGGAATGGGAGTATGCCGCACGCGCCAAACATTACAATGACCGTTTCAGCGGTGGCGACATTTTTGAAGAATTGGCTTGGTCATGGGATAACGTGGGACATAATTCGCATCCTGTTGGAATACTGAAACCAAACGCTTTCGGGCTATACGATATGAGCGGCAATGTGGAGGAGTGGTGCAGCGACTGGTTTTCTTCCTACTATTATCAATCCGACACGCTGTATGTTAATCCGACCGGTCCATCGGAAGGACATCTGAAAGTGCTCCGTGGTGGAAGCTGGGGCGTGTATCCCAATCGCGCTTGCGAACTGGATACGCGCAGAGGTGAAAACCCTTCAGTAAGAACCAATCAGGCGTCCGGCATACGGTTGGTGATGGATGCCAAAGAAATCAAACAAGAATAATCCCCCACCCTTTATGAAACACCTCCTCCTTTCCTTGGCACCCTAATCCGCATTGTATGAAAAAATTTCTTCTTTTTTACGTAGTCCTGCTGTGTGCCTATTGCGCATTCCCCCAAACGGAGCAATGGAGGAAATACTGTGTGCTTCAGTATCAAGCCAAGGCGGCCTTTGACAACAACGACTACAGCAATGCCGCCCAATTCTATCAGCAGATGGACTCCGTATATGGACTCATTGTGGATTACAAGGACATGAGGAACTTTTGCATTGCGGCGGCAATGTGCAGTGATACGAACTCGGTGCAACGTTCACTTCTCGCCCTCACGAAATATAAATGCTTCGACATCGGATTCTTGGTCAATCCCATTTTCAATTCATACAAAAAGAAAGATTGGTGGGCGGAATGTGATTCCCTTTCCCATATCTACGGGCATAAAAACCAGTGGTACATCGACACGCTAAGGAAAATTCAAATTGCGGATTCTGCGGTGCGATATAAGTTCATTCATGCAACCGATATAACGGTTCGGGACTCCATGAGAGCCCTTATGGCGGTGATGGATTCTGTCAACACCCTCAAATTGGAAACGCTCATCAAAGAACAGGGGTTGCCCACGTTCCGGAATGTGGGCTATGAGGGATTTTATAGTGCCTATATCATTATGATGCATATCAATTCAGAACTGCAAGATTCTCTTATCGAAAAATTCATCCCATTGATGGAAACCGGGGAGGTGCCCCGTGACAAGATGGCATACCTGATTGACCGCAGTCTAATTAGAAAGAAACTGCCGCAACGATATGGCTGTCAGATTTATCGAAGTGGGAAATCACAGCCGATTGAAGATATAGACCACCTCAATGAACGCCGGGAGGCAATGGGACTCTGTCCGGTGGATATTGAAGATTTGAAAACAAGGATTGTGGAGTATGAGTGAACAACCCAAACTATATTTATGAAACAACTGATTTTCATCCTGACGGCAATTCTGCTGGGGTTTACAGCATCTGCCCAATCCCAACCCACCCAATACTCACAAAGCGGCGGTGGCATTTGGTTTGAGGTGAGAAATGACACCTCGAACCCCTGCCGCTATACCGAGGACAATAAGATTTATCAGGCCGACAGGGAGTTCACATTCGAGTTCCACTATTTCGACCCACAGGGCAAGGAACGCTATATGAGGTATGAACGTGTTCCTCATCAAGGGTATGAACTCACGGAAAATGGCGACACCTCTTATTACACCTACTATCGTCCGGGATTTTCCTTCTCGGATGTTTTTGACGCCTCCGATTCCTGCATCAACCGCTACCTGTTGAAAGTCGCCTGTACGGGTAAAGGGTTCCGTAAAGATTACAACCAAACCGTGGAGGAGTTTTACTTTTTCTTGGATGGACAGACATCAAGATTGCCCTCGTCAATGTCCGGCATTGTGGAAAACGAACGGAATTTGTGGATGCATCCAAACAGATCTTGCCTGTTCCGCATCCTCGAACTCAATCCATTTCCGTATATCCAATACCCTGTCAAAAAAAGTAAAACTTGGAGATGGCGGCTCTCCATCGGCAGTCAGTGGGGCGACGAGCGATGGAAGACTTGGACGGGTGGCACCGTCAACAAGTACAGATACAAAATTACCGATACGGATTGCGAAGTGGTCACGCCCATGGGCACGCTTTCGTGCGTGAAGGTGGTGGCCGTGGCCAAGAGCCGCATCGGGAAAACTTATCTCACAGCATACTATAACGACACCTACGGTTTTGTGAAAATGGACAACGCCAACATCGACGGCTCGCGGTTGGAGATTGACTTGGTGGGGACGAATTTCTGATGGGATGGAGCGTCACACCAGACTGATGGACTCCAGCTCTTTGGTCAGGGATCGGATGCCCTGTTGGATTTTCTCCGCCTGCTTGCGCCGGGGTTTGTGCACTCCGGCAGCATAGTGCCAAAGCTGCCGCTCGTTGATGCCTGTGATTCGACTTAAAGCGGCTTTGGTAAAGATTCCGCTATAGTAATTGATAAAAGTGGCCGTATCAATACGGAACTTCAATTCAAAATCGCCAGTGAGCTTGTCGCACGGATTGGAATTGTCCTCCAGATAAAGCTCCACAGCCTCTTGCATATTGCGCTCCACCTCTTGAATGTTGCTGCCCACCGTGATAATCGGCGCTCCTTCAATAAAGGCGCTCAAATTTTTCCCTGCAAATTCCACAATCACTTCCACGATTTTCATATTGTTCATCTTTTTATTTTTCTTTTAATCCCGCCTGACTCAGTATGTTATAGTATGTCCCTTTCTCAATGCCCTTACTCCCATGATTGGGTACAACTACAATTCGTCCCTCCTTTTCAAACTTCATGTGGCTGCCCTTTTGCGCCTTTAAAACAAAGCCATTCTTCTTTAGTAAGTCAATTACAAATTTCACTGATTTGTAGCTCATCGTTGTAGAGTTAGTAAGAGGCTGCAAATATAGTAAAAAAATGAATACTTTTATGCATAGTTTGAAAAATATCAAAAAATTTCATTCCCCTTCAATAACAGTATCAAAAATAATACTATTTTTGCAGTGTAAGAATAGAATATGGAACAGATAATTGCAATGGTGGACTGGTGCGGAAAAAACTACGCATCCTATATCAACGACCCGCGCATTGGTGGGCTGGTGATCTCAACAGGCAAAACCTATGAAAAACTCCAACAAGAAACTGAAGAGGGATTGAGATTCCATCTGGAGGGCTGTCTTGCCGACGGCGACCCCATTCCCGAGGCCATCCGCAACGGCAACTACGAACTTGTATACGAAAAACGGATGAGTGCCATCCTGCATGAGGCTCAACAATACACCACTCTCGCAGCTTTGAGCCGGGTGACAGGCATCAAGCATGCACAGCTATCGCATTATGCCAATGCCGTAGCACAACCCCGCCCCAAGCAAAGAGCCCGCATCGTAGAGGGTCTTCATCAGATTGGAAATCATTGCCTCTCCATGCTATAACACGTCCCTTCCCCCCAAGATTTTCGCTTTCATTTTCGTTTTTAAAAAGAAAAACAAAAATGAAACTCCGCCACATCATCCTTTGTCTTTTGGTGGCGGCTGCAACTTCGGCGGCCGGACAGCACCTTACCCTGAAAAACTACCAAAAGAAAGCCCTGCCACAGAAATTGATCATGGTTGGAAACGGGCTGTATTGCGACTCCGAGCCCATCACCAACCTTGATTGGCGCGAGTACCTGTATTGGCTGGAACGAATATACGGAAAAGAGTCGGAGCCATACCGTGCCGCTCTGCCCGATGAGGAGATTCTCCGGCAGCAGCTGCCCGACAGTCTCGCGAGGTACTACCTGCGCAACCCAGTGTTCAACGATTTCGCCGTCTTGGGCGTGTCGCCAGAGCAAGCCCGTGCCTACTGCCAATGGCGCACCGACCGCGTGGCGGAATATATTCTGGTGTGCATGAAAATTCGTGAATGGGACCCCGACGCTCCCTTCTTCCTTGCGGACTACGACAATCCGAAAAATCTGCAATTTCTCCACTTTTTTCTTCCACAAGAGGGCATGGAAACCCGATATGGCTTTGTGTGCTTTGCGATGTGGAAAACTGAAAACTGAGAATTGAAAACTGAAAATTGAAAGGTGAAAAGTGGATGGTGGAAGGATTATTTTTTCAGATGTGAAGGGATAAAAACTCAGAAATAAAGGAGAAAATCGAAAAGTTTCGAGGGGGTTCACATTTTGGGTGTGAAGGGATAAATTTTCAAAAAAAAGATGTATATTTGTCGCCATGAAAAGATTAACGGCGATCTTGTTTTGGCTTCTGCTCGGCTGCGGCACAGTGTTTGCCCAGCAGGAAACCATCACGGTCAGCGGCCGGGTGACCGGCACCGACACGTTGGGGGTGCTTGGTGCGCATATAACAGTCCACAACGGGCATGAGTATGTCGGGATGACCACTACCAATGGACATGGGTTCTTCACTCTCTCGCTGCCACAGTCGGAAAACGACTATACGCTCACATTCTGGAGCTGGGGTGCCGAGGTCAAAACCATTACACTGCCCCCCGAATCCACCCAATCGCTAAACGTGACACTGGAGTTGCCATCACAAGGATATGTGAAAGGGAAGACATACTATTCAGCAGACGGTATCGCCACCCGAACGGTGTACGTAGTTGATAATGAAAACGAAGTGCAAGTGCTGGCAGACCTCCTGTACTTCTTCCCGGAGTTCTCCATCTCAAAGGAAGGTATTTTGTCGTACGAAGGAAATGAAAATACACTAATATTATTTGATAATCAACCCATTACAGTAGAAGACCTTGAGCAACTTTTTCTGCCACCCCATACCCGTGTACAATTGGAAGTTCTCCATTCTTCCCAAGAATGCTGCCAAGACTGCATGGCCGCCACAATTCATATTACCTCTCACCCACTACAGGACGCTGGCTTTGGTGGCAATATTTCCGCACAGTATGGCTTTTTTCATTTTGCCAATGCCGATGTCAATCTATGGCTTTCCAAAAAGAAATTCGATCTTATTTTTCAATATAATATTGATTATGAGAATGATATATTTAAGGGGGACTTTGAATATCAGCAGAAAACCACAGCAAATACAGCAACAACGGAGTTCCAAAACCAATGCCGGCAGTTGCGCAACGACTTCCGCCTGAACGGCTTTTTCCTGCTGAATGACCGAAACAGTCTGGAGGTGAACGTGCGGGCGAAGGTGCCGCGCCTACTGGCGGACCATGCCTACGACAACAGTGCCGACGGAGAGCGATGGCAGTCGCTGGAAAACGGTTTCACCGGCAGGCGCTGGCAGCAGGAATCTGTGGAGGGCATGATTCGTTACCGCCACACCATCCAGCCCTACCTGTCGCACCGTCCCAACAGCTCCTCTTTTTCGTTAGACTGTTCATTTTCAAAAGCGTGGGAGCGGCGCGAAGAGACCTACCGCGAAGACTTTTACCATGAAAACTTGATCTGGGCACAGTCACAGTCCAGCGAAGGCCCGTTGAGTGCCTCCCTGAAGGCGGATTTCACCATCCAACGGAAACACTCAATCTGGCAAGTGGGCGCGCAGGCGTTGTACCGCCGCAACGGCTTCAGCCAGAACCTGACGGCAGCCGCCGACAGTGTGCCGGCCGCCTTCCAGCCACTCCAGTACCATCTCACCCACCAAGAGGTTGTGCCCTCGGTTTATGTAAATTACATTTTCGCAAAACATTATTTCTTCTTGAAGGCAGGACTTCAGAGCGAATACATCCGGTCATGGCACGATGCTTCCGATGCGTTGCAGTCCCACATCATTTTTGCGCCCAACCTGCAACTCACTTTCCGCATCACGCCGCACCAGTCGGTTGACCTTGAATACCGCTGCCATGCCGAGCGTCCCGACTATGCAGAGCTGACCTCGTACCGGTACCTGCTGGATGCCAACACCTATCTGCAAGGCAATCCGTCACTCCGTCCGGAGATTGTCAACAGTGTGGCGGCAAGCTACCATTTGAGCACAAAGTTTGTACAATTGCATGCGGATTTGTTTTATCGACACACCGCCCGTTATATTACACAAATCGCTCGTTTTCAAGAAAATGCCATCTCAATCGAATACGCCAACATCGCCCATGATGCCAAAGCTGGATTAGATTTCCATTTGTTAGCAGGGATCCTTTACCACTGCTATGCGACATTCAACTCAAGCACCTACTATCGGCATGCCTCTGCCATGTTAGATGGAGTGGACTGGTCGAATCGCGGATGGACGAGCGACAATTCAATAGAATTTCATTATAGTCCGGTACGAAGATACAAGTATTATTTGATGCTTCACGCAGACTATCACATCGTTACGCCGCAATTTCATCCGCAGTTCACCACCTCGCTCAGCCACTACCTGAACCTCAAAATCAGCCACATCTTCTTTTACAGACTGAATGTTTCGCTGTCGGCCACAGATGTGTTCAACACCGCTCGCTGGGCTGCCCATTTCGATAATGGAACTTACAGCCTGATGCACCGCAGCACGCACAAAAGCCGGATGGTATGGATTAGCATTGCCTACCGGTTTGGTGATTATCACACCCAACTTTGGAAAGACACAGGGAACCCGCGTTCCAACCGACTGATTTCAATGGGATTCTGATGGAAGGTGAAAATTGAAAATTGAGAATTGAAAATTTTACTTACTTTTGCAAAATCATTTTAGGGATGATTTCCTGAAAGATTGTCTGCTGTAAATTATTAAAATAGAAAAATATGAAACTGAAAATCAGACTGATTGTGATGAACTTCCTGCAGTATGCCGTGTGGGGAGCTTATCTGACATGTATGGGCAAATACTTGGGCAAATGCGGTCTCGGCAGCGACATCGGATTGTTCTACGCCATGCAGGGTATCGTTTCGCTGTTCATGCCCGCCCTGATGGGCATCATCGCCGACCGCTGGATCCAAGCCCAAAAAACGCTGGGAATCTGCCACATCCTGGCGGGTGGTGCGATGATTGCAGCCTGCTTCTACGGGCTGGCGAATCCCAACCCCAACTTTATCGGACTGTTCACCCTCTATTCCATCAGTGTGGCCTTCTACATGCCTACCATTGCATTGTCCAACTCCGTAGCTTACAATGCATTGGAGAACGGCGGATTGGATGCGGTGAAGGACTTTCCGCCCATCCGCGTGTTCGGCACTATCGGTTTCATCTGCGCCATGTGGCTGGTGGACCTCGTTCATTTTCCTGACGGATTCCTTGCCTCCTGTCTGTCGAATCCCGCCGACTTTCTGTGGGCACAACACGAGCCGGGGATGGCTGTACAGGCTTCCAACACCCCGTTCCAGTTCATGCTGAGCGGTATTCTGGGCATCCTGCTGGGACTATACTCCTTCACGCTCCCCCAGTGCGCCATCAACAAAGGAGAAAAGAAAAGTTTTGTGGAAGCTCTTGGCTTGCAGGCATTTTCTCTTTTCAAACAGAAGAGAATGGCCATCTTCTTCATCTTCTCGATGTTGTTGGGTGCCGCCTTGCAAATCACCAACGGCTTTGCCACCCCGTTTATCTCGTCCTTCGCCGCCGACCCCGCCTTCGCAGACACCTTCGGCGTGAAATACTCGGTCATCATCTACTCCATCTCCCAGATTGCGGAGACCCTCTGCATCCTGCTCATCCCCTTCTTCCTCAAGCGTTTCGGTATCAAAAAGGTGATGCTGATGGCCATGATTGCATGGTTCTTCCGTTTCGGATTGTTCGGCATCGGCGATACGGGCAGCATGGTGTGGGCCATCATCCTCTCGATGATCGTATATGGATTTGCCTTTGACTTTTACAACATCTCCGGCTCCCTGTTTGTGAATCAGGAGACCGACCCGAGCATCCGCTCGTCGGCACAAGGCTTGTTCATGATGATGACCAACGGCTTCGGCGCCACCATCGGCACGTTAGGCGCGCAGGCCATCGTCAATCGGTTCTGCGCATGGAACGAGGCGGGACTGCTGGTAGGCACCGAAGGCACCGGCGGCTGGCCGGCCGTATGGTTCATCTTCGCCGGCTACTCGCTGGTCGTGGCCATCCTGTTCGCCATCTTCTTCCAATACAAACACGAGAGAAAGTAGAGACGCGATTAATCGCGTCTCTACAAACGCAAATACAAACCTTTTACCATGGTCAACCCTGTCATTGAAGAATCTTGGAAGCGCGCGTTAGCCGACCAGTTTGCCTCACCCTACTTTGAGGAGCTGAAGCGGTTTCTGATTGCGGAGAAACAGCAGCACCCCGTCTATCCTCCGGGACCGCTGATTTTCAACGCCTTCAACCTCACGCCGTTTGACAAGGTGAAGGTGGTGATTCTCGGGCAGGACCCGTACCACGAGCCCGGACAGGCGCACGGACTCTGTTTCTCGGTGCAGCCCGGCACGAAGTTCCCGCCCTCGTTGGTGAACATCTTCCAAGAGCTGCAGTCCGACCTCGGCATCCCCGTGCCGCCCACCGGCAATCTGGAGGGCTGGGCGCGCCAGGGCGTGTTGCTGCTCAACGCTACCCTGACGGTTCGGGCGCACCAGGCCGGCTCGCACCAACGGCACGGCTGGGAGGCCTTCACCGACACCGCCATCGCACGGCTCTCGCAACAACGCAGCGGCATCGTGTTCTTGCTCTGGGGCTCCTACGCACAGGCCAAAGCACAACTCATCGACCCCTCCAAACACTTCATCCTCACCGCCCCGCACCCCTCCCCTCTCTCCGCCTACCGCGGCTTCTTCGGCTGCAAACACTTCTCCAAAACCAACCAGCTGCTCATCCAGTCCGGGCAGACTCCCATCCGGTGGGAGGAAACCACCTGAACGGGAAATTGAAATCTTAGAGACGCAGCATGCTGCGTCTCTACTTTTAACTCTTGACTATATGAAACAGATCCTCTCCTTTTTAGACCAGCTGATGCGCCACAACTACCGCGAATGGTTCATGGAACACAAACAGGAATATGTGGCGGCACAGGCGCATTTCAACGAATTTACGGAAAAACTGATTGCGGAGGTCGGGAAATTCGATCCCTCCATCCGCGACCTGACCGTGAAGGACTGCACCTACCGCATCTACAAGGACATGCGTTTCTCGAAAGAGAAAATCCCTTACAAAACCCATATCGGGGCCTATCTTTGTCCGCACGGCAAGAAGTCGGGCTACGCAGGCTACTATTTTCACTTGGAACCCTCGGAATCAGAAGATTACTCTTTTGGCAATATGCTGGCAGCTGGCTTGTACAACCCTACCCCGTCGTTGGCCATTGCCATCCGCGACCGCATCCATCACGAAGGGGAAACGTTCCGTCAAGCCGCCGCACAGGCCACTCACTACCACTGGAACGACAATGCCAAATACAAGCAGGTTCCCAATGGGTTTCCGCAAGACGATCCGAATGCGGAATTCCTGAAACTCAAGACTTTCACCATCGCGGCAGAACTTCCTGATGATATGGTTTTTGGAGACGAAACGCGGCTTTTGAAATTTGTGACGGAGCGTTTCCGCGAAGCCAAACCCGTCAACGACTTCATCAACCAAGTAATCGAAGGGGGATGTTGGTGAAATTAACGATTTTTAACCTTTTCAACCGCCCATTATATTCAAAAAATATTTCTATTTTTGCATCGAAAAATAATTTTTTATTAACCATTTAAAAACCAAAACATTATGAAGAAAGTATTCGTAGCATTCGCCGCTATGGCATTCATTTTCGGTTTCGCTTCCTGCGACAAGAAATGCACCTGCAAATGGTACAACAATGGCAAAGTTACTGCCACCCAGACCTACACCATCGACAAAGATTCTGACAAGAAATGTTCAGACTATGCCACTACCGCCATTTATGACGATGGTAACGGCAAATCTGGTGTTGAATGCAAATAAGCATCCGAAACAAACACAAAAAGGCGCAGTTTTCACTGCGCCTTTTTTATTGCTGAAAAACGCGTTGTAGAGCCCGCTCCGTCACTTTCGCCACCGCATAGTCGCGGAGACGGCCAACCGGCACGATCTGCTGGTGTTCTGACAGTGGCGGCAGGCATTTCACACTCACCACATAGAAGTAGGCGAAGATCCTGCGGTGGGTAAGCTGATGCTGCGTTTGCCACACCAGACGGGGTTCTTCCGTATATTCTATTTTATTATCATTCAAATAATTAATAATATCAAACTGCACTCCATCGAGTTCCACGAGTGGAAATTCGTACAGCTCGCGCCAGATATCATTCTCCGCGCGCCGTTGCAGGATTGTTTGGTCGTTATGGAGAAAGATGAGGTAATGGAAGTAACGGTTTTTCACTGTAATAGTTTTCTGTTTGACAGGGAGTTGTTCCACCTGCTGGTGCTGAAAGGCGTAGCACTCTGATGCGAAGGGGCACTTTGGGCAGTCAGGATTTTTGGGGGTGCACATCATGGCGCCCATTTCCATCATGGCCTGATTGAAGTCGCCCGGGCGGTCGTTGGGAATCCACTTTTGGCAGGTGGCCTCCACCAGCTTGTGGGTGGCGGGGGCGGCGATGTTGTCGAAGATGCCCTGATGGCGGGCGACGACGCGCAGCACGTTGCCGTCCACGGCGGGATAAGGCAGCTGGAAGGCGATGGAGGCGATGGCCGCGGCGGTATAGTCGCCCACGCCCTTCAGCGCGCGGATGCCGGCGTAGTCGGAGGGAAACACCCCGTTGTGCCGTTCCACCATCTGGCGAGCGGCGGCGTGCAGGTTACGGGCGCGGCTGTAGTAGCCAAGCCCCTGCCACAGCTTGAGCACCTCCGCCTCGGGAGCCGCCGCGAGGGCTTGCAGCGTGGGGAATGCCTCAAGGAAACGACGGTAGTAGTCCATGCCCTGCACCACGCGGGTTTGCTGCAGAATCACCTCTGAAATCCAGATGCGATAAGGGTCGCTTTCGCCACGCCAAGGCAATTCGCGCTTGTGGGTGTCAAACCAGTCGAGCAGGCGTTCGGTGAATTTCATTTTTAGAAAAAGAAGGGGAAGCGATTGGCTTCCCCTAAATGATTAGTTGTTGTCGATGATTTGGAAAAGCTCGTCGAGCTTGGGGGTGAGGATGATCTCCGTGCGGCGGTTCTTGGCGCGGGCCTCGGGCGTGTTGGCGGGGTCGATGGGGAAATACTCGCCGCGGCCGGAGGCGGAGATACGTTCAGGGTTTATGTCGCCGTACGAGAGGATGAGTTTCACCACGGAGGTGGCACGCATCACACTCAAATCCCAGTTGTCCTTCACCTGACCGCTGCCGTTGTAGCGGAGGTTGTCGGTGTGGCCTTCGATGAGCACGTTGATGGTGCTGTCGGCTTCCAACACTTTAGCCAGCTCCTTGAGAGCTTCTTTACCTTCGCCTTGCACTTCCCAGCGTGCGGAGGCAAACAGGAGTTTCTCATCCATAGAAACATACACCTTACCATTGCGCTGTTCGACCTTGAGGCCGCTGCCTTCGAAGTTCTTAAGGGCGTTGCTCACCTTGTCTTTGAGGGCGCGCACTTCGGCATCTTTTTGGTCGAGAATCTTCTGCAGTTCAGCGAGGCTGCTGGCGAACTGGTTCAGCGAATCCTGCTTGGCCTGAAGCTCTTCCGACTGGCGTTCGAGGCGGCGTTGCATCTCTTCCAGTTCAGCTTCCTTGTTGCGGAGCTGGAGCTGGGCGCTGTCGAGGTTGCTCGACAACTCGCTGATAGCGGCACCGCTATTTCTGGTCAATTCCTTGATATCCTTCGCCAACTCGTCGTAGTCGTGGCGCGATTTGGCATACTCGGCTTCCGTCTGGGCCAGTTTGCGGCTCAGGTCGAGGGTGTCGTGCTTCAGCTGGTCAACTTTGGTTTGCAAAGCATTGACCTGTCTGTCCAGATCCTTGTTTTTATTCTGGCAATCAGAAAGTTCGGTATCTGCAAACCGCTTGTCCTCCATACACTCCTTATACTTGCCTTCCAATTCCAGATACTTCTGCTTGGTGACGCAGGAGGTGGCGAGGATAGCCATGGCTGCCATGGCAATGAACATCAATTTTCTCATTCTTACGTTTTATGGTTAATGGTTGATTTTAAGAAAAGAGCGCCGAAAAGGAATTCCGACGCCCTTGTTACGTCAAGAAGACGTTATTGTTTGATAAATCCTTCTACTTTAATAACCTGTACAGGATTGGTGGGACTATTGGTAATCACCTCGAAATTGCTGGACTGTTTGCCACGGCGGGACTGGGCTTTGAATGTAAGTTCGAGGGTGCCTGATTGTCCGGGCTCGATGGTCATGCTGGACATCTTGTAGGAGATAGCAGGGAGGTTGTTGGTGTCAATTTTGCGGATGATGAGCGGGGTTTTACCCGTATTGGAAATGGTGATGACATCCGTGACGACCTCTTTCTGGGCGATGGTGTCGAATTTGAAGACCGTCTTGCTATACACAACTTTGGGGGCTCTTTCAAGCTCTTTCTGCGACATCTGGGAGAAATCCTCCGTAATCTTGACAGAGTAATGGATATATTTCTTCGCTTCAATAGTATCGTTGGTAATGAGGGCGATACGGTCTTTGAGGGTCCCCCAGCCATTACGGAGGGAAGCATCGTATTTGAGTACGATGTAACCCTCTTCGCCAGCTTTGATTTCATTGCCGAAGCTGCGGCTCACCTCTTGGATGTAGGCAGGCAGTTCGGTCTGCACGGACACTTTGCGGCCGTTTTCATAGAAATTGCGGAGCCAGAGGGTATCCAAATGGGATTGGGTATTGGTAAGGTTGACGCTGACAGAGTATTCCTTCACCCTCACTTCACCTTTACCAGCCTTGTAGCCAGCCAATTCATACTTTGTGGGGGGGCGTTTGATGACGTTGCCCTTGATGAAAATGATATACGGGCTGGCCTGATCGGGCTCGTTGGTGCTGACCTTGATGTTCTTGTTGAAACTGCCGGGGCGGTTCCACGGATCGTAGGTGGCATCGATGAAACCGGTCTGACCGGGGGCGACTGCCTCGCGGGTGTAGTTGGCAGCGGTACAGCCGCAACCGGGCTTGACATTCGTAAGCACAAGGTCTTCCGTACCCACATTCTTGAAAATGAAACGGGCCGTTACCTTGCCGCCTTCCTCGTGAATGTCGCCAAATTCATGCGTTTTCTTTTCAAACTCGATTTTCGGCTGGGCCATGACGCACAAAACGGCCAACAGCATCGTCAAAGATAAAACTAACTTTTTCATCGTTACTTTATTTAAATTTTCCTAATTATTGCAGTTTACAAAAAACGGGTGCAAAAATACTATTTTATTTTGTAAAATCGCTTCCCTATTCATATTTATTTTTTTAAACTAAAAAATGCATTGTCAAAAAAAATGTCTAAATTTGCGGCTTGATTGGAGAAATGGGGGGTAGGTTTAATTCTCTCTTTGAAAAAATTTATAAATTATTAATAATCAATAGACTAATTTCCTATTATGCAAATCAGTGAAATTGAAAAAATTCTTTTTGAAGGCAAAAAACTCATCATCAGTGCCGAAGACCGGAACAGAATTGAGCGCAGTTATAACTTCCTGAAGCAGTTTTCAGCCGACAAAATCATCTATGGCATCAACACGGGATTCGGTCCCATGGCGCAATATCGCATCTCCAACGACGACCTTTTGTCACTCCAATACAACATTATCCGCAGCCACTCGACGGGTGCCGGAGAGCCTTTTGACGAGATTTACGTGAAGGCCGCGATGTTGTCGCGCTACATGACCTTTGCCAGCGGCAAGTCGGGCGTGCACATCAGTGCATTGGAGATGCTGGCAGCCTTCATCAACAACGGCGTCTATCCCTACATTCCGCAGCACGGCAGTGTAGGCGCCAGCGGCGACCTCGTGCAGCTGGCCCATCTCGCCCTCACCCTCATCGGCGAAGGACAGGTGTTCTACAAAGGAGAACTCCGTCCCACCGCCGATGTGATGAAAGAGCTCAACCTCACCCCGTTCCAGCCGCACATCCGCGAAGGCCTCGCCCTCTGCAACGGCACCGCCATGATGACCGGCGTCGGCTTGGTGAACCTGCACTATGCCAAGCAGTTGCTCTCGTACGCAGTGATGGCCTCCGTCATGGTCAACGAAATTGTGGCCTCCTACGACGACTTCCTCGCCCCCGAACTCAACGACCTGAAAAACCACAAGGGACAGATGCGCATCGCACAGTGGATGACCAATATCGCCAGCACTTCGCACCGTCTGCTGAAACGCGAAGTGGAACTCTACCGTCCCCACGAAGAGATGGTGTTCCAACACAAGGTGCAGCCCTTCTACTCGCTGCGCTGCATCCCGCAGATTCTCGGTCCCGTGCTCGACACCCTCGACTTCTCGGAGAAAATCCTTGAAGAGGAGTTCAACGCAGTGGACGACAACCCGGTGGTGGACATCGAGACGCAGACCGTTTACCATGGCGGCAATTTCCACGGCGACTATGTGAGCTTCGAGATGGACAAGATGAAGATTGCCATCACCAAGCTGACCATGCTGATGGAGCGCCAGTTCAACTACCTGTGCCACGACAAGATCAACGAGCTGCTGCCGCCGTTCATGAACCTCGGCGTCATCGGTCTCAACTACGGCGTACAGGCCATGCAGTTTACGGCCACCTCCACCACGGCGGAGTGCCAGACCCTCTCCAACCCGATGTATGTGCACAGCATCCCCAACAACAACGACAACCAGGATGTGGTGAGCATGGGCACCAACTCGGCCATCCTCGCCAAGCGCGTCATCGACAACGCCTATCAGGTGATGGCCATCCATTTCATCGGCATCGCACAAGCGGTGGACTGCCTGAAAATCAAAGAGGACTTGTCGGAAAATTCGCGCAAACTGTATGATGAAATCCGCAATTTGGTACCGGCGTTCGTGGAAGACACGCCGAAGTACGAGGAGATTGCCATCGTGATTGACTTTTTGAAAAACCACAAAATCGACTTCTAATGAAATATGCAATGGTAACGGGAGGCTCGCGCGGCATCGGGCGGGCCTGTTGTCTGCAACTGGCAGAGATGGGATACAACGTCATCATCAACTATGCCCGCAACAGCGAGGCGGCGGAAGAGACCCGCAAGTTGGTGGAAGAGAAGGGCGTGACGGCCGAGCTGATGCCGTTTGACGTGTCGGACGGCCAAGCCGCCAACGCAGCTGTGGAGGCATGGCAGGAGCAGCATCCCGACGACTATATCGCCGTGCTGGTGAACAATGCCGGCATCCGTCAGGACACCATGATGGTGTTCATGGAGGACAGCCAGTGGCACGACGTGCTGAACACCACACTCAACGGCTTTTTCTACATCACGCGGCGGGTGCTGAAGGACATGCTCACCAAGCGGTGGGGCCGCATCGTGAATGTGGTGTCGCTCTCCGGCATCAAGGGACTGCCCGGACAGGTGAACTATTCGTCGGCAAAGGCCGCGCTCATCGGCGCCACCAAGGCCTTGGCACAGGAGGTAGGTCCCCGCAAGGTGACCGTCAACGCCGTTGCCCCCGGCTTCATCGCGACCGACATGACCAAAGACCTTGACGAGGCGATGCTGAAGAAGCAGATTCCTTGCGGGCGCTTCGGCAAACCCGAGGAGGTGGCCGCACTGGTGGGCTTCCTCGCCTCCGACAACGCCGCCTATATCAACGGCGAGGTGGTGTCAATCAACGGGGGACTTTATACGTAGTTGAGAGTTAAAAGTTGAGAGTTAAAAGTTGAGAGTTAAAAGTTGGGAGTTAAAAGTTGAGAGTTAAGGAGTGAAGAAGTTAAGAAGTGAAGGTGAGAGGATGGGAGGAAGGAAGTGAATGGAAGGGGTGTTACTGCCTAATGGCTGATGGGATGATTGATAGTAAAGTCGGTGCATGCACCGGCTCATATTAGTGACAATACAATCTGATAGATTATGCGAAGAGTCGTTATAACAGGAATGGGAATATGGTCGTGCCTCGGGAAGAACTTGGAGGAGGTGCGGCAGTCGCTGTATGCGGGAAAGTCCGGCATTGGCATTGACAATGAGAGAATTGCGTACGGGTATCGCTCGCCGCTGACGGGCATTGTGGAGCGTCCGCAGCTGAAGGGCTTGCTGGACCGCCGTTCGCGGGTGTGCATGGCCGAGGAGGGCGAGTATGCCTACATGGCCACGGCAGAGGCTCTGCGCAACGCAGGCATCGACCTCGACTATCTGGAGAAGAACGAGGTGGGCGTGCTGTACGGCAACGACTCCTCCGCCAAGTCGGTGATTGAGGCGCACATGCTGACGTTGGAGACCAAGGACACCACCCTGCAGGGGTCGGGGGCCATCTTCCAGTCGATGAACTCGACGGTGACGATGAACCTCTCCACGATTTTCAAGCTGAAGGGCATCAACATGACCATCAGTGCGGCGTGTGCGAGCAGTTCGCATGCCATCGGCTTGGGGCTGATGTTCATCCGCCAAGGGTTGCAGGACATGATCATCTGCGGCGGTGCGCAGGAGGTCAACTACCTGTCGATGAGCAGCTTCGATGCCATCAGTGCGTTTTCCACCCGCATCAGTGACCCAACGAAGGCGTCGCGTCCGTTCGACCGCGACCGCGACGGGCTGGTGCCGGGCGGCGGGGCGGCCACAGTGATTCTGGAGGAGTACGAACACGCCGTGAAGCGCGGCGCACCCATCCTCGCTGAAGTGGTGGGCTATGGTTTTTCCTCCAACGGCGCCAACATCTCGCAGCCCAGCGACATGGGTTCGTGCATCGCCATGCAGCGCGCCATGAAGGACGCAGGGGTGCAGCCCGGCGACATCGACTACATCAACGCACACGCCACCTCCACCTTGCAGGGCGATGCCTTCGAGGCCGACGCCCTCAACCATCTTTTCGGCGAACTGAAAACCCCCATCTCGTCCACCAAATCGATGACGGGACATGAGTGCTGGATGGCCGGCGGCAGCGAGATTGTTTATTCTAATTTGATGATGCTCAACGATTTCATCGCACCTAATATCAACTTTGAAAATCCTGACGAACACTCACAAAACCTGAACATCGTCAACCAAACCCAAGAGAAGAAAATCAACACCTACCTTTCCAACTCCTTCGGCTTTGGCGGCACCAACAGCGCCCTTGTCGTTAAGAAAATATAAAATTCCGCCCATAGCGAGGCAACATTTCAGGAAAGAGGTTGTAATACCAACAGAAACGTCCGTATGGTCAGTGACAGTGAGATTATCCGCAAGTGCAAGAATGGCAGCCGGAAGCACCAGGCCATGTTGTACGAAAAATACTCACCGATGCTGATGACGGTGTGCATCCGGTACACCCGGTGCACAGAAGATGCCGAGGACCTGCTGCACGACACGTTCGTGAAGATATTGACGAACATCGACACGTGCGACGAAAACGGGAACATCGGCGGGTGGATGCGGAAGATTGCAGTGAACACCTGCATCAACGCCTACCACAAGAAGAAGAAGGAGGAGGGGAACATTGATGCGGAAGATGTGGCGGAGACCATTCACGACGTGAGAATACAGCAGAACGACTTCCTGACGGAAGCGGTTTTGCTGAGGTTCATACAGGAGCTGCCCGACGGTTATCGCACGGTGTTCAACCTGTTCGAGATCGACGGCTACTCGCATCAGGAGATTTCCGAAATGATCGGCACCTCCTACACAACCGTAAGAACGCAGCTGTTCAAGGCGAAGCGTTCGTTGAAACAGAAAATCGAAAAATACCTCGGCGAGGAGATGAAAGACCACGTCGTGATAAAAAAAGAAGAAGAATGAAGGAACAGGAAATCGGAGAACTGTACAAAGAAAAGCTGTCGGGCTACGAGACGAAGCCCAGTCCGGCGGTGTGGGACGGCATTGCGAAAGCCGCCCCCGTGAAGCGGTTCGCCCGTGGGCGCCAGTTCCGCTACTGGGGTCTCTGCGCCGGAGTTCCGGCACTCTTCATGGCAGCGGTCATCACGGCCGTGGTGCTGTTGCGTCCTGCACCGACAACCGAAAAGGTCAGCGAACCTCAAAGCCGCACCACCACACAGGCTTCTTCCATTACCCCTGAAACTTCACAACAAAATACTGAACAACAGACCATTACCACCACTCCCACTACTGTCACTACTGTCCGTACCATTCACGCACAACCCTCAACGGTGCTGGTCAGCATGCCGACAGAGCCCGCCAGTTCGTCCGACATGAGCGTTGCCGAGCTTCCCGCCTCCTCTACTCCGGCTCCTGAAACTCCTGTGGTGGCGCAGCCCAAGAGTCTGCCTGCCAACGGCGGCAGCGGGAAGCCCAACCATCCCACCGTCAGCAACAATCCCGAACCAGAAGCTGTACAAGTTGCTGATAATCATTTTAGTAACACTAAGGAAGATTTCCATCTCACCTATAGTCACGACACGCTGGTATGCCGCAATTCCAAGCTCACGCTTTTTGTCAACAATGCCGACCACGTGTATTGGAGCTTCGGTTCCGACCTGTCGAGTGTGGATTTGATGATTGAGGAGAACACCCGTGTGGAGGCGATGGTGCACACCAAGGACGGCAAGGACACGACCATCCGCGTGAACATCACGGTATGCGACTGCGAGCTGTTCATCCCGACGGCCTTCACGCCCAACGGCGACGGTTTGAACGACGAGTGGAAAGTTTATGCGCCGGCGAATGTCACCGATTTCGAGTGCATGGTATATGACAAAGCCGGAACCTTGCTGTTCCACACCCGCAGCATCCATCAGGGATGGAACGGCATGAACAACGGCAAGTACCTGCCGGCGGGCGGCTATTTCTACAGCTGCCGCTACCGCGACGAGATGGGGAATCCCCACGTGCAGAAGGGTCAGGTGACGCTGGTACGGTAAAGGAATTTGCAAACCGTCTCATCCGCAAATGACAAAAAAAATACTTATCTTTCTCGGCTTCTTTGCAGGGTTCGTTTTGTTCTTCTTTATCTTAGAGCATAATTTTGAAACGAAAAGCGGAGGTCCTTACAGCTATGCGGAGATAATGAAGGAATGGCCCTATTGGATTTTTTCTGGATTAATATTTGCCGGTATAGCGACCCCCTTGTGGATTTGCAGCCGCAAAAACGATGACGAAGAATAGAGGGTAGAAGGCGAGGGATTGTATATCCATTCGCTGCCGCGGGCGGCCCTGCAAACATAAAGGCATTGCTGACTCAATGCTGCTTTATTGCTCGCCTCAAACCTTTCGCCCGCAAGCGGTCGACGGTTTTCCGCGAACAATAAAGGCGATGCTTTTTTGCA
>JBGURX010000022.1:0-27345 GCA_045132235.1 Bacteroidales bacterium
ACCACCGCAATGGCCGTGTGAACGGGGTTGTTGATGGTCAGGTTCAGTGTCACGATGCTGTCGCAGCCCGCTGCGTTGGTCAGCGTGTAGGTGGCGGTGTTGTTGCTCTCGGTGTAGGTCACACCGTCAATCCACTCGTAGCTTTCGCATGCCACTTGTTCGTCAATGCCAGCGGTGGGATAGTTCACCGTGAGGGTCATGGTCACTACAGAGTCGCAGCCGTTGGCGGCCGTCAAGATGGCATCCTGTGTGCCGGCTTCAACAAACACCACATCATTCCATGTATAGGGCAGCTCTGCCTCACAGATGGCTCGTTCTTCCGTCCCCGTGATGTTGCATTCTTGTACGATGAAGTTGTCCATATAGGTGTTGGTACAGTACTGGCTTTCACCGCGCAAGATGATATAAGTTGTGCCTGCATTGCCAATAGGCAGTCTGTAAGTGTACCAGCCATTCGCTTCTTCAGCGGGGATAACTGCATTGCCCACTCCACGGTGACGCGGGATGAAGGCCAGCTCGGTAGCGCCTTCAATCTCGCCATCCGTACTGGCAAAGACACGGATGCCTTCTTCCTGATAAGGATAGTCTTCGTATGTGGTTGTGTTGCGATACACATCAAGGAAGAAATAGTAGTCATCCGTCGGGATGCCCATTGCAGGAAGCACCAGTTTGGTTTGTGTGCCTGCCGTCATATCCGGCAATTGCAGCTTATTTGTACTGTTGTCGCCTTGTGTGGTGGTATTCACATTGAACAACCTTGTGCCAGCTCCCGTGATGTGTTCATTCACCCAGCAGGGGTGGCTGAGGGCGATTCCAATTCCATTGGCATCAAAGCCTTCAAAATCTTCGGTCCATGGGAAAGCAGTGACGGCTTCGCATTCCGTATAAAATTCGTAAACATCTGACGGCTCGCTTGCATCAACATCAGAGCAATTCGCAACCACATAATAAGCATAAACGGCACCCGCATCCAGCCCCGTCAATGTATAGGGATTGTCGGTCACGCCGGTCACCTCAGCATAGTCATCTTCGCTGCTTTCCTTCCAATAAATAGTCCACTCGGTTTCACCACTGTTGGCTGTCCAGCTTAAATCGGCAGAATTTGTAGTGGCGGTGGCTGTCAGTTCAGTAGGAATAACACAGGAAGGAATTTCCTTTACCATAACATCGTCCAGATAGATGTAAGCATCGCCAGAGCCATAGTTAGAGGTACCTTTGAAAACAATGACCACGTTCTGTCCAGCGTATGCACTGAGGTCGATAGGAGCATGTTTGACCCAAGTGTCCATATCCGTAAGACCTGTGGCAAGAGCCGTTTCGTGGGTAGAACCGCCATCGGTGGAAATATAAACGGAGAAGTCGCCACCAGTAGGATTCTTGTACCAGAAAGTCAGCTCCATGGGAGTGTCCGGAAGTGCAAGCGGAATGGTCTTCAGGAAGTTGGTGCAGTTATTGGGATTTACATAGGAATCGAAACGCACGCATTTCGAACCATCGTGGCTGGTGCCATTGGTGGCACCATTGCCTGAAGTGGCGATAACATACGACCACATGTAGGCATTCGAAACAGTCGTTCCCTCATTGTTGTTCCAGCAGTCTGGGATGGAGTTTTCCTCGGTAAGTTCGTTGAAGTTTTCCGTCCACGGGAAGTCCGAAATACCATCGCAAAGCGTGGTAAAGTTCACTTGGTTGCTCCATTCACTCTGGTCACTGCCACTACAATATGCACGCACTCTGGCAATGTAGGTGGTATTCAATGCAAGTCCGTCTAAGATGAAAGGATTCGCGTCTGCATCCACAAGGTTATCTTCATCATCGTTGAGCATAATCTGCCATGCGCTGGCTGAACCGTTCTCCGTCCAACTCAGTTCTATACTATGGTTGGTAATAGTACCAGTAGTAAGTTCTGTGGGTGACGGGCAAGACTCGAGGGTGGTGAAACGCACCGTATCGCTCCATTCACTTTCTGATCCGCCATCGCACATTCCCTGCACTCTCACCTCATATTCGGTTTCGGCCTCAAGACCGGTAAGGGTGGTGGAGTTTGTGGTAGCATCCTCCGTCAGCCATTCGCCGGCAGGAGCTCTGTTGCCGATGGTGATATCATCAATGTATAGATACCATGTAAATGTTGAAGTGTACTGGATGGACACATACTTGGTGCCCGCCGGAATCGCTTCATGGAACAACTGCCACTCCATTGTAGCCACATGGTCTTCTCCAAAAGTAAAGCTGGCAGGATCATTGTCAGTATTTGAATAACCCACTTTGAATGTTTCTGAAAGAGAATGGGCTTTCTTATAATAGAATTCAATAACCCCATCGGTGATGCCCGTCAATTCATTATTGTTGATGAGATATTCTTCGTACGAAGAGGAAGAGCTATAGGAAGAGAAGCTGAAACCATAGTCTCCATTGTGGACAACTTCAGTGGTGCGGCCTATTCTGTCTTCGTTTTCAGAACTGTAGTTCACCACTGTCCAATTATTAGCAAAAGAAACGGAATTCTCGAAGCCTTCTGAAAGCTGAACATCCATGGATTCTGCCTTTCTATAGTTCACCTCATAGCTGTCGTTTCCGCTATTGCCAGTCCATTCCACATTGGCGGTAGAAACAGTAATGTCGGTAATACCCTCCTCTTCCAAAACAGGAGTCTGGCAGTCGTACAAGGTCAGGTGCAACGTCACCACACTGTCGCAACCTGCTGCGTTGGTCAGTGTGTAAGTCGGCGTGTTGGTGCTTTCAGTGTAGGTCACACCATCTATCCACTCATAGGCACCGTAGGCTACCTGCTCATCAATGCCAGTGTTGCTGTAGTTGATGGTCAGGTGCAACGTCACCACGCTGTCGCAGCCTGTCACGTTGGTCAGCGTGTAGGTCGGCGTGTTGGTGCTTTCGGTGTAGGTATTGCCGTCGATCCATGTGTAGGTGTCGCATTCGGTCACCTCGTCGATGCCGGTGTTGCTGTAATTGATGGTCAGGTGCAGCGTCACCACACTGTCGCAGCCTGCCGCGTTGGTCAGTGTATGAGTCGGTGTGTTAGTGCTTTCGGTGTAGGTGTTGCCGTCGATCCATGTGTAGCTGTCGCATTCGGTCACCTCATCGATGCCGTAGGTAGTCGGATTCACCGTGAGGGTCATGGTCACCACAGAGTCGCAGCCGTTGGCGGCGGTCAGGACGGCATCTTGCGTGCCGGCCGTGTTGAACACCACATCATTCCAAGTGTAGGGCAGTTCAGTCTCACAGACCGTTCTTGCGTCCGTAGTGGCAGGAACATTGCATTCCTGAACCATAAAGTTATCCATGGTGGTTCCGTCGTTGTACTGGCTCTCACCACGTATAATGATGTAAGTTGTACCAGTATTGCCAATCGGCATTTTGTAGGTGTACCAGCCCGCTTCTTCCTCGGCGGGGATATTACTGCCTTCCACTGACCAATGACGCGGGATGAAGGCCAACTCGGTGGCACCGGCAATTTCGCCGTCGGTGCTTGCATAAACCCGTATACCTTCACCCTCATATAAATCATTGCCACTCCAAATGTAATCACTACGGTACACATCGATGAAGAAATAGTAGTCATCCGTCGGGATGTCCATTTCAGGAAGCACAAGTTTGGTCATCGTACCGGCATCCATATCGGGCAGCAGCAACTGGTGCGTGCTGTTGCCGTCATTGTCATCTATGTACACCATGAATAAATCACTGCCGTCTCCACTGATATGTTCGTTCACCCAACAGTTATCGATCAGCTCAATACCGCCTGAGTTAGCATCAAAGCCCTCGAAGTCTTCGTTCCACGGGAAGGAGGTGATGGCGTCGCATTGGGTGGTGAATTCCACTTCTTCGCTCCAGTCGCTCTGGAAGGATTGGCTGAAGAATGCACGCACTCTGGCGGTATAGGTAGTATTGGATGACAAACCGGTGACTGTAAACGGGTTGGCATCGGCATCAATGAGATTATTCTCATCGTTGTTGACCATGATTTGCCAAGCGGGCTCGGTGCCAGCGGCCGTCCAGCTCAAATCTGCGGAGTTTTTGGTTACATGGTTGGCCGCGAGGTTGGTGGGAGCAGGACAATAGAATGAAATTTTCACATCGTCAACATACCAGCCATGACCATCGTGTCCCTCATACTTGAAAGCGAGGCGGATGGTCTGTCCTTTATAGGCGGTAAGGTCAATGGTGTCCCCTACCCATTCTTCCTCATCAGGGGCTATACCCCAAAGTTCAGTCTCTCCGCCATCCAGCAGCACGACGGAATTCCGTCCGCCATCCTGTGTGTAATCATTATATGACCAGAAAGTGAGTTTTGCCAGCGTGGCGGCATCGTGGTCATCCTCAATAGTAATCTCCGGCATAACCAGATAGACATCACCATAATAGTCACTGAAAGCAGAAGATGAACCAGAATAATGATAGCCATTATAATGATAGCCATTGTCATCTGTCCAACTTTCTGACCCCACATTGATGGTGTCCCAGCAGGCAGGCGGGAAGGCACCCTCAAAACCTTCAGTGAAGGGATGTTCCCAATCCACCACGACATCCCCGCATTTGATCTGGACATTGTCCAAGAAGATAGCGCCGTCATCATAATTGGCATTCGCAAAGAACTGAAGGATGACCGTCTGACCGGCATAATCGGCCAAGGAAATTTCAGCAGAAGTAAATTCCCCCGGATTGGAGTAATCGGTACCATCTTGCGAATAACTCCCCAGTTCCGTGAATGTTTCCCCGTAATCAGTTGAAACCTTTACGATAAAATCACCGCAGTTGGCCCTATTGGCATAATCGAAAGCGAGAATATAGGGCACTTCAGCCGGAAGGTTAACCATCGGAGAGTTGATGAGTGCCGTACCACTCATAGCATAGAAGTTATTCATCCGGAGCATCTTGTTGCCGCTATATTCATATACCCCCCAAATGTTTTGAGGATCGGAGATAACGGTACTGGAAGTGGAGGCGGAGTTGTCCCAACAAGCAGGGATGGCTTTAACGGCAAAGCCCTCAAAATCCTCACTCCATGGCAAATCGGTGATGGGATCGCACATGGTGGTAAAGAACAGACTATTGCTCCATGGACTCACGCCATCCACACCGCAGTCGCCCTGCACCATGGCTTCGTATTGGGTCGCGGCGTTCAAACCGCTAAGTGCGGTTGGATTTCCAGCATCATTGACGGTCTGCCATTCGCCGGCAGGCTGCAGTTCATAAATGGTGATGTCATCGACATAAAGCCGGTATGCAAAAACCGCAGTATAATTGATAGCGAAATACTTGGCATCTTCAGGCATGTTTTCTGAGAAAGTTCGCCAATCGTAATCGGGGGCGATCTCTTCTCCCCATGTAAATTCAGCAATATCATTCGTAGTGGTGGAATAACCCACGCGGAAGACATCTTCTTCGTTTTCGGATGACTTGTAGGCAAATTCCAGTCTGCCCGTAGTGGCTATTTCCGGTGAGATGAGATACTGGTTGAAGTTGCCCGATGAATACCCGTAATAGGAGGAGAATCTGAAACCATGACTGCCTGTCTGACTTGCATCACCACTGGCAAAAAGTCCAAGTTCGTCAGTGTTGTCGCTATAACTGCCGAGGTCTGTGACTGTCCATACCGCCTCAAGGGCCGCTTCATCAGCATAACCCTCAAAGCTTTCGGAAAAGAGTTGTGTGGAGGTGGGGACAGTTGCCTCACGGTATCTTACCGTATAGCTCTCGTGGGTGCCGGTCCATGTCAGATCGGCTGAATTATCTGTGACATGGCTGACTGCCAGATCGGCAGGTGCCGGGCAGGTGAATCCCACTTTGATGTCGTCAAGGTACCAGCCGTGGGCATTAAAGCCTTCATACTTGAAGGCAATCTTGATGGTTTGTCCCTTATAAGCAGTGAGGTCCAAAATGCTCTCTACCCATTCATTCGATACTGATGCAGGGGACCAAAGTTCTACAGTCTCATTGTTGTCATTATCCAAAAGCACCACTGCATTCCTGCCCAAATAATAATAATTGTAGTAACTATTATATGACCAGAAAGAGAGTTTTACTTTTGTATCGTCATTACCGTCATCCTCGATTTCAAGTTCGGGCAATACCAAATAGGTGTCGCCAAAGAAGTAGCTAAAAGCACCGGTTGAACCTGATTCAGTATGGTTTTGATAACCTTCCATCCAGTTGCCACCTGCTGCCGCAATGACACGCACGCAGGCGGGCGGGAAATTAGGTTCCTCAAAATCCTGGACATAGGGCTGACCCACCCTGACGGGGATGGCTTCGCAGCTCGTAATGACGTTCACCACATTGCTCCATGCGCTCTGGTCATCCACAGCACAGTATGCGCGTACCTTGACAGTGTATTCTGTGGAGGCCGTGAGACCTTCAATGGTGAAAGGATTGCTGTTGGCTTCAATGAGGTTTTCCTCGTCGCCGTTGAGGCAGATCTGCCAAGCGGTGGCCGTTCCGTTTTCAGTCCAGCGGAGTGTGGCCGTATTGACAGTAGCGCTTCCCGCCTCCAATTCGGTGGGCTTGAAACAGCTGGGAGCCTCGTCAATGGTGATGTTATCCACAAAAATAGCACCATAGGCATGAGTGGGGGCTGCACAGAACTGCAGAATCACCGATTCACCCGCATAATCTGCCAATGAGATAAAAGCTTCTTTGAATTCGCCCGGAACATCCTCAGAATATCCGTCATGCGCACTGTATGATTGCAGTTCTGTGAATGTCAATCCATTATCCGTCGAAATCTTCACGATAAACGGGTCACAGGAGGCACGATGGGCATAGTTGAAAGAAAGGGCATACACTCCCATTGAAGGCAGGTTAATGACCGGTGTGTTGATCAATGCACTACCCGGATATACTTCATAGTTATACATGTACATCATCTGGTTGTACCCATCGTCATAAACGCCCCAAATATATTCAGGATCGGTGCCAAGGGTGGGAGAAGTCGAGGTGGAGTTGTCCCAGCATTCCGGAACGGTGTTCTCAGCCATATACTCGAAGTCCTCCGTCCACGGGAAGCTGGTGACGTCGCAAGACAAGGTGGTGAAGTTCACGATGGTGCTTTCGTTGCTTTCCGCACCGCCATAGCAGAAGCCTTTCACCTTCACCTCATAGTTGGTTTCGGGATCGAGTCCCGTAAGAGTAGCAGAAGCAGAGGTGGTATTGATCGTCTGCCATGCACCGACATTGAGAACACCTACTATCATAATATCATCAACGCCGACACCATAGCCATAATAATCTACCATTTTGAAACCAATCTGGCAATTGGCGGTATAGGCAGCAGCAGGGAGTTCCACACCCAATTGGGTCCAATCTGAATGGCCTTCGCTGGTCAAAAACACCTCGTTCCATTCACCACCATCCAAACGATAGTAAACACCGAACTCGTCTATGTCGCCGCCCCATGAACGATTGATGTACCACAGGTTTATAGAGACATCAGTACTCCCAGTCAAATCCATATTCGGAGTAACGAGGTAGGTTTCATTGTTGTTGGCGGAGTGGACTATGCGGGCGTTGTAAGAGCCGCCGTGTGCGCCGGTAGCATTGTTGTAGTCGCCTGTGCCGACACTCCATGTGCCATCCCCTTCTGACGTCCAGCCGGCAGGCATGGCATTGTCTTCAAAGTCAGCATCAATAAACGTATTATACTCAACCATTCTGTAACTGACTTCATAGCTATCGTTCTCGGCGAAGCCGATCCATGACACATTGGCGGAATTTGCGGTAATGTCAGTTATGCCGGCAGATTCGAGAACCGGGGTCGGACAGGCATCGGCGGTGGTGAAATTCACCACATTGCTCCATCCGCTCACGCCATCGCCGCCACAGTTGGCGCGAACTTTCACTGAGTAGTCGGTTTCAGCGACCAAATTCGTCAGCGTGTAGAATACCGTGTCGTTCACAATGGTGACTTCTGTTTCTCCTGCGCTCACCGACACTTCAGGCATGTCATTGACATAGATATCCCAATCGGTGGCGGAGCCGTTCTCCATCCAATACAGATCCACGTATGTGGGGCCGGGGATGCCGGCGGTAAGTTCGGTGGGGGTTATACAAGCAACGTCGGTGGTAAAGAAGATGGAGGTTGTCTCCTGGCTCATGCCGTCAGTTCCGCAATCTCCTTGAATTTTGGCTTCGTATTTGGTTTCTGGATCCAAGCCAGAAATAGTGTGTGTGGCCGTGTTAACAGCTGCCGTCTGCCATTCACCGGCGGGAGCGGGAATGCCCACCATCACATTGTCGATATGCAAATTGTTGTCGGCATTGCTTACGGTGGACTCTATGTAGAAGGCGATTTTCACACTTTCGCCGTCGTAGGCCGAAAGGTCAATCTGCACATTCTCGCCCGTAGCAGAGCATACAATGTCATTTAAGACATAAGCCGAGCCGGCGTTGTCCCACTGGCGCAGGATGGTCCATGTGGTTCCGCCGTCGGTGGAAATCAGCACCACGAACTTGTCGTCGGTACCTGTGGTTTGAGGAGCGGCAACCGTGCCACCATATGCCGTCAAAGCCATATCAAAAACCAAGGCATTATCAGCTGTCACATCCATGGGTGGAGTAATCAGCCAGTACTTGCAATTCTCACCGTACAAATTAGCTCTGGCATGGCTATTGAAAACATCATTTTTTGTGCCAAAATTCCAACCACCATCGTAAGTAGCCAAAGCGGTGGTGCCGTTCAACACATTATCGGTCAGCAGGGTATTGGAGCGTGTCCATCCGTCAGGGCATGAAGCGCTGCTGAATTCCTGTGAAAAAACAGGGCTGGGCATAAAAGCCGTTCTATAGCTCACAATGTAGCTTGAGCTGGTGCCGGTCCAGTTGAGGTCGGCGGTATGGCCGGTAATGTCAGAAGCAGCGAGGTCTGTGGGAGCCGGGCAGGCGATATCGGTGGTGAAGGACACAGGGCCGACCCAAGCGCTGTTGCCGTCAGAGCCGCCGCAGGTGGCGCGCACCCATGCGTAATAGTCGGTTTCGGGATCGAGGCCGCTGGCAAGGGTGAACGGGTTGCTGGTGGCATTGGTCACAAGGCTCTCGTCGATGTCGTCGGCAGGAGCCTCATTGGTTTCGGAGAAGTAAAACTGCCAAGCGGTTTCGCTGCCGCCATTGGACCAGTCAAAGGAGGCACCATGGGAAGTGGAAGCGTATGTAACGAGATTATACGGTGCCATACAGCTGGGAAGCACGTCAACAGTGAAGTCATCAATTATTAGATACGAATATTCTACGCCGCTGGCTTCATAATAAAGAGCCATGCGGCTGCCGGCAGGAGCACCGCTGAACACGAAGTTTTGCGTCCGCTCATACTCGCTGATTCCGCTTGACATATCAATGCTTCCCACTTCGATGAAGGTGCTGATGTCATAGGCATTCGTAACATAACCCACACGGAGCGTACCGCAATCAAGACCACTATTAAGATTATAGTACCAGAAGTTCATCATCAGCTCGCTGATATCCGTACTCATGATGGGCAGAATTGCATAATGCGGGGTAAGCTCTGTTCCATCAACATAGAAAATAGCATTTCCATCATAAGCATACACGCTGGGATTCAATTTATTAAAGCCATTGAAAATCCAGCAAGCGTTGTCGTAGTCATTTTCAAAACTCTCTACGTAGGGCAGCGTGTTGATGGCGCCGCAGGCGGTATGCATCTCCACCTTGCGTTCGGCAGAGGTGGGACCGAAACAATTGGCCCTAACCCCCGCTTTATAAGTTGTGCTGGCAGAGAGGTCGGCAAAGGTATAAGTCGTTGCAAATGCCGACTGAGGATAACCTGTCATGATGTTGTCGTACTCATCATAGAGATAAACCTCCCATGAAGGTTCTTCACCGCCAGCCGTCCATGTAATAGTGGCAGTGGTGGTAGTAGCCTCATCGAACAAGAGGTCGGACACCGGCATACAGCTGGCGAGTGTGCTGAAGTTGGCGTGCGCCCATGTGCTGGTACCATCCGAGCCGCAGTCAGACTGCACCTCGAACTCGTAGTCGGTTTCGGGCTCAAGTCCGCTGGCAATGTCCAGACTGTTGGTGGGAACAGTGGCCTCAACCCAAGGATCACCCATGGGAAAAGTGATTTCAATATTGTCAATATTGATTGTGAACATGTCGGTGCAGTCGAAGTGACGGATGGCCACGTAGCCGGTCTGACCAGCATAGGCACTCAAATCAACGGAATAGTAACCCCATGTCGCGTCTGCAGTGGCGTTGTAATCTTCAATCATGGTCCATTCCTGAATGGTGGTAAAGTCGGCGGCATCGGTATTGCCCGTTGTGGACACGGCCACGCCAAAATGTTCACTGGGATAGCTTTTATCCTGTGCTTGCGCATAGAAGCTGATGGAGCCGCCGAGGGACACTTGCGGGGAAACAAGATAGTTGTCGGGGGTCAATGCTCCATTGGTATAGTTAGAAAAAGATCCGGAAACGATAAAATCAACAGAATAGTCATAGCCTTTACCTGTAAGGTCCGCAGTTGTATTGTGATATACTCCAGGAGTTTCCGAGGCAAGAATCCAAGTGTATCCGTCGCCGTCGGCATCAATAGTGGTCCAGTCGCCGAGGCCGCTTTCAAAGTCTTGGCCCACATTGCTGGCAGGACGATAGCGCACGTTGAAGCTGCTGGCTGAACTTGTCCAGCCGAGGGTGGCACTGCTGGCAGTGATATCGGTGGCGGCCAAACCCGTGGGAGCGGGGCAAGCATCCAATGTGGTGAAACTCACCATATTGCTATACTGGCTCTCGTCACCGCCGCCACAGTTAAGTTGCACGCGGGCATAGTAGGTCGTTGCCGGGTCAAGGCCATCAAGGATGCCCACAACAGAATCGTTAGGGTATGATGACGTAATGGCACCATAGAGATAGGAAGTTGAGAAATCTGAAGTTTCAGAGTATTGAATCCACCACGTGCCAGACCCGTGGTTAAGGTTGAACCAACTCAACTCTACCTCACGGGAATCTATCGAGTTGACAGCGAGTTGGGTCGGCTTGGGACAGCTCGCGGGCTCCGTGTACGTTATCTGTATATTCGGACGTTTTGTGGAGGCCGTATAACTATAGGAAGTATTGGAAATGTCGCCATACCCTGTGTTGTCGGCATGCCGTACCATATACTTGTTGTCCGTGGTTTCAGTATATTGCCAAGCTTGATTACTGCTGTAACCAGTGCTATTTGTTCTACACACGACAACCAATAGGTTGCTGGTACCATTGTAGTCAAAAGGCTCGTCAAACTCAAAAGTCTGCCAGCCTTCGCTGCTTCCGCCAACAGTGATGCCAGTACCTGAATAAACCAAGGTTCCCGTAGTTGCTGGATTTTCAACGTCAACCATGCTGGCAGCGGTGTGGGCAAGATAAATCTGAACATCGTCCACAAATGAATAGGCATTGTGGTAGAAAGCCACGGAGGTAATGGCTTTAGCGCCACCCATGCTGGCCAATTCACTTGCCGTGTAAATGAACTGAGCCGTTGAATTGTAGTAGTAAGCTCTACCCATAGGCGAGCCCAAGCCATCGCTGGTTGAAGAATACGATTCATCCGTACCGATGGTCAGGATGTCCTGGGCATTCAATGTCGCAGGCGCACAAAGTGACGCGAGCATCGTGATAAAAAAGTAAATTTTTTTCATAATATTTATTTTTAATTTATAAATTCACCGATGTATTTTATGTAAAGTCAAATAGTTATAACAAATATTGCCATTGAGGAATATGGCAACAAATATAACAATTGATTGTTGATAAATCAAAATTACTTAAGCGAATTGCTTATTTTCTTCAGCGAATTTAATACCCAAACTGCTTTACACTTTTACAGAGCAAGTTGCCACTCAAGACTCCCCCACCCTTTTCAACAAAGTGCAATGAAAAAAAAGACTTATTTTTCCGGCCACTCCAGAAGAATGGTCACGGGGCCGTCGTTGATAAAATCGACCTTCATGTCGGCGCCGAACTCGCCGGTCTCCACCTGCAGCCCGTACTCTTCGCGCAGGGTGCGGTTGAAAAGGTCGTACAACGGTTCGGCCACCTCCGGCCGTGCGGCACGGATGAAACTGGGCCGGTTGCCCTTCCGCGCATCACCATACAACGTGAACTGAGAAATGCTGAGCACCGCGCCGCCGACGTCCGCCAGCGAGAGGTTCATCTTCCCCTCCCCGTCTTCAAACACCCGCATCCCGGCCACCTTCTTCGCCAAGAAAGCCACCTCCTGCGGCGTGTCGTCGTGCGTAAAACCCACCAACAGCATGAATCCGCGGCCAATCTTCCCGACCACCTGACCATCGATGCGCACCTCGGCGCGACTGCAACGCTGCACTACCACTCTCATAATCTGCTACTTTCTTCCGTGATCCACCTGCTGAAGGGCAAAAGCACCAAACAGCCCGAAACCGCCCTCGATGTTGTTGTAGGTTTGAATCGGTTCCAGCAAAAACGTGCTCAACGCGCCCAAGTCGTTCAGCGTGCTTTCATACAAATAACAATGCTTGTCGAGGAAAAGCACCCATTCTAAATCCGACATGTCATCATCCTCAGGATCCGTATCATAATCGTAAAAATAACGGATGGTTTTTCCATCCCTTCCCTCATCGGAGAAGCAATCGTAAGTCTTGCTGCCCTCTTCCAACGTCAGCAGGGAGAAATAGGTGGTGTAATAGCGGCTGGGCTCCACTTCTGTCCAATCATCATCATACTCCTCTTGCCACAGCGTACCAAAGGCATAGAAATTCTCCTCCCCAGCATAGTCGTCCCACGCCAGATAGGTGTCGTAATGCGGTTCATTGTAGAACTCGCCGTCGTGGGTGTCGTTCTGGCTCAGCACATGCTCCCAGCGCAGGTTGATATTACGAACGTAAGGCACTGTGCAGGTGGCACTTACCTCATCAAAATTCTGTGCAAAAGCCCGGATATAGTAGGTCTGTCCCTCTACAATGGGAAAATCGGCGGTCGGCAGCAGATAGAGTTTCTGAACCGTATCGAATCGAGCGGTGTGCCAATTCACCTTGTCGGTGGAAAGTTCCACCACGCCGTCTTCAATGATTTTGATATCCTCGCGGCTGCCACTGCCATACAGGAGGTGCGTGTGCGACAAGTGTGCCTTCACCGTGTCCATGCCGGGGAAAATACGGCAGTACAGCACCAGCTTCTGCGTCTCGTGCAGCTGGTCCTCAATGTCCACCGTTGAAATGCATCCCGTCATCCCTACGGACAGCAGGAAGAGGACGAGCAGCAAAGTTTTATTTAATTTATTCATTATCAATATAATATTAAAAACGGAAATGATAGGTAAAGGAAGGAATGATGGGGAAAATGCAGACTTTTTTCAACACCTGCGAAGAGGTGCCGGTATTCATATCATAATCAGTGTCCACAAAATAGAAAAAGGCGTTCTTATAATTATATACATTGTAGATGCTCACCTCGAAGATGCTCTCCCATTTACTACGTTTATGCGGCACAATGAACTGCGCGCTGATGTCGAGATGGTGGAAAGGCTGCATACGGAGGTTGTTCTTCTCGCTGTAATTCTCCACATAACCTACATAATGTCCGTAGCCATCGTAAAGTCCTGCGTCAGGGTCGGGATAGAGATAGTCCTGCAGGAACTGCGAAATGTTCTGCTCTTGATAGACGGAGATGGGCAGCGTGACCGCATTGCCGGTAGCGAAGACCCACGCCACCGAGAGGTTGATTTTCTTGGTGGGACTGTACATCAGCACGATGGAGACATCGTGGCGGCGGTCGTAGCGGGCGAAGAACTTGCGGCCGAAGTTGAGGTCGTCGAACTGCTGCTGCGTCCACGAAAGGGTGTAGCCAATCCAGCCGGTGAACTTGCCGGCGTTTTTCCGCACCAGAAACTCCACACCGTACGACCACGCCTTGCCGGCGGTGACATTGTCGCTCCAAATCCTCTCAAACTCTCCCGGATTGAAAATGCCCTCAATGGCATCCAAGAAAAACGATGCGCCCTCCTTATAGGCCAACACATTGTTCATGTGCTTGTAGTAGCCCTCCACCGAGAACGACATCGACGGGTTGTAAAGGTCGTAGTGCAGACCGAGGGCCACCTGCTGCGAGCGTTGCGGTTTGATTCTGGAGGTGACCGGCACCCACAGGTCGGTGGGGAGTCCTATCGTGCTGGTACTGAGCAACAACATACTCTGGCTCATCATGGCATACGAAGCCTTGAGGGCGAGGTTGGGCAGGAAATTATAGCTCATCGAGAGGCGCGGCTCGGGCGAGAAATAGGTGCGGCGCGGCACCGTGAAACAGGTGAGCCGGATACCCGGATTGATGCGGAAATTGCGAATGTGGATTTCATCCTCAAAATACAGCGAATATTCTAAGCCATGCTCGATCTGCACCTGCTTCGACGAGAGGGTGTCCTCTTTCAGGGAGACGGCACTCGGACAAGACTGGTGATAGGTGACCTCGGCACCTGTTAAAATGTGGTGGCGGGAATTGGGGATATAGGTAAGGTCATATTTGAGGGAGAAATCTCTGATACCCGATTTGTATGTGGTGGAATATTGATAATCAGTGCTTTTGAATTTATCATAAATATCCATCGTATAATCACTGAAGATAAACGACAGATTGGAGAAGAGATTGGAGGTGAAAAGATGGTTCCAGCGGGCGGTGGCGGTGGCGTTTTGCCAATACAACCCCATCTTGTATTTATCTTTCTCCCCGTCAGTATTATCATACTCCTCCAAATGGAACTTGTCGCGACCGAAATAGGCACTGACATACAGCTTGTTTTTGTCGCTGATGTCGTAGTTGAACTTGGCGTTGAGGTCGAAGAAATAGTAGCCGGCCATCGTTTCAGGCGACAGAATTTTCATGAGGGGGCGGGCCAGCAGGTCGAAATAGGTGGTACGGCCGGAGAGCATGAACGAGGCCTTGTTTTTGGCGATGGGACCTTCCACCATCAGGTGGGAGGAGATGATGCCGATGCCGCCCTCGCCGTGGTACTCGGTCTTGTTGCCCTCCTTCATGCGCACGTCAATCACGGAAGAGAGTCTTCCGCCATAACGGGCTGGGAAACCGCCTTTTACCAACTCCACCGACTTCATGGCATCGCCGTTGAAGATGGAAAAGAAGCCCAGCAGGTGGTTGGCATTGTAGATGGTGGCCTCATCGAGAATGACGAGGTTCTGGTCGGGGCCGCCGCCACGCACGTAGATGCCGGAGGTGCCTTCCGTGCCGGACTGCACGCCGGGCATCAGCAAGAGCGTCTTGAACAAATCTTTTTCTCCGAAAAGAATCGGGATGCTCTTCACCTCTTTGGCCGACACATGCACCGTGCTCATCTGAACCTCCTGCGTCTGCAGGCGTTCTGACCGGATGACCACCTCTTCCAAAACCGTCACCTTGGCCAGCTCCGGGTTGTAGCTCTGTTTGCCTGACTTCCCAATCAGCGTCAACGTGTCGCTGCCATAGCCATAGCTGGAAAACACCACCTTGACCGTGTCAGCACTGGGGAACTGCAACGAATAGAAGCCATAGTTGTTGGTGTAAACCATTGTCTGACTGTTCGGTTCATACACCACAACGTATGGCATCAGCTCAAGACTCCCCCGCTCATACACATAGCCACTGAGGGTGGTGGTTTGCTGGGCAAAAAATGCTTCGCCACTCAATAGCAGCAATAGTGTTGGAACAAAATTAAGAAGTATCTTTTTTAATTTCAACATTTTACAAAAACTATTCTTCCATGCCGATATGTTTCAGGCACTCAATCGTCTTTTCCGGATTGGTGGCTTTGAAAATGTAGTTGCCAGAAACCAGCACATCGGCGCCGGCTCCCACCAACTCAACAGCCGTGTTGCCGTCCACGCCGCCATCCACCTCGATCAAGGTGTTGAGATTGCGCTTTTCGATGAGGTCGCGCAACTCCGACACTTTTTTGAGGGCATTCTTGATGAACTTCTGACCGCCGAAGCCCGGGTTCACCGACATTACCAGCACGAGGTCAAGGTCTTGGATGATGTCATCCAACAAAGCCACCGGCGTATGCGGGTTGAGGGCCACACCGGCCAGCATATCCTCGTTCTTGATTTGCCACACCACGCGGTGCAGGTGCGTAACCGCCTCATAATGAACCGTCAGGATGTCGGCGCCTGCCTGTTTGAACGCCGTGACATATCGGCCGGGATCGTTGATCATCAGGTGTACATCCAGCGGTTTTTCGGCACGTTCGCGGATAGCCTTCACCACTGGAATGCCGTAGGAGATATTGGGTACAAACATTCCATCCATGATGTCCAAATGAAACCAGTCGGCATGGGAGCGGTTCACCATGTCAATATCATCAGCCAGATGGCAGAAATCTGCCGACAGCATGGAAGGAGCAATTAAAGCATTCATTTTCAATATTTTAATAATAAATTATCTATTTTCAAAACTCTGTTCAATCAAATCGGAATAAACATCCGTAAGGTCAAGTCCCACATAGCGAAGCTGGTTGGGGATGATGCTCATGGCGGTCTGTCCGGGGATGGTGTTCACTTCGAGGAAGTACGGGACTCCGTCGGGGGTGACGATGAAGTCGGCGCGCACGATGCCGCCGCAGGCCAGCTCGCGATACAGGCTCTCCGAATAGCGGAAGATGATGTCGCGTATATTGTCGGGAATGTCGGCAGGGGTGATTAGGTCGTGCTGCCCGTCGGTATATTTCGACTTGTAGTCGTAGAACTCGCGCTGATTGACCACCACTTCCGTCACCGCAAACGCCCGCACCTTTCCTTGCAGGCACCCCACGCCGCAGGTCACTTCGCGTCCCACAATCATCTTCTCAATCACCAGCTGGGTGTCGTACTTGAAAGCCTCCTCCACGGCGGCGGACAACTCTTCTTCAACATGTACTTTAGTTACACCCACGCTCGAACCTGAGTTACAAGATTTTACAAAACAAGGATAACCGCAAACTTCAGCCACTTTTTTCGGATCTACCGTTTCACCTTTAAAATAATGCAGCGACGGGGCGACTGGTATTCCCAGATTTTTCACCACCACATTGCAATAATATTTGTTGAAAGTGAGGGCCGACGACAGCATTCCGCAGCCGGTGTAAGGCATGCCAATCATGTCGAAATAGGCCTCCAGACGGCCGTTTTCGCCCGGGTTGCCATGGATGGCGATGAACACCGCATCAAACGTAATTTTCTTTCCTTTCAAATCCAAAGAAAAATCGTTGCGGTTCACTTCCACCACCTCGCCGTCGGGAGCGGTATAGGTCCAGTTGTTGCCCTTCAGATGAATCAGATAGGGTTCGTAGCGTTTTTTGTCAAGCAGACTGAAAATATTGTCGGCTGTTTTGAGCGAAATCTCGTATTCGCCTGAGTTTCCGCCCGTCATCAAAGCAATTCTCTTCATGATTTTTGCATTTAAAACGATGGCAAAATTACGATAAAAACTAACGCGAAGAACAACGCATCATGACATTTTTGAACATACAGCGTTGAATTTCTCGGGTACTACATGCGTTGCCGCACCACCTCGAACAGCAGCACGCCCGTGGCCACCGACACGTTGAGCGAGCGGATGGTGCCCGCCATCGGGATGCGCACGGTATCGTTGCACTCGCGCAGGTAGTCCCACGCAATGCCCTCATACTCATTGCCCATGATGAGGCATACCGGCTTGCGGTAGTCGTATTCGTGGAACAGATGGTCCGCCTTTTCGGTAACGCCCACCACCTCAATGCCGGAATCTTGCAGGAAATGAATTACTTCCACCAAGTTGGTATGGCGGCACACCGGCACCTTGTGCAACGCACCGGCAGAGCTCTTCACGGCGTCCTCGTTGAGCTGAGCCGCGCCTTTCATCGGGATGATGATGGCGTCCACGCCGGCACACTCGGCCGAGCGGGCGATGGCCCCGATGTTACGCACGTCGGTCACCTTGTCAAGAATGAGCAGGAAAGGCGTCTTACCCTGCTCGAACAGGTAGGGCACAATGGCGTAGATGTCGTCGTACTCGATGGCCGACATGAAGGCGACCACTCCTTGGTGGTTGCCGCGGGTGAGGCGGTTCAGTTTCTCGGCCGGAACGTACTGGAACGGGATTTTGCGCTCGCGCACCTTGATAAACAGATCCTTGAAGAGCGGTCCGCCCAAATCTTTCTGAAACAGCACCTTGTCGATGGTCTTGCCGCTGGCGATGGCTTCCAGCACAGGCCTCATTCCGTAGGTGATTGACTCTTGCATATTCTTTTCTTGCATAACATTACTCACTTTTCACCCAAGCATTATGGATACCCGCTGCAAAACGCTCCGCCTCTGCCTCATTGGTGAAAACGCCCAGGCACACACGGCGGTGCCAGTCGCCCGGGGTGATGAGGATGGAGGGATTGTATTTTTGCAGGCACGCCTGCTTGACATGCTTGGCACAGTCGGCATCGGAGGGCAAGCTGCCATGGATGACGTAGAATTTCCCCTTTTCGAAGGTGATGTGCCGCATGTTGTTGATGTCGAAAGGCTCCGCAACAGGCTCCGGCTGGGGTTCTTCCAGCTGTTCGGTGAGGGTGTCGGTCTCCTGCTGAAGCGTATCCACCTCCAGCGTCGTTTCCTCCGGTTCCGACACAGTCGCGGGATTCTCCGTCGGCTGCTGCACCGGCTGTTCGCTTTTGCACCATCCGAATTTTTCAAAATAAGGATGTACAAAATCAGAAACCTGTGCGCGATAGAGGTAGCCAGCGGCGCCCGCTGCAGCCAAAACTACCAACACGATCAAGAGCCACAACCACCAGCGAGAACGCTTGCGCTGCGGTTTCTCTTCTGACAGCTCAATCTCTTCCTCCACTTCCGTTTCCGCAGGCTCTTCTTCTGCAGCAGGTTCTTCTGTAGCTTCCAGCTCGACAGGCGTTTCCACGACAGGAGCTTCCACGACTTCCGGTTCGACAGGCGTTTCGGGAAATTCAGGTTCTACCGGCTGTTCAACCACTTCTGGCACAACAGGCTCCTCTTCCACAGCGGGAATTTCCTCAACGGGTTCTTCCACCACTTCCGGTTCGGCAGGCGTTTCGGGAATTTCTGGCTCTGCCGGCTGTTCTTCAACCACCTCCGGCACAACAGGCTCCTCTTCCACAGCGGGAATTTCCTCAACAGGCTCTTCCACTGCTTCCGATTCAGCAGGCGTTTCGGGAATTTCTTGTTCTGCCGGCTGCTCTTCAACCACCTCCGGCACAGCGGGTTCCACTGGCACAACCGGCGCTGCGGCCGCCAACGGCACTGCGGGAGCCGCCGGTTGCTCGGCAGCCGGTTCTTCCTTCAAAGCGATCTCCTCCATTCCCTCAAACTCAGCATTCAGCGCGGGAATGATTTCGCTTTCAAAACCGAGAATCCCTTTTTTCAGGGTGAATACACCGAAGCCGGGCACCGCCACGCGTTTCTCGCGCCGCAGCTGTTCCAGCAACTCTTCCGTCCAGTGGGAAACAGCGATGTCGGCATCTACAATTTTGATTTTCTGACGGTTGGAGTGGTGCAGGGTGAAGTTGAAACCGCTGCCCTCCGCCTGGCTGTCGAGCACGACCGAATAGTGCGGCGGCATGATGGAGGTTTTGCCCACCTTGGCAGGATGAAACTCCTTGCTGAAAAGCCCGAGCTGGTTCACATAAACCTGCTCCTCGGTGCGCAACATATCAATCAAACTACTGACAACCATATCTTTACAAATTAAATTTCTAACATTTTCTCAGCACGTGCCAAGTCCTCTGGCGTGTCGATGCCCACGCTTTCGTAGTCGCAGGCGCGCACGAAGATGCTGTACCCGTTGTCGAGCCATCGCAGCTGTTCCAGCTTTTCGGCCTCCTCCAGCTGCGAGGAATCCAACGCCACCAGCTCGTTCAGAACCGAGAGACGGTAGGCGTAGATGCCGATATGCTTGTAGTGCACGGGCGGCATCTGCTCGTTGCGGTAGTACGGTATCGGCGAACGGCTGAAGTAGAGGGCGCGACCGTTGCGGGCGGCCACCACCTTCACCATGTTGGGATTATGGGGATCCTCGTCGGGCGTGAAGGCCTTGGCCAGCGTGGCGATTTGCACCACCGGGTTGCTGAACTGCCCCGTCAGCAGGCGGATGGCCTCGGGACGGATGAAGGGCTCGTCGCCCTGTATGTTCACAATGACATCTCCGGCAGATGCGCCCAGCGCACGGGCGGCTTCCGCGCAGCGGTCGGTGCCGGAACGGTGGTCCGGGGAGGTCATCACGACCTGACCACCGAAAGCCTCGACAGCCTTACGGATGCGGTCATCGTCGGTGGCGACGGCCACCTGCGACAGGCCCGCCTCGCACGCACGCTCGTACACCCACTGCACCACCGGACGGCCGTGGAGCAACGCCAGCGGCTTGCCGGGAAAGCGCGTGGAGGCATAGCGCGCGGGGATGATGCCGATGAACGCCATACGCTATTTGTTGGGGAAAAGTCCGAACAGCTCGGCATCGACCTTGTCGATGATGACCCCCAGATCCTCGGGGCGCTCCCCGAACTTGATCTTGTTGACATCCACGATCAACAGCTTGCCCAGCTTGTAGTTGGAAATCCATTCCTCGTAACGCTCGTTCAGGTTCTGAAGGTAGTCGAGACGGATGGTCTTCTCGTACTCGCGGCCGCGCTTCTGAATCTGACTGACAAGGGTGGATGTGTCAGCGTGAAGATAAATCAACAGGTCGGGAGCCTGCAGGAACTGCGACATCAGCTCGAACAGCGAAGCATAGTTTTCAAAATCGCGGGTCGCCATGAGCTGCATGTCGTGCAGGTTGGGGGCGAAAATATACGCGTCCTCGTAGATGGTGCGGTCCTGAATGACGGTCTTGCTGCGCTTCCGGATGTCAACCACCTGACGGAAACGGCTGTTCAGAAAATAGACCTGCAGGTTGAACGACCAACGCTGCATGTCTTCGTAATAACTGGCGAGATAGGGGTTGTTCTCCACACTCTCGTACATGGCCTCCCAGCCATAATGTTTGGCCAACAAGCCGGTCAAGGTAGTTTTGCCCGATCCGATGTTGCCCGCTACTGCAATATGCATAATGATGTATTTTTTTAGTGATAATTGACTGCAAAAATACAAAAAAAAGGCAAAAAATCGGACTTTGTGAATGTTTTGTTGATAAAAATTACAAATAATTAATAATCAGCAAAATGAAAGATGTCTAATCCAGCAGTTCACGAACAGCCACCTCGTCCTGGCGAAGCTGGGCGGCCAACTCCTCCACAGAGGCGAATTTCTGCTCTCCCCTCACCCGCTGCACAATGGTGAATTCCACTTTTTCTCCATATAAATCTCCCTGAAAATCAAGCAAATGAATCTCCACCACCGGCTCCGAAAGGTTCAGCGTGGGACGACTGCCCTTATAGAGCATGGCGGAAAAGGTCTGTCCGGCGACCTTCACCCTTGCAGCATACACCCCGGCCTCGATGGAAACAACCGGCTGTATGTCAGACAAATTGATGGTGGGATAATGCCATTTCCGACCATTCTCATGGCCATGAACCACACAACCTCTATGCCTCATAATTTCCATTTCGAGATGATTTTGGGAAAAGTTTATTCTGTACGGCGGAGGTCAGGCGCGGGTTCCACCACCACCACAATCTCCCCCTTCACCTCCTTGGCGGAGAAATGCTGAAGCGCCTCCTGCAGCGTGCCCCGGAAGTTCTCCTCATGGATTTTAGTGAGCTCGCGGCAAACACAAACCTGTCTGTCTTCGCCAAAAAACGGCATCATCATCTCCAAAGTTTTCACCAGCCGGTAGGGTGATTCGTAGAAGATGGAGGTCTCCTGCGCGGTGGCCATCTGCTTGAGACAGGTCTCTTTGCCTTTTTTATGCGGGATGAAGCCGTAGAATTTGAAGCTGCTGGCGGGCAGCGCGGAGTTGACGAGGGCGGGAATCAGTGCGGTGGCGCCCGGCAGGCACTCCACCTCTATGCCCTGCCGCACACACTCTCGCACCAAAAGATAGCCTGGATCGGAGATACAGGGCGTGCCGGCATCGGAAGCAAGTGCCACCAATTCAGCCTGTTGTATTTGTCGGATGATATGGTCCAGCTGCTGATGCTCGTTGTGGATGTGGTAAGCATAACAGGTCTTCTCCAGCTCGAAATGGCGTAGAAGGTTCTTCGTGGTGCGGGTATCCTCGCAAAGCACAAAGTCGGCCTCCTTCAGCACATTCAATGCGCGAAGCGTAATGTCTTCAAGGTTTCCGATGGGAGTGGGTACAACAACAAGTCGCATAGGCTACAGATAGGTTTTGAGTTTCGACTGATTGCCTTCGGTGCGGAGCCGCTTGATGGCGCGCTCCTTGAGCTGGCGCACACGCTCGCGCGAAAGGTCGGTGCAGGCACTGATCTCATCCAAGGTGTATTCGCGCTTGGTGTGGAAACCGTAGTACATGCTGAGCACTTCGCGCTCGGTTTCCGGCAGTGCGGCCAACACATCGTCGAGGTCGGAGGTAAGCGACTCTGCGATCAACACCTCGTCGGTGGAGTTCCCTCCGCCCTCCGGCACGAACGTGTCGATGAACTTGGTGTCGTCGTCATTGCTCAGCGGGGCATCGATGGAGACATGATAGCCGTTCTGGCGCAGCAGGTCGGCCACCTTGTCGGCAGGAAGATCCACTGCCTCAGCCACTTCATCCACAGTGGGATTGCGCACCAGCTCCTGCTCCAGACGGGCGGTCTCCTTGCGGATTTTGCCGATGGTGCTCACTTGGTTGAGCGGCAGACGCACTACCCTCGACTGTTCGGCGATGGCGGTGAGGATGGACTGGCGGATCCACCACACGGCGTACGAGATGAACTTGAAGCCGCGGGTCTCGTCGAAACGCTCGGCGGCACGCAGCAGACCGATATTTCCCTCCGTGATCAGGTCGGGAAGCCCGATGCCCTGATTCTGGTACTTCTTGGCGATGGAAACAACAAATCTCAAGTTAGCGGTAGTGAGTTTCTCCAGTGCCTCGCGGTCGCCGGCCTTGATACGGCGGGCCAACTCCACCTCTTCGTCGGCCGTGATGAGCGGTGCCTTCGAGATGTCGGACAGGTAACGCTCCAGCGAAGCCGAGTCGCGGTTGGTGATGGAACTGGAGATTTTAATTTGACGCATCATAATGGTAAGGTTTTTGGTGTTAATGTTTGATTAAATAAGGGGGAGGCTGAGTTAAGAGTTAATATTTTTAATAATTTAATAATTTAATAATTTAATAATTAAGGAGTTAAGAGGTTGATTATGCGATTATGAAACTATGAAATTATTGTTTGTTGGAGTAGTAGAGTTCGGTGGTGCCTTCGCTGTTGAGAAGGGTGAGCGGAGTCTTGCGGGAAGCGCCGTCGCGGAGGTAGGCCACTTCCACGCGGTCGCCGGGCGAATACTGGGCCATCACCTCGCGGAGTTCGGAAACGGAGTTGACTTCCGTGCCGTTGATGGCGGTGATGACATCATACTGCTGCAGTCCGGCGCGGTCGGCAGCGCCATCCTCTGACACGGAGGTGATGCACACGCCCTTCACCTGCGAGAGATTCAGCTCCTGCGCCACGTTATTGTCCACCTCTTGGATGGTGACGGCCAGCACGGCACGCTGCACCATACCATATTTTTTTAAATCCGACACCACCTTGCGGGCGATGTTGGACGGGATGGCGAACGAGTAGCCGGTATAGTAGCCGGTATGGCTGGCGATGGCCGAGTTGATACCGATGAGTTCGCCCGATGCGTTGACCAGCGCACCGCCGCTGTTGCCTTGGTTGACAGCGGCATCGGTCTGGATGAACGACTCAACGGAGGCATTCTCGCCGAGGATGTCGAGGTTGCGGGCCTTGGCGCTCACGATGCCGGCGGTGACGGTAGAGGTCAAGTTGAAGGGGTTGCCGACAGCCAGCACCCACTCCCCTATCCGCACGTTGTCGGAATTGCCGAAAGCGAGGGTGGGCAGTCCGTCGCACTCAATCTTGATAAGGGCGAGGTCGGTCTGCGGGTCGGTGCCGATGACGGTGGCGGGGAACTCACGCTTGTCGTTGAGGGTAACCGCGATATCCTGTGCATTTTCCACCACATGGTTGTTGGTGACGATGTAGCCGTCGGGACTGATGATGACCCCCGAGCCGGCACCCATCACCTGCTGCTCATACGAGCCGAAAGGTGACGAAAAATTGAAAAAATCTTCCCAAAAACTTCCACCGAAGAAGTCTTCCCAGACGGAAGTACGGTACAGAAAGGTGGTTTTGATGTGTACAACAGCGTGCACCGACTGCTCGGCGGCGGAAGTCAAATCGACATAATTGCGCGATGAGGACTGTGCAGACACCGTTGTCACAGAACAAAGCATCACACTGATTAACAATAATTTGAAAAATCTTTTCATCTTTATAGCCCTCCTAAAAATCACAATTTATATATAATAAAGACAAACAAGAAACGAAATTGTTTTCAAAAAATTATTTTATTTTTCAAATAAAGTCAAAAATAGAAAAAATATTTGTAATTTTGCCGCCCGAAAAATTATGTCTAACTAAAATCAATCAAAATGTACGCAATCGTAGAAATAGCAGGGCAACAATTTAAGATTGAAAAAGATCAGAAGATCTTTGTTCATCGCCTCAAAGCTGAAGAAGGTGCCGAAGTGAAGTTCGACCGCGTGATGTTAGTGGACGACAACGGTTCTGTAAAAGTGGGCACCCCCACCGTTGCTGGCGCAGAAGTTTCCGCCACTGTCTTGAAACATCTCAAAGGAGAGAAAGTTTTGGTCTTCAAGAAGAAAAGAAGAAAAGGTTATCAGACGTTGAATGGCCATCGTCAGTATCTGACCTCCATTCAGATCAACGGCATTACCCTTTAATCAATTAATTCACGGATTTTATCACTAAAAAAATAATTCATTATGGCTCATAAAAAAGGTGTCGGTAGTACTCAAAACGGTCGCGAATCCGAAAGCAAACGTTTAGGTATCAAGATTTTCGGTGGTCAGGTTTGCAAGGCAGGCAACATCCTGCTGAGACAGAGAGGCACGGTTCACAACCCGGGTCGCAACGTCGGCATGGGCAAGGACCACACCATTTTCGCACTGATCGACGGTACTGTCGAGTTCAAGAAAAGGATGGGCGGCAAATCCTATGTCTCCGTCATCCCGATGGAGCAGGGTGCTGAAGCCTAATCCGCGTGCATCTTCCGGCGGGTATGCGATGCATGCATAGCCGGAGGATACGGGATGTAGTTCAGTTGGCAGAATACTTGGTTTGGGACCAAGGGGTCGCTCGTTCGAGTCGAGTCATCCCGACCCAGAAGATAAAGAGGTTCCGTAGCTCAGCTGGATAGAGCAACTGCCTTCTAAGCAGTAGGTCCCGCGTTCGAATCGCGGCGGAATCACAACGGAAACACCTGCAAAATTGCAGGTGTTTTTTTGTGGGAAATGCTCAACAAAATCGCCATCCAACAGATGACCATCTTAGAGGAAGTGGGGAACCGGAAATTATTGAAATAAAAATTTGTATTTTTGCACGCTGTATTGACATTAACAAATGCCCCTAATGAAAAAATCTTTTTTCCTGACCTTGTTTTTGTCGCTGACGACAGTCTGTCTCTTCGCACAAGCATCCGTCAGCGGGGTGGTGACCGACCCAATAGGGAAACCCATTCAGGGATTGGAGGTGGGACTTTTGATGGACAACGGCAATCACAATTCTATGGATGATGCTCCCATGGTGGCTTTGACAAGGACTGACAGCATCGGCCAATATTTGTTTGAGGGGATTTCAGCTGGGAAATATGCTGTCTCGTTCAATTGGAATCATAAAGATAGCGTGCATCAGCGCTTATTTGTGGTGGATATCGCGCTGTCCGACAATGATTTTCTGTTGGACGTAAGCGTCAATATGTACGAGAGTGTTGGCTACAGCTACATGGTACCATCCCCTCCCGCTGAATGGACAAGAATTGATGGGGAAATAACAGGGCTTCCTATTCACAAAAAGGCGATGATTGTGTTTGAGGTCATGGGAACGGGTAAAAAACAGGTGGTTTACACCAATAAAGATGGAATTTTCTTCTGGGCATTTCCACCTGAAACTGGCCGTGTGAAAGTCCACGTTTTTGCGCATGAAGGCAAAAGCCTGTGGCGAAAGGTGAAGAGCTGCATACGGCGGCCTCAGAAACGATGCCAGCACTCTATATTCATTTCTGTCAAAGAATAACAGCATCCGCTAATTTTCTTTTTCTGCCTGAAGAAAATCAGACTAATTTTATTTCAATTTATTACAAAATAATCAATGAAAAGTTGTATTTTTGCAGGTTAATTATTTTAGCGCAAAAAGAAAGTAATCAACCAAATATCAATCTTTAACCATTTAAATAACAAACAATTATGGCAGAAAAGAAATTTATGACTTGCGACGGTAACTGCGCTGCTGCTCATGTAGCCTACATGTTCAGCGAAGTCGCCGCCATCTACCCCATCACCCCGTCAAGCCCGATGGCTGAATACATCGACGAGTGGAGTGCCGGTGGAAGAAAGAACATTTTCGGTGAGACCGTGAAAGTGGTCGAGATGCAGAGCGAGGCCGGTGCCGCTGGCGCTGTCCACGGTTCCCTCCAGGCCGGTGCCCTCACCACCACCTACACCGCATCGCAGGGTCTCCTGCTGATGATCCCCAACATGTACAAGATCGCCGGTGAGCTCCTCCCCGGTGTGTTCCACGTTTCCGCCCGCGCCCTCGCCGCACAGGCCCTCTCCATCTTCGGTGACCACGCCGACGTGATGAGCGCCCGCCAGACCGGTTTCGCCATGCTGGCTACCGGCTCCGTGCAGGAAATCATGGACCTTGCTCCTGTTGCCCACCTCGCCGCCATCGAAGGCCGCGTACCGTTCCTCCACTTCTTCGACGGTTTCCGTACCTCCCACGAAATCCAGAAAGTGGAAGCTACCGACCAGGCCAAGGTTGAAAAACTCGTCAACTGGAAAGCCCTCAAGGAGTACCGCGACCGCGCCCTCAATCCGGAGCACCCCGTGACCCGCGGTACCGCACAGAACCCCGATATCTACTTCCAGACCAGAGAGTTGCAGAACAAATACTATGACGCTCTTCCGGATATCGTGGCCAAATACATGAAGAAGATGAGCAAAATCACCGGCCGTGAGTACGCTCCCTTCACCTTCTACGGCGCCAAAGACGCCACCGATGTTATCGTCGCTATGGGCTCCATCACCGACGTTATCAAGACCGTCATCGACAAGGAGAACAAAGCCGGCAAGAAACTCGGTCTCGTCAGCGTTCACCTCTATCGTCCCTTCAGCGTGAAGTACTTCGGTGCTGTCCTTCCTGAAACAGTGAAGCGC
>JBGURX010000023.1:0-5163 GCA_045132235.1 Bacteroidales bacterium
GCTTCCGCTGGCGAGATGAACGCCTTGAAGTCGGGATCTACGGGTTCGTTGAACACGGCGGAGGGCAGGACAGGCGTGTCCATCCACTGCTCGGAGAGTGGCTGTTGCATTGAGATCTGTGAGGCTGCCCTGATGTATGTGTCCATGGTTAATTGATTTTGGAAAAGATGCAGGAAGAGTCGTTGCCGCCGAAGCCAAAGGAGTTGCAAAGCACATGTTGCAGCTTGATGCCGGTGAGGGTTTGGGTGACGGGGGTGAAATTATGGCAGTCGATTTTCTCGGAGAAGTTGAGGTTGGCGGGCACGAAGTTGCGGGTGAGGGCGAGAATGGAGATGACGCTCTCGATGCCGCCGGCTGCACTCGTGGGGTGGCCGGTATAGGCTTTGGTGGAGGAGACAAGGGGCACTTTGTCGCCGAAGACGCGCATCATGGCCTTGCCTTCGCTTTCGTCGTTGTTGGGGGTGCCGGTGCCGTGGGCATTGATGTAGTCGATGTCGGTGGGCTTGAGGCCGGCGCTCTGCAGTGCTTTCGACATGGCGAGGAAGGCACCTTCGCCTTCCGGCGACGAGGCGGTCTGGTGGTAGGCATCGCACTGGTTGGCGTAGCCCGACAGTTTGCAGATAGGCTGCACGCCCCTTTGGGCGGCGTGCTCGCGGGTTTCCATCACCACGTATGCCGCGCCCTCGCCGAGGTTGAGTCCGTGGCGGTTCTTGTCGAAGGGCTTGCAGGGTTCCGAGTCGAGGATCATCAGCGTGTTGAAGCCGTCGAGATGGAACTTGCTGAGACATTCGGTGCCGCCGGCAATCACAAGGTCGGTGCGGCCGCAGCGCAGCAGGTCGGCGCCGAAGATGATGGCGTTGGCCGCCGACGAGCAGGCCGTGGAGATGGTGGTCTGCATGGTGATACGCCCCGGGTACTCCTGAGCGATCATGTCGGTACAGGCGCCGCAGTCGTGCAGGGCGATGTACTCGTTGCGGAGGTCGTTGGTGAGGAAGTCCTTGTAGAACTGCTCGCTTTTCTCCATGCCGCCGACGGTGGTGCCGGAAAGGAAGGCGACACGCTGGTCGTCGTTCTCTTTCAGACGGGCCATCTCCACGGTTTCCCGCAAGGCCACCCGTCCCAGCAAGGAGGTGCGGGTGATGGAAAAGCCGGGTGCAATACCCAGCATCCTCCGCAGGTCGTCGTCGCTGAACGGCACTTCGGCGACCGGAATCTCCGTGTGCACCGTGTTCAGATAGCGCATCCTGCCCACCCCCGACTCCGAGCGCACCAGCCGGTCGGCCGTCGTCTCGATGCCGCAGCCAAGGGCCGAGATGACCCCCATGCCTGTGATGACAATGTCACTCACTGTCAACCAATTATTTCGTTCTGTGTTCTTTGATATATTCCGCCATCACGCGCACCGACTTGAAAATCTCCTTGCCTTGGTCGGCGCTCTGCAGCTTGATACCGTAGTTCTTCTCCATCAGCACAATCAACTCCAATGCATCGATGGAATCCAGGCCCAGACCTTCCCCGAAAAGAGGAGCATTTTCGTCAATGTCCTCGGGTTTCATGTCTTCCAAGTTGAGAACTTCGATGATTTCTTTCTTCAATTCTTCAATTAATTGTTCCATAAATATTTATACTTCAATAAGTTATATAATTAACAAAATTCTTGATATTAAACGGCAAAATTAAACAATTTTCATTTACTTACCAAATTTATTTCATTGAAAAAAATCGTGTGAATTGCTGTATGCTTGAAATAATTACGTAATTTTGCAAACTGAAACCAAAACCAATTACAATATGAGCAAATTTGGAAAAGAATTTAAGGAATTTGCCTTGAAGGGCAATGTCATGGACATGGCTGTCGGTGTCATCATTGGTGGCGCTTTCGGCAAGATCATCAGTTCTTTAGTGGACGACATCATCATGCCGCTGGTAGGCCGACTGGTGGGCAATGTGGACTTCACCAACTTGTACGTCGCACTTTCCGGACAGGGGTCAGATCTTCCTTTGGCCCAGGCCAAGGAAGCCGGTGCAGTTTTTGCCTACGGTCAGTTCATCCAGAATGTGATCGACTTCCTCATCATTGCGTTCTGTATCTTCTTGATGATCAAGGGTATCAACACGCTGAAACGCAGAACGGAGAAGCCTGCTGAGCCGGCTCCCGTCGCAGAACCCGAACCGACCAAAGAGGAACTGCTTCTTACCGAGATTCGCGACCTGCTGAAGGATAAGCAGTAAGCGATTGATTTTTCGGAATCCAACGTAGAGACGCGATGAATCGCGTCTCTTTTTGTTTTCCACCGTCTATCCACCCGCCCGTTCTTCCGCGGCAAACCCACATGCAGGTACTATCTTTCTGCCGGCGTGCCGCGGTGGGTGGGGTGCAGAGAAGGTTGTCCTTTCAGGACAAAGGGCAGGTGCGGGAGAGCGAGCGTAGGGTAAAGCTCCTCGCCAAGGGCTTCATTACACAATGTAGCTGGATGGAGTCGGTGTCGTCGCGAGGTGCGCATGTCCCGGAGGGACATCATCTTAGTAACCCCAGATAAGGCCGCGTGAAGCGGCTGCAGTCTGGGGTGGGCGGTGTGCCGCGTGCATCCCGCGGCACGCTGGCAGGAAGATAGTACCTGACGGGAACTATGCCGCGGAAGAACGGGAAGGGTGATAGAATATGAGCCCCGTTAGAACCGCACCGTCAATCCTGCACCGGCATAACCTGTGCCAATGGTGGGCTGCCAGTTCATGGAAACAGACTTCTTCTGCCCTTGTACATAATAGTAGTAGCTTTGCTGCAACGGAATCCCCATGCATCCCAGCAAAACAGCCCCTGCCACCATCATTCCTCCACCTATACTCATGCAAACAATACCAGGGACTTCATTGCTCACCCACAAAACATAGGAATTAGAATAGACATTGTTAATAAAATAGGCTTCTTCCAAAAGCAGGAACAACGGAATGCCAACAGGTGCTGCCAGCACAAATCCGGTAGTGAGTAATGCCACCCCGCTCCATTTCATCGCATTATAACTTTGATACTTTTTGTAAGCAAGGCTTCCCATCTCGAGAAATGCCCCCTTTTCAATGCGCAGTTTCTGTTTGTACTCACGGAAAGATATCGGTTCGTCAGAAGAAGAAGTGTCCTGCTGGACAGTCTCACCCAAATTCCTGAAGGAGTAATCATCTACCTGCTTTTGCGCAAACGAAAATTCTGCCAATAAAGTGAGCAGTGCAACGAAGAATAATTTTTTCATGATTTTGATATTTAATAAAACATAAGAAAATAACTGATTACGGCTTTACAAAAAGAGAATTATCACCTCCGATATCGCCACAAAAGTAGCCGATTTTCAGTTTATTGGAATGCCCTGCTGCATAAAAACCCGAAAATATGTCACGAAAGAGCTTTTTTTCGTCACGGCTAATTGTTGGCAAAATGCTATTTTTGCAAAAAATATTCAATATGGGAAATGTCGTGTTCGAAACGGTTGTCAGCAGCCTGTTCAAGATTGTTTGTCTGGGCTTCATCATTGTGTTTATATGCGGATCGCTCTACTATACCGGCGTCGGCATCTACCGGCTTTTCAAAGGACGCACCAAACGGGAACTGCTGGAGGAAAACGCCAGCTTGCTGAAGGAAAACCAACAGCTGAAGGAGCGGAACAGCGAACTGGAAAGTCGGCTGCAACACTGGCAGAACGAGGTGATGCTGAATGAGCGCAAGCAGAAAGAGAATGCCGCCCAGTCGCAACTCATCAATGCGGGCTCGCTGAAGGTGCGCAGCAACCATATCTCTTATATCGTGTCGCAATCGTTCGAACAGGTCACCAGCGGCAGCTCCCGCATCAAGGTCATCCATTACACCGACACCGTTGACACCGACTCGGTGTATGCCACCTTCGACTCCATTCTGGAACAGCTGGGCGGGAATTTCATGCTCATCAACAAAAACCAGATTGTCAATTTGCTGGAGATTGACAAGATACAAGGCAATGAGCTGTATCTCAAGGGTTACCGCGAAGCCTTCCTCGTATCGGACATCCGGCGCGAGGAGTTCGACCTGCGGATTTCGAGACTGTAACCGTCTCTGTATTGCACAAAAAAACATACTTTTTTATGCAGTACGATGTATTTATTGCATAAAATCTGGATTTTTAAAGTTACTTCTGCTGGTAAATTTCCTGCAGCAGCTCCCCGGTGGCCACGGGCAGCGCAGGGTCGTCGGAAAGCGTGACCGCGAAAAGCAGCACGTCGCAAACGCCCTCGTCGAAATCCACCCAGCCGGTCAGCACGTGGCGGGCGGGAGTGATCCGCAGCACGTCTTCGGCCGCCCCGATGACACGGGCCGCATTGAACTTCTCCTCCACATAGAAAGAACTCTCCCCCTTGATCTTGTGGCGGATGGCTATCTCGCCCGTCACGATATTGGCCAAAGTATAGACAAACACGGCAGGACTCGGAAAGTAGTTGTCGGCCTCTTGGATGGTGGCCTGGTAGGTGCGGTCGTCGTCGAGCGAGCCAGCCGAGTTGAAACACACCACCGCCCAGTCGTCCTTCGGCTCCTCAGGGACGAGCTGCAGGTTGCGCATCACCAGTTCAGTAGCCAAGAAACCCGACTTGCAGAGCGGGTCCATCTTGAAAAACTTGGGGTGGTCGCAGCCTAAATGTTTATATATTTCTGATAGCCAGTGTTTCGCATCACCTTCTTGGTTTTCCAATATCAGGTTGCCATTGCTCACCACTTGCTGGTTGGTGATGCGGGCATACGACATGAGTCTGAGTTGTTTTTCTTCCATCTTCTCCCTATTTTTCAGTCATAAAATTCCTTAAAATCGCTGTGTCGTTTTTAGCGAACAGCAGGGCGGCGTTGCTGCCGCCGAAGCCTGAAATCACCTTCACGAAGAGGGCTTGGCTGGTGGATTGCTGGCGGGTGACCACCGCTATCGGAGCGACGGTGCCTGGGGTGTTGAAGCCCCGGGTGGGCAGGATAGTGCCGTTGTTGAGTTCTTGGCAGGAGATGATGCATTCCACCACGCCGGCGGCGCCGAGGGTATGGCCGAAGTAGCCCTTGAGGCTGTTGACGGGCAGTGTGTCGAGGCCGGTGCGTTGCAGGGCCACCGACTCCATATCGTCGTTGTAGCGGGTGGCGGTGCCGTGGGCGTTCACGAAGGC
>JBGURX010000024.1:0-48970 GCA_045132235.1 Bacteroidales bacterium
CATCCGAAACCGTTTTCCTTAACTCGCTGCAACACTTTGCCTAAATTATTGAAAGTGCAAAAGTACAAATAATTTGAGAATTGAGAATGGGGAAAATTCACAGATGAAATAACAAAATTCGCCCCCCTACTCCCCCCTTCATGCCTCCGTTACGGTTCGGTGCCGAACACAATCCCCCATCCGAACAAGTAGCCATTGTCAAGCGGCCAATTGTCACGCACCTCAATCGTCCATAGTCCGTTGAGCGGACAGCCCACAAGACGGCTAAACGACTGGAAGGGAGTGTAATACTGCTGTCCAGGCACGAAATCGGCATACCCCGGGTAGCTTTGCGCCAAACGCGAAGAATCTACCGTCAGGGGAGCATCATGCCCGATATTTTCAATCTGATCGCAATACCCCGAAAGCTGCGCATAGCTGGAATTCTCGCTCCAGCAGTAATTCCACCCCGTGCCCGGCATGTTGCTACTGGGATCTGTCAAGTCACCGTCCAGCATGGAGTTCTCTCCAAAGCGAGCGCTATCAACGCCATCCCCCCAATACGTACAGCGGTCGGGCAGCAACAACATCTCATTCCCATTGGGACACATCACTCTGATACTGAGGTCTCCGATATGGGAATGCTCTATGTTGAGCCTCACCTCAAGGATATCGGTGGATGAAGAAACCGTTGCATCCGGAGGAAAATGAGAGACAATAACGCTGGAGTATGCCCCCATTGTCTCAAGTCCCCCATCAGGGATATAAACCGGATTTTCAAGTTGGAAGCCATGCTCATCAACAACCAGACTATCACTCAACGTGGTGAAAGTGACCTCATTGCCATACGCTGTTCCCTCGCTGCTGGTGGCGTATGCACGCACATAATAAGTGGTGTTGACCGAAAGTCCATGCACGGAACTGGAGAAACTTCCCAGCCCACTGCCTTCGTTGGAATGGTTGGCACTCAGTGTGGGGTTGTGCGAAAGGCTCCAGCACAAACCTCTGGCCGTCACCGGCATTCCGCCATCATACGTCACCTCACCGCTCAACACTGCAGTCGTGTTAGTGGGAGTGGCAGAAAAGGTGGTGACAACGGGAAGATTGGCCAAACTCCCTCCATCCCCACGAACGCAACGCACGGAGTAGCCTTCTGACTTGTCGCCACCGTCGCGGTCCACCCCAGCGTTGTCGTAGCTGAGGGAACGCTTGTAGGCACAGCATTCCCCGTTGCCCGTTACAGTCCAGAAGGAGGCGATAGTTCCGAAACCGCTATAACCATCGCTGTAACAGCCCGCCGGCAGTGCACAGAACCCCGATGCATTTCGCTCAGCGGCATCGGCATTGCCGGCAGCATTGGCCGTGCCCGACGACTGCCATCCTGCATCCCCACACAGCTGGGCAGCAATATCGCCTCTGAATCCTGTGCCCTCAGCATCGCTCTGGTTCATTCCCACATACCGTTCCATCTGCTTCCACTCGGCATCGCTGGGCACATGCCAGCCGTCGGGACAGATGCCCTGCACCCCGCTCGGGTTTTCCGCTGAAGCGCCTGAGTTGCGCCGCACCGCCTTCCAATTATACAACAAACCGTAGGTGGTTTTGTTGGCTGCGCTGTTGTTCGGATAGTACCAGTGCCCCACCGTGGTAGAACTTCCGTTTCCAAACGAAATGGCATTGCCGTCAGCATACTTCGTGGTGCGCAGATTCTCCCTCATCCAGCACTGGTTATCCATCCAGACCGTACCGTAGGTGTTCCCATCAATGTCGGTGACCGTCGTAGTACCCGGACAGGGATGTCCGTCCAACATAAACTGAAACTGATAAGTTTGAGAAGAGAAATAAGTAGTGCTAATAAGTTCGCTTTCCAGTTCTTCTTCACCCAACACAACATAGCCTCTATACTCCATCAAGTCGCCACTATTGAAGGGATGGGCCACGTCACTTTTGGGCTGCAGAACAGCACCTTGGCACAACCCTACAACACCTTTATACCTAATATCATCTCCATCGCCATTCCCATTATTCATCATTTTGATGGACGAAACATTTCCATTTTGGCGGGCGGTCAGCACATAGGTGCCAGCTGTGGACAGGGTGATGCGGAATTGGTGGACGCCGGTTTGCGGACGCATGCGATGTATCCCTACAATGCGCCCATTCGCATCTGCAATTTCCAACATCACTTCACCCTCATCCGCCACCGTCAGATTCACATCGGTGGCGCCATTGAACGGGTTGGGGTTGTTTTGCGACAGACCGAAATCGATGCTGCCGACGTGGTCGTTGATACCGGTATTATTCTCAACGGCCAATATGGTATCGGGCCAGTAGATAGTTTCCGTCCAGTTTTGGGTAAGATTCGTCATCACCACTCGGTCAAGTTGCACCCAGTGTCCATTCATGTCACGTCCCGTAAACGAGAGGGTGACAGTCTGCGCAAACACACTGATACTCACTATCATTAGAAAAGAAAGAAGAAACAGCTTTTTCATGACAATTGGTTTTAAGGGTAATAATAGGGGTTTAAAATTCGGGGCAAAAATACACATATTCTTGGAATATTTATCCCTTCACGGCAGAAATGTGAACCCTCGTGAAGGAATAAACTTGTGAAACAGAAAAAAAAGAGGTATTTTTGCCGCATCTTTTTTTCAGATTTTCCTCCCATGAAAAAAATCGTCATCATCCTTTTCCTGCTGAGTGGCATCGCCATCACCGCGAATGCGCAGATCGATAGGCATTTGAAAAAAGAAGCCCGGGCGATTATTGACAAAAGCCATGGTGCATACTACTATTCCAATTCTTCTCATTTTGGCGATTTTCCATTATGCAACAGCATTTTGTTGAGTGAGCAACAGCCCTTGTCCCTTAAAGGGAATGTCACCGCCATTCGGGAAGTACGATACAACTATTTCTATGAACGAGAAGGCTACTTTATATACTACCGATACAACCATAGAACCAGAAATAGACTTCAGCTTTTAGCGACAGCGCAACCCACTGAAACAGCCACCTACACTTTCGACTCGCTCCACAACACCGTCATGAAGGATGTTCACATACTACATGCAAAGATTTTGAAGAGAAGCACGAGAAAGAAAAAAACTCCTCCAACATGGGAATACTGGGGCGTGACACCCACCTCTCTCCCCACACGTCACTACCGACTCTCTCTTTCCGAATCCGATGTGCGCTACACCTTCCAGAACGGACTGCCCATCCACTACCAAACACTTTCCGACAGAACTTACAATGGCGCTCACTATTGGAGTTATGCAGAGTGCATCAACTACGACACCTGCAACCGACCCATCACCATTTTCAAATTCTCCTCTTTGGGTTTTTTAGAACATTTTTATACCATCACCTATAGCACATCTGAAAATCAAATTGACAGTATCAAAAAATACAATTGCCCCTCGTTATATACGATTCCTGTTTTTCCCAAAAATTACCAGCAGAACTTGCAAAAATGGCCCTATTACTGTACCGATTCAGCAGGCCATTCCAGCTTGCATATCGAATACGACTCCACGGGAAGGATTCTATCCTTCACTAATACGGGCAACGAATATGGATCGGTAGAGAGTGACGGCGGCACAGCACTGAAATGCGAATACAACATGCAGGGAGACCTCATTCGAAGAACCCATAGTTTGCCAAAGGTTCCACAGGTGGTACGAGGCACAAAGATGATATGGGGCAACAAGTCTGGAACGCCCGATGGTCCAACCGACAAGTGCAATATCACCACCGACGAGTGCACGATTACCTTTGAGTACCAGTACGAATATGACCAGCACGGCAACTGGACCGACTGCAAACGGTATTGCAACGGCAATTTGGATATGCACATCGTGCGGGAGATTGAGTACGGAGAGGATTGAAAATGGAGAATGGAAAATGGAAATACAGAGACAACGCATGCGTTGTCTGTACGGCATATTATGGCATCAAAATTCCATCTATCAATTCGCGGAAGAGGCGTACGCCGATGGGCAGTAGTTCGTCGGGGAAGTTGAAGTAGGGATTGTGCAGGGAGGGCTGCTCCAGGCCGGAGCCCAGTCCGAACAGCGCACCCGGATAGTGCTGGGTGAGCAGTCCGAAGTCCTCGCCCCACGAAAAAGGAACCTCCAACTCTTTGTAATCCAAACCTATGCGATTCGCGGCGGCCTTCACCTGCGCCATGGCATCCTCATGGTTGTTGGAGGCCGCAAAGTACTCTTTCCAGCTTATGGTATGCGAAACACCCTCTGTCTTCACCACCTCTTCCTCCACAATACGCACCAGTTCGGCCTTAGTCTGCTGCAGGCGGGCATCCTCTTTGGCACGCAGCGTGAAGCGCAGCACGCCGTCGCCGGCAGCCACCCCGTAGGCCTCCTCTCCCACCCTGAACTCTACCAGCGTGAGCAGGCGATAATCCTCCTTGTGCATATCGTAATTATTGAGCGACAACAACTTATCGGTAATGCTGCGTGCAGCGGGATAGGGCGAAATGGCCTTCAACGGTTCGGCGGCATGGGCGCTGCGACCCTTCAGCACAATCTCGCAGCTCACCACCGAGCAGGTGAAACTGCCGCTTTTGCACAGCACCGCACCCAGCGGCTCGCCCGGGATGTTGTGCAGGGCAAAGACACGGTCGGGGGTATATCGGTCGAGCACGCCCGTTTCAATCAGTTGTCGTGCGCCGTCGCCGGTCTCCTCGGCGGCTTGGAAAAACAGCAGCACCCGTCCCCGCACGAGAGGCCGCTGGTGCAGGTCGCGGGCCAGTCCGAGCAGGATGGCGGCATGGCCGTCGTGGCCGCACTTGTGCGCCACTCCCGCCGTGGCGGAAGCGTAAGGCACGTCGATGGTCTCCTCCACTCGCACGGCATCGAAGTCGCCGCGGAACAGGAGGGTTGCGCCGGGTTCTTTGCCGTCGAAAACAGCCAGAATGCTGCGGCTGTTGGAGAAAGTCGCGACATCGGCTGGAGAGAGCACGCGGAGCTGTTCCAGCAGGAACGCTTGGGTACGCACCTCCTCGCCGGAGGGTTCCGCCAACCGGTGCAGCTGGTGGCGGAGGTCTGCAAGTGTTGGATAGTTGGTACTGGACATGGTGGGGAGAATTGAGAGTTGAGAGTTGAGAGTTAAAAGTTAAAAGTTAAGAGTTGAGAGTTAAAAGTTAAGAGTTAAAAAAATTAAGAAGTCAAGAAGTTAAGGAGTTAAGAGTTTTCAAGACATTCTACGCCGATGAATATCGGATGAATCCCACGACTGGAACAACAGGATGTCGTGGATGGTGCGGATGATGGGGATGAAGCCATGCAACTCATTGTCAACAAACCACTTGATGGCAGCATCGTCTTTGCGGCAAGCAGCAGCAAATTTGGAAAGAAAATCGCAGTGGGCTTTTTCCAGCCACTCGATGGCCTCGTCCTCGTCATCGATGGCATCGCTGAGGATGGCGAACTCGGGATAGCCGTTGTCCATCAGCCACTTGAGGGCATCGAGGTCGGAGAGAATCGCCCGCGACAGAGCGGCCAGCTCCGGAAAACCGTTGTGAAGCAAAAATTCCGTGAAACGATTGTCGCCTTTCAGACTCTCATGCCAAGCCAGCAAAACTTTCGCATCGTAATCTAACAAACTGTGCATACTTCTCCCTTTTATAGTTGTGAAATGTCAATCCAGTGAATCACAAAGCCTTGCCGCTCCATCCGGCGGAACCAAGTCATCTGCCGTTTGGAAAATTGATGGATGGCGGTGTTGAGCTTTTCAAACATATCCTCCTTGGAAATTTCTCCTAAAAGATACATTGTCAAGAACTTATACTCGAGACCATACTTCATCAGCTGCCGGGTGCTAACACCCTGCCGGATGAGCGCGTCCACCTCTTCCACCATCCCCTCGTCGAGGCGATGTCGGAGCCGGCGGGTGATACGCGCCCGCACCACGTCGCGGTCGGCGGTGGTGCCGAAGATGACGGACGGGATGCGCCGCACCTGCTGTTTCCACTCGGGATGCCGCTCGTAGTAGCACTCGATCTCCACCGCCTTCAGCAGCCGTTCGCGCTCGCAGGTGTCGGTATGGTTGTGCAGCGGGTGGTAAGAGGCCAGCATCGCCGTCAGCTCCTCGTCGCTCATGGCTTCGAGGCGCGCCCGCAGTTCGGCATCCCGCTCGATGGGCGCGAGGCGATAGCCGCCCAACAGCGACTCCACATACATGCCGCTGCCGCCGCACAGCACCACTTCCCTGCCCCGCGCCACGATGTCGTCGATGGCACGGTAAGCCGCCTGCTGGTACTGCGCCACGTTGAACTCGGTACCCGGCTCGGCCACATCAATCAGATGATACGGAATCTGCTGTCCATCAACCACATAGTCCGACAAGTCCTTGCCGGTGCCAAGGTCCATGCTACGGTACACCTGCCGCGAATCGGCGCTGACAATCTCGCCGTTGAAATCGCGGGCGATGCGCACCGCCAAGCGTGTCTTGCCCGTGGCGGTAGGTCCCAGCACGGTGATGATCTCACCCGGCTGCCGCCCGCGCACCAGCGCGCACACCTCGTCGTAGGTTTTCAGCAGTTTCATCCTCTTTTAATAGCTAAACTGACTGCCGCCCACAAACTCGCGCAGGATGGAAGTGCCGGGAATCATATCGGGCGTGATGCTCTTGAAATAGGAAAGCAGCTTCAGCAAACGGCGCGCTTCGGCATACTCGGGCTCGGTTTCCGGCACCTCGTTGAGCACCGGCACCGCGTAAGGCTTCAGGATGCCCAACTCGTAAATCAGTGCCGAGTTGACCATCGCATCCGCATTCTCCTGATAAGGAAAGATATTCTTCGACTCGCCATTGCGCACACTCTGCCACCGACGCAGCGTGTCCAATGCGGAATAGCCACGATACTTGTGGTCGCGTACAATTCTGCGTATCAGTCGGTTATCGGTGGTGGGAATGGGATTCTGCGAATCGATGGAGATGGAGGTAAGCGCCGACACGAAAATCCTGTATTTCACCTCATCCGGAATGGCCTCCGTCAGCTTCGGATTCAAGCAGTGGATGCCTTCGATAATGAGGATGGAATTTTCCTTCATCTGCACTTTCTTTCCCAACCACAACTTCTTGCCCTGCTGGAAATCGAAGGTGGGAAGTTCCACCTCCTGACCATCCATCAGCTTGAGCAAAGTTTCGTTAAATAACTTCAAATCAATAGCTTCCAGCGCTTCAAAATCCAGCTTGCCATCCTTGTCTTTCGGAGTCTGCTCGCGTTCCACGAAGAAGTCGTCCACCGACACCTGCACCGGCCAGTAGCCTTGTATGGCCAGCTGCACCGAGATACGCTTGCAGGTGGTGGTTTTTCCCGAGCTGGATGGACCGCTGATCATCACCAGTTTCACCTTCTCACGACTACGAATGTCGGCGGCAATACGGGCAAAACGGTTCTCCTGAATGGCCTCCGTCACCCGAACCACATCCCCAATCTCACCCGACACGATTCTTTCATTAATATCCATCACGTAAGGAACACCATACCGCATCGCCCCCTCCTTATAATCGCGATAGATGGCGAAAAGTTTGGGATTGCTGCGGGTAGCGCTCAGACTGTCAGGATGTTTCGGCTGCGGCATCTTCAGCAGAAGCCCGCTTTCATACTTCTCCAAACTGAACAGTTTGATATACCCCGTTGAAGGCACCAAGAAACCATAATAATAGTTGATTTTATCATCCAACGCATAGATGGTGGTGTAAATTCTCTTCCGATACTTGAACAGCCGCGACTTCTCTTCCATGCCATGACGGGAATACTCGGCCAATGCATCGGGAGTAAGCATCTCCAGACGACGGAACGGGATGTCGCGAGCCACCAACTCACGCATCGCATTGGTTAATCGGTTGATCAGCGCATCATCAATTTCATCTTTATAACCATCTAATGCACAATACTTTCCGCCGGAAATTGAATGCGAAATGCGCAGTCTCACATTCGGCAGCAAATCGCTCACCACCTTGAACAACATAAAGTAAAGCGAACGTTTGTACATGTCATTTCCATACGCAGAAGAACCGTCGAAAAAACGGATCTGACAAGGCTTGTGTATCAGATAGTTCATGTCGCGCACCTTGTTGTTGACCAATGCGCCCAACAAGGGGTATTTCAAGACAATGCCTTCCGCTTTAGCAATCTCCATCAGAGAGGTGCCATGCGGGTAGGCGGTATCGTGCTGGTTGTTGAAACAATATACGCTTATCATGTTATAAATATTTAATATTCAATAATTTATAAATTCAATAAAAAGATGGCCGGCTGTTTGTGCAGGTTGATGGTGGTTTTGCGCCACTGCGCGATGGTCTTGGTGCAGATCATCTCATCCTCGCAGGTGAGGTTGGCGGCCACGCAAAGCCGGAGGTTCGGCGAACAGACAGACACGATGGAGTTGAAGAGATGGTTGTTGCGATAGGGCGTCTCGATGAAAATCTGTGTCTGACGGTATTTCACGCACACCGCCTCCAACTGTTTGAGACGTCTTTCTCTATCGGGCTGCTCCATAGGCAGATAGCCATGGAAGGCGAAATTCTGACCGCCCAATCCGGAGGCCATGAGGGCCAGCACGATGGAGGAGGGACCCACCAACGGCACCACCTGTATGCCCAGACGGTGCGCCTCGCTTACCACCAGATGCCCCGGGTCGGCCACACACGGCACGCCCGCATCCGACAGCAGTCCCACATTTTTCCCTTCCAAACAGGGTTGCAAGAACTCTTTCAGATTCAACGACTTGTCGTGCTTGTCGAGATGAAAGAAGGTAAGGTCGTCGATGGGAGTGGTGATGCCCAACGCCTTCAGGAAACGGCGCTCGGTGCGTACATCCTCCACAATATAGTAATTGATTTCATTGATAATCTGGCGGTTAAAGGTTGGAAAAACCTTATCGAAATCGGATTCCCCTAATGGAGACGGAATGAGGTAGAGTGACATGGTATTGGTTGAATTGTTGAATTGTTGATTCGTTGAATTGTTGAATTGGTTTCCGTTAGCTTAGTGAGATGCAAAAGTTTTAGTGCTGCAAAAATACGATTTTTTTGTTTTACTTCTGCCGGTTTTCTCAACTCGCCATCACTTATGCGGGGATACGAGGATGCGAGGATGAGGGATTTTGGATGGGGTCGGACTGCCGCGTGCCGGAGGCACGCCACTATCCTCACTTCTGTAGCGTGCTTTCAGCACGCAGTGAGCAAGATCACTCGCCCTCCCCGCCGCACCGCACTGCGTTTGGTACGGGGTTACGAAAATATCGTGCCTCCGGCACGATTCTCCGTTGCTTCAAATCAAGACTTGTCGGTTTTACTTCTGCCGATTTTTCAACTCATCATCACCCAATGGCGGGAAAGTGGTTGAATAATGAAGAGTATATTTTGTGGGAAAAAAAGGAGCGCACCCTTTTTTCGGTAAAAACCGGTCACTTTATAACAAGAAGTTATCCTCGCTATGACAGCTGCAAAAATACAAAAATATTTGAATATAAACACTCATTGTAAAAAAATGTATAAAACGCAAAAGTTAACGGAAGATGAGCTGATAAAGCTCTCATACCAGTATTAGTTTTACTTCTGCCGATTTTTCAACTCATCATCACAGAAATCTTGTTTTTGAATACTTGCGGACTATGCTTGAAAAGTTAACTGATAAGGAAGTTATTAATCTTGATACAAAATTACCTATTATAATTTCAGTCTCAGGATGTAGAAAAACATCATTTGGAGAATCTATGTACTATAAAAAGGCTGCAATTCTCACTATTCTTCCAGATATAATTAAATATGCAAAATTTAATAATTGGGGAAATAGAAAAGAATCAGACGGTCCTAATATAATTGGTTATTTGAATTTTAAATGTAAATGCGTAATTGATGGAAAACCAAATTGTGTACGTCTTGCAGTGCAAATGCAAAAAGGTGGTAAATACTACTACAGTTTAGAAGTAAATAAGAAACCCACACCTGGAAGGAGCAATGCTTAACCTTATCCGCGCAGTGTGAGTTTCCTGTGAATCCTACAAGGGATACGCGCTGCAAAAATACAAAAATATTTGAATATAAACCATCATTGGTTTTACTCCCGCCGGTTTCTCAACTCATCATCACTCAAATTCATTTTTATCTATGAGTTGCATTGTCCTAAAGAAAAGGGCTTTACAAAAATCATGGTTGGAGTGCGCGAATCGGGAAAATTCTTGCAATACTGCATTACAGAACAATAAAAAAAGGTCATCCTTTAGCAACTGAATGACCTTACCACTGTACGCGGACCGGCGTGACCTTTTCTGTCCCAAAAGAGACGCGGCAAAAATACAACAAATTTTGACACAACAAACAAAAAATTGAAAAAATCTTAATGTTGTAGATTAATTTTGAGCAAAACAGCAAAAATCATCATACTCGTTGCCGTGCTAATAGGTTTTACTTCTGCCGATTTTTCAACTCATCATCACACAAAACGACGTTAAGACAAGCAATAAGATGGTCAGAATGTGCTTTTTCATTGATGGATAAAGTTAAAATATTGATATAAGACATCTTAAACGTCAAGGCAGATGAACTATACCTCAAAAGTGTTCCTTACAACTCCGTTAATATCATCTCCAAAGTGTTTTGTAGAAAGCTCCGATTCGGCGTAAGTACGCTTAACTTGATTTCGTATTGGATTATTCTATCTGTTTTTGTTTGTTATTCCTTTTCTTAAGGAAGAATCGTAGGATATATGGGAATACGAAAGAGACTACGGCAATAGATATAAAGGACAGGGATCTATAAGGATAATAAGATAGGAATCCTCTATTAAAAATGAAAGCGAACACACAATAGACGATACCGATAATTATTGATATCCACCAACGTTGATACTGTTCCACAAGAACGGAATTTACTATGGCTAAAATGACGAAAGAACCGAGGAAAACCCAATAACTTATTCCTTCATTCACTCCCCAATGCTTGGCTGGCCAAACCGACTGAACCAAAAATGTCATCGCCACAAACAATAAAACTTGCAGTACAATCATAGCGAACATCCATAAAGTTCGTCCAAGCTGTGTTTTGGTTTGAAAACACGAGGATAAAAAGTGCGGGCTTTTATCTTTCATTTTATTGTCATTCGTTTTACTTCTGCCGATTTTTCAACTCATCATCACTTGAAGGTCTGGAGATGCTGAAAATACTGTGCGGTAAAAGGAATTATGACTTTGATGTGATATGCAAAATGCTATTGGGCAAGTAGCCTACGACAAGCAATGGTTCCCGAGCGAGAACCATTTGTTCAGGGTGTTCGGGAGCTTGTTGAAATACTCCATTGCCTTTGCCTTGTCGCCGCGCATGAGGTAAAGCCTGTAAATTGTTGCGTTGTGGCTATCCTGGTCTTTTTTCCCGATGAAATCCGTCTTGTCCACAAGATAGCCGCACAGCGCGACAATCTCCTTGTCAGTCACCCCGTGATCGAAAATCGTCTCCATTTTCGTGCCGGTCTCGACTCCGCCTTCACCCCACCAGTCGTCGGAGTGGAGGACGCGGTCGATGTTCTCGTCGTACTCCTGGACGGTGATTCCGTGTTTCCTGCAGGCCTCCTCCTTCGAGCATCCTGTGCGCTCGATCATCCCGGATGCGGAGTAAATCATGAAGCTCTTGCGGTCAACGCCCATGTCCCCGAGGAACTCGTAGTGCATTTCCGTTGTCAGTTCGTCTTTGGGTTTCTGCTTTGCCATGGTTGCTTTGTCGTTTGATTTCGCGGCAAAGTTACGAAAAATATTGTTTTACTTCTGCCGATTTCTCAACTCATCATCACCTATAGCTTGTAACGACCTTATTGTTAGATTATTGCACAAGATTTCAATGTAGCAATTATTAAATCATTACAATAGGATTTTCGATTCAAGTATTAACCCCACCACACCGACCAACAAGCCGAAGAGAATATTCATCGCCTTCATCATCAGGAAGCTCTTGCGCGAATAGGCCAGCAGCGGCAACGCGCCGTGACCGTCCTGCACGATGGAGCTCGCCAGCAGGATGCTGAAGGGAATGGTGCCGCTGGCGAACAGGTAAATCCAGATGAACTGCGGCTGCGACTCGGGGATGATGCCGATGCCGAGCGCCACAAACAACAGCACCCACGGTAGCCACTTGTGCTCCCCGATGAGCGCGTTCAGGTCGAAGAAGTGGTTGAGCACCGCAAGGGCCACCAGCACGCCCAACGTCCAGAGCAGCACCGACAGGAAATGGTGCTTGATGACGTGCTCCCACAGATGTTCCTGCAGGAAATGCTCGGAGCAGAAGGCCACCACCACAAGCGTCAGCAGTGCCAAGATGCCGAACACAATATTCTCACCATGCAGGTGGTGATGCTCCTCGGCATCGTGATGATGGTGGTGCATATCCCCCTGAAGTTCATGGCCTTCCGCATGATGATGGTGCTCATGGTGATGATGGAACTCGGCCACCGCCTCGTGGCCATGGTCTGCGTCGTGGTGAGCCGTTACCTCCGCTGACTGCGGCATGGAGCCGTGCTCGTGCGAGATGATGCCGGTACACATGGCGGTGATATAGAACAAGATACCGAAGATGAGGATGGCACGGGCAAACGAAATCTTCTTGATATTGGAGAAGGCGAGCTGTGCCTTGCCATGTTCGTGGGTATGCGCCGCATGCACCTCCAAGGTATGGGTGTCGGAGGAGTAGAAGGGTTTGTTTTTGAATAGAAGATGGGTGATGAAACCCCCTACAAGAGCCGTCGCGAACATGCCGCCCAGCAGGGGTAGTGTCGTTTTCGGACTGATGGCAAACAGCAGGAAGGCGGAGTCACCGAAGGTGCTGATCATACCGGCCACGAGGGCGCCGAACGACAACACACGGTGGGTGTAGAGCGACACGATGGTGAAGCCGCCGATGCAGCCCGGGATGAGACCGAGCAGCGAGGAGACCACAATCTGCAGGTAGGGATGGTTGCGGAGTTTTTCCAGCAGCCGCCCCGACGAACTCACGTTCACGAACTCGATGAGGAGCATCATCACCATCACCAAACAGGTGATGCCGACGGTACTGGTAATAATTTCAGAAATTTGGTGCAGCATAATCAGGAGCGTTTGGAGTAACTGGTTTCAAAAGTGGTACGGCTGAGCAGGGAGCGGCCGAGGGTGATCTCGTCGGTGTACTCCAGCTCTTCGCCGATGCCGATGCCTCGGGCGATGGTGGTGATACAGGGCACTTTACCCTGTATATTTCTGTAAATGTAGAAGTTGGTGGTGTCGCCATCTACGGTGGCGGGCAGGGCGAGAATCACCTCCCCTACCGTGCCGGACTCCACCCGCTGGAACAGGCTCTCCATGTTGAGCTGTTGCGGGCCGATGCCGTCCATCGGGGCGATGACGCCGCCCAGCACGTGATAAACGCCGTTGTACTGGTTGGTGTTTTCAATGGCGACCACATCGCGGATGTCGCGCACCACGCACACCAGCCGCTTGTCGCGTTTGGGATTGCTGCAGATGTCGCACACCTCGGTATCGGAGAGGTTGTGGCACTCTTTGCAGTAGCACACCTTCTCCTTCAATGCGGTGATGGATTCGGTGAGCAGTGCTACCTCGTGCGGGTCCATCTTGAGGATGTGCAGGGCGAGGCGGAGGGCGGTGCGCCGGCCGATACCGGGGAGCTTCGAGATCTCCACAATCGCGTCATCCAGCTGTTTTGAGAATCCTATTTCCATCTATTCTAATTTTCAATTAAAAAAATCAATCATCCTCCCCGCGTGCCGCCGCCCGGCGCTGATCCTTCTCCTTGATGCTGTCGCGCTTGTCGAACATCTTCTTACCCCTCGCGATGGCAATGTCGAGCTTCGCGTAGCCGTTTTCGTTGATCCACATCCGGGTGGGGATGATGGTGACACCGCGCTCGTTGAGCTTCGAGGCGATCTTCTTGAGCTCCTTACGGTTGAGCAGCAGCTTGCGGTCGCGCTTGGGGTCGTGGTTGTTGTAACTCCCGTTGGCGTACTCGCTGATGTGGAGGTTGTGCACCCAGAGTTCGTTGTTGATGAACGAGCAGTAGGAATCGGCGAGGTTGGCCTTGCCGGCACGTATCGACTTGATCTCTGTGCCGGTGAGCACAATGCCCGCCGTGAAGGTGGCATGGAGGTAGTACTCGAACTCCGCCTTGCGGTTCTTGATGTTGATATTGGTAGGTTTATTCTTCGACACGTTAGGATAATTTTAGAAGGGCATTTCGCTGTCATCGCTGGCGTTGGACTCCACCGTTACGAAGCCGGCATTCTCCTCCATATTGGGAGTGATGCCCGCCTGACTGTCGGCAGTCTGGTAGTCGAGGTCGTCGCAGAACTTGGTATATTGCTTCTCGAAGCGCACCTTGATGGCAGAGGTGCTGCCGTGACGGTTCTTCTCAATCATGATCTCGGCACGGTTCAACGCCGGTGAGCCATCATCGGGGAAGGTGTCGAGTTTGTAGTATTCGGGGCGGTAGATGAACATCACCTGGTCGGCATCCTGCTCGATGGAGCCCGACTCACGAAGGTCGGAGAGCATCGGCTTTTTGTCGCCGCCACGCTGCTCCACCTGACGCGACAACTGCGACAGGGCGATGACGGGGATGTTCAAGTCTTTGGCCAACGCCTTGAGGGAGCGGGAGATCTGGCTGATTTCCTGCTCGCGGTTGCCGTGGCGGCCGCGGTCCTCCGCGTTGCCGGTCATCAGCTGCAGGTAGTCCACAATCACCATATCTATATCGTAGCGGTGTTTCAACCGGCGGCACTTGGCGCGCAGGTCGAAGATGGAGAGCTGCGGCGTATCGTCGATGATGAGCTTGTCGGTCTCCAGCACATGCACACGTTCCATCAGCTGATTCCACTCCATATCTTGCAAATCGCCCTTGACAATCTTTTCGGAACTGACACCCGACTCAATGGAGAAGAGTCTGTGTACCAGCTGGGTAGCTGACATTTCAAGCGAAAACAGGGCGACGGTCTTGCCGTAGTCGATGGCGGCGTTGCGGGCAATGGAGAGCACGAAGGAGGTTTTACCCATACCGGGACGGGCAGCGATGATGACAAGGTCGGAGTTCTGCCAGCCGCCGATGGCCTCGTCGATACGGCGGATGCCGGTCGGCACGCCCTTGAATTTCTCCTCCGAATTCTGCAGTTCCATCAAGTCGTTCATGGCCTTTTTCACCACCACACCCAGCTCCTTGCTTTCGCGGCTGAAGTTGCTCTCGATGACGTTGAAGAGGTCGGTTTCGGCCTTGTCGAGCAGGGTCATCACATCCTTGGGTTCATCGAAGGCCTGCTTGGTGATGTCGCCGCAGATGGAGATGAGCTGGCGCAGCACGTAGCGTTCCATCACCACACGGGCGTGGTATTCCACATTGGCGGCGGAGGCCACACCGTTGGTGAGCTTGGCCAAGTAGGCCGGACCGCCCACAAACTCCAGCTTCTTCTCCGAACGCAGCTGGTCGGCCACGGTCAGGAGGTCGATGGGCTGGTCGAGTTGGAACAGGCGGATGATGGCGGCGAAGATGGCCTGGTGCTGCTCGCGGTAAAACATCGCGGGACGGAGGGTGTCCACCACATTCGTCACCGCATCGCGGTCAATCATCAGCGCACCCAGCACGGCCTGCTCGAAGCCGACGGCCTGCGGGGTCACCTTGCCGGCATTTCCCAATGCGCTCTCGATGGTTTTATACGTAAATCTTGTCTCTGTCTGCTGTCCTGCAACGGGTTCTGATGCCATAAATAAGTAAGTTACGTGATTACTAATTAGGTTGCAAAGGTACTACAAAAAATTGGCACAAAAAACCCGTTTTTCCGATTGTGGAAAAATATTTTAAAACGGTTGATGAATGGTTGATAACTCGCCAAAACGGAATCCTAATCCTCGTTCAGGTAGAGCACCTCCCCCCGCACAGGCCCCAGCGCCATCGCACTCAGCAGCTCCACGTAGGTGGCCACCTGCCGCTCGTAGGCCGCCCGCACCGCCTCGGTGGGATGACCGGTCTTGTAGTCCAGCACCACCACGCCATCCTCCAGCTGCACCACACGGTCGGGACGGTAGGTGATGCGCGGCTGCACCTCGCTGTCGGACGCCGAGTCGCGGATGAACTGCCGCGTGGGCAGTATCGACACCTCGTTCAGCACCTTCACGCCGTCGGCGAAATAGGGATGCCACTCTGTATGGCGCGCAATGCAGCGCAGCGCGGCGCGGATCTCGTCGGCGCAGGGCTGCGCGGTGGGCATCTCCCAACGCTCCACCTCCTCCAAGGTGAGCGGAAAATGTTCCAGATGCGACAGATAATCGTGAATGGCGTTGCCCACCTCCTGCTCGCGCGTCTCCACCTTCACCACATGGGTGGACAGATTCTCCAAATCGAAACCGGCGCAGTACATTTGGGTGATGTCATCACACTGGCACGCCTCTTTTTTCTCCTTTTCCTCACGCCGCTCATCACGGTTTCCCCACCAAAAACAGAGCTCATCGCCCTCCTCCTGCTCAAACTTCACTTTTTCAAACTCTTTATCCATAGATTTTTGCACAAAATCGTATAGCATAAGATTGTAATTACCCCTTGCGGAATCCTGACGGCCCGTGAGAATATACATCCGCCTTTCGGCACGCGTCTGCGCTACATATATTTTATTGAGACTGTCCATCACACTCAGCATCTCCTCTCTGTCATACACATCGCCAAGTCCCAAATCGCCCAGCGATTTTCCCATCTTCAGCAACAGATAAGGCACCTCCTCATCCTCCTTGGCATACCAGTAGTCCTTCTTGGTGAGGGATTGTCCGTATTGGGTGAAAGGCAGAATTACCACGGGGTACTGCAAACCTTTCGCCTTATGGATGGTGCTGATGGTGATGGCATCCAGTCCCGACGGGGCCTTCAACGCCAATCCACTCCCCTTTCTTTCCCACCAATCCAAAAATGAGGCCACTTCGCCGTTCTGGGTTTTCAGATAGTCTAAAATATTATCCATCAAAGCAATAACAAAGGCATCCGCCTCATTGATGGAGAACAGGCGCAATATCTCGGTCACGAGGGTGAACAACGGTTTGCCGGCCAACTGCTGACGATTCAGCTTCACACCATAAACAGTCATAAACTCACTGAATTTCAACTCGTTGCCAAGTTGCGGTATCAGTTCCTCCAACTTTGACGACACATCCTCGTTGCGACGGTTTAGCACATAATGGGCGATGATGTATTGCGCCAGCTTGTCGTCGGGACGGCACACATAGCCGAGAACGGCCAGCACGAGGTTCACCTCCGGCGAACTGCACAGCATCAGCGACTCCGACGAGATGACCTTGTAGCCTGCCGCAGAAAGCGTTTGCCCGAGGAAGGAGCCGTCGTCGTTGGAGCTGGTCAGCACCGCGATGTCGCGCAACCGATAGCCCTTGTCCAACGCATCCGCCACCGCAGCATTCACCTGCCGCTCGAAATATTCCGACTTGACATCATCCTCCCCCATAAAACGCACGCACACCACTCCCTTCCCCTCTTTATCCTCGCGAACATCCTGTGAAACAGCATGATAATATGACTGATAAAGATCTGCAAAAAGATTTCCATCAACAACATCCGTATTATTGAACACCTTGAAACCGCTCAGTTCCGGCATGTTCTCGAAGAAGGCGTTGTTGAAATTCACGATGTTGCCGTCGGAGCGGTAGTTCACCTTCATCGGCACCATCTCGCGGCGGCTGCACTTCACATCGTTCGGCATCAGGTTCAGATATTCGTCCGTCGCCGTCTTTGCCGAGAGGTCGGTGAGCAGCTGGGCATCGCCATTGCGGAAACGGTAGATGGCCTGCTTCACATCGCCGAAAAGAATCACCTCGCCGTCAGGAAACGACAGGGCATTTTTCAGCAAAGGAATCATGTCCTGCCACTGCATACGGGAAGTATCCTGGAATTCATCTATAAAGAAATAGCGGTAGCGATTGCCTATCTTTTCATAGATAAAAGGCGTATCCTGCTCTTTTATCTCGCTATAAATCTTATAATTAGTATCTGATAAGAAAAATTTATTGTCCCTTTCCCGAATCTCGTCCATGATGGATTTCAGGTCGAAAAGAAGGGAAAGCGTCTTCATGCGGCCGTACAGCACATTGATGCGCCCAAACGCTTCCTGCGCCTCCAGCAACTCCTTGCAGCGGGCGATGATTTTCGCGTTCAGCTCCTCCGCATGGGCATCCTCTTTTTTCAGGAAATAGGCATTGTCAAGATTCTCAAGGCACTTGTAGATATTCGGACTGAAAGGCTTGAAACCGGTGAACCAGCAGTAGATGGAACCGCTTCCCCGTCCCCTAACCAAATCACTGGCTTCCAGACCAATGCTTTCAAGGAAAGTGTTGGCGCCCTCCGACACTTGCAGCAGGTGTTCACGCACCTCCTTGACACGTTCGGACTGCCGTTTCAGGCACTCTTTCAGCTGATCGGTGGCCGACAGGGCCGACAGCGGCTCGGCAGCCATCTCGTCGCCATAAATCACACGCAGCAGGTCGAGGAGCCGGCCTTCGATGCGCCAGCGTCCTTTGTCCGTCATCTGCTCCTCCACCAATTCCATCACGGCGTCGCGCAGGTCGGGATTCTCCTTGGAGATGCGGTTGAGCAGCAGGTCAACGGTCTGCTGGAAACAGTCGTCGAGGGTTACCTCCACCTCGTAGCTCATGCTGATGCCGAGTTCAAAGGCGAAGGCACGCACGATGCGCTGGAAGAATGCGTCGATGGTGCTAATGCTGAAGTTGGGATAGTCGTACAGGATTTCGGCCAGCAGCTTCTCGGAGCGCTGCTGGAGCTGGGTGTCGGTGAGGTTCGGCAGGGCCTTTTTCACCATACCGGCAATGGCCTTCTCGGAACCGCCCCACTGCTCCTGCGGCAGAAAAGCAAGCTGCTGCAGCGTCTGCACGATGCGGCTTTTCATCTCGGCGGTGGCGTTGTTGGTGAACGTCACGGCGAGGATGTTGCGAAAGCGCGCGGGCGACTGGTCGTCGCGGAGGCAGATGGTAAGATATTCCGCCACAAGGCTGGTGGTTTTGCCCGCACCGGCGGAGGCCATGTAGGTTTTGAACATCGTATCAGGAATTAGGCTGCAAAGATACTATAAAAATTGAGAATTGAAAGTTGGAAATTGAAAGTTAAGAATAGAGAATTGAGAATGGGAAAATGGAGGATGATGGATAAAAAAAGCGGCACCGAGGGTGCCGCCACGATAATCTTGCAGGAAAGGACTTAGTTGCCTCTCTCTTTGTCTTTGACTTTGATCAGCTGTTTTTTGAGGGCGTCCACCGCGTCATCGGTAGCCTCCTCGAAGGTCTTGGCGGTCTTGGCGGCCATGGCGTCGTTGCCACGGATCTTGATGCGGATGTCCGCCGTCTTGTTTTCCGGCTTGTCGGTGTTCTCGAGCTTGAGCGTCACTTCGGCGCCGATGATGCCGTCGTGCATCTTGCCGAGTTTCTCGACTTTCTCAGTGATGAAGGCTTCCAGCTTTTGGTCGGCCTTGAAGTGCAGTGAAGAGATGTTGATGTTCATATAAACCTCCTTTTTTATGCCCTTGGATGGGCTTGGTTATAAATGTTTTTCAGTTTTTCTACTGTGTTGTGGGTATAGACCTGTGTGGCGGCCAGCGACGCATGGCCCAGAATCTCCTTGATGGCGTTGATGTCGGCACCATGGTTCAGCATCTGCGTGGCAAAGGTGTGACGCAGTACATGCGGACTTCTCTTGTCAATCGTGGTCACCATATCCAGATACTTCCTTACAATTCTATAAACGGCTTTCGGGTAGATTTTGTTGCCGTTTGGTGCGACAAAGATAAAACTATTTTTTGAATTTCCGGCATATTTTTCATCAAAAATTTCCAAATACCTGACAATAACCCCTTTAACTCTCGGACTGAACGGGATGATGCGTTCTTTGCTGCGCTTTCCCATCACCTTCACCGAGCAGTCGTACAGGTCGAGGTCGCTCCGTTTGATGTTGCACAGTTCCGAAAGACGCATCCCTGTGACATAGAACAGTTCGATGATGAGGCGGTCGCGCCAGCCCTCGAAGGTATCTTCGAAAAGCTCTTCGGCGAACAGATGGTCCATTTCTCCCTGCGACACGAACTGGGGCAGTCGCTTCGCGATTTTCGGGGCGGAGATGGCCTCCATGGGGTTGGTCTCCACATCGCCCATGCGCACATGGTAGCGGAAGAAAGCGCGCAACGCGCTGACTTTCCGATTGACACTGCGTGCCGAATCGCCCGCCTCCATCAGCTGCATCATCCAGGCGCGCACATCGGTGGAATCGGCCTTCCGGATGTCATTCTCTCCGAACTCCTTCTGCAAATAGGCCGCAAACTGCTCCAAGTCGGTGCGGTAGGACACCACCGTATGGGCAGACACCCTTTTTTCATATTGCAGATAGTTCAGAAAGGCCTCCATGACTTTTACTTCAAAAATTCAATAGTCTTATTTTCAGACAATTCCACTATCAATTTCTCCATAAAGACGCACAGCTTCTTCGACAAATCCACCACGCGGCGGTGCCATTCGTCAATATCCACATCGAGGTTGTCGGACACGATCTTGAAGGAGACGTAGGGCACGTCGAACTGTTTCATCACCGTGAACAGGGCGGAAGACTCCATGTCGAAGCAGTCGGCCTGCTGCTGGATGCGCTGCAGGTAGTCGGCGGTATAAACGGAAGGGGACACGAAGCTGTCGGACGAGAAGAGCGTGGCGGCGGGCAGGCCTTGTGCGGCGGGGAGGGAAAGATGGTCGGCCATCATGGGATTCGGGTCGAAGATGCGGCCGGCAGAGGTGATTTCGTTGATGGACAGGATGGTGCCCATCGGGAAGCGGTGCGAACCCACCGTGCCCATGTTCACTACGGTAAATTTCTCCCCCGCATGACGCTGCATGAACGAAAGGGCCGTGCGGGTGGCATTCTCTCTTCCGATTCCTGTAAGATTCACGCGGTCGGACCAGCTGCCAACTTCTTCAGCTACCGCTGCAAATAAAGCTATTTTCATAAAATACTTCTCTAAAAATTATTCTACGCAAAGATAAGGTGATTTTTTATAAAATTTTTCATTCGCAAACAATATTTATCACTACTCATTTGTTAATGACTTTATTTGTGGCGGGTTTGCGTTGAATGCAACAAATTTGTATATTTGCGCTTTCATTTCAAACCCGTCATCATGATTGCATTATCAGCTCAAGACATTGAATTTCTGCACCATAGAGGCAGCAACGAGGAGGATGTGCTCCGTCAGTTCCATTACTTTGAGACCGGCTTTCCTTACGCCCGGCTCGTCAATCCCGCCACGGTGGGCGACGGCATCCTGCGCCTCACCGACCACCAGCGCGAAACGCTCACCGGCCACTTCGACCAGCTGGTCGCTGACAAAACCCTAGTGAAATTCGTGCCCGCCTCGGGCGCCGCCTCCCGCATGTTCAAAGAGGCCTACTCCTACCTTGACGCCACCGACGACGCCACCCGCGCCGCCGCCATCCGCCAGCTGCACGCCCTCCCCCATCTCGCCCTCTACGACGACCTCCGCGCCGCCATGGCCCACGACGGACTGTCGCTTGATGAGGCCATCGCCCACGACGACTTCAAAACCGTTTTCGAATACCTGCTCACCGAAAAAGGCCTCAACTACGGCAACAAGCCGAAGGGCGTGCTGAAATTCCACCGCTGCGCCGACGGCTGCCGCACCGCCTTCGAGGAGCACCTTGTGGAGGCGGCCCTCTACGCCCGCCAGTCCGACGGCACCTGCCACCTCCATTTCACCGTGTCGCCACAACATCTGCCGCTGTTTACGCAACTTGTTGATAATGTTAAAGATAAATATGAAAAGAAGTTTGGAGTAAAATACATCATCGACTTCTCCTTCCAGTCGCCGGCCACCGACACGCTGGCCGCCACGCCCGACAACCAGCCCTTCCGCGACCACGACGGCAACCTGCTGTTCCGTCCCGGCGGCCACGGCGCCCTCATCGCCAACCTGAATGAAATCCGGGCCGACATCATCTTCGTGAAGAACATCGACAACGTGTTCTCCGACGACAACGTGGGCGACACCGTCACCTGCAAGAAACTCCTTGCCGCCCACCTCGTCCAGCTGCAGCAGCGAGTGTTCGAGGCCGTGCGCCAGCTGCGCAATTCCGCCGTCAGCGATGCACAAATGGCTGAGATTCGGAAGTTTGCCGAGACGGAGCTGTTCATCCGCTTCGCCGACGGCGAGCCAAGCCGCGAAGTGCTGCTCGACAAGCTGTGCCGTCCGCTGCGCGTGTGCGGCATGGTGAAAAACGAGGGCGAGCCCGGCGGCGGCCCCTTCCTCGTGCGCGACGGCAAAGGCGAGTGCTCGTGGCAGATTGTGGAGAGCTCGCAAATCGACATGACAGCGCCCGACCAGGCAGCCATCGTGAAGGGCGCCACCCACTTCAACCCCGTGGACCTCGTGTGCAGCTTCCGCACGCCCGACGGCGGTTTCTACCACCTGCCCGACTTCGTGGACCCCGAAACCGGCTTCATCTCCTCCAAATCGCACGAGGGCCGGCCGCTGAAGGCCATGGAGCTCCCCGGACTGTGGAACGGCGCGATGGCACGATGGATCACCGTGTTCGTGGAAGTTCCGCTCACCACCTTCCACCCCGTGAAGACGATGAAGGACCTGTAGCAAGGCGATTTATCGCGTATCCGCGATAAATTTTTTCAACATTTTTTCAATGCAGACGCAATGGTTACATAAAAAAAACTAAATTTGCGACTGCTTTAGCGCATCCAACAAACAACCAAATATTACTGACAACCAATTATTTACCTCTTTTTTATGTACAAAATTAATGAACATCCGATTTTAGACATTCCGAAAACGGAAGAAGTCGTTTTTACCTTTAACGGACAGAAAGTCACCGGCCACAAGGGCTACACCATTGCTGCCGCCTTGCATCAGGCCGGTTTCCCGATCCACAGCCACAGCATCGACGGACGTGAACGCTCGCTCGAGTGCGGCATCGGCAAGTGCGGTGCCTGCCAGATGCTGGTGGACGGTGTCATCAAGAGAATATGCATCACCCCTGTGGACGGTGTGAAGGAGGTGAAGGAGATTCCCCAGAACTACTTCCCGGAGAGCGCCGAACCGAAACAGCAAACCCAGAAGATTTACAAGACCCAAGTCGTCATCATCGGCGCCGGTCCTGCGGGATTGGCCTGCCGTGAGATGCTCAACGAACAGGGTATCAGCAACATCGTCATTGACAACAACGAGCGCGTGGGCGGTCAGTTCAACATGCAGACCCACCAGTTCTTCTTCTTCGAGAAAGAGAAACTGTACGGCGGCATGCGCGGTTTCGACATCGCCAAGACGCTGGCCGGCGACGACCACAGCGGCATCTTCCTCAACTCCACCGTGTGGGACATCCTCGAAGGTCCCCGCGTGGCCGTCAAGAACCTGAAAGACGGCAGCATCTACTATGTCGATGCTGAATATCTGGTAGTGGCTACCGGCGCAGTGCCGTTCATGCCCGTCTTTGAAAACGACGACCTGCCGGGCGTTTACACCGCCGCCGTCGTCCAGAAGATGATGAACGTGGAGCACACCCTCCTCGGCAAGCGCATCCTCTCCATCGGTGCCGGCAACATCGGCTACCTCACCTCCTACCAGGCCACGCAGGCTGGCGCGAAAGTCGTCGCCATCGTGGAGGCCATGGACCACGAAGGCGGTTTCCCCGTGCAGGCCAACCGTGTGCGCCGCCTCGGCATCCCGATCTACACCTCGCACGTGCTGCTGCGCGCCATCCCCAACGAAGACCATACCGGCATCGTCGGGGCCGTCATCGCCGAATGCAAGAACTTCAAACCGGTGCCCGGCACCGAAAAGACCATCGAAGGCATCGACGTGATTAATATCTGCACCGGCCTCATCCCCGACAACCAGCTGTTACAGAAGGGCCGTCAGGTGTTCGGTCTCAACACCTTCGGCGCGGGCGATGCCGTGCGCGTGGGCGAAGGCACCTGCGCCGTGCTCCGCGGCAAACAGGTCGCCCTCGAAATCGCCATGCAGATGGGCAAGCGCGTCAACTACGACGATTACCTTGCCATCTCCAAGCAATACATTGATTCCCAACAACATCCTGTCCGCGTGCTGGAGACTCCCAACAAGCCCACTACGGAACGGATGAACGAAAAAGGGTTCGTCGTGGCCGACTGTCTGTACGGCTTCGCCTGCAACCCCTGCTCCTTCTCCTGCCCGCAAGGCGCCATCACCAAGAGCAGCACCTCCAGCGTGCCGGTCATCGACTACAACAAGTGCATCGGCTGTATGGAGTGCGTGTCGCACTGCCCGGGTCTCGCCATCTTCGGTTATAACTTGCAGAAAGAATGGCTGTTCCTCCCCATCGAATACCCTGTGGACAAAGGCGCCGAAGTGGTGCTCATCAACGACAAGGGCGAAAAAGTGGGCGAAGGTATCGTTGAGAATATCAAGGTTAACCCCAACAAGACCAACGTGGCCCGCGTGAAAGCGCTGGATGTGAAGGGCGAAAAGATGACCGAAGTAACCGGTTTCATCGTGAAAGAGAAGTTCGGCGAAAAGGTGCAGATGGCAGCTGCCAAGGACGAGAAGGCACCCGCCTACGTCTGCCACTGCGAAGACGTACAGCTCGACAAACTGTTGAAGGTCGTCGGCGACCGCAAGATCATCTCCGTGGACGAGCTGAAGCACACCACGAGAATCGGTATGGGTACCTGCCGCGGCAAACGCTGCATCCCGCGTGTGAAGCAGCTGCTGCGCGGTTACGGCATTGAGGTTGTGGGCGACGCCACCCCACGCGGACCGCTCTCCAACCAGCTTACCATCAACGAGATGCAACCCAACGACCTGCCGAAGGAGTTCATCACCGACGTGAAGAAAGCCACCCACAAGGTGGAATGCGACGTGTTTGTGGCAGGCGGCGGTATCGCCGGTAGCGGCTTGTTCCGCTACTTCGCCGAAAGCGGCAAGAAGACCGTGCTCTGCAATGCGGAACGCGGCTCCTCATGGCGCTGCATCGGTGGCGGCCGTCCGGCATTCTCCGTTCCGGAAATCGCCGACATCGCCAACCACAACCAAGATATTTTCAGAGAGTTGCAGAACAAGACCGATGTGGGCTACTACCCCATCCGCTATGTCGGTTTCGCCCACGACGAAGCCACCTACAAATCCTTGGAGGCCTCCCTCGGCTGGTCGGACGGCTACATGGTGGACCGCAAGGACTTTCAGAAGGAGATTTCTCCTTATTTCAACCCGAAATTGGAGACCTACAGCGCCGCCTGTGTCACCAACAACTGCTGGCAGGCCACGCCCGGCAAGGTCATCGACTACATCCGTCACCTCGCCTGCGAGAAGGGCGGTGTGCTGCTCGAAGACTGCCGTCTGGTAGAGGTTCAGCGCACGGCCAAGGGCTTCATGGCGTTGGTTTACACCCACGACAAAGAGTATGTAGAGTACCACTGCGAGCACTTCGTCAACTCACTGGGCTACCAGGCCGCCAAGTTCGCCAAACAGCTGGGCATTGAAACAGGCTTGTATCCCATTAAGCACCAAGCCTTTATCACCGGCCGTCTGCCGATGTTGGGCAAGGATGGCGAATGTCTGGACATGCTCATCGACCGCCGCCGTTACAAAGGCTTCTCCGCCGTTTACGGACAGCAGTTCAAAGAGACAGGCCAGATTATCGGTTGTGCCTCACCCAGCACCGACTCTGCCGAAGCCGGCAAGAATCTGAAATACAATGCACAGGACTTTCTCGAGATCTGCTCCGAGATGTTCCGCGAGTGGATTCCGCAGCTGGGTGCGGTCAGCTTCCAGGCCTTCTGGGCAGGTTACTACACCGAGCCGCGCTACATCATCGATCCGGACCACGGCTTGTTGGTGGGCTTGCAGGGCCATGGCTTCATGCTGGGCCAGTACCTCGCCAAGATCTACGTGGACAAATACATGGGCAGAGAGGTTCCGGCCTATATGGACCGTCTGCTCCTCAGCGGCGACGGCCTCTGCGAGAAGTCATTCAAATAACAGGCTATTTCAAAGCACTATACAAAAGTCCACGGGAAATTCCCGTGGACTTTTTTCTTGCGGACAGTTGATGAATCCTCCATGAAACATCCAGCATCGTGCACCATTCCGCCAGCCGACTGGCTGGCGGAATCCTAGTAGTAAACAAATTAGCTTCTTTGAAAACATATAATAATTTTATAATGAAAGCGTTGTAAGATAACCATTGGCTTCATTTATAACTTAAATCCCGCTATCATGAAAAAACAGCTTTCCACACTTGTCGCACTGACAATATTGCTGATGGCAGCAACAGTGTGTTGTTTACATAGTTATTTTCAGATTGACAAAAGGCTGTATTACTACGGAATTAACAGATTTGATAGGTATGAACCGATTAATGGATGTGTCATCCCGATCAATGGAGCGGTCAGATTCAGTAGTTTTGGCAATCCCTTTGGCAACTACGTTGAATTGTGGGATGAGGATGGATTTTCAGTTTTGGGAAAGGGATGCGTGTACAACCATTATGCCGACATTGTTGTGGATTCGTTGGTTTCGTACGGTTTCAATGATACGTGTGTTGTCGCAGAGTTTCTTGCCAAAGACCAGCGACGCTACTATGTGATTTTTGATGATTCCAATGAGATAAAAATGTTCGCAAAAGATACATGCTCCAATATTTCACCAGAGGAATACTTTCATTTGAACGCATGGTATGCCTCTGTAAACCAACCGCCCAAGAATCTGACCACACGACGCCAATGGTTGGGAATAGGCAGTATTACTCTGTGCCTCATGACGTTAATATGTTTTGCGATAACCTTAATAAGCGTAATAAAACAACGTGTACGATGAGTAAGGCCTGCCTTGACGGGGACTCCACCGCTTACGTATTGAATGTGGAATAGTGAGGAATCCCTAAAATGAACCCCTCTTTGATGCGACAATATAAGCGGAGGTTAGTATGTGTCTGAGAAACAGACAGCCGTCCATAAAGTCGGAAAAGAACTGGCTGCGGTAAAACTCCTGTAGTTTTTTTCACACCCAATGTCCGCCCACGTTTGGTACATGGTTAAGCCAAAACGGCGTTCTGTGTTCAGTGGAGCGGGTGAAAAGACACTATGTCTTGGTGGTTGAATGCAAGGCATGCTGTCCATAAACAACCGGAGATTTCTCTTATATTTTCAGTAAAAACAGCCGCTTGACCGGTATAGGAATTGAAATCATAAGCGCCTGGTAGGCACAAAAAAAAGCACCTTATCGAAATAAGGTGCTTAAATTTGTTCTGTGGAGCGGTAGACGGGTCTCGAACCCGCTACCTGCAGCTTGGAAGGCTGCCGCTCTACCAAATGAGCTACTACCGCAGGGTGGTGGGGGGGGGAGGATTCGAACCTCCGAAGGCTAAGCCAACAGATTTACAGTCTGCCCCATTTGACCGCTCTGGTACCCCCCCGGTGAGCCGATAGACGGACTCGAACCGGCGACCGGCTGATTACAAATCAGCTGCTCTACCAACTGAGCTATATCGGCCTGTGCTTTGTTCGATTTTCAAATAACGTCCATCGTTTTCGAGGCTGCAAAATTACACTTTTTTTATTTCTTACAACACTTTTTTACAAAAATTTTTTCTTCAAATATAATTCTCTGATTTCAAAATAATTAATCTCACCATCATCATCAAACACCCCATTTCTCCCATGTTAGTCACAATGGAGTGTGTATAAAATTTCGGACAAATCACATCAAAATTGAGAAAAAACACGTACCTTTGCAGCGTATTGATAACCAATTTCGGCATGGGCAACCTGATCCTCTTTTTCTTTGCAGCTTACACCATCCTGCTGTTTGTAGTCATGTGGTTTTCAGCCCGCAAGGCCGACAATGCCAGCTACTTCACCGGCAACCGCAAGTCGCCGTGGTTCGTGGTGGCCTACGGCATGATCGGCGCCTCTCTGTCGGGCGTGACCTTCATGTCGGTGCCCGGCGACGTGGCCAACATCCATTTCACCTACTTCGGCATCGTCATCGGCTACATCCTCGGCTACATCACCATCGCTTACGTGCTCCTACCTTTATACTATAAGAATAATGTCACCTCGGTATATGAGATTCTCGAACAGCGCATGGGAGGCTCGGCCCACAAAACCGGCTCCCTCTTCTTCATCCTGTCGCGCCTGCTGGGATCGGCACTGCGTATGTACCTCGTGATTTTCGTGCTGCAGACCTTCGTGTTCGACGCGATGGGCATTCCCATCTGGCTCACCGCCACCGGCATGGTCGTCATCATCCTGCTCTACACCTTCCGCGGCGGCATCAAAACCGTGGTGTGGACCGACACCCTGCAGACCACCTTCATGCTCGCCGCCCTCATCCTCACCATCACCATCATCGTCAAACAGTTGGGAATGCCCATCTCAGACATTTGGCAGCAGATGAAGAGCGCCGGACACACCCAGCTGTTTGAAACCGACTGGCACCAATCCAACTTCTTCGTGAAACAGATTGTCAGCGGCATGTTCATCACCATCGTGATGACCGGCCTCGACCAGGATATGATGCAGAAGAACCTGACCTGCAAAAACCTGAAGGACGCCCGCCGCAACATGCTCACCTTCTCCGGCATCCTCGTGGTGGCCAACGCACTCTTCCTCTTCCTCGGCGGACTGCTGCTCATCTACGCACAGAACAAAGGCATCGACCTCGCCGGTTTCATCGCCAACGGCAAAACAGACCGTATCTATCCGGAAATCGCCTTCAACCACCTCGGCGTGGCCACCGCCATCATCTTCACCATCGGCCTCATCTCGGCAGGCTACTCCAGCGCCGACGGCACCCTCACCGCCCTCACCACCTCGGTGTGCTACGACCTCATCCACCTCAACCGCATCACCAGCGACGTGAAGAAGCAGACCCGCATCCGCCGGCTTATCCATGTCGGCATCGCCATCCTCTTCCTCATCACCATCATCATTTTCTCCAACTACCACAACAACTCACTGATTACCATCATCTTCAACGTGGCCAGCTACACCTACGGTCCCATCCTCGGCATGTTCGTGTTCAGCATATACACCCGCCGCCGCATCAAGCTCCCCGCCCTCGTGCCCGTCATCGCCATCCTCTCCCCCATCCTCTGCCTTCTCCTCAACCGCTACTCCGAACAGCTGCTGTGGGGCTACAAGTTCGGCTTCGAACTGCTGATTGTGAACGGACTGCTCACCTTCCTCGGACTCATCGCCATCTCCGGCCGCCCGGCCAACCTTCCCGATAAATCCTCACCAAACGACCTTTTGCCATGACCCTCCAACAGAAATACGACTTCCTCATCCAATACTTTTCGCAGCACAACCCCAATGCGGCGTCGGAGCTGGAGTTTCGCAACAGCTTTGAGCTCATCGTGGCCGTGGTGCTGTCGGCGCAATGCACCGACAAGCGCGTGAACATCGTCACGAAACAGCTGTTTGCGAAATACCCGACGGCAGCGGCAATGGCGAAAGCCGAAGTCGCCGACATCTACGAGCTCATCAAATCCGTGTCGTACCCCAACAACAAGGCCAAGCACCTGAGCGGTCTGGCCCAGATGCTGGTGTCGGACTTCAACGGACAGGTGCCGGCCACCATGGAGGAGCTGACGCGCCTGCCGGGGGTGGGGCGCAAGACCGCCAACGTCATCCTCGCCATCATCTACGACCAGCCCGCCATGGCCGTTGACACCCACGTGTTCCGCGTGGCCCACCGCCTCGGCATCGTCCGCAACGCCAACACCCCGCTGGAGGTCGAGAAGCAGCTCACCGCCCACTTCCCGCCCGACACCATCCCCACCGCCCACCACTGGCTCATCCTGCACGGCCGCTATGTCTGCACCGCCCGCAACCCCAAATGCGCCGAATGCGGACTGACCACCGTATGCACCGAATACGCATCTTCCCTTAAGAAAAAAGAAAAATAACATCATCCCATAACCCAACCCCACAACAACCATGGAGACCTACATTCCCGATGCCGAACTCGAACGCAAAACCATCCTCAGCAAATACCGCGAACTGCTGAGCCTGATCTGGGACAAGACCACCCTTGAGCAACGCAACAGCATCCACAAAGCCATGGCATTAGCTGCCAAAGCCCACAAGGACATGCGACGCAAAAGCGGTGAACCCTACATCTACCACCCGCTCGCGGTGGCCAAAATCGTGGTGAAGGACATCAACCTTGGCACCACCTCCGTGGTGTGCGCCCTGCTGCACGATGTGGTAGAAGACACCGACTACACATTGGAGGACATTGAAGAAATGTTCGGCGACAAGGTGGCGCGCATCATCGACGGTCTCACCAAAATCGAGAACCTGCCCTTCAGCCAGAACGAGTCGATACAGGCCGAAACCTTCAAGAAAATCTGCCTCTCCATGTCGGAGGATGTGCGCGTCATCCTCATCAAACTCGCCGACCGGCTGCACAACATGCGCACTCTCGGCTCGATGCCGCCCGAAAAACAGTGGAAAATTTCATCCGAAACCACCTATTTCTATGTCCCCATCGCCCACCGTCTCGGTCTGTACAAGATCAAGAGCGAGCTGGAGGACTACGCCATGCAGTACACCGACCCCATCAACTACCGCATGATCTACAACAAGCTGAAAGATACGGAGAAAAACCGTGAAAGCTTGATCAAGGATTTCATCACACCCATTGAGGAACAGCTCAAAGCGGAGGGCATCGAAGCGACAGTGTCGGGGCGCACCAAGTCCATCTGCTCCATCTTCCAGAAGATGGAACGGCAGAAATGCGACTTCGAGGGCGTGTACGATGTTTTTGCCGTGCGGTTCGTCTTCGAAGCGGAGCCGCAGGACGAAATCAAGCGTTGCTGGGACATCTTCCGGATTGTGAGCAAGATATACCCACACAACAAACCCGACCGCATCCGCGACTTCCTTACCAACCCCAAGCCCAACGGCTATCAGGCCCTGCACACCACCGTGATGAGCAAGAGCGGAAAATGGATCGAGGTGCAGATACGGTCGCACCGAATGGACGAGATTGCCGAGCGAGGCATCGCGGCGCACTACAAATACAAGGAAGCCGACCGCACCCCGCAGGAATACGACAACCGCGTGGAGGAGTGGCTCGTCAAGATCCGCAACATCCTCAAGAGCGACGACAGCAGCGCCCTCGATTTCCTCAACGAAATCAAACTCAACCTCGACCTCAAGGAGGTGTTTGTCTTCACCCCGAAAGGCGACATGCGCACCCTGCCGGCCGGCTCCACCGTGCTCGACTTCGCCTACGACCTGCACACCAACCTCGGCAACAAGTGCCTCGGCGGCAAGGTGAACGCCGAAATCGTGCCCCGCAACTATGTGCTGAAAAACGGCGACCAGCTCGAAATCATCACCTCCAAGAACCAATACCCCACCGTGGAGTGGTTCGACTACGTGAAGACCACCCGCGCCAAAGAGTGCATCAAGGAGGCCATCCGGTTGGAACAGAAAAAATACAAGGAAGAGGGAGAACGCGTGCTGACCGAGATTTTCAAGGAGCTGGGCTTCGAGGCCAACGACGCAAACAAAGGCAAAGTGAGGGCCGCCACCAAAATCCGTTCCGAATACGAGTTCTATAAATACATCGCCTCCGGCAAAATGTCGAAAGAGCGTGTGTTACAGATTATTTCGGCAGAGAAGAACAAAAACCTCGAGAGCTTCCAGCGCAACATCAGCGACGAGCTGTCGAAGAAGAGCCTCGACAAGTTGCTTGACGAAGAGCTGGAAAAGAATCCGGAAATCTTCATGCTTGACGAGTCCTCTTCCGAAAAAATCAAACATATCATCGCACCCTGCTGCAAGCCGATTCCCGGCGACCAGGTGGTGGGCTTCCAAGTGTCGAGCGACGAAATCATCGTGCACCGCACCAACTGCCCGGAGGCCATCGAGCAGATGTCGAAATTCGGCAACCGCATCATCAAGGCAAAATGGCGTAAAGACCAGGAAATCACCTTCCTGTCGGGAGTGCGCATGGAGGGCTTCGACCGCAAGGGCATGATCAAGGAGATCATCGACATCATCTCCGTGCAGCACAACCTGAACATCCGCTCGCTCAACATCGCCTCCAAAAACGGCGTGTTCACCGGCGAACTGATGCTCTACATCGAAAATGCCAAGTCGCTCAACGAGTTGATTGAGCAGTTGCACAAAATCGACAATCTGGAAAAAATTCAGCGTGTAGGCTTCGACCTTCTGTAAATCAAGCGTTTACATCCAGCGCTTGCGCTTGAAGAAAATCAGCAGCACCACCACCGTCACCACACACACAATCAGCACACCCCAGAATGCCCACGACTTGTCGGCGAAAGGCAGTCCCACGTTCATGCCATACAGACCGGTGAAGAAAGTCAACGGCAGCACAATCGTGGAGATGATGGTGAGCACGCGCATGATTTCGTTGGTGCGGTTGGTCTGCAACGAATCGAACGTACTGGAAAGACCGGCCACCAATTCGCCATAGTCGTCCACCATATCCCACATCTTCTGGTAAAAGTCGAGGATATTACCCCAGTAGTCCTCCATATCCTCCACATAGCCTTTCACGTCGCCCGACTCAAACAGGTGGAACAGACGCAGTTGCGGCTTGAACATGGTGTTCAGCTGGATGATATTCTTGCGGAAAATGGACATCCGTTCGATGGTCTTTTCCGAATTTTTGCTGAAAAGGTCGCGGTTGATGGCTTCCAGCTCGGTGCCCAACTTCTCCACCAGCAAGAAAGTCTCCTTCATCATGCGGTAGAGCACTTTGTATAAAATACCGTCGCTGGTGCCGCCAATCTGCTCGTCCTCCTCCATCTCCTCGGGGTCCATCTTAGTGAGGTTGAACAAGTCTTGCACCACATAATGAGAGTTGCCCACCGTGATGATGAAGTCGTGCCCCCAGAAAATCTTGGTCTCCTCGGTTCTCACCAGATTGGTGCGGGCATCGAGAATGGGAAAATGAAGCACGAGGAAATAATAATCGTCGTAAACGTCAATCTTGGGACGCTGTACGAAACTGTAGCAGTCTTCAATGTCCAAGGGATGGAATTGGAAGTTATTCTTCAAAAAATCCATATCTTCCACAGTGGGATTCGTGATATGATGCCATTTCAGCATACCGAAACTAATGGTGTCCACCATCTTAAACCTCCTTTCCTTTAACGGACATTGACTAAATCCTACATTCGTACTTACATTAACAATTACGCGGCAAAAATACGCTTTTTTTCGCAAAAAGTTACAAGATTTTAAAGGAAAAAAGAAATGAAAAAATACTTTGAGGCCGAATTCTACAGACCAAACATCCTCGCAAACATGGCAACTCTGCTTTCTAATGCCTGATTTTCAAACATTTGAAGATAGTCATACATTCGATTGCTGTTCCAATTTTCGTAAATTCTTCTTTCATCAATGGCGAAATTACGCAACTTTTGTTCCGTGTCATAATAGACGGGAAAAAGATAAAAAAGGTCGAGTAAGGCCTTTTCCGGAGTGGCCATTAAAAATGGAAAATTCTCCTCCCCCATCTTCTCAAAACCGAACATCAATTCATACTTGACTTTGCGGTAATCGAAAGCACCCAAAACATTGCGAAACTCCTTGGTTTTGTGAAGGGAGACACTGCCCAACTGTGTGGAAAGCGGGTTGGGAAGATAGCCATGGTAAATCAGCGCTGAATGCAGGCTAACGTAGGAATCCGGATAGATAGTATTAGCTATAAAATATTGAAAATCATTATTTTCTAAAAATTCCGGAAAAAGATAGAGTCCGTTTCTCAACTTCACCAAATAGCCGTTCTGGCACCAACGTGTCAGGCTGTTTTTGTCGAAAGCACAATGCGAATCGCGCAAAAGTTCGGATGAAACGCAGCCGAAGTGCGAGAACTGTTGATGAAATTGTTGGAATGTCATAGCGGCTGCAAAAATAAGCCAAATTTTGCACATAACAGATTTTTTAAAGAAAGAAGAGATAATTCAGGAAAAACACGTAATTTTGCATTCTTGAAAAAAAAGGCTTTATAGCATGTTACAATTTGAAAATCAGAAAGTTCTATATCTCCTGCTCATCATTGCCGTACTGGTGGCAGGGTATGTGACGCTGTTTTTCATCGACCGCAGAAGGCTTCTGAAACACATTGATGCGCCGCTGCTTGCCCGTCTGCAGCACGGCCGCCGCACGGCAATGCCCCACTTGAAGTTCGCCCTCTGCATGGCCTCTCTTGCGCTGCTCATCATTGCGGCGGCGAACCCCCGCACGCCGGGCAAGGAAGTCACCGCCAGCCGCAGCGGCGTGGATGTGCTTTTCTGCCTCGACGTGTCGAAGAGCATGGACGCGCAGGATGTGAAGCCCACCCGACTGGAGGCTTGCAAGATGGCCATCAACCACTGTATCAACCAGATGAACGGCAACCGCGTGGGCGCGGTGGTCTTTGCCGGCACCGCCGAAGTAGCCTTGCCCGCCACCACCGACTACGAATCCGCCAAAAACTCCATCAACCTTCTCAACACCAACAAAATAGACATGCAAGGCACCAACCTTGCAGATGCCCTTTACCGCTCGGCAGCGGCGCTCAGAGTCTCCTTGGACGATGACGAAACGCAGCCGTCGGGCGACACCTCCGCCCGCGTACAAAAGGCCATCATCCTCATCAGCGACGGAGAGGACCATGCGGAGGACGCCCTTGTGGCCACCCGCAAGCTGCACGAACACGGCCTTCTCATCTTCACCATCGGCATCGGGACACCCAACGGCGCCACCATACCCAACGGCAAGGATGTCAAGCGCGACAGAGAAGGAAGACCTGTGGTAACCAAGCTCAACGAAAAGATTCTCAAAGACATAGCACAAGAAGGAGGCGGTGAATACATCCATGCTGAAAATGTACACTCCAGCTTCGATGCCATCTTTGAAACCATCGACCAGATGGCGAAAAGCGACTTCGGCAAAGTGAAACTCGTCACCTACGAGTCGCAGTTCCAGTATCCGCTGGCCGCCGGGCTGCTCCTGCTGGTCGTGGAGGGATTCCTCCTTGCTGTGAAACCTTCCCGCCGCGCCCGCCGCACGGCTCCCGCACTCCTGCTGCTGCTCGCCACCACCCTGCTGATGACCTCCTGCCGCAACCGCACCACCGAACAGAACAATCCCCTGCTCGCCGCCGCCAACACCCTGTTCGCGGCCGCCGACTCCCTCAACCCCGACCACCAGCCCTACAACCTGCCCGAACGAGCCGACACGCTCTACCACCAAGCCCTCCGCATCTACCAAACCCTCCCCGACTCCCTGCCCAAATTCGCCCACCAAGCCCTCTTCAACCAAATCGCCGCCAACTACCGCATCGGCAACTACGACTCCATCCCCCGCCTCACCGACTCGCTCCTGCTATTCGACAACGGCAAGACCTTCACCGCCAACACCCACTACAACACCGGCAATAGCCACCTCGCCAACGGCCAATACCTCATGGAGCTGGCAATCTACGAAGCCAACGACTCTCTCAAACAGCTGGCCTACAGCGAATACCAGAAAGCCATCGAATGCTACAAAAACTGCCTGCGCCTCCATCCCACCGACATGGACGCCAAATATAACCTGATGTATGCCAAGAAATTGCTACCCGAAGGCGGTGGCGGCGGCGGACAAGGACAGCAGGGGCAATCCGGCCAAGACCAGCAAAACCAGCAGCAAGGCGGTCAGGGAGAGAACCAACAGAACAAAGACCAGCAGAACCAGCAGGGCGGCGGAAACGGTCAGGATCAGCAACAGCAGCGCAAGGAGGAACAGCAGCAGATGAACCAGTCGGGGAACCAAGAGCAGAAAAAAGACCAACAGCAGGATGAAGGTCAAGGCGACCAGCAAGATAAGAAAGAGCAGCAGGACAAGGAGGGGGCACAGCCGCAGCAACCCAAAAAGACGGAAGACCAGAAAGCCCTTGAAAGACAGCTCAATGCATTGAAACAAAACGAAAAAGACATACAGAAAGAACGCGAAAAGATGATCATGCCCGTCCCACGGCAAAGCATGGACAAAGACTGGTAAAACATCCTCGCAGAAAGGTGCGTTATGAAAAAAATCCTCACCCTCATCACCCTACTCCTCTGGACCATAGCGCCAATGGCGGCACAGAACTGCACGGCCAAAGCCCCCGCCAAAGTGGGCATCAACCAGCAGATGCAGTACACCGTCACCATCGACCAGAACGGCAATGTGGCCGCCACCGACTTCGGCAGCTTCCAGAAAGTGAACGGCCCCTTCAGCAGCACTTCACAGTCCATCAGCTTCGTCAACGGCCAGCAGTCCAGCACCTTCACCTGCACTTTCACCTATACCCTCAAACCCACCAAAACCGGTGTGCAGACCATCCCGGGGGTAACCTGCAACGTAAATGGCAAGAAAATCAAAAGCAACGCCGTCACGGTGGAGGTCACCAAGGAGGACCAGCAAACCCAGCAACGGCAGCAGCAACAGCCCCGCCGCAGCATCTTCGACGACTTCTTCAACGACGCATGGAACGAGCCGCAACGCTCTGCACAACAGCAGAGTTACGACATCTTTGTCAAGGCCTTCGCCTCCAACAACTCCCCCTATTATGGTGAAACCGTCATCATCACCTACAAACTCTACACCTACAATGTCGCCCAGTGGCAGGCCAGCGACATCAAATGGCCCCAACAGAACAACCTGTGGTCGTACCGGATCGACGATCCCAACAAAGCACCCAAGCCCACCGTTGAGACCATCGACGGCAAGCGGTATGAGGTTCGCGAAATATACAAAACCGCCGTCGCTCCGCAAAAAAGCGGCTCCCTCACCATCACCCCGCTCAGCATTGACATGGAGATGCTTACAGGAAGTTACTGGAGAAATGTGACACAAAAAAAAATCCAATCCAACTCCATCACCCTGAATGTCAAACCGCTGCCGATACAGGGCAAGACCTCATCCTTTGGCGGACTGGTCGGAAAATTCTCCCTCACCTCCGAGCTGTCGCCCACTGAGGTCAACGTCAACGATGCCATCGACTTCACCGTTACCATTTCCGGAAAAGGCAGTCTCCAGCTGGCCGACAACCCCGACTTCCACTTCCCCGACGGTTTCGATGTCACCGAGCCCAGCGTGGACGACCAAATCAGCACCAGCGGAGGCAGCGTGGGCGGAAAACGGATTCTCAAATATGTCCTCATCCCCAGAAAAAAAGGCAATTACACCATTCCCGCCACCACCATCACCTACTTCGACCTCGAGACAAAATCTTACAAAAATCTCACCACAGAAAAATATACCATCGAAGTCAAGGGAGAGAATGAAATCTTGGAGCGAAACAAAAAAGCGGAGGAGGCACAACCCACCGATCTCACCTCCGCCGTCAAGGCGTTTTTCCAACGTAATCTCCTGTGGTTCATCCTCATTCCCAGCTTGATACTGCTGCTCATCCTCGCCATTTTCGTCATCCGATTCATCCTTTCCCATAGAAAAAAAGGCGACAAGACGCAGAAGAAAGTGCGCCATGCCAACCGCATCGCGGCACGCCGTCTCAAGAAAGCCCGCAAGCTGATGAGCGCCGGACAGGATGCCGCCTTCTTCGAGGAGATTTCCCATGCTCTGTGGGATTATCTGGGACACAAGTTCCGCATCCCGCTTTCCGACCTCTCCATTGATGCCGTGCGCAACAAACTCACTGACAAGGGGATGAGTGAAGAAGACATTACGCAGTTCACCGCCACCCTCAACGATTGCGAGTATGCCCGTTTCGCTCCGGGCGACAAGGCGGAGATGATGAGCAAACTGTTTGAGCAGGCCAGCGATTTCATCACACGAATGGAAAAGAAATAATGTATCTACTTTTATCATAATGGATTCAGAAAAATTTGTTGCGAAAACCTACGCCGGCTTGGAAGAGATTCTGAAAGAGGAACTCATCGCATTAGGGGCATCCAACTGCCAGATTGGCACAAGGGCAGTGGAGTTCGAGGGCGACATGGCGATGATGTACCGAGCCAACTACTTCTGCCGCTATGCGTTGCGCATTCTGTGGCAGGTGCATGAGTTCACCTTCCGCGACAACAAGCAGTTCTACGAACAGGTCTTCAAGTTCCCCGCCGAGCGGCTGATGGACGCCGACGGCACGCTGGCCTTCAGCGTCACCATGAGCGGCGACATGTTCCGCACACCGCTCTTCGCCGCCCAGCTGGCCAAGGATGCCGTGTGCGACCGCTTCCGCGACAAGTTCGACAAACGGCCGTCGGTGGACAAGGAGAACCCCGACGTGCAGTTCCACCTGCACATCTACAACAACCATGCCGCGCTCTTCCTCGACAGCTCCGGCGAGTCGCTGCACAAGCGCGGCTACCGCGTCTCCACCCACCCGGCACAGATCAGCGAGGTGGTGGCCGCCGCCATGGTGAAGCTCTCCGGCTGGCAGGCCGACTGCGACCTCATCGACCCGATGTGCGGTTCCGGCACCATCCTCATCGAAGCCGCCATGCAGGCGCTCCACATCCCCGCCGGCTTCTACCGCGAAAAATACGGATTCATGCGCTGGAAAAACTACGACCGGCGGCTGTGGAACCGCATCACCGACGAGGCCGACATCCTCGACGACGTGCCCGTCAACTTCTACGGCTCCGACATCTCCGCGCGCTTCCTCGGCATGGCCGAAGCCAACGTGAAAGCCGCCCACCTGTCCGACTTCATCCACCTCTTCCGAAAAGCCATGCGCGACACCCAACCCAAACGCGTTCCTTCCGTACTCATCTTCAATCCGCCCTACGGCGAACGCCTCGACATGGATGAGATTGACGAGTTCTATACCGAAATCGGCGACACCCTCAAACAAAAATACACCGGCTGCACCGCCCATATCATCAGCTCCAACATGCAAGCCATCAAGCATATAGGACTTCATCCTTCTAAAAAAACAACCCTTTACAACGGCGCGCTGGAGTGCAAGTTTCTCCGTTATGACCTCTATGCTGGAAAACGATGACGGCGATTCAAAAAAAAGATGTATTTTTGCAAACTTTAAAAATAATATATGAAACGCACAGCACTGATTCTCCTCTTCTCCATCTTCACCCTTTCGGTGATGGCACAGAAGAACACGCCCATGCGTGCCTATAATCTTTATTATGAAAAAGATTTTGTAAAGGCCAAGGAGTGTATCGACGAGTGTATCAAGGATGAGAAGTATGCAGGAAAAGCCAACACATGGCTCTACAAGGCCAACATCGAATACAACCTCGCCTTGAATGAGTACAACCAGCGGGTGAAAGATGCCAACTACCAGTATGCATATCCCACAGCAGCCCGCGATTCATACACGGCTTTCAAAAAAGCGGAAGAGCTCAACAAAAACATCGAAGCCACCGACATGTATTCCCCCTACCAGGCCATGCCGGCCATGTACCCGATGTTGTTCATCGAGGGCGTGGACGAGATGACGGCAAAAAAATACGAGGCCGCCCGCGACGCGCTGGCCCTTGCCGTTGACAGCTACGAGCTCAAGACACCCCCCACCTACCCCCTGAAAGGTGAGCTCTACTACTATTATGCCTACGTCTTCACCATGTTGGGCGACCACGCCAATGCCCGCAAGTACTATCAAAAAGCATTGGACGACGGTTCCGAAAATGCCAATGTATTTGTTGGTTTAGTAGATAGTTATAAAGAAGAAGGCAACCAAGAAGGTGTTTACAACCTGATTACCAAAGGCTTGCAAAAAGATCCCGAAAACGCCTCCCTGCGTGTGGCCGAAGCCGACTACTATTTCTGGATCGGTCAGACCGAGCAAGGCATCAACAAGCTGAAAAACCTCCCTGCATCCGTTGTACGTTCTCCCGAAAACGCCATCAGCGCAGCCAATATGTACATCAAAAACGACATGTACACGGAAGCGGAGGCGCTGCTGATGAGAGCCTACCAATTTGCGCCCGACAACAGCACCATCGCCCACAACCTCGGCGTGTGCTGCTCCAACCTTGGCGAGCAAACCTACCTTGAGGCTGAGAAGATTAAACTCAACGACAAGGAGAATGTCTATCCGACATTACGAAAGAAAAGCGATGAATACCTTGCCCGCGCGGCAGAATACTTCGAAGCAGCCCTCGTCGGCAACCCCAACGACCTCACCGTGCTCAAAAGACTCAAACAGATCTACCTCCGCCTTCTCCAAGACGATAAAGCCAATGCCATTGAACAGAAAATCAAACAATTAGAATAATCAATCAAAACAATAACCTTTTAATCATCATCATCATGAAAAAGTTATTCTTAGCAGCGCTTGTCAGCATCCTCGCCATCAGTCTGAATGCACAGAACGTGAACGACGTATGGCTGCTGCTCCAAAACAACAACATCGCGGGGGCACAAAAGAAAATCGAAGAATGCATGGCCATTTCCACCTATCAGACCGATGCCACCGCATGGCTCTATCGTGGCAATGTGTATCTCAGAGTTTACGACCGTGACAAAGAACGTGTGAAAAAGAATCCGGAATACGTGACCCGTTTCCCCGATGCCATCTTTACCGCATACGAAAGTTTCTACAAAGCCCTTGAACTCAATCCCAAGATTGAAGCCGTGAGCGGTCTGATTGACCCCACGAATGGTCAGGTGACCTGCGGCAGCGAGATGTACAAAATCGGTATGGCAGCCTTTGAAAAACAGAATTATGAAGAAGCCAAGAGATACCTCTCTGTAGCCGCCAAAGCCTTCAACCCCGACCCCAGCATGAAGATTTACAGCAGCTATGCCTACTACTTCCTCTATCAGATTGGCCGTGCGCAAAACGATGAAGCCACCCAAAAATCTGCGCTTGACGATGCCATCGCCATCAACACCGATTACGATGTCATCTACCGTCTTGCATACAACATGTACAATGGTGCAAAAGACACTGTCAAATGCGGTGAGATCCTGAAAGCGGCCAAAAAGAATGTACCCAAGGACAAAAGAGGCAGCATCTACGCCCTTGAACTCGGCTACCTTGTTGCCACCGGTGATTCCGCACAATTGGAGAAATGCCTCAAGAATGTCATGAAGTACACGAAAGACACGAATGTCATGTCTGACTGCGCCAACTACCTTGTGGATGCAAAGGGTTTCGAGAAGGCCTCGGAGCTGCTGGATTCCGCACTGGTGTACAACCCCGAGAGTTTTTCCATCAACAGCATGGTCGCCTACAACTACTACATGCAAGCCGCTGAGCTGGGCACACTTTCCAGCAAAGCCATGAGTCAGAATGACCTGTCGTTCAACGATCGTCTCGCCCTCTCCGACAAATACAAGGCAGAACAAGACGCAATGATGGAAAAGGCTTACGAATGGGCACTGAAATCCTACAACCTCAACAAGAACGACCATTCCAACAACACCATCTTGAAACAGGTCGGCATGCAACTCAAGAAAGAGCTTCCCGCCGAACTTCAATAACCTCTGCCGAACAAATCCTTCAGCATGAAAAGAACTCTTCTGCTGCTCCTTGCCATCCTTGCCTGCGGCCTTTTGAAAGCCGCCGCCACCGACACCCAAACGGGCAGCAATCCACAGAAAAACACAACCAACGAACCGGCATCAGCAACTGATGCCGGTTTTGTAGTGCCCGCCAAAGACACCGGCCTCACCGACCGCGTGGTGTATTGGTACTACGACCACCTCAACTACGGAGCCATCACCCTGCTGATGGGCATCGAAAGCTCCTTCATCCCGTTTCCTTCAGAGGTGGTGGTGCCGCCGGCCGCATGGAAAGCCTGCGATGAAGAGTCGTCCATACACCCCACCCGCCACAAATGGCTCAACATTGTCATTGTGGTGCTGTTCGCCACCCTCGGCGCCCTTATCGGGGCCCTCATCAACTACTACCTCTCCTTCTTCCTTGGCCGGCCCATCGTGTATTGGTTCGCCGACAGCAAGCTGGGACACCTGTTGCTGCTCAGCAAAGAAAAAATCGTAAAAGCAGAGCACTACTTTGTGGAACACGGCAACTCATCCACCTTCATCGGCAGGTTTGTGCCAGGTATCCGCCAGCTCATCTCCATTCCGGCAGGACTCGCGAAAATGCCCATCCTGCCCTTCATCGGCTACACCGCACTGGGCGCTGGAATTTGGAACGCCATCCTCGCCATCATCGGGTATGTGCTGCACGGCAACAAGGCCCTGATCGAAGAATACTATGTGTATATCAAGTGGGGACTTCTCCTTGTAGGAGTGCTGTTTGTGGCCTATTTGATCTACAAAGGTTTGAAAAACAGAAAAAAACAATCACAAAACGCCGAATAACGTGCGCCTGTTCGGACTCATCGGTTATCCCATCGACAAAAGCCTTTCTCCCCATTTTTTTCAAAAAAAATTTGAAAGAGAAGGCACAAAAGATGCTGTTTATCAATTATTTCCCATTCCATCCATCACCGACTTCCCGCTTTTGATAGAAAGAGAGAAGTATCTGGTGGGACTGAATGTCACGCATCCTTACAAAGAGGCCATCATCCCTTATTTAGATGAATTGACCGACGAGGCTCGCGCCATCGGGGCGGTGAACACCGTCGTGGTGCGGCGCAACGGCGTACATACGCAGCTGACGGGGCACAACACCGACTGCGAAGGATTCCGCCTGCTGCTGAAAGAGGCTGGAACGGCACTGCCCGACCGAGCACTGGTGCTGGGTACCGGCGGGGCGGCCCAAGCCGTGGTGTACGTGCTGCGGCAGCAAGGCATCTCTTTCAATTTTGTTTCGCGCAGTGCGGGAACCAATAGGATTACATACCACGACATTACTCCAGAGATCATCCGTCAGAACCGGCTCATCATCAACGCAACACCCGTGGGGATGTGGCCCGCCGTTGAACTCTGTCCGCCCCTTCCCTACTCGGCCCTCACACCGGAACATCTACTTATCGACCTGATTTACAACCCAGCGGAAACAGCATTCTTGCGCGAGGGACAACGACATGGAGCGCGATGCCTCAACGGGATGACGATGCTGGAAGGACAGGCGGAGGCGAGCTGGAGAGTGTGGGAGGAAGTTGAGAGTTGAGAGTTAAGAAGTTAAGGGGATAAGAGTGGATACGAGGATACGAGGATACGAGGATACGAGGATACGGGAATAAGGGAATAAGGGAATAAGGGATAAGATAGGGAATTAAACACCATTAATTATGGTACGACCTCGCTGAAAACTCCACTTTCCCCTTGATGGCCTCCTTCGGCACGAACTTGACCCGTTTCGGCACGTTCGGCAGCAGCGTGAAGTAGTTGTCGTCGAAGTAGCCGTCCACATTGGCGGAAAGTTCCACGCCGTACTGCAAAACACTGCTGCTGACCTCGACCGTTGTATCGTCAATGCGGCGCACAGTGATGGGAGCGTTGGGCAGATCCAGCTGTCCCGGATAACAGAAAAATTTGACTTTCTGTGCGATAACGCGCTCATTCGCGCCCAAGCACTCAAGGAGCATATAGCATTGACGGAGGTCGTTACTATCGTATTCTTCCGCTACCCCAAAGTTTAACACGTGTTCTGGAAGGTTGGCTACCGCATCAAGGCCAAGTTCCATGGTCTTGATTGTGTAGATGACAGTTCCGTCCATCCGACATAATGAGTATTTTAATGAAAAACTGATGACGCTGTCCATTTTGTCACTCACAACATAGACAGGGAATTTCCCGTATTGCATAGTGTCGCAGGCGATGATGACGGGGGCAAACTGCCGTTTCATTTCGTAATAGAGGGCTTTGCGCCGACCGTAGTAGTCGATGGCGCTCCATGAGGCCACGGGCCAGCAGTCGTTGAGCTGCCACACCAGCGTGCCCATGCAGTAGGGAGCGCGGCGGCGATGCTCCTCGAGCGCCATCCCGATGCCGTAAGCCTGCACCAGCTGACTCACATAGACGTAATCTTCCAGATTGTCAGGACGATGGAAATACTGGTTCATCGCCTTGTCGATGATCTGTACGCCGCGGGCGTGCTTCTGATGGTTGTTCAGTTCTGGACTTCCGAGGTAAAGTGCGCTGTCGGGCATCACCGTTTGGAGCGTGCGAAGGTCGGGATAGCTTTGGAAGCCGTACTCCGACATGAAGCGGCCGGTTTTCTGGTACCACATCTCGAAAGGCAGCTCGCCCCACCAGACGCCCCAATAGTGGGAGTCACCCTCGGTACAGCACTCGGGATGCCCCCAGCCCCACAGCGGCGAAGTGGGAATATACGACACACCTGCCCCATACTCTTTGACGATGTTAGCCAGCAGTGTATCAAACAGATAGTGCATATCATGGTCAAGTGTTTCACGCTGTTCAGGTGTATAGTTCGCCTGCCAGCCCCAGTCTTCCCAGCCGTTTTTCACCTCGTTGTTGCCGCACCACAGCACAATACACGGGTGGCGACGGAGACGAACCACCTGTTCGATGGCCTCTTTTTTCACATTCTCAATAAAAGATTCATCTCCAGGATAAAGCGTGCCAGCGAACATAAAATCCTGCCACACCATAATGTCCATCTCATCACACAAATCATAGAAGATGTCCGGCTCGTAGATTCCGCCACCCCACACTCGTATCATGTTGATATTGGCGTCTTTGCAGGCTTGCAGAAGCTCACGGTAGCGCTCTTCCGTCATCCTGTGTGGAAAGAAATCGGCCGGAATCCAGTTCACGCCTTTGGCAAAAACAGGCTTCCCGTTGATGACAAACTCGAAGGAAATACCTCGAGCGTCTTTGTTCTGGCGCAACTCAACACTCCTGGCAGGAAGGATGGGTTCTGACAGCAGGTTGTCGCTACCACAGTTCCCGATATAGGCCTTCCCCGTGATGCCGCAGGTGGTGAGTTTCGGTCCCCAGTCCCAGCCCGATTGGTAGGGCGGCATTCGCAGCCACGCACGTTCCTCGGGCAGTGCGTACGGAACGGAAGACTTGCGTTGGTCAATGATCTGCTGCGCGGGGGTGAAGCGCACTTCGATGAGATTGTAGGTGCGGATTTTCTTGTCCAACAGGAAACGCCAAGTGCGGTAGGCGTTGTCCATTACATTGCTGTTATCCTGATGTTCAAGTGGTTGACCGTTTAGAAAGATTTCAGCATAGCCCGTTACACCCTCCAATACCAGTTCGATGTTTTTCTTGGAGGGAAGCTCATCGCGCCAGAAGTCGCAGGTGTAGGTGCAGGGCACATACGACAGCCATTGCAGCTTCTCCTCATTGGTGCCGTAGAAGGGATCAGGGATAAGGCCGTGGTCGAGCAGGTCGGTGTGGAGGCAGCCCGGCACGCTAACGACTATCGAGGTGGAGAAGATCGTATCAGACGGGTCTGGGCAGCTGAGGCGCCACTTCGTGAGGGGGAAGGAAGATGTTTGCGCTAGCATGCTGTTACTGGCCAGCACGCAGAAAAGAACAATTTGTAAATATCTGATAATTAATTTCATAATTATTCTATACTAATATTGCATGCTGCAGTTTTTGAGCAAACCGTACTACTCCCTGATGAATACGTTCCACTGTTTTGGGAGATGGTTTACGATGTCCCGTGACATAATGACTCAACTGTTTGCTATTGATGCCAGTAATCTTTTGAAGACCTGTAAGTGTAAGAGTGTCACCATAATAGCGAAGAAAACTGGCGGTATCATAGGCAAACTCAAACTCAAATTCCGGAAGTGGGTTTCCCGATTGAATGGCAAGTTCATTCATTTCATCACGACATTCAAAGAAATCCTCTTTCGCCTCTTCTTCAGAGCCTCCGCATCCAAGAAACATACAGTTATATTTTTCGTTTCTGGCATGGATGGCGAACAAGCCATCGCGCCCAACTTCAATGATTGCCTTGATTGTTTCCATAGTTAGCGCAAAGATATTAAATTATCTATCAAAATAAAGACTTTTTATAAAATAATTTCACACTGAATATCAAAACATTACAATAATTTCACTTCTTTATATGAAAATAATTAATAATAATTTAGCAATAATAATTCTCCAATCTGCGTAAATACATTTAATGAGAGCACAAATAAACCTGCTATTTAAAAAGCTTTCAGCTTCCCGATAAATCCCCTCACCTCTTCGGGCTGTGTGGCCCAGCTGGTGACGAACCGTACCGTACTCTCGGTTTCGCCGCGCGGTCCCCAATACTCGAAGGTGGCCACTTCCAGCAATTGGTCAATCAGTGTGTTGGGAAGGGTGAAGAACTGCTGGTTGGTGGGAGAATCCACCGCCACCGTGTAGCCCAGCTCCTCAAAGGTGTTCCGAAGTTGCAAGGCCAAATCCACCGCCTGACGGGCGATACTCACGTACAGGTTGTCGGTGAAAAGGGTGGCGAACTGCACCCCTTGCAGACGGCCTTTAGCGAGCAGCGCGCCATGTTGCTTCACCAACGGAAAGAAGTGGGGCAGCCGCTCCGGATCAGGGGCCACCACCGCCTCGCCAAACATACAGCCGCACTTGGTGCCGCCAATGTAAAACACATCGCAGAGGCGGGCAATGTCAGCCAAGGTGAAGTCGGCAGCGGGAGATGCCAGTGCATAACCGAGGCGGGCGCCGTCGAGGTAGAGCGGGATGTGGTGCGCGTGGCAGAAGCGGCTCAGCGCCTCCAGTTCCGACAGACTGTACAGAGTGCCGAGCTCCGTGGGCTGCGTGATGTACAGCATGCCGGGCGCCACCATATGTTCGTAAGTATCATCCTGATAGAATGTTGTGACATACTCCTCCACATCGCTGAGGGCCACCTTCCCATGGTGTGAGGGCAGGGTGAGCACCTTGTGGCCGCTATGCTCTATGGCGCCGCTTTCGTGCACGTTGACATGTGCGGTCGTGGCAGCGAGCACGCCCTCGTGCCGGCGGAGCAGCGCATCGATGACGGTGGCGTTGGTCTGGGTGCCGCCCACCAGGAACTGCACGAGGGCGTGCGGGGCGTTGCAGGCCTGCCGGATCAACTCGCGGGCGGCCTCGCTGTAGTCATCCAAACCATACCCAATCGAGCATTCCAGATTGGTTTCCACCAGTCGACGCATCACTTCAGGATGCGCGCCGGCCATATAGTCGTTGTCGAAATGGATCTTCATATTAAATTTTTTTCAAGCAATAGAAAGTGCCTTAGCTTTTGTCTTTTTCCATAAAAGAGAGAGATACAAAGTACGCACCAGCAGATGGACGAAATATCCCACATAAAGTGCCTGTATGCCAATGAATTTATAACAGCACAGGTATCCCAAAACAAATCCCAACGCCGCCCACAACATGCAGTTGCGCACCTCCTTGCCCGCTGCCGCCCCGATATAGATGCCATCCCACATGAAGGCCAGGCAGCTGATGAGCGGCATGGCAATCAGCCACGGCAGGAACGGATGTGAGGCCGCTATCACCGGCTCGTTGTCCGTCACGACTCTGACCGACCCCTCGCCGGCCGCAGCATAAATCACCGTAAAAGCCAATCCCACGCCGACGCACCACAAAAACAGGACGCGCACCGCCTGATGCAGCCGGTCGGCATTGCGCTCGCCGATAAAACGGCCCGTGAGCGCCTCGCCCGCGTAAGCAAAACCATCCACGAAATAGGAGAAGAGCATGAACAGCTTCATCATGATGGAACTTACGGCCAGCTGTACGTCGCCATAATTGGAAGCGATGGCCGTGAAACCCACATAAATCACCATGAAACCGACGGAGCGGATGAACAGGTTGCCCGCCAGCCGCGCCACCTTCTCCATATTGTTAAATATCTTGGGCTCAAAGAGATGAGCTTTCATCATTTTGCCATAACGGATGAGCAAGAAGGCCACCGCCGTCAACAAGCCTACATACTGGGCGATGACCGTGCCGTGCGCCACACCCAGCATGCCGAGCGGCGTGTGCAACGCCAGCACATAGCTGGCCACCATGTTCACCACATTGACCACAATGTCGCAAACCATTGGGGCCACGGTGTTCTGCATCCCGATGAACCAGCCTTTGAAGACCATGAGTCCGAGGGTGGCGGGTGCCGCCCAGATGCGGATGTAGAAATAGCGGCTGGCGAAGTCGGCCACCTCCGGCGTGCAGGGAATGCACTTGAGCGCAACCATCAGGAAGAGCCATTGGATAGCCCATACCAGCAGGGTGGAAAAGCCCGCCAGCAGCAGGTTCTGGCGGAAGATGCCCACCGCCAGCCGGTCATCCTTGGCGCCGAAAGCCTGGGCAGTGAGTCCGCTGGTGCCCACACGCAGGAAACCGAAATTCCAGTACAGCAGGTCGAACAGCAGCGTGCCGATGGCAATGCCACCAATGGCCGTCGCATCGGAAATGTGTCCGATGATGGCCACATCCACCAAACCGACCAACGGGATGGTGATATTGGCTAAGATGCTGGGAATGGCGAGTTTAAGGATATCCTTGTTCATCACGTGTGTGGTGAAATTTTCGGTTGCAAAGATACGCATTTTTGAAAAAATGAGTAATTTTGCCCTTTCAAAAAAATCCATCCAGCCGTATGAAAAGAAGCTTTATCTTATTGTTTATCATTGCTTTGACAATTTTACAAGGAAAAGCACAGATTGTAACCGACGGCACAGGAGCCCGCTATACGCTGTCGGACTTCACCGCCAGCCATCCGGAAGCAGTGGTATGTACCGCGCCGGGCGTTTATCACCTGTATGAAGACTTCACCCTTACCGCACCCGACACCCTGCAGTTGGAAGACACCCTGCAAGCAGTAATCTTCCACAATGGTCTGACATTCACCGTGCAAGGCACCCTGCTGTGCGATGAACGGAACGACCTGCTGACGGTGGCTGCCGAACTGGACAGCGCAACAGCATCCGCCTACGAGTGGCGGTTTGAAGAAGGCTCGCACGGAACCGTCCGCAGCATCGCCTTTGAAAACGGGAAAAGCCTCTTCCTGACCGGCTGCGAGGTAACCCTCCGCAACTGCGAATTCAGCGGCTTCACCGAGTCGGCCATCCGC
>JBGURX010000025.1:0-29955 GCA_045132235.1 Bacteroidales bacterium
TGTGGCCGCCGTGGCGCAGGAGTACGGCATCCGCTGCACCGTCAGCCTCAACGCGCTGATGGTGGACGGCACCGGCATGTGCGGTGCTTGCCGTGTGAATGTGGGCGGCGAGACCAAGTTTACCTGCGTGGACGGTCCCGAGTTCGACGCCGCACTGGTGGATTTCAACCAGGCGATGAAGCGTCAGGCCATGTATAATAATGTAACCACCCGCAAGCAGCTGGAGGCTGAGGAGCGTGCGGAAGGGCATGTGTGCCATATCGGCGGCGTCACCGAAGAGGTGCCCGACAAGAAACGGCGGGTGCCGGTGCGCGAGCAGGATCCCAAGGTGCGCGCCACCAACTTCGACGAGGTTTGTCTCGGCTACGATGCCGACGAGGCCGTGGTGGAGGCCCGCCGCTGCCTCAACTGCAAGAACCCGCAGTGTGTGCAGGGCTGCCCCGTCAACATCAACATCCCCGCCTTCATCCACCAGATCGCCATCGGCGACATCGAGGAGGCGGCCCGCATCATCAGCCGCGACTCCGCGCTGCCGGCCGTGTGTGGCCGTGTGTGCCCGCAGGAGAGCCAGTGCGAGGGCAAGTGCGTGATGGGCAACAAGTTCGAACCGATCGCCATCGGCAAACTCGAGCGCTTTGTAGGCGACTACGCCCGCACCCACCAGCTCCAGCTGGCGGAATGCGCCCCGAAGAACGGCCATAAGGTGGCTGTCATCGGCAGCGGTCCCTCGGGCATCACCTGCGCCAAAGAGCTGCTGGGCAAGGGCTACGACGTTACCGTTTTCGAGGCTTTGCACGAACTCGGCGGCGTGTTGGTATATGGTATTCCTTCCTTCCGTCTGCCCAAAGAGACGGTCGTGAAATACGAAGTGGAGAATCTCCGCAAGATGGGCGCCCAATTTGAGCGTGACGTGGTCATCGGCCGCACCGTCTCCATCGACGACCTGCTGGAAAAGGAGGGCTTCGAGGCGGTGTTCGTCGGCAGCGGTGCCGGACTGCCCAACTTCATGGGCATCCCCGGCGAGAACCTCTGCGGCGTGGTTTCCGCCAACGAGTTCCTGACGCGCAACAACCTGCTGTTCGCCTACCGTGAAGGCTTCGACACGCCCAACTTTGTGGGGCGCAAGGTGGCCGTGGTGGGTGGCGGCAATGTGGCCATGGATGCCGCCCGTACCGCACTGCGTCTTGGCGCCGACGTGCATATCGTTTATCGCCGTTCCGAGGCCGAGCTGCCCGCCCGTGCCGAAGAGGTGCATCACGCCAAAGAGGAGGGCATTGTCTTCAACCTGCTCTGCAACCCGGTGCAGATTGTGGGCAACGAAGAGGGCTGGGTGAAGGCGATGGACTGCGTGCGCATGCAGCTCGGCGAGCCCGACGCCTCTGGCCGCCGCCGCCCCGAGGTGATTCCCGGCAGCGAGTTCACCCTCGACGTGGACATGGTCATCATGGCACTGGGTACATCACCCAACCCGCTGATTAGCAGCACTACCGACGGACTGGCTACCAACCGCAAGGGCTGCCTCGAAGCCGATGAGGTGGGCCGCACCACCCGCAAGGGCGTGTTCGCAGGCGGCGATGCCGTGAGCGGTGCCGCTACCGTCATCCTCGCCATGGGAGCCGGCAAGAAAGCTGCCGCCGCCATCGACGAGTATATCTGCAACAAATAGTTTCTATGGCGAAACATTACCTTCTGACGCTTCTGCTGGTCCTGACCCTCGTGGGAGGTGGAAAGGCTCAGCAGCCCGTTACGTTCGTGCGCAACAGCCACGACTGTTCCATCGTTTATCCCGCCTCACAACCTGAACTGAAGCCGGTGGCGGTTGAGTTGCAACAGCTGCTGCAACGCACGCTGCAATGCCACTGCGTCATCCTTCCCGACACAGAGTATAGGGGAGGGAAGGCGATCTCCATCGGACGGAATATTTTGTCAGAAAATCTTTATAATCAATATTTTAATAAAATTGAAAAAGATGGATTTCTGCTCTACACCGATGACTCTGTTCTTTTTATTTTAGGAAATGAAAAAGATACCATGGCGCATTACTACGGCGTGTATCACCTGATGGAGAACCATTTTGGATGCACCTACGTTTGCGACCACAGCATGCACTACGACCCGCTGCCCGACACACTGACACTCACGCTCAACGACCTTCAGAATCCAGCCTTCCGCTACCGCGAAACCCTTCACCTGATTCCCAACCTCGACCCGCAGTACGCCCGCTGGCACAAGCTGCACACCCGCCGCGACTTCAACCGTGAGTGGGGACTTTTTGTACACACTTTCAAAGACTTGATACCGGTGGAGACCTACTTCGACACCCATCCTGAGTGGTTCTCTGAGATGTACGGCCAGCGTGTGCGCGACGGTCAGCTCTGCCTGAGCAACCCCGAAGTGTTGGAAGAGCTGTGCCGGAATTTGGAACAGCGCATGAAGGCCGAGCCCGACAAGGCCATCTGGTCGGTGTCGCAGAACGATAACGAAAGCTCCTGCACCTGCGAGCACTGCCGCCACCTCGATTCGCTGTACGGCGGTCCCTCCGGCACGATGATCTGGTTCGTGAACCAAGTGGCGGAACGGTTTCCCGACAAAACCATCTCCACGCTGGCTTACCAGCAAACCCGCCATGCTCCCGCCAACATCCGGCCCAACAAGAATGTGAACATCATGCTCTGCTCTATCGAGTGCCAGCGTACGTACCCCATCGCCACCGAAACGGGCGAGCGCTCGTTCCAACACGATTTGGAGGCATGGGCCGCCCTCACCGACAATATCTTCCTGTGGGACTATGTGGTGCAGTTCCGCAATTTCCTCGACCCGTTCCCGAATTTTCAAGTCCTGCAGCCCAACTTGCAGAATTTCAGAGACCACCGCATCCCGATGGTGTTTGAGCAGGGATCCAACCAGAACGTTACCGAGAGCCACGAGTGGCGCACCTATTTGCTTGCCCATCTCTTATGGAATCCAGATATCAACACCGACAGTCTGCGTCAGCGTTTCTTCGATGCTTATTATGGTCCGAAGCGCACACCTTTCATCACACAATATTATGATGAGATGCAAAAGGCACTGCTGGATTCCAAGCAAAAGCTCAACATCTATGGCTATCCCATCGATGCGGTGGAAGGATATCTGTCTTATGATAAAATCATGGACTATCTGAATTGGATGATGGATGTTTTGAAAACGCAACCATTTGAAGGATGCATGATTGAGCAAAGTCAGATATATGACGAGCGTGCAGTATTATGGGCACTTCCGCTTGAATTTGCTTTGATAGACCTCATTAGCCATGAGTGTTTTCCAGAATTATCGTTTTTTGAAGTTGATGATAAGGGAAGAAAAAGTGTACGAGAGGAGTATCGTTATATGTTGGAAGAATTTGTCATTAGCTGCAATAAATTGGGTATTAAATATTTAGATGAAGCCACCTATACACCGCAGCAGTTTTATGACAACATCACGAATTATTGGGAGAAAAACACCATGCAGAATCTTGCCGCCGGGCGGCCGGTGACCTGCTCCACCGAATGGAGCAGCCTATACGACGTGGGCGGTCCGAAAGCGCTGACTGATGGCCGGATGGGCATGATGGACTACCGCGCCGACTGGCTGGGCTTCTGGGGCCACGACATGGATGTGGTCGTCGACCTCGGGAAGCGGAAACCCGTGCAGGAGGTGCGCGCCGACTTCCTCTTTTACCCGCTTTCATGGATATTTGCCCCCAAACGGGTGATTTGCTATGTGTCTGACAACCAAGTGGATTGGACCGAAGTGGGGGAGGTGGGCTACCAAAATGGCGAGCGGCTTACCGAGTGCAAGATTGTGCCGTTCAAGATTGCCGCTGGCGGTGTGCGCGGACGTTATGTGCGCGTGGTGGCCGAGTCGTTGCGGGTGAATCCGGAATGGCATCGCGGAGTGGGGCAGCCCTGCTGGATCTTCTGCGACGAGGTGCTGGTGCGGTAGTTATAGCGTCGCGCGATACTGCGATGGCGAAAGCCCTGTGCCGCGTTTGAAGTAGCGGCAGAAGGAGGCTTGGTCGGGAAAGCCGAAACGGTCGGCGATGGACTGCACGGTGGCGTCGGGCTCGTAGGTGAGGATCTGCTTGGCGCGCAGCACCACGTAGTGCTGGATCCAATAGCCGGCGGTATGCCCCGTTTCCTGCTGCACCACCTTGCTGAAATACTTGGGCGTGAGGTGGAACAGACGGGCGTAAAACTGCACATCCCTGTGCTGCTGGCAGTTCTCGATGATGGCATTGTAGAATCGGTGACTCAAACTTTTTTTGCTGGCATGTCCGGCATTGCCGACGGTGATGTCGTGGTAAAAATCCACAATCTGCGACAAGATGTAGATGGAACTTACCACGATGTCCTCCCTGCTCTTCAGGTCAAGGCGGGTGATGCGACGGATGGTGTCAACATAAGACAGAATGTCATCGTATTGATCATCAGTGAGATGAAAATGCGGAAGATGTTCGTAAATGAAGCGGTTGCCGCTGAAGTTGAGTCTTCCCATCTTGGCGTACATGTCTGCCGAAACGGCGATTAGCGTGGCGCGGTAGTCGGGACTCACCTGGTGGGCAATCAAAGTATGCTGGGGGTAGATGACAGCGAGGTCGTGTGGCAGAAATCGAGCGGCGGCGGAGTCGTATTCCACATCTATGCTGCCGCTGTGACAAACCGAAATGATATAATGAGGCGAGATAAAGGGGGTTTTGTGTACAGGAAAATCCGTCACCTCAAAGACAGATACACCCATTTCGACAATTTTGTCATTATCCAACATTAAAACATCCTGCGTGTTATCCATTGTTTTTTCAATACTTTTTGAGATTGCAAAGATACAATTTTTTTTTGAAATAAAAGAAAGAAACTACTTTTTGACAAATATTTTCTCTAAGTGATAATCTTATAAAAAATAATAATGTGTATTTTTGCCCGCTAAAAATAAATGATAATTTATTCATCAAATTTATAGAAATGAAAGGTAAAATTTTTGCAGTCGGGTTGGCCTTCCTGAGCCTTTTGTGGGTGGGAAAGCTATCCGCACAGTCTGTGATTCAAACCACCGATGTCACTGTGGTGTACAGTACTTCGCAATCCAACACCACTTTTGAGAATGTGACCAAGTTCTATTTCTCCAATGGTAATCTCATCATTGACCAGAGCGGTGTGGAAACTTCGATTCCCACCAACACGGTGCATCGTTTGGAATTGGCCGCCATCACTACACCGCTTGACAATATCAGCGAGTGGGGCGAAGATGCCATTTTCGTTTATCCCAACCCCACCTCCGACAAACTTTTCTTCTCTTGCAAAGAAAATCAGGAGGTGACGGTGTCGGTCTATACCATGAACGGCCAGCTGCTGCTGTCGGAGCAGATGAACACTTCCGAAAGCCTGAATGTGAGTTCGTTGGCAAAGGGAATGTACATCATCCGCATCAATAATCAGAATTACAAATTCTCAAAACTCTAAGCCATGAAGAAAGTATTAACCCTCCTTTTCGCCCTGATTTTCGCAGCGGGCACCGTTTCTGCTCAGGAACGCATCATTTTTTATCATGGAACATCCCCCGTTCACTCGCAGCTGATTCAGAATATTGATAGTGTCAGTTTTGTGAACAATCTTTCCATCGTTCATAACAATATTGGAGAAACCAATTTCCAATTTCCCGTCATCGGCATCGACAGCATTGTCTTTGCCAACGAGGATGTTGAAATCGACACGGGAGAGATTATCTACATCACCTACAACGGCAACAATGTGTCGGTCATCAACCCATGGGCAGACCGTGGCGTGACCATTACCACCAACGGTGCGGATGTGACCGTGAACGCCGCTTCCGGCACACAGGACATCATCTACTACCTGTCAGGCTCCACCACCGATGGCTCGCTGCTCATCCATAGCGACCACCGCCTTAACATGATCCTGCACGGCGTGAGCATCACCAACCCCACCGGCGCAGCCATCAAGATTATCGACGACGTGAAGATTTCGGTCACCTTGGAGAATACCAGCACGCTGGCCGACGGCGGCGATGCCACCACCCACAAGGCGGCTTTCGACAGCGAAGGCCAGATTGTCTTTTCCGGCAACGGCACCCTCAACGTCAACGGCAACGTCAAACACGGCATCTTCAGCAACGACTATATCCGCATTCTCAGTGGTAACATCAAGGTCAATAACGCAGTTACCGACGGTTTGCACGGCGACTATTTCCAGATGTACACCGGCAGCGTGGAGGTTGACAACGCCAAGACCGGCATCGACGGCGACCGCGGTTTCGTGGAGATCGGCGGCGGCACCATCACCGTCAACGTGGCCCAGGCCGACGGCAAGGGTATCACCTGCGACAGCACCTTCACCATCTCCGGCGGCACCGTCAACATGACGCTTTCGGGCGGTCAGAGCAAGGGTATCAAGGCCGGACAGAACATTAACCTCGACGGCGGTACCATCACCATCAACGGCTCTGGTGCTACGGTTGTCACCGACAACGACCCGTCGCACTGCACGGGTCTGAAGAGCGACGGCAATGTCAACATCAATGGCGGTGCCAACCTGACCGTCACCATGAGCAGCGCGGCAACGGGCGGCAAGGGCATCAACGCCGACGGACGCGTGGTGGTCAACGGCGGCAATGTCAACCTGTCGGTGGCTGGCGCAGGCGGCACCTACACCAATACCAGCAACCAAAGCGACTCCTATTCCGCAGCCTGCATCAAGAGCAACGGCGATATTGAGATCAACAGCCAGACCGGCAACACGGTCATGCAGCTCACTGCCTCCGGCACCGACAGCAAGGGCTTTTCCACCGACGGCAACGTCACCATCAACGGCGGAACCCTCACCTTCACGGCTTCTGGCACGGATAGCAAAGGCATCTCTGCCGACAATACCATCACCGTGAACGACGGCGACATCACCCTGACCGTTTCCGGACAAGCCAGCAAGGGCATCAAGTCCGACATTGCGGTAATTATTGAAGGCGGTGACCTCACGGCCAACGTGAGCGGTGCCACCGTCGTCGCCAACCAGTCCGCCTCCAACAGCATCGCCATCAAGTCGGGCGGCACGCTGACGGTCAACGGCGGCATTATCAATGCCACCTGTACTTCCGCATCACGCGGGGCAAAATGCCTCTCCTCCGACGGCAACATGACCATCGGCGGCGGCACCCTCACCCTCTCGACGGCTGGTGCGGGCGCCACAGTGGTCGGCAGCGGCACCAGCTGCACCGACGGCTATGCCCCCAGCTGCATCAAGAGCGACGGCAACTTTACCGTGACGGCGGGTGTCATCAACTGCCAGAGCACCGGTACCGGTGGCACTGGCATTAAGGTTGAAGGCATCACCACTATTGGTGTGCAGGGCGGCGACAATGAGCTCATCGACATCGACATCATGACTTCCGGTGCTCCGGTGAACGCGAGCAGCGGAGGCGGAGGAGGAGGATTCCCTGGCGGCGGTGGCAGCAGTTCCGACTACTGGAAAGGCCTGCCCAAAGGCCTCAAGAGCATCGGCAACATCTATATCCACAGCGGACACGTCTCTTCCTACTGCGCCCAGACCTCCGGTGACCCCACCGGCGAGGCCATTGAGAGCAAGGACGGCATCTATATCAACGGCGGCTTCGTGGAGGCCAACGCCTACGATGACGCTATCAACTGCGCCAACCACATCGAGGTGAACGGCGGCTATGTATGGGCATATTCACGCGGCAACGACGGTATCGACTGCAATGGTTCCTACTCGCAGTACAACGGCGGCGTCATCATCGCGGCCGGCACCGAGGAAGCTATCGACGCCAACTGCGACGGCATGGGTGGCACGCAAGGCCACCTGCAAATCAACGGCGCTACCATCGTGGCGTTCAGGGCCTCCAGCGGCGGCGGTGGCATGGCCCTGCTCGACAGTCCGACTTACATGAACGGTCAGAAAGCCCTCTCCACCAGCAGCGTCTCCACCGGCAACCGTTACTGCATCAAGAACAGCGGCGGCAATCCCGTGATGATCTTCAACCATCAGGCAGTGAGCGGCAGCGGCTTCCAGACCTCCACTGCCGGTTTGAGACCTCCGGGAGGCGGCGGCAGCAGCGCGTCGTTCATCTTCACCAGCCCTGAAGTCACCAGCGGCACCTACACGCTCTATACCAACCCCACCATCAACGGCACCATCCACTGGCACGGGTTGTACATCGGCGCCAGCGCCACCACCTCCGGCAGCGGCACCAGCATCACAGCACAATAATTCACCAACGGGAGACGTTTCAATAAGATATCGTCTCCCAATTTTTTTATGATATGAAGAAAATTCTCAATTTCGTGTTCTGTATCACGGCCTTGCTGGCTCTTTTCAGCTCCTGCAACAAGGAGGGAGAGGGCGGTACCGCCACCATACAGGGCAAAGTCATGACCGTGATTCATGACAACGACAACTATAACCTCGCCACCGACACGATTGTCGGCGCCAAAACGGATGTCTTCATCGTGTATGGCGATGAAGTGCTGTACGGTGATGACATGGAGACGGGTCCCGACGGCAGCTACTGCTTCCGCTATCTGAAAAAAGGCACCTATACCATCTTCGCTTACTCCACCCTTGCCACGGGCGAGAAAATCGCTGTTTCGGAGACCGTTACCGTGAAGAACGGCGAAACGGTCACGGTGCCCACCCTCTACACCCACGAGGGCAAGGCCTACGGCACCTCGATGGTGCGCGGACAGGTGTGGGCCAACTACTACCACAACGGCTCGTCGCGCGGCAGTGGCTGGGCCTACGAGCAGCGCGTGTATATCCGGCGGGTAGGGGAGCCTTACCACTTCGACGATGTGCGCGTGGGAGCCGATGGTTACTACTACTTCCAGCAGCTTCTTCCCGGCACCTACGAGGTCTATACCTTCACCGAGGACCTTAACGAAGTGCCCTCGCCTCTGTACCAGACCATTACTGTCAGTGAGGCTGGTCAAGTGTATGATTTAGAATTATTTACAGTTATTGTTAATGTTTAATGATGAAGAAAACCCTTATCCTCATAACCCTTCTCGTTTTTTCTACAGCGCTCTTTGCTCAAAGTAAAACCTCCAGCGGCAAAGCCGTCACCGTGAAAGAGTGGAAAACCTCCGCCAAAACCGGCACCCGCTACATGGACGAGGTGACCAAGTATAATGCCAAAGGTCAGAAAATCGAGCAGATAGAGTATGCCAATTATGGTCAGAAGTCGCGCATCACATACGAGTACGATGCCAAAGGCAACTGTGTGAAGCACGTGCTGTACGACAGCAAGAACAAGGTGGTGCGCATCCGCAAGTTCGAGTACTACGAAGACGGCAGCAAGAAGAAACAGTACAACTACGACCCAGACGGCAAGTTGGTGAGTACGAGAGAGTTTGAGTATATTTTTGAATAATGCCGAATGGGTGAGCTGTCCGACATCTTGCAATCTTTTCCGCCCATTTCCTTGGAGGAGATGAAGGCGGTGAAGCTGATGAACCGCATCGACACCAAGTATCTGGTGGACCGCGACCGGCTGCCCGATATTCTGTCGCGACTCACCGGCCACTTCTATGTGCAGGAACTCGCCGGCCGCCGCATCGCCCATTACAACACCCTTTATTACGACACTCCCGACGTGCAGATGTACCACGTGCACCACGCCGGCAAACTCCACCGGCAGAAGCTGCGCGCCCGCATCTATTGTGATACCGACACCGCTTTCTGCGAAATCAAGACCAAAAACAACAAAAAACGGACCAAGAAAAAACGGGTGGAACTGGCGTTGACAGACTTCGGCAATATGTTGGAAAATTCTGAAATTCGGGACTTTGTATCCAAAAAACTCTGGTATGCCCCTGAACTGCTGGTGCCGCAGGTGGAGAACGAATTCGACCGCATCACCTTGGTGAACATGGGAAAAACGGAGAGACTGACCATTGACATGGACATCCACTTCCGGAACCGTTACACCCAAAAGAGTGCAGAAGTGCCTCATCTTGTGATTGTTGAACTGAAACAGGACGGCAACATCCCCTCGTTCTTCAAGAGCGTTCTGCTCGACATGCGCATCCACCCCTACCGCATCAGCAAGTACTGCCTCGGCACCATGCTCACCAACCCTGACGTGAAAATGAACCGCTTCAAAAAGAAGCTGCGCTATATCGACAAACTTCATTCTAATAGAGTTTTTAATATTTAACAATATGATTTTCAATAATTTATTACTGCAAGCTGAAGGGTGGGACCCCGATCTCCCGAGAGAAATCTCCAGCGACCTCACAGAAATCGCCTCCGAGAATGACGTTTTGGGCATTCCGCTCATTCAGACCGACAGCCTGATTTCGTTGGGCATTCTGTTTGCCTTCAACCTGCTTGTATGCTGGATTATCGTGCATTTCTTCTATTATCGCAAAAGCAAGCGCAAGGATTACTACTACACCTTCATGCTCTTCAGCGTGACCGTGTTTTTGCTGATGTTTTTGCTGAACAATGTGAACCTCGGCATGGGATTCGCCCTCGGCCTGTTCGCCATTTTCGGCATGATACGCTACCGTACCGAGATGGTGCCCATCCGCGAGATGACCTACCTGTTCGTTACCATCGGCATTGCCGTCATCAATGGTCTGGCCATGTCACACGGATATATCAATTTGTTGATAATCAATCTTTTATTTATCGGCATTATTGCTGTGGTGGATGGGCTGTTTGGCGCGAGAAAAGCTCCGGCAAAAATCATCCTTTACGACAAGATAGAGTTGGTGAAACACGGCAGGGAAGAAGAACTCAAGGCCGATTTGGAAGATCGTACTGGTTTGAAAATCCGTAAGATGGAAGTTGGACATATCGACTTTCTGCGCGATGTGGCCTATATCAAAATCCATTACGACCCGATTTACGACTACGAAAACACCATTGATTTGATTGTGAAACCGAAGGAATTTGCAAAATAGTTTGTAATTAGAAAGTTATGCCAAAAAAAGTTGCGATTTGGTGTCTTTTGCTGATGCTGGCGCTGCCATGGGCGGGGCGGGCACAGTCGCACGACTTTGGCGGCATCATGGAGCTGGGCTTTGAGCAGAAGCTGGCCAAAGGGCTGGATTTGGGACTGGAAGGGGAAGGTCGTTTCAACCATAACTTTACCTCTTTCAACCGCCTGAAAATCGGCGCTGACTTGGAATATTCTTTCCTGAAGAAAAAGCGGCTGAAGGTGTCGGTGGGCGGTTCCTACCTGCTCTACAACCGTTACGGCACACCGGAGCATCGCGGCCGCATCATGGGCGCGCTTACCTACACGGAGAAGTTCTCCGATTTCAAGCTGAGTTTGCGGGCACGCGTGCAGTCCACGTTCTACGACATGCAGCGGGGGTACCACAAATTCAACCCCAAAACCTATCTGCGTGGAAGACTGCAATTTGAATACGCTTTTCCTTCCGTTAAAATGTCGATTTATGCCTCCACAGAATTTTTCTTGAGAATTTATCAAAAAGATGAAATTTTTATCGATAATTTCCGTACTATTGCAGGCTTGAATTTCAAGGTGGGGAATGGACACACCATGGGGGTCTTTTTACGTGTAGATAATGAAATACAAGTATCTGAACCTGAGAATGTTTATTATATTGGTTTAAAGTATAACTTTAAGAATAAATGATCCCTTTAATGTTTAAGAAAAAATCACGAAAGATGCTGTTAGCGCATCTGTTGAATCTGGCATTCATGATTTTTGTGGTTCTTTATTTTTGTGTGGATCTTAATATTGAGTCGAAAATAGTTTATTTCAATTCCCATTTACTACTGACTTGTACGCCATACTTGCTGGTCTATCTGTTGTTGGAGTGCTGGCTATTCCCGACCTATATACGTACACGCCGTATGCGGCAGTATTCCACAGTAGCCTTTGTAATCGTTCTTGTAATTTCTTTAGTCTGGAGTTTTCTGGTACGTCCACACATCACACCGGATGTTGACATTAAAGGTATCACCATCCTGCGTTGGATTGTTTGTTTCTTGATGTGTTTGACGATATTTTTTACGATCACCTCCAACAACATGTTCGCTTTTTCATTCATAATAGAACGGGAGAGGGAGAAAATGTCGAAGACAAAATTGCAGTTGGAGCTGAACCTGCTGAAATACCAGCTGAACCCACACTTTCTCATGAATACGCTGAACAACATTCACGCCTTGATTGATGAGAACACGGAAGATGCGCAGGAAGCCGTGCGTTTGCTGTCAAAGATCATGCGCTACATGTACTACGAGGCTTCCAAGGAACGTGTGGATTTGGCCAAAGATATAGAGATGCTGCGTGCTTACTTCAAACTGATGAAACTGCGCTTCGTGGATGATGTTGACCTGAAATTTGATGTGCCGGAGGAACTGCACGGCGAAAAAGTGGCTCCTGCTTTGTTTGTCAACTTTGTTGAGAATGCTATGAAGCATGGCATCTCTTACGGACATCCCTCTTATGTCCATTTTTCATTGGATGTGAATGATGGTAAAGTCTGCTGTAACGTGCGTAATAGCAAATTTGAACACCATAGGGTAGAGTCCACTGGTTTCGGTCTCGAAAACCTGAAGAAAAGACTTGACCTGCTTTATCCCGGACAATATGAGTATAAAGTGGAAGATACTGAAAATGAATACTTTGTAAAATTGATAATCCCTGCACAATGATTACATGCATCGCTATTGACGACGAACCGCTTGCGCTGAAGCAACTGTCGGGCTATATCAAGAAGACTCCTTTTCTGAGCCTTTCCGGAGCATTCGCCTCCGCTAAGGAAGCTGCTGTTTTCTTGAAAATGAATTCCGTAGAATTGATCATCACTGACATCAACATGCCGGATATCAGTGGGATGGCATTCGTGAAGAACTTGCAAGATCCGCCTTTGGTCATCTTCAGCACCGCCTACGAGGAATATGCTGTGGAGGGGTTCAAAGTGGATGCCATCGACTATTTGCTGAAGCCTTACGGATACAACGATTTCCTCAAGGCCGTCACGAAGGCGCAGCAGTACATTGATTGGCGTAATGCGGCATCTCAGACGGCTGCCTTCTCGCAGGAGACAGGCAATTTCATCTTTGTACGTGCCGACAACAAGAGTGTTAAGGTGATGTTTGACAGAATCTTGTACGTGGAGGCCATGAGCGAATACATCCGCATCCACTTCAAGGATGCCAAGGCTATCATGACTTTCATGAGCGTGAAGCTGATGTCGGAGTCGCTGCCGGAAAGCCAGTTTATGCGCATCCACCGTTCCTATATTATCGCGCTGGACTCGATTGTTGCGGTGCGCCGTGGCGAAGTGGAACTCATCAACAACGTGGTTTTGCCTGTCAGTGCGTCGTATAAGGATGATTTGCAGAATTTTATCGACAACCGTTCGGTGTCGCGCAAGAGCATCAAGGAATAGTTGGGTTGCGCTTTAGCTGATCATGCCCCAGAATTTCTCCCGTTTCATCAGCCGCTGCAGTTGTGCCGCCAGAATCTGATTCTGCGGTTTTGTCAGGTTGGGGTCATCCTCCAAGATACGCTTGGCCAAGTCGCGGGTGTAGCCCACCAGCTTTTCATCCTTCACCAAATCAGCAATTTTGAAGTCGAGCACACCGCTCTGCTGCGTGCCCTGCAGGTCGCCCGGACCGCGCAGTTTCAAATCGAAGTTGGCAATTTCGAAGCCGTCGGTGGTGGCCACCATTGCGTCGAGCCGCTGCTTGCCGTCGCTGCTCAGCTTCTGCCCCGACATGAGGATGCAGTACGACTGCTCGCCGCCGCGCCCCACACGCCCGCGCAACTGGTGCAGCTGCGACAGCCCGAACCGCTCCGCATTCTCAATCACCATCACCGTTGCATTCGGGATGTCAATGCCCACCTCGATCACCGTGGTGGACACCAGTATGCAGGTCTCGCCGCGGCTGAATCGCTGCATCTCAAAGTCCTTCACCTCGTTCTTCATCTTGCCATGCACCATGCCCACCGCATAGCGGGGCAGGGGAAAGGCCCGCGACATGGCCTCGAAGCCCGCCTGCAGGTCCAACAGGTCCATCTTTTCCGACTCCTGTATCAGCGGATACACCACAAACACCTGCCGTCCCGCATCCACCTGCTGGCGCAGAAAATAGAACATCCGGTTGCGGTCTTTCTCGTACAAGTGCTTCGTAATGATGGGCTTGCGACCCTTCGGCAGCTCGTCGATCACCGACACATCCAAGTCGCCGTAAACCGTCATGGCCAGCGTGCGCGGTATCGGCGTGGCGGTCATCACCAAGATGTGCGGCGGTATCGTGTTCTTTTTCCATAACTTGGCGCGCTGTTCCACGCCGAAACGGTGCTGCTCGTCAATCACCGCCAAGCCGAGGTTCTGGAACTGCACGTCGTTCTCTATCAGCGCGTGCGTGCCGATGAGAATCCGGATGCTGCCGTCCATCAGCCCCTCGTGAATCGCCTTGCGGTCGGCGGTTTTCGTGGAGCCGGTCAGCAGCGCCACGCCCACATTCATGCCCGACAACTGTCTTGCGATGTTTTCGTAGTGCTGCTGCGCCAGAATTTCGGTCGGCGCCATCAGGCACGATTGGAAGCCGTTGTCGTTGGCAATCAGCATCACCAGCAGCGCCGTGATGGTCTTGCCGCTGCCCACATCGCCCTGCAGCAGGCGGTTCATCTGGCGGCCGCTGCCCATGTCGCCCCGTATCTCCTTGATGACACGCTTCTGCGCGTTGGTCAAGTCGAATTTCAGACAGTTATGATAGAAATAGTTGAAACTTTCACCCACCCGTGCAAAGATGTGGCCACGGAACTTTCTTTCCGTCAAAAGTTTGAGTTTCAACAGTTTCAATTGTGTGTAAAAAAGCTCGTCGAACTTCAGCCGGATGTTGGCTTTCAGCAACGCCTCCTGATTTTCAGGGTAGTGAATCTGAAACAGGGCCTCCTTCAACGGCATGAGGTGGTGGCTGGCGATAATCTCTTCCGAAAGCGTTTCGGGAATGATATGATGGCGTAAATCCAGCAGCAGCGTGGCCGTCAGCTTCGACATGCCCTTGGTGTCCAACCCCGACTTTTTCGCTTTTTCGGAGGTGTTGTACAAGGGAAAGAAATGCTGGGTGATCGCATCGCCGCGCTCTGCATTCGGGTCGATGATTTCAGGATGCGACATGCTCCAGCGGTGGTTGAAGAGGGTTGGTCTGCCAAAAATTAGCACGTTGTGGTTCCTTTTGGAGAGCATGTCCTCAATCCAGCGGCTGGTGCTGAACCACACCAGCTCCATGGTGCCGGTGCCGTCGGTGAACTGTGCGGCGATGCGTTTCGCGCGGCCTTCACCGAGCAGCTGGTAGCCGGTGATGTCGCCGCGGAACTGCATGTAGTTGCCTTCCTGCTGTATGTCGCTGATTTTGTAAACGGTGGCTTTATCTACATGGCGGAAAGGGAAGTTGTAGAGCAGGTCGCCGAAGGTGAAGATGTTGAACTCACGTTGCAGCACCTTCACTCGCTGCGGCCCCACGCCACGGAGGAATTCAATAGGAGTTTGTAAATAGTCCAATGCCATGGTTCAGCGTTTGTTGTAGTTTATTTTGCGTCTTTGATGGAAAGACTGATGCGTTTGCGGTCGATTTCCACACCCGTCACTTTCACCATCACCTTCTGGTTGAGGCGCACCACCTCGTTGGGGTTGCTGACGTAGTGGTCGGTGAGCTGGCTCACATGCACGAGTCCGTCCTGATGCACGCCGATATCGACAAAGCAGCCGAAGTTGGTGATGTTGGTGATGATGCCGGGCACCACCATGCCGACGGTGAGGTCGTTGATGGAGTGGATGGATTTGTCGAAGGAGAAGACATCGAATTGGGTGCGCGGGTCGCGGCCGGGCTTGGCCAGCTCCTGCATGATGTCGTTGAGGGTGGGCAGTCCCACGCGGTCGGTTACATAGTCGGTGAGCACGATGGCGTTGCGGCGGCTTTCATCCTGCATGAGCTCGGTGACGGTGCAGTTGCAGTTGCGGGCCATGGCATCCACCACCGAGTAGCTTTCAGGGTGCACAGCGCTGGCATCCAACGGGTTGGCAGCACCATGGATGCGCAGGAAGCCGGCGGCCTGCTCGAACGATTTCTCGCCGAAGCGGGGCACTTTCTTCAGCTCTTCGCGGGAGGCGAACGGACCGTTTTCGTCGCGGTAGGTCACAATGTTCTTGGCCAGTGCGGGGCCCACGCCCGACACGCGCGCCAGCAGCTCCTTGCTGGCCGTGTTCACCTCTACGCCCACATAGTTGACGCAGCTCTCCACGGTCGTGTCGAGGCTCTCCTGCAAAAGCGTTTGGTTCACATCATGTTGGTACTGTCCCACGCCAATGGATTTCGGGTCTATTTTCACCAGTTCGGCGAGCGGGTCCATCAGTCTGCGCCCGATGCTGACGGCTCCGCGCACGGTGACGTCGTAGTCGGGAAACTCGTCGCGGGCAATCTGCGAGGCGGAGTAGATGGAGGCACCGCTCTCGTTCACCACCACGGCCTGCACCTGATGGTCGAAAGGAATTTTGCTGATGAAATACTCGGTCTCGCGGCCTGCCGTGCCGTTGCCAATGGCGATGGCCTCCACCTTGTATTGTTCCACCATCCGCTTCAGCTTGTCGCTGGCCAGCCGGTACTGCGGCTTGGGCGGGTGGGGATAGATGGTCTCGTTGTGCAGCAGCTTGCCTTGTTTGTTGAGAATCACGACTTTGCAGCCGGTGCGAAAACCCGGGTCGATGGCCATCACCACCTTCTGTCCGAGCGGCGGGGCGAGCAGCAGCTGCCGCAGGTTCTCCACAAACACCTTGATGGCCTCGTGGTCGGCTTTCTCCTTGAACATCTTCCGCATCTCAGTCTCCATCTGGGGCTGCAGCAGGCGCTTGTACGAGTCGGTGACCGCAAGGGCAACCTGCTCTCCGCACAGGTTCTGGCTCTTGACATAACGCTTCAGAAGTCCGGGCAGCACCCGCTTCTCGTCAGGGGCGATGGAGAGACGCAGCGCGCCCTCATCCTCGCCGCGGAAAGCAGCTAATATTCTGTGTGAAGGGGATTTGCATATTTTTTCACTGAAGTTGAAATATCCGCTGAATTTCTCGCCCTCTTTCTCTTTTCCTTTGATGACTTTTGTGACAAGAATGGATTCTTTGGCAAAAAACTGGCGCAGTCTGTCACGCACGGCGCGGTCCTCGGAGATCCACTCCGCGATGATGTCGCGGGCGCCGGCGAGGGCTTCATCGGGTGTCTCTATGCCATTTTTTGGGTTGACATGTTGACGGGCGATGGCTATCAGGTTGTTCTCGCGCTGGCTCATGATCACTGCCGCCAGCGGCTCCAAGCCTTTCTCTTTGGCCACGGAGGCGCGGGTCTTGCGCTTGGGGCGGTAGGGGAGATAGAGGTCTTCCAGCTCCGCCATGGTGACGGCCGCCTCAATCTGCTTTTCCAGTTCCGCAGTCAGTTTGCCCTGCTCGCGGATGGAGTCGAGGATGGCGGCCCGCCGCTTGTCGAGTTCCACCAGCCGGATGTGCCGCTCGCGGATGTTGCCGATCTGCACCTCGTCGAGCGAGTCGGTGGCCTCTTTGCGGTAGCGGGCGATAAAGGGAATCGTCGCGCCCGAGTCCAGAAGCTCCAGCACATTCTCCACCTGTTTCACCTGCAGACCCAGCTCTTGGGCGATTATTTCGGGGTAATTTTTCAAATTCATCGCAATCAGATTTTCAAAGTGCAAAGTTCGCATTTTTTTTTTAATTTTGCAGCATCTATCAAAAAATAGGAAATAATTAGAAATGCCTAATTCTCAGGGAAATACAACAAGTGGCATCGCTTTGTCGCCTAAGGATACTCTCGGATATTCTCTGGAGTATCAGCTGTTGGGCACACACACCGATACCCCTTTCCATGAAATTTGCAAGGAAGTGGCGGACTCTTGCCACTGCAATCTAGTTTCCCTGCCCGACCTTTGCCAGATCGGGAATCCACTGCAAGCGCATTTCCACCTTGCATACGCAAGATTCGACATGATGGGGCCGAGCGACATCGACCGCAGCAGTATGGGAAAACAGCTCACCATCCTATTGGTGCAGAATTGCACCACGGATTTCAACCCCGACGCTGTTTCGACACTCCAGCTCGACATCTTCGAACTCGGTCAGGAACATGAGAAATGCTATGCCCTCAATGTCGCGGGCTATTACCTCCAGAAATGGGATTTGTCCGACATCACCTGCCTGCTGTATGTTTTTGCCGATAAGGATAAAGACGCTTCGCTGTTCATCAATGATTTTCAAAAGAAATTTCCCTATTTCAATGAGAATCTGACCCATCGCATATATGCGGAAGGAAAGAAGTCGAAAAACGATGCCCCCACTCCGCAGGACTTCCTGATCAATATCGCCTCGTATGCCCAGCAAATCATCGGTCCCAAGTTAAAACCCCGCAATCCGCTTTTTCCGCAAAAATCATTATTATCATAAATTATAAAAAATGAAAAGAACCATCTCCCTTCTCCTGCTGTTCTCCTGTGGAGCAGCCATGTTTGCCCAAAACAACGAATCTGGCAAGCCCATTGACGTGAAAGCCCGTGTGGCCGAATACGCCTACTATGATCTGAAAACCGATGTCTCCAAGCTGTCGGACAACGACAAGAAACTGATTCCTATTTTTATTCAGATTGCGGACATCATGGATCAGCTTTTCTGGAAACAGACCTATGGTGATGTGTCTGATTTTAAGAAAATTAAGGATAATTATGTAAAGGATTACATTAAGATAAACTATGGTCCGTGGGACAGATTGGACGACAACCGTCCCTTTGTGGATGGAGTGGGGGAGAAGCCGGATGCCTGTCGCTACTATCCGCAGGACATCACCCCTGAGGAGTATTCAGCGTATGACAATCCCGACAAGGGCAGTCTGTACACCGTGCTGCGCCGCGACGACAATGGCAACCTGAAGACCGTGTGGTATCATGATGAATACAAAGAGGAAATCGACAAGGTGTGTGCCCTGCTCGACCAAGCCATTGCCATTGCGGAAGATCCTGGCATGAAAAATTACCTGATTGAACGCAAGAAAGCCTTCCTGACCGATGACTACTATGCCAGTGATTTGGCATGGATGGATATGAAAGACAGCCACTTGGATTTCGTGGTCGGTCCCATTGAGAACTACGACGACAAACTCAACGAGGCGAAGGCCTCCTATGAGGCGTTTGTTTTGGTAAAGGATGAGTTGCGCAGCGCGCAGCTTACCAAGTTCATCGCCATGCTGCCGGAAATACAGAAAAAACTGCCGTGTGACCCGCAGTACAAGACCTTTGTGCCGGGCACCTCTTCCGACCTCAACGTGTACGATGCCATCTACTATGCCGGCGACTGCAACTCGGGCAGCAAGACCATCGCCATCAACCTCCCCAACGACGACCGCGTGCAGGCCGTGAAGGGCGCGCGCCGTCTCCAGCTGCGCAACAGCATGCAGGCCAAGTTCGAAAAAATCATGCTCCCCATCGGCAAGGTTGTCCTCGACCCCAAACAGCAGAAACACATGAAGTTTGACGCTTTCTTCTGGAACGTCACCTTCCACGAGGTGGCACACGGTCTGGGCATCAAAGAGACCGTCAGCGACCACCGTCCCGTGGATGACGCCCTCCAGACCGAGAAAACCTCATGGGAAGAGGCCAAGGCCGACATCGTGGGTCTTTTCATTGTGTGCTACTTGATTGAACAGGGCGAAATCACCAACATCTCCGTCGAGGATGCCATCACCACCTTCATCGGCGGCATTTTCCGCTCGGTGCGTTTCGGTGCTGCCAGTTCACATGGAAAGGCCAATATGATGTGTTTCAACACATTGAAAAAACTCGGTGCCTTCACCCGTAGCGAAGATGGCATCTATACCATCAACTATTCGACCGCCCGCATCGCCATCGCCCAGTGGGCTTCCTACATTCTGATGATACAGGGTGAAGGCGACTTCGACACCGCTGTCAGCTACCGTTCCAAGAACGGCATCATCACCCCTGAGCTCCAGCAGGATCTCGACCGCATCAATGCCGCCGGCATCCCGCGCGACATCCGCTTCAACCAAGGTATCAAAACCCTCGGTCTTTAACCTTTTTTCAGAATCATCACATTACAACAATTAACGAAAATTAATATGAATTTACAGCTAACCCGCCCGCTGATTTTCTTCGATCTGGAAACCACGGGACTCAACATCGGCAAGGACAAAATCGTGGAAATCTGCCTGCTCAAGGTGTTTCCCGACGGCAGCGAAGACGAACGCAACCTGCGCCTGAACCCCGGCTGCCACATTCCGGAAGAGACCTCCGCCATCCATGGCATCTACGATCAGGACGTGGCCGACAAGCCCACCTTCGCGCAGGTGGCCGACGAGCTGCTCGCCTTCTTCAACGACAGCGACATCGCCGGCTTCAACTCCAACAAGTTCGACATCCCGCTGCTGGCCGAGGAGTTCCTCCGCATCGGCAAACGCTTCGACATGCGCAACCGTTCCGTCATTGACGTGCAGCAGATTTTCCATAAGATGGAGCCCCGCAACCTTGTTGCCGCCTACAAGTTCTACTGTGGCAAGGACCTCGTCAACGCCCATTCCGCCAATGCCGACACCCGCGCCACCTACGAGGTGCTCGACGCGCAGGTGGCCCGCTACGCCGGCGTGGAGTACGAGGAACGCAACGGCAAAGTGTCGTGTCCCGTCACCCCCAACGTGAAAGACCTTGACAAGTTCACCCGCGTGCACCGCAACGTCGATTTCGCTGCCCATATCGTGCTGAATGACAAGGACGAAGAGGTCTTCAACTTTGGCAAGCACAAAGGCCAGAGTGTCAAGGAGGTGTTCCGCACCGAGCCCGCCTTCTATGCTTGGATGATGAAAGCCGACTTCCCGCTCTATACCAAAGAGGTCATCACTTTCATCTACAACGAAGTGCGTTTGGAGAAAAAATTCGGAAACTGATTTTAGATTTTTTTAGAGGATAAATTATGAAGAAAGTAAGAGTAAGATTTGCGCCCAGTCCCACCGGTCCCTTGCATATCGGCGGTGTGCGCACAGCATTGTATAACTATCTGTTTGCCAGGCAGAACGGCGGCGATTTCATTCTCCGTATCGAGGACACCGACCAGACCCGTTTCGTGCCCGGCGCGGAAGAGTACATCATCGAGGCCTTCCGTTGGCTCGGCATTCAATTCGACGAAGGCGTGGGCATCGGCGGTCCTTTCGGCCCCTACAAGCAGTCGGAACGCAAGCCGATGTATAAGCAGTACGCCGACTATCTCATCGAGAACGGCTGGGCTTACTACGCGTTCGATACCCCCGAGGCGTTGGATGCCCGCCGGAAAGCGGCCGAGGCGGAAAAGAAAACCTTCCAGTATGATGCCAACACCCGGAACTCTCTCTGCAATTCACTGACACTGAGCGAAGAGGAAGTGAAGAACAAGATCGCTTCAGGCGAGCCATACGTGGTGAGATTCAAATATCCCGCCGACATGGACATCACCGTACACGATTTGATTCGCGGTGAGGTGACCATTAACTCCAATTTGTTGGATGACAAGGTTTTGTACAAGTCTGATGGAATGCCGACCTACCATCTGGCCAACATTGTGGACGACCACACGATGGAAATTTCGCACGTGATTCGCGGCGAGGAATGGCTGCCGTCGGCTCCGTTGCATGTCATGCTGTACAAGGCTTTTGGGTGGGAGGCTCCGGCCTTCGCGCACCTGCCGCTGCTGCTGAAACCCGATGGCAACGGCAAGCTCAGCAAGCGCGACGGCGACCGCCTTGGTTTTCCCGTGTTCCCGTTGCAGTGGACCGACCCCAAGAGCGGCGACATCTCGTCGGGCTACCGCGAGAGCGGCTATCTGCCCGAGGCGGTCATCAACATGCTGGCCCTGCTGGGCTGGAACCCCGGCACGGAGCAGGAAATCATGGACTTGGACACGCTGGTGAAGCTCTTTTCCATCGAAAACATCAGCAAGTCGGGTGCCAAATTCAACTTGGAGAAGGCCAAGTGGTTCAACCACCAGTACATCCAGATGGCCTCCATGGAGCGCTTGCTGCCCATGTTTGAGGCGGAACTGGCGAAGCACAATGTCAAGGTCGAGCCTGAATTCCTGTCGTATGTGGCGGAGTTGATGCGCGAAAGAGTGCATTTTATTCCCGAATTCTGGGAGCAGACCTCCTATTTCTTTGTCGCGCCCACCGAGTACGATCCGCAGGCCGTGAAGAAGAGATGGAAGCCCGGCACGGCGGAGCATCTCCGCAAGATGATGGCGTTGGTGGAGTCGGTGCAGCCGTTCGACAAGACGCAGGCGCACGACCTCGTGATGGACTATGTGCAAAGCAATGAGCTCAACATGGGCGCCATCATGAACAGCTTCCGCATCGCCCTCGTGGGTGCGGCGAAAGGTCCCGACCTTTTCGAAATCATTTCCGCCATCGGCGTGCTGGAAACGGCGCGGCGTGTGGAGCGAGCCATCCAAACCATCGAGCCGTAATTCGGTATTTATCAATTCTTTATAAAATTCTCGAAAGCGGGTTTATTTTCGATGTAAATAAATGTCGAAAAAAATCCGCTTTTGGGCTTTAAAATCGGAATATTTTCCGTATATTTGCCGCGTTTTTTCAACATCTAATAACTAAACCAAAAACACTATGGAACTGATTACTCCTTCAATTGGTTTGCTTTTCTGGATGCTCATCGGATTCGGCATCCTCGTGCTCATCCTGCGCTTTTTCGCATGGCCCATCATCATCAAGGCGATTGATTCACGCGAAAAGAAGATCAACGACCAGCTGCACGCCGCCGCACAGGCCCGCGAAGAGATGAAGAACCTCAAGTCGGAACACGAGGCGTTGCTGGTGAAGGCCAAGGAAGAACGCGACGCCATCCTCTCAGAAGCGCGTAAAATGAGCGAGAAGATGTACGACGACACCAAGGAGAAGGCCGCCCGTGAGGCACAGAACCTCATCGACGAGGCTAAGAAGACCATCCACTACGAGAAGATGAAGGCCATCACCGACATCAAGAACGAAATCGGAAAGATGTCCATCGAGATCGCCGAGAAGATTCTCACGCAGGAGCTGTCGCAGAAAGAGAAGCAGCAGGAGCTGGTGGACAAGTGTCTGAAAGAAATCAACATCAACTAACCAGCGAGAGGGATGAAAAAGACAAAGTTATCAGGCCGCTACGCAGCCGCCATGTACGATTTCTCCGTTGAGCAGCACTGCGAGGAGAATGTCTTCGCCGACATGAAGCTTCTCCGTCAGGTGTTCGCCGAGAACCGCGAGCTGCGCGTCATCATTGAGAGCCCCATCATGCCGGCGGAAAAGAAGGAGGCGATTTTCAACGCCCTGTTCAACGGCAAGGTCAGCGACATCACGCTCCAGTTCCTCCTGCTGATTTTGAAGAAGCGGAGAGAACCCTCATTGGGAGATATTTTCGAGAATTTCGTGCAGATTTACTATCGCCGCCACAACATCAAAATCGCCACGATTACCACGGCGGTGGACATGGACGATGCCCTCATGGAGGAAATCAAGAAACTGTTGGAGGAGCAGACCCATTCCACCATCCTGCTCAACAAGGTGGTGAACCCCAAGATCATCGGCGGGGTCATCGTGCATGTGGACGACTTCCTGTTTGACGGCAGTATCATCGGGAAAATCAATAAGTTGCGTGCAGAGTTCTCGCACAACATTTATCAAACCAGTTTTTAAGATAATTAGTTAAAAAATATAGATATGGCAGAAATTAAACCATCTGAAGTAACTGCGATCCTGCGTCAGCAGCTGCAGAATTATGATGCGAAGGCTGAACTGGCAGAGGTCGGCACCGTGCTGATCGTCGGTGACGGTATCGCACGTGTATATGGCCTTGAGAACGCCCAGTCGGGCGAGCTCGTCGTATTCGAGAAAGAAGAAGGCAACATCATGGGTATTGTGCTCAACTTGGAAGAGGACAATGTCGGTGTGGTGTTGCTGGGTGATTCCAAATCCCTCAACGAGGGCGACCTGTGCAAGCGCACGGGCCGTATCGCCTCCATCCGCGTGGGAGAAGGCCTCTGTGGCCGCGTCATCAACACGCTGGGCGACCCCATCGACGGCAAAGGTCCCGTCGAGGGCGACCTCTACGAGATGCCCCTCGAGCGCAAGGCCCCCGGTATCATCTTCCGCCAGCCGGTGAAGGAGCCCCTCCAGACCGGTATCAAGGCTGTGGATGCCATGATTCCGATCGGTAGAGGTCAGCGCGAGTTGATCATCGGCGACCGCCAGACCGGTAAGACCGCCATCGCCATCGACACCATCATCACCCAGAAGAAATTCTACGACGAGGGCAACCCCGTATATTGTATTTATGTAGCTGTCGGACAGAAGGGTTCTACGGTGGCCAGCATCGTGAAGAACCTCACGGAGCATGGCGCCATGCCGTACACCATCGTGGTGGCCGCCACCGCTTCCGACACCGCTGCCATGCAGTTCTATGCTCCCTTCGCAGGTGCCGCCATCGGCGAGTACTTCCGCGACACGGGACGTCCGGCCCTCATCATCTACGACGACCTTTCGAAGCAGGCTGTGGCCTACCGTGAAGTCTCCCTGCTGCTCCGCCGTCCGCCGGGACGTGAGGCTTATCCGGGCGATGTGTTCTACTTGCACTCCAGATTGCTGGAGAGAGCTGCCAAAATCATTGAGTCTGATGAGATTGCAGCCCAGATGAACGACCTGCCGCCGGTGCTGAAACCGATGGTCAAAGGTGGCGGTTCCCTCACCGCTCTCCCGATTATCGAGACGCAGGCAGGCGACGTTTCCGCTTACATCCCCACCAACGTGATTTCCATCACCGACGGTCAGATTTACTTGGAGACCTCCCTCTTCAACTCGGGTATACGTCCCGCCATCAACGTCGGTATCTCCGTGTCGCGTGTCGGTGGTAACGCCCAGATCAAGTCCATGAAGAAGGTGGCCGGTACTTTGAAACTCGACCAGGCGCAGTACCGCGAGCTCGAGTCGTTCGCCAAGTTCGGCTCCGACGTGGATGCCTCCACGCAGAAGACCCTCGACAAAGGTGTGCGCAACGTGGAAATCCTGAAACAGCCCCAGTACTCACCGCTGAAAGTGGAAGAGCAGATCGCCATCATCTACTGCGGTGTGAAGGCGCTGTTGCAGAAGGTGCCCGTCAACCGCATCTCCACCTTCGAGGCGGAATACCTCAACACGCTGCGCGAAGGCCATCAGGCCCTGCTGGATGAGCTGAAGAGCGGCAAAATCAACGACGAGCTCACTGCCGAACTCGAAGCGGTGTGCGCCGAAGTGGTCAAAAAGTACGAATTGTAACAGATTATGGCAAGTTTAAAAGAAATCCGTGTCAGAATAGCCTCCGTCCAATCGACTCAGAAAATCACGAGTGCGATGAAGATGGTGTCGGCCTCCAAGCTGAGGAAGGCACAGGGGGCCATTCTCAACCTGCGGCCTTACTCCAACAAGCTCAACGAGATCCTGCAGAACCTGTCAGGCTCTTCCGACAGCCTTGACTCCATGCCCCTGTTCCAGAAAAGAGGGGAGGAGCGCGTCGCCATCGTGGTCATCTCCTCCAACCGCGGACTTTGCGGTGCCTTTAATACTAATATAGTAAAGAAGGTGGAGGCGATGCTCAGGGAGGAGTATGCACAGCAGGCCGCTGCCGGCAATGTGCAGCTCTACTGCATCGGCAAGAAAGCCAAGGAGCAGCTCGCCAAGCATCACGAAATCACATGGTCGAACGAAACCCTCGTGGACAACTCCTCCTTCGAGGAGATCGCCGCACTGGGCGAACAGCTTATGCGCGATTTCAAGGAGAAGAAAATCGACAGCGTGCAGATTGTCTATAACCGTTTCGTAAACCAGGCTACGCAAGAGTTGGTTAAGGAAAACTATCTGCCTATCAGCGAGTTAAATACGAAAGGGGAGGGGAGTGGTCTCAACCACGACTACATCTTCGAGCCTGACAAGGAGAGCATCCTTACTGAGCTGATCCCCAAGATTTTGAAGCTGCAGCTATACAAGACTTTATTGGATTCCATCGCTTCAGAGCACGGTGCCCGTATGACTGCCATGCACAAGGCCACCGATAATGCCACTGAAATTCTTAAGGATTTGAGACTCAAGTACAACAACGCCCGCCAGTCGTCCATCACCAACGAGTTGATAGAGATCGTCAGCGGTGCGGAAGCCCTCAATAATTAAAAAGCACGTCATGCTGAAAAAATGCCTTCTCTGTCTCACCCTCACGCTGCTGCTGGCTTTTACCGGCTTTGCACAGGACAACAACCGTATCGCCATCGGTTTTTACAATCTGGAGAACCTTTTCGACACCATTGATGACCCGCTCACCAACGATGCCGAATTTCTTCCGAATGGTGCAAACCAGTGGACCGCAGAGCGTTATGAAAAGAAACTTGCCAACATGTCGAAAGTCATTTCGCTGGTGGCCAAGGAGTATGGCAACTGCGTGGCGATGGGGGTTTCAGAGGTGGAGAATGAGCGTGTGATGCTGGACTTGGTGAATCATCCCAACCTGAAGCCGTTCAATTACGGTGTGGTGCATCACGACTCGCCCGACCGTCGTGGCGTGGATGTGGCACTCATCTATCAAAAAGACCGTTTCACAGTGCTGGATGTGGTGCCTTACCGTTTGTACACCGACGACACCTTGTTCCGCACCCGCGACCAGCTGTTGGTGAAGGGATTGATTGATGGCACGGATACGGTGCATATCATTGTCAACCACTGGCCGTCGAAGATTGGCGGAGAGAAACGCAGCATGCCGAAGCGTATTGCTGCTGCCGAGCTTTCCAAGCACATTTCCGACTCCATCATGCAGGCCAATCCCGCCGCTAAAATCATGATTATGGGTGACTTGAATGACAATCCGGATGCCAAGAGTATCATTGAATATCTGGGCGCCAAAAAGAAAGCCAAAGACACGGGCTTGAATCAGCTGTTCAACCCCATGTATAAATTGTACATGGATGGCATTTGGTCGTATGTCTATCGCGATGAGCCCAATGTGATTGACCAAATCATCATTTCGTACGGATTGCTCAATGCGCAAAAAGGGTACCGTTATGCAGGTGTGAACATTTTCCGTGCCAATTTCCTGCTCACCAAGAGCGGTTCCTACGAGGGCACGCCGATGCGTACCTTTGCTGCCGGCACCTATCTGGGTGGCTACAGTGACCATCTTCCCGTATATATCATCTTAGAAAAAATTCAGTAAATCAGATGGATAGAAAATTAGTCATCATTCCTACCTATAATGAAAAGGAAAATATCGAGAATATCATTCGTGTTACTTTCGGTTTAGGTGATTATCATATATTGATTATTGAGGACAATTCGCCGGACGGCACGGCGGAAATTGTTAAAAAATTGATAGGGGAGTACCCTGAGCGCCTTCATATCATTGAGCGAAAAGGCAAGTTGGGATTGGGAACTGCCTATATTACAGGCTTTAAGTGGGCGTTGGAGAACCAGTATGACTATGTATTTGAGATGGATGCCGATTTTTCGCACGATCCGCACGATCTGGAGCGTTTGTACAAGGCTTGTGCGGAAGACGGTGCGGATTTGGCCGTTGGTTCGCGTTATTGCAATGGCGTGAATGTGCTGAACTGGCCCATGTCGCGCTTGCTGATGTCGTATTATGGTTCGGCGTACGTACGCATGATCACGCGCATTCCGGTGCACGACACCACGGCAGGTTTCAAGTGCTATAAAGCCAGCACGCTGCGCGCGATAGATTTTTCAAAAATCAAGCATGTGGGCTATGGATTTCAGATTGAGATGAAATTCAATGTGTGGAAGCTGAAATTCAAGATTCAGGAAGTTTCCATCATTTTCAAGGACCGCACGTTGGGTACTTCCAAGATGAGCAAGGGAATTTTCTCAGAGGCGATTTTCGGTGTCATCGGCCTGAAGATTCGCAGCTGGTTCCGCAAGTGGGAGAGACTCGCGTAGTTTCCGCATAATTTATTTTTTCGTTTTAAGATGTAGGAAATAAGTGGTTTTAAACATACTACTTAACATAATATAAATTATCGGACAAATATTGTTTCTATTCTCCAGCCGGTTTTCCGCGGCAAACTTGCTGTCCAGCACGATTTTACTGCCAGCGTGCCGCGGGTGTTGCACGCAGCGACCTCGTGCATCCGCAATCACAAATTGAGCTGTTTTTCTGTATGGTAAAAGAAATACTCGTGACCGCTTGCATCTTTTATCACGTATCCGTCACAATTTTTTGTTGGAAGAATTTTTATCGGGCATTTCAAAGAAATTTCTGGCATCATAGAAGCCATGTGGATGGGATCAGTATCCAATTCCTCAAATTTAGGTGATGAACTACATTGTTTTTGTTCAGTTTGTGGCGAATCAAAAAGCGGCATCCATGTCGGATCTGGAGCTTTTCGAAGTTCTCCGCAACCCAATTTGTAAAGAAAATGTCCAATTATAGAAAGAAAGATAATATGACCATTTTTGGTGACAATGGCGCGTGCTCCGTCAGGCAGTTTGTAAACTCTGCCGTTCACTTTCAGTCCGTTAACGTGGTTTTTGAAACCCCCAGCGGGAACTTTGTAAACCACTGCCCCATCCTCTCCTTTTGCCCAAACATCTTCATGTGAATTGTTAATTACCTTTGTTCCAAGGTGAAACACGGTAATACATAATATAATAGCAGCAAAAAGGAAAAATACGACAAAATACATTTCCTCCTTTGTCTGTAAAGTCCAAAACAGACCTCCGAAAAAGACAATATCAAATAGCAGATAGCCATTTTCGAGTCTTTGAAAAAATTCTTTCATAACCGTTTTTTTTTGATAACGTAACAAAACCAGAGATATTTCAAGAAAAAGTTGTATTTTTGCCGCGCCTTATTTAGCGATGGACTACAGAGTAATGGATTGTGCCCGGCTTTGTAGTTGACTAATTGGGGCGGTCTCCATTGCCGCTGACGGTGTGCTTCGCTGCCGTCCATATTTTGGGCACCTTTTATAATTTCGGAAACGGATAAAAACAACAGGATTATTCAGACGTAAGAGGTAGGCTTTGCATACGCTCGCCGAAATTTTCGTAGAGACGCGATGAATCGCGTCTCTACAATTGTATGAATCAGCACCATACGGGCTGATTTATCCTGTTTATTTTTAATTGTCAATTGTCAATTGTTCATTGTCCATTGTTCCCATAATTTCTCGCGCCGAAGATGGCGCTGCCGACGCGGATCATGGTGGAACCTTCCTCGATGGCGATGGGATAATCTTCGGTCATGCCCATCGAGATTTCCTTGAAACCGGCGGAATCGGCGAAATATTCTTTTTTCAGCCGTTCAAAATAGCTGTGCAGCGTGCGGAACTCTCTGTGTATCTGTTCGGTGTTGTCGGTCAGACTGGCCATGCCCATCACACCGCAAATTTCAATATTATGTAAAGTAGAAAACTCTGGACTTTGCAGCATCTGCAGGCATTCCTCCATCGAAAAGCCGAATTTGGTCTCTTCGGTGGCCACGTGGAACTGCAGCAGACAGCCCACCACGCGCCCGTGCCGCGCTGCCAGACGGTTCACTTCCTGCAAAAGATGGAAACTGTCAATGCTATGAATCAGATGTACATACGGAATGATGTATTTGATTTTGTTGGTCTGCAGATGGCCGATGAAATGCCAACGGATGTCCTTGGGCAGCTGCTCGTGTTTCTCTTTGAGCTCCTGCGCCCAGTTCTCGCCGAAATGGCGTTGTCCGAGCTCGTAGGCGGCCATTACCTCGCTGGCGGGCTTCAGTTTCGACACGGCCACCAACTGCACATGGGCGGGAATGGTTTCGACAATGTGTTTATAAACTTCTTGATTCATAATATTTTATAATAAAAGGAGGACGTTTTTTAGTCCGTCCTCCCCTATT